>NZ_CP058372.1:0-600000 GCF_049244075.1 Gardnerella sp. KA00390
TCCAGCATTTAAAATTATCCAAAATAGTGAAAAAGAGAATAACAATACTTTACAAAATGTAAGTAATACTTCAAAAACTTCTCAATCGCTAGATAATACTACAAATAATAATTCTGATTCGTCAGATTCTAATGATTCTTCTGATTCTAAAAAAGTTGAATCTTTTTTGGACGATTCTTCTGATTCAATTCCTGTACAGAAAGATTTTGATTACGCAACTGGTTTGAAAACCATGCAAAATACAAATCTCAATGTGCAATCTATTAATCAAAAGCAGACAAATATACCTGCATCGGTTAATAGAGATCCAACAACTCATTTGAATAATTATGCCACTTTTGACACGTTTGTTCCTGGCGATTCCAATCGTTTTGCTCGCACAGTAGCATTGGCAGTTGCAGAAGGCTCAGGACGCGATTTTAATCCTTTGTGTATTTACGGTGGATCTGGTCTTGGCAAAACACATTTGCTTAACGCAATTGGAAATTATGCGCTTGTTAAAGATTCTTCCCTTAAAGTTCGATATATTACAAGCGAAGAGTTTACTAATGAATTTATTGAGGCTTTACAAAATACAAGTCAAAATCAAGGTCAGATTGCTAACTTTAATAGAAGATACCGCGAAGTTGACGTTCTACTAATCGATGATATTCAATTTTTAGGTGGTAAAGAAGCAACTCTTGAACAATTTTTCCATACTTTTAACGCTTTATATCAGGCTAATAAAAGAATCGTAATAGCTTCTGATGTTGCTCCTAAAAATCTTAGAGGATTTGAATCTAGACTTATTTCTAGATTTGAATCTGGTTTAACAGTAGATATTAAACCGCCTGATTTAGAAACTCGTATTGCTATTTTACGAATGATGGCTTCTATGAATGGGTCCAATGTTCCTAGTGATGTTTTGGATCTTATTGCGGAACGTTTTACTGAAAATATTCGCGAACTTGAAGGCGCTTTAACTCGTGTTACGGCGGTTGCTTCTCTTAGTAACCAACCAGTTAGTAAGGCTTTAGCTGAGCAAGCTTTACAGGACTTTTTTGCATCCGATATTGAAGTTAGACCAACAGATATCATCGGTCAGGTTGCTCAATATTTCCATATGACTTTTGATGAGATGGTTGGAAGATCAAGAACTAAAAATGTTGCTTTAGCTCGTCAAATTGCAATGTATTTAGCTAGAGAAATGACTAGCATGAGCTTGGTTGATATTGGAGAAGTTTTTGGTGGTAGAGATCATACCACTGTTATGCATGCTTATACCAGAATTAGTGGCGAAATGCAGGAAAAGCAAGAAATTTATAACTATGTTATGGAATTGACTGTTCGTTTGAAACAAAATCCTTCCAAAAAATAGAGTTTTGCACAAGTTTATTCATAATTTGTTTATTAAAGTAAATAAAGTTATCCACATAGTTAGTAACAAATGTGGGCAAAGACTGCGGATAACCGGTGGAAAACGCCGTTTAAAAAGTGAATAAAATGTTTTTAACTACGACAAAAATGTTAATAAGCTAAAAACTAGAAAATTATGTGGATAACTTCAACATTTATGCACATACTTCTCTTTGCGTTATCAACATTTTTAAATTGTGGATAAAGGCTCTAAATCAGCAGTTCTTTAACTTTATCCACATGTTAACAACCTTTATTACTTTTACTACTTTATTTTTATCTAATATTCATACTTAATTACTTACTCAACTAACTTTCATAAAATATGATTTTTAATTGGCAGCATGATATAGAATAAAACACAGATTTAAACAGAAATGAGGAAAAATGAAAGTTGAAGTTAATTCCGCTTCTTTTGCTGATGCAGTAGCTTGGACAACTAGAGTCATAGATTCTAGACCAGCTAATCCTATTCTTGCAGGACTAAAACTAGAAGCAAAAGATGGGATTCTTCAACTTTCTGCTTTTAACTATCAGCTCTCTAGCAGACATCATGTTGAAGCTGGAATAGATGAGCAGGGTAGTGTACTCGTATTAGGCAAATTGATGGCAGATATAACTAAATCTTTACCATCAGAAAAAACCTATTTATCCTCTAATGAAACTACTCTTACTATTTCTTCTGGAAAATCAACTTTCACACTCCAACTAATGCCTGAAGGAGAATATCCTGATTTACCACAAATTCCTGAAAAACTTGGTCAGGTAGATGCTCCTACTTTTGTTCAGGCAGTAGTACAAGCTTCTGTGGCTGTTTCAAGAGAAGAAGATAGACCTGTTTTGACTGGAATTCATGCTCATTTTGAAGATGATTCTGTTACTTTCACTGCCACAGACAGATATCGCCTTGCAAGATCAACTTTTAAGTGGACACCAGAACATTCTGACATAAATACTTCTACCCTAATCAAAGGAAGCATTCTTAGAGATATTTCTCGATCAATAGATGAACATCAAAATGTTATTGTAAACCTAAACGATAAAGAACCATCTATTCTTGGTTTTGAAAATTCTGGTAGAGTAAGTACTTCTCAACTAATTGATGGAGAATTTCCTTCTGTAGATCGACTTTTTGTTGATGAATATCCTATTCATGCAATTATTAATCGAACAATGCTTATTAATGCTATTAAGCGAGTTGCACTTGTTGCAGAAAAAGATGCTCCTATTTACATGTCTTTCTCTGGGGATGAATTAACTTTGAGTGCTGGAAATGATTCAGAATCTCAAGCAAAAGAACTTATAGATATAGACATGGACGGTCAAGATATTATAGTTGCTTTTAATCCTAATTATTTAATTGAAGGTTTAAGCGCTATAAGCGAGCCATTTGTTCATGCAAAAATCACATCTGCAGTTAAGCCTGTTGAATTTAATGGTCAGCAGGAAGCTGATGGCGATGAGTCTATGAATTACAGATATCTTGTTGTTCCAATGCATCCTTAAAGATAAATAAATGTATGTTTCAAGACTCGTACTAGATCATTTTCGTTCTTGGAGTAGTTGTGTATTAGACTTTTCTCCAAAAATTAATGTTCTATTTGGCTCAAATGGTTTAGGTAAAACTAATATTGTTGAAGCTATAGAAGTTATATCTACTGGAACAAGTCATAGAATATCATCTTTGATGCCACTGATAGAGTGCAATAACAGTTGTGCTACCATACGACTTAATACTAAAAATTTTGATAATAATAATTTAGATGAAACTACATATGAGCTTACGATTAATTCAAAAGGAGCTAACAGAGCAAGAATTAATAGTGGAAAATCATTGTATATGAAGGACATAATTGGATTAGTTAAATCCATTTCTTTCACTCCAAGAGATCAAAATTTGATTTTTTCAGATCCTAATATTCGTAGGACTTTTATAGATCAAGCTGGAGCACTATTAATACCAAATTATTTACAAGTTTTACAAGAATATAATCATATTGCAAAACAACGTGCATATCTTCTTAAAAGTCTATCTAATAATAATTTAGCTAGTTCAACAAATGGATATAATCCTATATCTGATTTGGAAATATGGACGGGTAAATTCATTGAATCAGGAATAATTCTTACAAAAAATCGAAAAAAAATAATAAATTTGTTAAATGAAATTTTTCCTAAAATAGTAGATAAACTTTCCCGATCTTCTAATTTTGCTTCGATACAATATAATCCGTCTTTTGAAGAGTTAGAAGTTGAATCAAAAGAAGATTATTTTCCGCAAAAAGCTATAAGCGAGCATTTTCAACGAATTTATGCTGGGGAAGTTGCTAGAGGATACAACCTAATAGGTCCTCATAGAGATGATTTTACAATATTAATAAATAATCATCCTGCAAAAGAATTTGCTTCTAATGGTGAATCATGGACTCTAGCATTAGCTTTAAAAATGGCTTTATTTAAGACTTTAGAAGAAAAAAATAATCAAAAACCAATAGTTATTTTGGATGATGTTTTTTCACAATTAGATGAATCTAGAAGAAAACAAATTTTAGAGTTTGCAAAAGAACAAGAACAAGTTTTTATTACAGTTGCATCCTTAAGTGATATACCAAAAGATGAGAATCTTTCAGAAGAATCATTTATTGATATATCTAAAATAGTAGAAAAAAATAATAATCAAGATGAAAATTTCTTTAATAATAATCTTGACTCTAATCATAAAGATCTACTAAAAGATATTATTAATAATCGAAAAAATAATATCGAGAATAATTCTAATAGTTAAGGGGAAAATAATGAAAATTCCCGTAAATAAATTATTAAAATTAGACACTAGAAAGCTTCCTGAGATTGTTTTTTCTCCTATAGAAAAAAGGGGAGAAAAGAAAACAATAAACGAGCAAAATGCTTATAAAGCTTGGGAAAGTTTTGGAAGACCTGGTAGGGATCCACAAAATCTGTATTCGTTGCTAGGTAATTTTGCTAATAAAAAACATTGGAATGAGCCGCTTGCTATAGCAAGAATGCGAGAAGATTGGTGGAAAATAGTTGGTAAAAGTGCATCTTTAAATTGTTATATAGATCAAATAAAAGACGGTATTTTAATAGTTAGAACAAAATCAAACGTTTGGTATACTCAACTTAGCTATTGCAAGCCTATGCTTGAGAAAAAAATATTTGAATATTCAAAAAATATTAATATTAAAGAAGTCAAAATAGTTGGTCCATCTTTGCAAAAAACAGGCAAAAAATCAATAAATAGTAGGTTTAATATTAAGAATCACTAATAACGGCTCTTAATAAAGAGCGGTCATTATGCATGTGTAGAATGTTATGTAATATAGTTAAATCGCTAGAAACCCCTTTTTTGTGCTTTCTAGCGTGTATCGACCTCGTAAATGCCTCTTGGCATGAGGTAATACGGGAAGGGATCTAAAGTGTTAAACACTGAAGATAATTCAATGGAAAATTCTGTTGAAGAACATAAACTCGATGACGCTCAGCTTGATGATTCACTTTCTCCTGAACATTATGATGCTAGCGATCTTCGCGTTCTCGAAGGATTAGAAGCAGTCCGAATCAGACCAGGTATGTACATTGGTTCAACTGGTCCAAGAGGCTTACACCACCTTGTATACGAGATTGTAGATAATTCGGTTGATGAGGCTTTGGCTGGTTATGCTTCTCACATTGAAGTGACAATATTGCCAGACAATGCAATAAAAGTTGTAGATGATGGTAGAGGCATTCCAGTTGACGAAGTACCAGGAGAAGGCGTTTCTGGTGTTGAAACGGTTATGACTAAGCTTCACGCTGGTGGAAAGTTTGGCGGCGGCGGATACGCCGTTTCTGGTGGTTTGCATGGCGTTGGTATATCCGTTGTTAACGCACTTTCTACACGCGTAGAAATTGAAGTTCGTCGTCAAGGGTTCCATTGGACTCAAACGTATGTAGATCAGCATCCAACAGCACCATTGGAAAAAGGAAAGCCAATGGAAGAAGGTGAATCTACTGGTACATCCGTAACATTCTGGCCAGATGGTGCTATTTTTGAAACAACTACATACGATTTTGAAACTTTGCGATCTAGATTCCAGCAGATGGCTTTCTTAAACAAAGGATTGAAGATTTCTTTAACTGATTTGCGCAAGCCTGATGAAGCAGGGGACGAAGTCACAGGAGAAAATGAATCAACTAGTGAAGAAAAGCATCAAAGCGTTAGCTACAAGTATGATCACGGAATTAAAGATTACGTTGACTACTTGGTTAAATCTCGAAAAGCTGTTCCTGTAGAGCCAGATGTTATTGATTTTGAGGCTGAAGATATTGAAATTGGTATTTCTGCCGAAATTGCTATGCAATGGACTGTTGCATATTCGGAAGCAGTTCACACTTTTGCTAACACTATTTCAACTACTGAAGGTGGTACTCACGAAGAAGGATTCCGAGCTGCACTTACATCTCTTGTAAATCGTTATGCTCGAGAAAAGAATATCTTAAAAGAAAAAGATACTAATCTTTCTGGTGACGATGTTCGAGAAGGATTAACAGCAGTTGTTTCAGTAAAGCTTACAACTCCACAGTTTGAAGGTCAGACTAAAACCAAGCTTGGCAATTCTGAAGCTAAAACCTTTGTTCAGCGAGTAATGACTGAAAAGCTTGGAGATTGGTTCGACGCTCATCCAAGTGAAGCAAAGAACATTATTCAAAAAGCAATTGAAGCTTCTCGTGCACGTATTGCAGCTAAGAAAGCTCGCGAAAATACGCGTAGAAAGTCAATCTTTGAAACTGCTGGAATGCCAGATAAATTGAAGGATTGCCAGTCTAATAATCCAGAAGAATGCGAGCTGTTTATAGTTGAGGGTGATTCCGCAGGTGGCTCCGCAATTCAAGGACGAGATCCTATTACTCAAGCGATTTTGCCTTTGCGCGGTAAGATTTTGAATACTGAGCGCGCTTCAATTGATCGAATGATGAAGTCGGAAACTATTGAATCCTTAATAACTGCTGTTGGAGGCGGTTATGGTGAAGACTTCGATTTAAGTAAGGTTCGATATCACAAAGTCATTATTATGGCTGATGCTGATGTTGACGGCGCTCATATTGCTACATTGAATTTAACACTGTTCTTCCGCTATATGCGTCCAATGATTACAGCAGGATACGTTTATGTTGCTATGCCGCCTCTTTACCGTTTGAAGTGGAGCAAGGGAGCACATGACTTTGTTTATACCGATGCTGAGCGTGATCGAGTTCTTGCAGAAGGTAAAGCTGCAGGCAGACAACTTCCTAAAGGCGAAGGTATTCAGCGATACAAGGGCTTGGGTGAGATGAGCTATCAGGAGCTGTGGGAAACAACGATGGACCCTGAACACAGAATCTTAAAGCAAATTCATATTGAAGATGCTGCTCGAGCTGATGAGACATTCTCAATGCTTATGGGAGACGAAGTGGAACCTCGTAGGCTCTTTATTCAACGTAATGCTCATGATGCAAGATTTATTGATGCTTAAAAATAGTTAATAAATCAACGTAAAAATAAAGCAAAATAAACTTTAAAATATAAATAAGAAGGAATAGCAGTGGTAGACGAAATAAACGCCGCTAATGATGGTGAATATAGAGATCAGTTGCCTGATGGGTCTATGGAACCACAAAGTCCGCAAGAATCAGATAATACTGATTACGGCTTAATGAAAGGTGCTCGCGTAAAGCACATGGATTTGCAGCAGGAAATGCGCGAATCATATCTTGCTTATGCACTTTCTGTTATTGTTGAGCGCGCTTTACCAGATGTTCGAGATGGCTTAAAACCAGTGCATCGTCGTGTTATTTACGCTATGTATGATGGCGGCTATAGGCCAGATAGAGGGTACAACAAGTGCTCTCGCGTTGTTGGCGACGTTATGGGTAAGTATCACCCTCATGGTGATTCTGCTATCTATGACACTTTGGTTCGTATGGCTCAATCTTGGTCAATGAGATACATGCTTGTTGATGGTCAAGGAAACTTTGGTTCCCCAGGTGATGATCCTGCAGCAGCAATGCGTTATACGGAATGCCGTATGGCGCCTCTTGCTATGGAAATGGTTCGAGATATTGACAAAGATACTGTTGATTTCTTGCCAAACTACGATGGTAAAACTCAAGAACCAACAGTTTTGCCAGCTCGTTTCCCGAATCTTTTAGTTAATGGTTCTGCTGGTATTGCTGTTGGTATGGCAACAAATATTCCGCCTCATAATATGCGTGAGGTTGCAGATGGCGTACATTGGGCTTTGGACCACCCAGATGCTAGTAATTCTGAGCTTCTTGAAGCTTTAATTCAGAGAATTAAAGGACCTGATTTCCCTACTGGAGCAACGATCTTAGGTCACAAGGGAATTGAGCAAGCTTACCGTACAGGCCGCGGATTAATTACAATGCGAGCAGTAGTTAATACCGAGGAAATTAAGGGACGTATGTGCTTGGTTGTCACCGAGCTTCCATACCAAGTTAATCCTGATCGCTTAGCTGCTTCTATTAGGGAAGCTGTGCGAGATGGAAAGATTCAAGGCATTGCAGATATGCGCGATGAAACGTCTGGCCGTACTGGTCAGCGTTTAGTGCTTGTTCTTAAGCGAGATGCTGTTCCAAAAGTTGTTTTGAACAACTTGTATAAGCATTCGCAGCTTCAGCAAACTTTCGGCGCTAACATGCTTGCTTTGGTTGATGGTGTGCCGCGCACTTTGAGTTTAGACGCGTTTATTCGTCATTGGGTAAGTCATCAGCTTGAAGTTATTGATAGGCGTACACGCTACTTAAAGCGTGAGGCAGAAGAGCGAGATCATATTTTGCAAGGCTATTTGAAAGCTTTGGATATGATCGATGAAGTTGTGGCTTTAATTAGATCTTCTAAAGATGTTGATTCTGCTCGTACTGGTTTGATGAATTTGCTTGATGTTGATGATGTTCAAGCAGATGCTATTCTTGCAATGCAACTTCGTAGACTTGCAGCTTTGGAACGTCAAAAGATTCTTGACGAGCATGAAGAATTAATGCGCAAGATTGAAGATTACAACGATATTCTTGCAAGCCCAGAGCGCCAGCGCAAAATTGTTGGCGATGAGCTTGATGAAATTGTTGCTAAATATGGCGATGAGCGCAGAACTAGAATTCTTCCATTCTCAGGTGAAATGAATGTTGAAGATCTTATTGCCGAAGAAAACGTTGTTGTAACAGTTACTCGCGCAGGCTATATTAAGCGTACTAAGGCAGACGAGTATCGTGCTCAGCATCGCGGTGGTAAAGGAATTAAAGGCGCTAAATTACGTGAAGATGATGTTGTAGATCACTTCTTCTTAACTTCTACACACAATTGGTTGTTGTTCTTTACTAATCGCGGACGCGTTTATCGCATTAAAGCATATGAGCTTCCAGAAGGATCAAGAGATTCTAAAGGACAGCATGTTGCTAATTTGCTTCAATTTACTCCTGGAGAAACAATTCAAGCAGTGTTATCAATTCCAAATTATGATGTAGCGAAGTATTTGGTTTTGGCAACTCGTTCTGGAAAAGTTAAGAAAACTGCTTTACAAGAATATGATTCTCCACGTCAAGGTGGTTTGATTGCTGTTCGACTAATGACTAATGAAGAAACAGGCGAACCTGCTGATGAGCTTATTGGTGCAGCTTTGTGCAATTCAGAAGATGACATTATTCTTGTTTCTAAGCTTGGAATGAGCTTGAAGTTTAGAGCAGATGATGAGCAACTTCGACCAATGGGTCGCCAAACTGCAGGCGTTCAAGGCATGCGCTTTAGAGAAGGCGATGAATTACTTGATATGGATGTTGTATCTGTAGAAACAAGTAAAGATCTTCTCGTTGTTACAAACGAAGGATTTGCTAAGCGAACTGCTATTGAAGAGTATCGTTTGCAAGGAAGAAACGGATACGGTGTTAAAGCTGTTCAACTTGCAGAAGGTCGCGGTTCTTTGGTTGGTGCCTTGATTGTTGAAGAAACAGATCAAGTAATGGCAATTATGAAGTCTGGTAAGGTAATTCGCTCTGATGTTAACGAGGTTAAGCGTACTGGTAGAACAACTCAAGGCGTGACTTTAGCTAAGCCAGATAAGGGTGACGAAATCATCTCTATAGCTCGTAATGAGGAAAGAGATGATGAAAGTGACAATAAGAATGAAGAAGTAGAAGAAAATACTAGCAGAAGGAACTTAGATGAGTGAGGATTTTGAAACATCCAATAGCAAAGTTAATGGCGAATCTAACACTAATTCTCCAAGAACAATTGGTGGAACAGCTAGTTTTGAATCTAATGGTTATGCCAAGAGAAAAACTAGTCAGCCGCGTGCTAGAAGAATGAGTCTTTCCTTAGTTAGGGTAGATGCGTGGTCTGTTGCAAAAGTTACTTTTCTTCTTAGCGTAGCTGGAGGAATAATTCAAGTAATTGCAGCAGGATTAGTTTGGCTATTTCTAAACATGGTTGGTGTCTTTGATCAAGTAACTCAGATTGTTTCGTCAACAGGTTTGAATAGCAACGGTTTTAATCTTGCTGATGTATTCTCTCTTCCAACAATTTTAAGTGCTGTAACAATTCTTTCTGTTGTGGAAATAGTTATTTTAACACTACTTTCTGCAATTGGTGCTTTGCTATATAACGTTGTTGGTTCATTAGTTGGTGGAATCCATCTAACTCTTGGCGATGATTAAAATAAGTGATTTAAAATAAAATAATCAAAAATTCCCCCGTTAATCTTATTTAGACTAGCGGGGGAATTTTTAAATTAAAATCAAAGCATTTTTACTTAGAAACAGAATCTCTAATATCTTCCAATACTTTAATCATTTTTTCTTCACGTTCCTTGCGTTTTTCTTCATCTGTTTTTTCTTTTTCAATATTTAAGAAATTAACACCCATTTCTCTCAATTTGTTAATAGGCAAAACAATGAAAAAGTAAACAGCTACAGCAATAATAAGGAAATTTAATACAGATCCAATAACAGCACCAAACGAAATAGTTGCACCATTTATTGTTATTGTTAGAACACCATCTAAATCTGGTTTTCCACAAATTATTGCTATAAGAGGATTAATAATATTTTTAACTATTGAATTAACAACTGCTGTAACAGCACCGCCCATAACAACACCGACTGCCATGTCGATAACGCTGCCACGAGCAATAAATTTTTTAAAACCATTAAACATTGTTTATTTACCTTTATCTTTTTAATATTTTTCTATTAATAAAACTACTGTTTTTAAAGAAATCAAGATTATACATAACTAATATTGGATACATTATTGCAGAAGTTATAACGTCAGTAGGGAAGTGAGCTGCAACAACAAGCCTAGAAAGAGCCACTATTACAACAACAACAATGCTTATTATCAAGCCAAGTTTTAACAATGATTTATTAGATACATAAAGAATCATAAGAATCATAGCGCAAATCGCAACAGCTGCTGCAGTATGACCACTTGGAAAACTTGGATCTGGTGGAAGTTTAACCTTTACTCCAATAAAAGGCCTAGGTCTATGAACTATGAATTTAATTGCAAAAATATAAACCATAGGCAAAAGAGAAATAACAAGTTGTGTAAGAGTTATACGCCAATTTCTTTTAATAAAGTAAGAAATAATAGATAAAACAAGAAGTATGACTATGCAACATTTTGTAGAAAAAATTATTGCAAGAATCTTTGAAATAGACATTATGAAAGATGGGGAATAATTATGGAAAAATGCAACGATGCCTGTTTCTAAAGATCTTTCCTCACTCATAACAAGCACCCCTTTACCAATGCAAGGGATTAAAATGGCAAGAAGTAAAACAATAGAAGACTTTTTATTATCTACTATTTTTTGCCAAAAGTCATAAAACTGATTTTTTTGATTCATAGTTAAAGATTACACTTAGAAATATATATGATAAATATGTATTATGAGTATGCGTGTTTATTTATTTAAATGGATGATTTGATGGATGATTTTGTAATATAAAAGAATATTGATTAAACAAGTATTAATATACGAATGTAATAAGTTGAACACCGTACGAGGTGACGAGTAATATGAGGAAAAGATAGAAAGGGTTTACAATGAGCATGCTTGACCGACTTGAGAAGAGCGTTGAAGGTGCAATGAACGGGGTCTTCGCAAAATTCGGCTCTAAAGACTTGCAGCCTGTTGATCTTTCCAGTGCATTAGAGCGAGAGATTGATAATCAATCTATGCCAATTGATCGCGATCGTACAGTTGCTCCGAATGAATATCACTTTAAACTGAGTACGTCAGATTTTGATCAGCTTGGTAGTGAAGCGTTAGCTAACGAGCTTGCAGATAATCTTACACAATATGCAAAAAGCCAGCATTATGCATTTGTTGGACCTGTTGCAGTTATTTTTGAAGAAGACACAGATCTTGCTAAAGGTAATTTCAATTTGATTTCTGACTCTGTTCCAGGAAATGCTGTTCCTGTAACAACTCAAGAGCAGTCAGAAAATCATCCAATGCTTGAAATTAATGGAAATAGATATTTGTTAACAAAAGATCGCACGATATTAGGCAGAGGATCTGGCTGCGATATTGTTATTGACGATCCTGGTATTTCTCGTCGTCATCTTGGAATAGATATTACGCCTGATGGTGTTATTGCTAGAGATCTTGGTTCTACTAATGGAACTTATGTTGAAGGACATCAAACTCCAGCAGCAACACTTTTAGATGGAAATACTATAACTATCGGACGTACTCGTATTTTCTATTGGGCTTCATCACAGGATCAGGAGTAATAGACGAATACATAAAGAGATACGAGTACGCGCATGATATTAACCGAGTTAACTTTTGCTATACTTAAGTACAGTTTCTTAGTACTTTTGTGGGTATTCGTGTGGTTTGCTGTTCGTTCTCTTCGTAGAGATATTGAGATTTTTAGTCCTAAAAAGTCTCGTTCTTTTAAGACTAAGTATCGTCGTAAGCCAAATAATTCAAGTAGTGAAAATAATCAAAATAATATAGTTTCTAGGAATGAAGAATCTAATAAACTTTCAGAAAATCCTACTTTACTTGTTATTATTGATGGTCCTTTGGCTGGTTCATCCTTCCCTCTTGAACCATCTGGTGTAACTCTTGGAAGATCGGCAAACAATACTGTAGTTTTAAATGACGAATTTGTATCGTCTCATCATGCTCGTGTTTACTTTAATCAATCTGTAAAATCTTGGGTACTCGAAGATTTGGGCAGTACTAATGGAACTATGATTGGTCATAATAGAGTTAATGAACCAGTCGTTTTGCAACCACGCACTTCTGTGCGAATTGGCGCAACAATGTTTGAATTGAGGTGATTATATGACACAATTAGATTCAGACATTGATAGTAGAAATTCCGATACTGTATATAATTCTTTAAATAATAAAAACACTAATCGAGATAAAGAAAATAATTTTAATAAAGCTTCATTTATTGATAAAGCGTTGTTTATGTATTCCACGGCTGTTAGTGATGTTGGTACAGTTCGTAGTAATAATCAAGACTCAGCGTTCGCAGGAGAGCGTTTAGCATCTATTTGTGACGGTATGGGTGGCCATGCTGGTGGAGATACGGCGTCCACTATTGCAATAAGATCTTTAGCTCATATTGAGCAGGATTCAAGACCAAATGATGTAAAAGCTGTTTCTTCTATGATGGAAACGTCAATTATGGCAGCTCACGACGCGATTGTTGGAAAAGCTAAGCGTGAAAGACGTCTTGCTGGCATGGGAACGACAGTAACAGCTGTTTCTTTAGTAAACGGATACTGGGTTCTTGCACATTTAGGTGATTCTAGAGCATACTTGTTGCGAGATAATCATCTTATAAGAATGACTTGTGACCATAGTTATGTTCAACATTTAATTGATACTGGTCATATTACTCCAGAAGAAGCAAGAAATCATCCACAGCGCAATGTTGTTATGCGAGTATTAGGTGATTTTGATATTGATCCACGCCCAGATATGGCAATTCGATTAGCTCATCCTTCAGATCGCTGGTTGCTTTGTTCAGATGGAGTATGTGGAGTATTAGAAGATTCCACTATTCAAGAAGTTATGAGCAGTGTATCTAATCAAGAAGAATGTGCTCAAAAACTTGTTTCAATGGCTCTTAAAGCTGGAAGTACTGATAATGCCACAGCTGTTATTGCAGATGCGACTTTGGCACTAGACGCAGATGCTTTTGATTTACCTCACCAAACACCATTGATTGGCGGTGCTGCAAGTAAGGATTTGGAATCGATAGCAGATATTGTTAATAAGGCAGTATCTTCCACACCCATGTTGCGAGAAGGTAAAAATTCACCTGCTCAAAGAGCCGCTGCTCTTATACAAGATGGTGAAAAGTCGAGTGAAAAAGATGTTGAAAAAGTTGAAACAACTCGTTTAGTTCAGCCTTCTCACTTAAGAAATGAAGAAGAACTTAGGTCTACAGATACAAATGAGATTCCTATTGTAAAAAAGAAGAATGGAAGAATCTCAACTGATCCTAGAGATCCAGATGTTGCTAGAGCTGTAAAAAGAGAACAAGCTGAAGCGCACAAAGCAAATAAGATTAGAAAAAGATGGATGAGAATAGGAGTTGCTTTCGCAATACTTGTAATATGCTCTATTGTTGCTTCTGGGGCATATCTTGTATATTCGTGGACTCAAAAGCAGTATTACATTGGTAAAGGTAACGATAGAGTAGTTATTTACCAAGGTGTTCCTACAAATATTTTTGGTTTAGAACTTTCTCATCAGATCGAAGAAACAGATATTAGAGTAAAAAAACTAGATAAATCTTGGCAAGATCAACTCGATGAAGGAATAAGTTTTAGCAGTCTTAAAGAAGCTAGAGGACACGCAAAATTAATAAGACGTGAAATGCGTGCTAGAGAAATTGAAAAACACAGTAATAAACAAAAAAGCGCTAAATCTAGTTTAGACGATAAAGATGGCAATAATAGTGGAGTTGTAAATTCAGACTCTGATTCAGGGGGTAAAACCTCATGAATATGTTGAGTATTAGAATTAAACAAATTTCTCTACTTCTGTTTTCCATAATTATATCTTCATTAGCATTTTTGCAGATGTTTTTGAGGATTAATGGATATATTCCAGCAGATTATATTGGAATGCTTACTTTTACAACAGCATTATACTTGGTTCTATGGGGAGTTTTAATAGTAAAAAAACCTTATTGTAGTCAAGTTATATTGCCATGTATGCTTCTGCTTACAACTATCGGCACAGTAATGATTGCTAGGATAGATAAACAGCACAATACAGATATTGCTATGAAACAGCTTATATGGGTTTGTGTTGCTCTTGTTTTGTCAATAATTTTTGTGCTTGTTCTTGAAGATTACAGAATACTTAGACGTTTCTCGTATGTAAGCATGATAATAGGTTTTATATTGTTACTATCTCCAATGCTTCCTATAGTTGGTAAGGAAATTGGCGGAGCAAGAATATGGATTGGTTTTGGTAACCACACTCTTCAACCTGGAGAATTTGCAAAGTTATTCTTAGCATTCTTCTTTGCAGCATATTTGTTTGACCATAGAGACAGGCTTGCTGTTGGCGGAAAAAAGATTTTAGGCGTGCATCTTCCGCGATTTAAAGACATGGGTCCTATTGCACTTGTTTGGGCTGCATCAATGTGTGTTCTTGTTGTACAACACGATTTAGGAACATCTTTAATGTTCTTCGCAATGTTTGTTTCTATGTTGTATGTTGCTACAGGCAGAAAAGGTTGGCTTGCAATTGGATTTATAGCATTCATGATTGGATGCTTTGTAGCTGTTAAATTATTTGCTCACGTGCAATATAGAGTAGATGCTTGGCTTAACCCGTATGACCCAGTTATTTACAATAGATTCCCAGGTGGTTCTGCTCAGATTGTTACAGGATTATTTGGATTGGCAGCTGGTGGTGTTACAGGAACCGGATTAGGGCAAGGTCACCCATCTTTGACACCTCTTGCTAATTCTGATTTTATTTACGCTTCAGTTGGTGAAGAATTAGGATTGACGGGTTTGTTCATAGTATTAATGCTTTACTTGATTATTATTGCTTCGGGTATGATAACGGCAATGAAAATCAAGGATGGTTTTGGAAAACTCCTTGCATCTGGTTTAGTTTTTACAATGGCTTTCCAAGTTTTTACTGTTGTTGGAGGTATTACTCTTGTAATTCCTTTAACTGGTTTAACAATGCCATATATGGCTGCTGGAGGATCCTCATTAGTGGCAAATTATTTGCTTGCTGCTATTTTGATTGTTATCTCTAATGCTGCAAATAAGCCTGAAACTGCTGTTATGTCTGATACTTTCCAATACGAAGCTTTAGCTGCCTTAAGAGAACGAGAACTTAGGGAGAGAGAAAATAAAGCCTCTGATCTTAAAGAAGATGGAGGTGAAAGTTATGAATAAATGTTTAAAAGAGCTTTTTACTGCAGTAATAATATTATTCGTAATACTTTGTGTTTCTAGTACTTACATAACTTCTATAAAAGCAAACGAGTTAAATTCAGATCCTAGAAATAGACGAGCACTATACCATGAATTTGGGTCTCCTAGAGGAGCAATACTTGCGTCTGATGGAACAGTATTAGCAAAATCTGATCCATCTAAAGATGCTTTTGTTTATCAGCGCTCATATTTCAATGGTGAAGTTTATGCTCCGATTACAGGATATTATTCAATAAGTCAAAGAGCTGATAGAGGAATAGAAGCGTCAAGGAATGAGCTTTTAAGTGGAAAGTCAGATGCTTTATTCCTTCAAAAGTTTAAGTCATTGTTTACTGGAGCAGAAAATAGGGGTGCTTCAATAGAAACATCTATTAACACTAAACTTCAGACTCTTGCATATAATCTACTAAAAAATAAAGAAGGCGCTTTAGTTGCTATAGAGCCAAAAACTGGACGAATACTAGCAATGGTTAGCACTCCAAGTTACAATCCTTCACTTCTTGCTTCTCACAATGTTTCTTCTGTAAATAGGTCTTACAAGGATCTTATATCTAATATTTATAATCCGATGCTTAATCGTTCCATTTCTGAACTGTATGCACCAGGATCTACTTTAAAAACACTTATTGCTGCTGCAGCGTTAGAATCTGGAAAATATGATTTAAATACTCAGATTCCAGCTGGATCAAGCTACACTCTTCCTGGAACTCGAACACATTTAACAAATGTTGTTGTTCCCGCAAATGGAGTTAACGGACAAATATCATTTGAAGATGCTTTAGCTTATTCTTCAAATACTGCTTTTGCACAGTTAGGAATATCGTTAGGGTCTGACGCAATAATAAAGCAAGCTAAGAAATTTGGATTCTTTAGCTCATTTACTTTAGATGGATCAGATTCAACTGGTTTCCCTATGAGAGTAGTAACATCATTACTTTCTACTAAACCATCTCAAGATAAATTAGCTCTAGAATCTATAGGTCAAGGAGATGCAAAGATTACTACGCTTCAAAATGCTATGATTGCGTCGGCTATAGCTAATAACGGAACTCTTATGAAACCAACTTTGGTTGATTGCGTAAGATCTAGTGATTTGTCTGTTATATCGCAAACAAATCCTACTGTTATGAGCCAAGCTATTAGTGCACAGACAGCTGCAAAACTTAATAGTATGATGCAAAGTGTAGTAGTTAAAGAAAATTCAAATCTTTCTCTACCAAATATTCATGTTGCAGCAAAAACTGGAACAGCGCAGATTGGTGTAAAAAATCAGTCTGCAAATGGGTGGGTAATTGGATTTGCCCCAGCAGAAGACCCTAAAATAGCTATAGCAGTAGTAGTTCATAATGCGAACACATATGGAACTTATACTGCAGGACCTATTATGAAGCAGGTGATGAAGGAGGCTCTTAAGCAATGAAACTTGTTGAAGGACAATTAGTTCATCATCGATATAGGTTAGATAGACGTCTTGCACAAGGCGGTATGGGCGAGGTATGGAAAGGTTTTGACATACAGCTCGGCAGGATTGTAGCAATTAAAGCTCTTAGAACAGACACTAACAATGTTGAAGCTAAGTTGCGTAGACTTCGCGCAGAAGCACATAATTCAGCCAATTTAGCGCATCCTAATATTGCGGCATTATTTGATTATTATGAGCATGATGGTATTGGCTTCCTGATTATGGAGTATGTGCCTAGTAAATCTTTAGCAGATTTGTATCATAAAGAAAAAACTGTGGAACCAACTCGTTTGCTTCCTATTCTTATTCAAACAGCTAGAGGTCTTTTTGTAGCTCATTCTCATGGTGTTATACACAGAGACGTTAAACCAGCAAACATTATGGTTTCTGATACTGGAAGTGTAAAAATAACAGATTTTGGTGTTTCTTATTCTAGTGATCAAGAACAAATAACTCAGGATGGAATGGTAGTAGGAACGGCTCAATATATTTCTCCAGAACAAGCTCAAGGAGAACAAGCTACTGCTCAATCTGACATATATTCTCTCGGAGTTGTTGCTTACGAAGGACTTTGTGGACACAGACCATTTACTGGAGCTACGCCTGTAGATATTGCAGCAGCTCATGTTAACGATCCTGTTCCACCTCTTCCAGATAGTGTTGATATCCAATTAAGACAGTTTGTAATGTCAATGCTTTCTAAAAATCCAAAAGACAGACCTAAAGATGCTCTAGTAGTGTCAAAAGTTCTTTCGAAAATAGAAAGAAGACTTTTAGATCAACAAACAGCATTTAATAATAAAAACTCAGTACCTTCTTCCGCTGTTCAGCGTCCTGCTCGTAGCGTGAGAAGTGTTCCAAAAACTCAAGTGAATATTATTAACATTTTAAACAATAACAACCGCAAGGAGCAGCAATGAGTAACACAATGCCTACCTCATTAGCGAATGGACGGTATCAATTAGGTGAATTAATTGGTCGTGGCGGAATGGCCGAGGTGAGAATCGCAGAAGATAAACGTCTTGGTCGTACTGTTGCGGTTAAAATTATGCGTTCTGATCTGGCAAATGATGAGATTTTCTTATCTAGATTCCGCAGAGAGGCACATTCAATTGCTCAGATGAACAATCCTAACATAGTTAATATTTATGATTCTGGAGAAGAATCTGTAGAAGATGACAATGGTGTAGAAGAGCATCTGCCATATCTTGTTATGGAATATGTTAAGGGTAAAACTTTACGCGATATTCTTAAAATGAATGGTGCTTTGAGTCAAAGAGATTCTGAACAAGTTATGCTCGGAGTTCTTAATGCTCTTGAGTATTCGCACAGAATGGGTGTAATTCATAGGGATATTAAGCCTGGAAATATTATGATTTCCGAGCAGGGCATTGTTAAAGTTATGGATTTTGGAATCGCTAGGGCATTGGACGATTCTGCAACAACAATGACACAATCACAGGGTGTGGTTGGAACTGCTCAATACTTGTCTCCTGAACAGGCTCGTGGAGAACAAGTAGATATGAGATCTGACTTATATTCTGCTGGCTGTGTTTTATATGAGATGCTAACTGGTAGACCTCCTTTTACAGGTGATTCAGCTGTTGCAATTGCGTATCAGCATGTGTCTGAGGTTGCAACGCCATTAAGTACGCTTGTTCCTGGTCTTCCTGTTATGTGGGATAAGATTTGTGCCAAAGCAATGGCGAAGGACCGCCAGAATAGGTATGCAACTGCCGCAGAATTTAAAAATGACATATTGGCTTTTATGAATGGTGGTGTTCCTGTTGCTGCAGCATTTAATCCTCTGACGGATTTGGCTAATATGCGTGCTAGAAAACAGGCTGAGCAGAATGCTGCAACACAAGCAATGAACAATGCTGATACCGCATCAACCCAAAGCTTTGGTGCTATTACAGGTCAATTTGAGCCTTATACTCAAAATACTGGTTATAACACTAGAGCAGCGCAGCTTGCAGCTAATAGAGCAAAAAGAAGCAAGAGAATTGTTATTACTTCCGTTATATCTGCTGTAGTTTGCGCAATTATTGTTGCTGGAATTTTATTTGTTTTGAATCGCAGTAAACTTGCTGGAGAAGTTGTAGTTCCTACATTTACAGAAACAACAACGCAGGATGCCGCTCGCGAAAAGTTGCGAGCTCTTGGTCTTATCCCAGATATTTTGGAAGATGATAAATCTTCTCAACCAGAAGGAACTTTTACAAAACAGCTTCCTAAAGGTGGAGCTAAAGTTTCTTCAGGATCTAGAGTAAGCGTATGGTTCTCTGTAGGTCCACAGTCTACTAAGATTCCAGATGTTACTGGTAAATCGCAAGATGTAGCACGTAAAGCTCTTGAACGTGCTGGATTTAAGATATCTAATGTTCGTGTAGAAGATAGCACGGAAGTTAAGAAGAATCATGTTACTCGTACAGATCCTTCTGCAGATTCGTTTGCAGACAAGGGGTCTATGGTTACCTTATACATTTCTTCTGGTCTTACAAAGATCCCTGATGGTTTAGTTGGACAATCTAAGGATGTTGTAACAAGCGAATTGCAAAATCTTGGTTTTACTGTAAATGTTGTTGAGGAAGAATCTGATACTGCATCTGAAGGAACTGTGACCAAGATGAACCCATCTTCTGGTGCTGCAGTAAAGCCTCATAGCTCTGTAACAGTATATGTTTCTAAAGGAAAGCCTAAAGTTGAAGTTCCTCGTTTGGCTGTTGGCACTGTAACTTTCAAGCAGGCTAAACAAGTATTGGAAGCAAAAGGCTTTAAGGTTGTTGCATCTGATGCATCAGCTAAAGATGATGACATAGTTACTGGAATGTCTGAAAAAGAAGGAGCAAAGATTGACAAAGGTTCAACAATCACTTTGACTGTGAAATCTGCTACTCCTCCATCGGACCTTACAAAGCCAGGTACGGGATTAGATTTGAATAAACCTTCTACTGAAGCCCCATCTACATCTACTACAACAACAGATACAGGTTTGTAAAAAGCAAAGCATAAAGCCAGTAAGTTTAATAAGCTTACTGGCTTTTTATATTAATTAAATGCATATGTTAATTAAGTGCATGCTTAATGTCCACGTGTTTTAGTTAGTTCTTGTACATAAACCAAAAGTAGATTATCTAATCTTATACGAAAAAATCAGGGTTAAGAAATCATCCTAACCCTGATTTTTATTATTTATTAATCTTATCTACTTACTTATTATCTACTTACCCTTTAGTAAGGCGTTGCTGTGTATGCAGACATTTCTCTTAAGAATGGTATATTTGCCGAAACAAACGGGTATACCCATTGCATAAGTATCATAATGCATATTAGGTAGATAATTAAGGAGAGAATTAATCTCACTGGAAGAATTCCAGGCTGTAGCCTCATGAGTCCGCCAAAGATGCTGAATTCAGGCTTTGGCTTTAGACCTGCTTTAATCTCGCGTCTTAATGGCCACTGCCATGCAATAGCTCCAGCAGCAAAGATAATCAAATAAACTATCAGCGCGCCAATCATAAGCGGAACAAGCGAATCGAGATGAGAGATCAAAGATTGTTGCTCGTTATTAACAAACTTAACTTTTCCGTTTTCATCTAAAGTAGAAAGCTCTTTTGGAATACCGTCAGAAACTTTAGCCCAATAGTCAAGCTCTCCAAAGCTAACAAAGCGGAACTTAGGTGTAGAGAACTTAGGTTCGCATGTAATAATGGTGATCATGCGTTTCTTTGGCTCTTTACTATGGTTTATTGGATCTGGGTCAAGAACCTCAACCTGTTCTGGTCTAACAATCTTGTGAGTAATGTATTTGTAAACGAACCAATAATCTTTAGTTCGAAGAATAATAGAATCTCCCTTTTGGAACCTATCAACATCCGCAAGAGGCTGACCATAACCATTGCGGTGACCAATAATTGTAATGTTTCCGATTTCTCCAGGCAACTCAGTTTTAGGATAATGACCTAATCCTCGACGATTAAGTATCTCCATATCTACACCTTCAATAACATTACGCTCCCATTGATCACCGAAGCGTGGAATATAGATTCGCGCTAGAAGATCTCCGTGTTTGACGCCCTGTAATTTAGGAGGATTGTCTACTTGAGGAAGAGCAATTTTTGTTTTAGGACCAGCAGCAGGGTTTGTCCAAGAAACAGATTGACGTGTTTCAACTTGTATATGTTCAGCTTGTGCACCCGTCCACCACATCTGCCAGACAATATACAGTGCACAAATAACAGCGAAAGAAATAAGAAGTTCTCCTACAACACCAACTGCTTGCCAGATAATACTGGTTTTGCCGTGTTTAGTTTCGCTACGTTCGTGCATATTGTTAGAACGCTTCATGTTACTCCTTTATTGCCTGTTGGAATGGTGTTGTGGCGAAATATTACTACTAATAAAATCGGCATCTTTTGGAACCGAAGCATATCGTAGCGGCTGTAAAAGTGCAGAAGATTCTGCGAATTTTAGATTACTCTTTTTTTCCACTTTCCATCCCAACCCAAAACCGCTGACATAGTCTTTATATGTTCGAATTGCTGGAGAGTCATCCAGCGCATCTACCATGTCTTCGATTGAGCCAATAGCAGATATTCTATACGGTGGCGAGTACTGATGACCTTGTAGCATAAGCACATTTCCGATACAAACAACAGCAGAATTGAATAGTATGCGTTGGTCTTGGATTGTTATTGCCTCTGCTCCACCTCTCCAAAGGGCATTTACCACCGCTTCTATGTCTTGTTGGTGTATTACGTAGTCATTTATGTTTGCGGAGCTTCCAGACCCGTTTACGGCTGTTTTCCACAGTGGTGAATCGTTTAGTGTAACACTAATTCCAGGTCCCTGTATTGCTGGGAGTATTGTGCTAGCACCAGTGTCGTCGGAAGAATCTGCATCATTTGTATTATTCGTTAAAGTTTTGTTTAGAAGATTTACCTGTGAATCTAGCTCTTTAACATCTTCTCTTAAGCTTTTTGCTCTTTGAGAATTTCTTTCTACCATCTGACCGGTGTCTGATGTAACAAACGCTGTACGATTAATACGCAAGTTAGTAATAAATAAATATCCTGTAAAAGAGATAGCTAATGCCACAGCAATGCTTCCCAACAGCGATTTTTTAGCGCTGTGTTTACCTGTTTGTCTAGCCATAGCATCCAGTCTTCTTATTGCGTTCGAGTGTAACTATTATTATAGCGTGTAGCCGATTGATTGGAGAGTTACTGTTATGGCTGACGAAGAATTAAACACATTGAATGCTGCTTCATCTGCCGATGCTGGCGAAGCAAAAGAATCTTCTAAAGAAGATTTGTATGGCGTGCCTATGGAGCAGGTTGAAGCTGTGCTGAATGCGACTGCGGACAAAGATTCTTTGTCTCCGCAGATACAGCGAATGATGAAGCGTCAAGAAGAAAATACTCGTAGAGTTGAAGAGTCAATTAAAGGAACAAAGGCTAATGCTGGTTGGTTTGTTCCGCTTTTCTGCACGCTTATGATTGTTGGTTTGTTCTGGGCGGTTGTTTACTACCTGAATCCTTCTCTACCAATTCCTGGAATTGGAGCATTTAATCTTTTGATTGCAGCATGCTTGGTTATGGCTGGATTCTTAATGACAATGTGCTGGAGATAAAAAGTTAATAGAACTTTTTAAATCTTGATTAATGGCTGCGTGCATGAGTGCGCAGCCATTAATTTATTTATTGTATATTATCTGTTTATCTGTTACTTGACTTGCTCTAATAATTACGTGCTGGTTTTTACTATCCGTAGTAGCCAGAATTCTAGTTGTACCACCATCTTTTAATTTAAGTTTTTTCTTCAAATCATTAACACTAATTGGAAAATTGTACGTGGCTATATTCGCGTACTCTAAGTCTGAAATAATTTGCTTGATTTCTTTTTTATTCATGCTGCAGACTCCTTCTATTTTCCAAATTTTTCCAGGAAAATCAGAGTTACAATTTTCTGAAATAAAAATGTGGCTGTTGCTTGCGATTTGATAAACACCATATTTTTGTATTAAGAGATTGAAACATCCTGCTTTCATAATAGATGCGTTTGGCTCATAAACATATTTAGCTAAATTTCTCCAATTTTCCATAACATTTGTGACATTATTTGAAATCTCGTAAGATTCTTCAACCTTGTGTAAAGACGAATCATATTTTGCGCAAAAAACAGTAATATTTTCATTGTTAACGCAATGAATCTCAATAATGTTATGTAAATTTGCGTCCAATACTAAAAGTAATTCTTTGCATTCATTGTTGTGAGAAATTATGTGTACCTGACTAACGTTTCCGTTAAAATCACATATAGCTTTTCTCCAATCAAGCATTGGGGATAGTTTTATAATCACAAATTTTGAAGCATCTAGCATCTGTGACTTTAGGTTTATAACATTCGGAGTGCAATCTTCTATAGCGTATGTTCTGGATCCTTTTTGGTCGCGTCTTGCGGGATCAATGTAAATAATGGTAGCTGAATTTACGTTATTTAATACTTCAGAGCTTGTGCAATTTACGCAATGAACATTTTTTAATCCCATTACAATCATATTGTGCTGGCTAATAGCAGATAATTCTTCTTGTTTTTCTGCGCAAATAGATTCACTGAATTCTTTGCTCATTATTGCGCAATCTACGCCAAATCCGCCAGTTAAATCAATTAGTGTAGTGTTAGACTTGTTTAAGTTATTATCTTTTATAAGATTATGAACTATCTGCGCCTTATATTGTGCGGTTGCTTGCGATGAACATTGTTCCATCGAAATGTGAGCTGGATATATTACTTGTTTATTCATATACCAATTAGGCAGTTTTGTTTTTGCAATCTGTTTTCCGCTTATTTGATTAACGGCAAATAAAACATTGATTTTGGGATTATTAGATGCTTTTAAAGCAGCATCTTCAGGGTTAGCATCTTGATTTTCCTTAATAAAATCAAGTGTTTCTTGGCTTTGTGGATTTAGATGTTTTGGATGATTGAATTTAGATTGCATAATTTTATTTCTTATTAAGATTGGAGAAAATCACAATTTATAAAAAATGTGGATAACTTTTATGCACTTGTTAACAGGTTTTAAAAGACTGAGTTATCAACGTTTGTGTACAACATTGTGGATAACATGAGCAGATATTCCCATGTTATACCCAAGTTATCCACTTTTGTGTCCACAATTGTGGAGAACTACATACGTGTAATTTAAAGTTGATTAGCATATACATAACATGCAAATAGATAGGAGCACAATAAGAATCAGTAAAGAATATATAGCAAAACGCTCATTAAAAGATGCTTTTTTAAGAATCGGATTATTAACTCCAAGCAAAGTAGCCAAAATTGTTCCAGTGATAAGACCACCAACATGAGCCTGCCAAGCAATATTTGGAATAATAATAGGCATAGCTAGAGTTAAAGCAATCCATATCAAAGTTCCTCGAGTATTTTCACCGAGTCTCCATTGAGCTACAAGAAGTGCCCCTATAAGCCCCATAATTGCACCTGATGCACCATAAGCCGACAAGAACCAGTTTCCTGTAATTTTGCAGTAAAGTAGGGTTGCAACGCATCCTCCTAGTCCTGAAATGGCATATAAGAAGAAGAACTTCCACCTGCCAAAGAATTTCTCTAATTCTATTCCGAGAGAATATAAGCAGAGCATGTTGAAAAATATGTGGCTAAATCCAGGAGAATGGACAAACATAGATGTAAACCAAGTCCAAATAGATTTTTTAATCAAAAATGGAGAAAATGCTGTATTCTCAATAAGTACTTGATACAAGTTTGGCGAAAAAGTATGAAGAATAATTTCAACAAGCCAAACAAACACACAAATATAAATGAGTGAATATGTAGCGCTTTTACAATTAATCTTAAAACGCCTAATAATATTTTTTACATCAAAATTGTTCATAAAATAACATTATCTAATCGCATACACAAAGTTTAAATATTTGTAACCAATCTATATGATAAAAAAGATGCGAGTATTGAAAAAAATCACTATGATAGTGAGTACGCGAGTGAAACTCGATATAAATTGTTGACTTGGACGAGCAGGTCAGCTTGACGAAAGGAGCCATCATGGAGAACAGGTCCTCTGGCGGTTGGAAGTTCTTTGCACTGCTCTTTGGAGCACTGCTCGCAGGTATTGCAGCATTGTATGTATACAAGCAGCATAATCCTGATTATGATCCATGGGAGCAGCCATGGGAGAACAGCTCTTCACCAATCGATTTAGGTGCTGAAAAAACAGATAAGGAAGAATCTGAAGTAGCTAAGCCAGTTGAGGCTTAGATAGAATTAAAATTCTTATACTCAGATTTTTAGCTATATAAGGTGTGAAGTTCTGCACTTATAGTGCATAGTTTCACACCTTATTTTTTTTTATTTTGATATTTATTTTTAATTATTTTTATAAATAAAAAAGGCTGTGACCAACAAACGCTAGTCACAGCCTTTTTATTAAAGCAATTTTTAAAATGCTTTTACATAATTATTCAGCAGTTGGAAGAGCGCCAGTGTGCCAAATGCGATCGAGGTAATCTTCGATAGAGCGATCAGAAGAGAAGTAACCAGAGTTGGCTACGTTCAAAACTGCCATGCGAGCCCACTTCATAGGATCGCGGTAAGTTTCCTCAATTTGAGCTTGAATATCCATGTAAGAGCTAAAGTCAGCCATTGCCATGAAGTAATCGTGAGTAAGCCAATCATTAACGAGTGGCTCATACGCGCTCTTGTCACCATTGGAGAATGTGCCGTCAGCAACCATGTCTACAGCAGTCTTCAATCGAGGATCAGACTCGTAGTACTTGCGGGAGTCGCCGTGATCGTAGCCTTCAGCATAGAGCTTCTCAACCTCGTCAACAGTCATACCAAAGAGGAAGAAGTTCTCAGCGCCAACGCGTTCACGAATCTCAACGTTTGCACCGTCGAGAGTACCAACAGTCAAAGCACCGTTCAAAGCGAACTTCATGTTACCAGTACCGGAAGCTTCCTTACCGGCCTGAGAAATCTGCTCATCCAAATCGGTTGCAGGAATCAAGTTCATAGCAAGTTCAATGTTGTAGTTCTCTGGGAAGAACACTGCGAGCTTGCCCTTGCATGCTGGATCGTTGTTCACAACGCGAGCAACATTGTTAATGAGCTGAATCGTAAGCTTTGCCATAGCATAGCCTGGAGCGGACTTAGCGCCGAAGAACACGGTGCGTGGAAGCATCTTGTCTACGTCGATTGTGCCATTCTTGATTCCAGCGTATGTGGAGATAACCTGGAGGATCTTCATGGACTGGCGCTTGTACTCGTGCAAACGCTTAA
Organism: Gardnerella sp. KA00390; assembly: GCF_049244075.1. Taxonomy (GTDB): domain Bacteria; phylum Actinomycetota; class Actinomycetes; order Actinomycetales; family Bifidobacteriaceae; genus Bifidobacterium; species Bifidobacterium vaginale. The sequence continues at coordinate 26,676 of NZ_CP058372.1, forward strand.
CAATGGTGTTAAACATAGTGTCTGGGTTGATTTCAAAGCCATACTTGTGCTTTGCAAAATCAACAAAGGCAAGCTTATTCTGCTTCTTAACTTCAGCAAATTTCTTAACGAATGCTGGATCGTCAGCCAATGGCTTCAAACCTTCAAGAAGCTCCAAATCACCCTGCCATGCGTCAGTGCCCAAGCCCTCAGTAATAAGGGCAGACATGCGTGGGTTGCTCAAGCGCACAAAGCGACGAGGAGTTACGCCGTTAGTAACGTTCTTGAACTTATCTGGGTAAACGCTGGAGAAGTCCTTCAAAGTGACATCCTTCAACAACTCAGAGTGAAGCTCAGCAACACCGTTAACATAAGAACCACCGTAGGTAGCCAAGTAAGCCATGCGAACTACAGCACCTTCGCCATTTTCGTCAGCGTCGGTAGCGATACGCATGCGCTCAACCTGATCCTCAGCAACGCCTTTACCGCGAAGCTCATTGCGGAACTGCTCGCTAATTCCTTGAATAATCTCAAGGTGGCGTGGCAAAAGTTCGCCAATAAGCTTTGCTGGCCAAACTTCCAAAGCTTCTGGAAGAAGCGTGTGGCAAGTGTAGTTGAAGGTCTTGGTGGTAATGCCCCAAGCGGTGTTCCAATCGTAGCCGTACTCGTCCATAAGAACGCGCATAAGCTCTGGAATACCGATAACTGGGTGAGTATCGTTCAACTGGAAGTTGATCTTGCTTGGGAAGGTGGTGAGATCCGGCTTATCCTGACCTGGATAGAATACGCGGATAGCATCATGAATAGAAGCAGCTACGAAGAAGTACTGCTGCTCAAGACGCAAAGCCTTGCCTTCTGGAGTGGAATCTTCTGGGTAAAGAATCTTAGAAATGTTTTCTGCTGCAACCTGTGGCTTAACAGCATCCAAGTACTCAGACTTGTTGAAGGTGAGCAAATCAAATTCATCGTAAGACTTTGCAGTCCACAAGCGAAGAGTGTTTACGCGACCAGAGTTGTATCCTGGAACCATGTAATCAACTGGAACTGCGCGAACAGACCAATCTGGTTTCCAAACGCGCTTACCGTTTTCTTCAACAACTTCGCCGCCGAAGTTAACGCGCTGATCTCGACCGTAATCGATGTGACCCCATGGCTCTTCGTTGCTAAGCCAGTAATCAGGGGTTTCTACCTGCTTACCATCTTCGTCGAAGCGCTGCTTAAAAATTCCGTAACGATACTGGATGCCGTAGCCAAATGCTGGTACGCCGATAGAGGCGAGCGAATCGATGAAGCAGGCTGCGAGACGACCCAAACCGCCGTTACCTAAACCTGGCTCATACTCAGCATCGATAACAGCTTTTGGATCGAAACCAAGCTTAGTTACAGCCTTGTTGAACTGGTCAGTAAGACCAGCGTTAAGCAAAGCGTTCTCAAGCTGCTTGCCCATCAAGAACTCTGCGCTCAAATAGCCCACAGCCTTGGTGTTGCCGTTAATCATGTCATGCTGGGTCTGCATCCAAGAGTCCATCAAGTGGCGACGGACCGCGGTAGCAGCGGCAACATACACATCAGCCGTAGTGGCCTGTTCTGGCGTGACACCTTGAGTGTACTTCAGATGTTCTTGAAGTTCTTTGGCAAATGTCGCCGCAGTTGTCTTGGCTTTCGGCGCGACGTGTTTAGTCATATTTGACTCCTTGTGCCGTGAATAATATATTTACCTAAAATGTGCGAATAGCAACCCCTGATTATGTTGGTTGTAGCCGCGCCAAATTGCACTTAACAAGACGGTACGCGGCAATGCACACGTTTTCATTGTTGATGATATCACAACCCCAAACACTTATTAAGAATTATTCACAATATGACTTTTATTAAACTTTTATCTAGCTTTGATTTAGCTTTAATAAAACGCTACTAAAAATACAGATAATAGTCATGTAATTCATGAGATAATTCAAATATGACAGTTATAAGAGAAAAAGATATAAATCGCGCTAAAGAATCATTTAAATTATGGGAAAATAAGGCGAAGGCGTATGTGAAATCTCTGCAAGATAAGGAAAATTTCACATGTATTAACAGCAAAATTCTTGAAGTTAGTAGAGATGATGAAGCAATGGCTGTTAGGTATTCTCTTTATGTTTTGGAATCAATAGCGCCTGGATTTGCTGTAGAGGTAAGAGTAGCGCCCTGGGGAGCTATAAAAATCCTAGAAGGTCCACAATCAGATCCACACAATCTAACGCCGCCTGATGTTATAGAACTAGACCCAGATGTTTGGTTGCGGCTTTCCTGTGGAATAACAAAATGGAATTACGAGCAGCAAATTGGCAATATAAGTGCAATTGGAGAGCGAGATAACCTAAGCAATCTGCTGCCCGAACTCACAAAATCTCTTGCATGAGAATAATTTAATTCAACAATTTAATTAAACAATTACTTGTTTATTATTTTTAAATTACTTCTTATGCATAAAATTCGGCATAGGCATAGGAATATGGTGGTGGACCGTGCCAGAATTGCCGGACGATTTATCTTTGTTAGCTGCAGACGCAGCTGCTTCAGCAGCCCACTTAGCGTAATCGTCTAAATCGTCATCGTTGCAAGGAACAGAATCGCACGAGTCTTGCTCTTCATTAGCGTCTTTAGAATCGCTATCATCAGCAAAATCAGACGAATCTTCTTCCTTATCAAGATAATCTTTAGATTCATCATAATTATCAGATTCAAACGGATCGAAGGATCCCTGACCAGGCTCGTGAGTATTAAGCTCCTTAGCAAGCTCGTCATAATCCGTATCGGTCGTCAGGTATTTGAGCTTACGGGCAATTTTCTGTTGCTTTGCCTTCTGTCGTCCGCGGCCCATCTGACCCCCTCTAATTTACCGAAACAATCAATTCATCACACAAGAGCGTACCACTGTGCCGCAACCGAGTATATTGTCTGAGTGGACTTTTACGATAAAAGCCATATTTTTAGGCTTAAAAATCGCAAGAAAAATCGCGTGCGTAAGGAGTTAGAAATGTCAGAAGAAGCACAAGTTACGGCAGCTGGAAATGAAATAAGTGCAAGCTTTGTAGCAGCTCAAAAACGTTCAGACGCAACGCTTGAGAAGCTAAAAGCAAATCCTAGCTCCTTTACAATGCTTACAGGAGATAGGCCGACAGGAAGACTTCATTTAGGACACTACTTCGGTTCGATACGTGAGCGTGTCGCAATGCAAAATCTTGGCGTAAACACAAACGTGATTATTGCAGACTATCAGGTGATTACAGATAGAGACACTGTTGAACACGTAGAAGATAATGTACTAAATCTTGTTCTTGATTATATGGCTGCTGGAATTGATCCTAAGAAAACAATGATTTTTACACACTCCGCTGTTCCTGCAGAAAATCAGCTTATGCTGCCATTTTTGTCTTTAGTTACAGAAGCCGAATTGCATAGAAATCCTACTGTTAAAGCCGAAATGGAGGCTTCGGGTCATGCTTTAACAGGACTTTTGCTTACGTACCCAGTGCATCAAGCTTGCGATATTCTGTTTTGTAAAGCAAATGTTGTGCCAATTGGAAAAGATAATTTGCCACACATTGAGATTACGCGCACGATTGCTCGCAGATTTAACGAGCGTTATGCAAAGAAGAATCCTGTTTTCCCAGAGCCAGCTGCGATTCTTTCGGATACGCCAGAAATCCCAGGATTAGACGGACGCAAAATGAGTAAGTCTTACGGAAACTCGATTATGCTGGGCGCAACTGCAGAAGAAACAGCGAAGCTGATTAAGAAAAGCCCAACTGATTCTGAGCGTCGAATTACATTCGACCCAGTGGCTCGCCCACAGGTTTCTGCTCTTTTAACTACCGCTGGATTGGTTACTGGCAGAGATCCAAAAGATATTGCGCAAGAAATTGGTGACGCAGGTGCAGGAGCACTAAAAGCGTATGTTATTGAATCTGTAAACAACTTCCTTGCTCCACACCGCGAGCGTCGTGCGGAATTGGCAAAAGATATGGACGCTGTGAGAGATATTTTGCACGATGGAAATGCACGAGCTGCTGCGATTGCGCAAGAAACACTTGATCAAGTGCGAGAAGCAATGAACATGAAGTATTGATTAACAATGTTGATTAGCAATAATTAAATCTGATTAATTCTTGCTTGATTGCATACAAATAAAACGCCCAGTAGTCGCTGGGCGTTTTTGTTTAGGTTTATACTATTCGTTTTATCTTTTTATTTTCGATATAACTAAATGTCGTATCGCCAGCTTTTATCTGTTATAACTCGCGCAACAGCAAGTCCTAATGGCAAGCAAATAATCACCATAAAAGCGCGGAAAGTCCAATCTAAAGCAGGAAGAGTATTAAACTGTCCAAGATAAAACATTGCACGATACATATAAAGTCCAGGAACCATAATCACAATAGATGGAACAGTAAGACCAATACGCGGATAGCCCAAATATTGAGGCGCCCAACCTCTATGAACTACAGATCGCCAAGCGGAAGCCAAAAGACCAGCAAGCAAAGCGCCAGTAAATGCTGCGATTTCTGCAGCAATACCAAAATCAGCCATAGTTAAGCGCAAAGTATCGGTAATCGCGCCGATTATTCCAGCAACGAAACACATTCTTTGAGGAGAATTAAACAGAACGGAGAATCCCCACACGCCTGCAAACGCTGTAATCATTCTAAGAACAGCATTAAGCCAAGGATTTAAGCCCAGTGGAGTAAAGCCTTGGGGATTAAGTTGAACAAGGCTTGCAACCATCCAGCCAGCAAGAGTACCCATTAGAATAATCGCCATTGTGTAGCAAAGTCGCTGAATGCCAGAAGGAAAATCAATCTTAGCAATATCTAAGCCGCCTGTAATAAGAGGAAAACCTGGAATTACAAACAAAACAGAGCCAATATAAGCTGTATTATGATGCAAAGCAGCAGGATCAAAACATCCAACAAGTCGAAGAGAAGCAATGCAACTCAAAGCGCCAACAGCAACAGCAATAAACGTTACAACAAATTGGTTTAGATGATGCATAAACATGCGTCTTCTAACATAATGACCAATGCCAGCTCCAATAAAAGCACCAAGCATATCGTAAGCGCCGCCGCCGAGCAAAAATGCGAAGGACGCGCACGCCACAGCAGACGCAAGACCTGCAAACCAAGGCTTATAAAGAGGCTTACGATTTTTAATTAAATCGAGACGGTCGTGAACTTGACGAACAGTAAGCGGCGCGGAAAAGTCGCCAGCATTATTTGGATTATTGGAATTATGCGGATTGTTTTTAAGATCTAAATTCAAATTATTTTGAGAATTTTGAACATTTTTGACATTTTGAACGTGAGAAAAATGCTCAGCATACGTTCTTTCTGGTTGAAGCGCAAAAATCCCGCGAGGTTTTTCTTTGCGAATCGCCTCTTGAATTGCCATTTTTTCTTCGACTTTTGCAGCGTGCTCCTCCGACTGCTTAGCTGTTTGAACAATCGCATTCTCATTGCTGCTAGCTTGAAGAGTGTCCACCAACTCCTTAGAAACAGCTGCCTTTGAATGATATAAGGAATCATTTCCAAGTTTAACGTTAAACCAATCTGCAAAATGTTCGAGAAGCCAAATTCTCTCCGTATTTACGCCAGTAGTAGGCAGATCAACAACTTCGGTAATGCGCTCATGCTTATCTGTGCAAGTAGCCTCAATATCGGTTAAATTAACGTCTGCACGAACATTTACACCCATAGGTTCGCCAACGCGGTGCATAAGCTCGCGAACGCGGTAGCTTCCAGTTCCTGCGCCTAAACCTAAAGCGCCAACTCGAATAATAATGCTGGATTTTGCTGCAATCCCAGCTTCCGTAACTGGTTTATCCCAATCGCGCTCAACATCTTCCATATCTAGCGGAATCGCGTGCGTTTGAAAGCGCCCAGAAGGCTTTCCTACTATATGACCAGTCGAAAGTATTTGTGGAGTATTGCCTATATTACTGTTTGAATTACTATCAGCGTTATTCTCTTCTATGCTCACAATTTTTAGTATACGCAGCGCGTAGCCTATAAGAAATTTATAGAAAAAATCAGTCCTAAGGTCGGTTCACAATTATTTTGGAATCTCGCTGGGAACAAAGGCTGTGGGCTTGCAACTTTTGACCTAAATAACCGCGGAGGAGCCGCGGAAGTCAAATGACCAAGCAACCTTATGACTAGCACAAGGAGGTCTGATGACAACTCAAAATCAACAGGTTACTCCAGCAGACGCAACAATAGTTACGTCTGGACTAGGAAGAAAAGGACCTGAAGAGCGCGAACTGCCAGCATCGCTTAAGCAAGACATGGATTTATGCTTACATATTCTGCGCGATGTATTAGGCGAATTTGATGAAAAACTATTAACCGTATTCGACGAAGTGCGATTAAACGCAGTAAACGCAAGCACAGCACACTTCGCACAAATGGTTGATGCACAAGGAACAGAAGACGACGGGCTAAACAAAGCTGTAGAAAAAATCAACGGCATGGATTTGCCAGATATGCAGCTTCTTGCGCGTGCGTTTGCTACATACTTCCACTTAGCAAACCTGTGCGAAGAAAACTACAGGGTCTCCGTGCTGCACCAACGCGAATGCGAAGTAGAAGAATCTAATCCCGTAGACCCAGTTAACGAGCTAACATGCGCATACCACAAGTTGCTCACGGAAATGAGCCCTGCGCAAGCTAAGGAACTGCTAAATAAACTTGAATTCCATCCAGTTTTCACAGCGCATCCAACCGAAGCGAGACGAAAAGCTGTAGCTGGTAAAATCCGCAGAATATCAAAGCTTCTAAGCAAACACAATAGGCTAGGAGGATCAGACAAGCGCGAAAACTACAGGCGTCTATACAACGAGATAGACGCATTGCTCCGCACCTCGCCTATTGCTCTTAAAAAACCAACACCAGTTGAAGAAGCAGACACAATACTCGATATATTCGACGCAACATTATTCAACACAATTCCGTTGGTTTATCGCAGATTTGACGATTGGCTTTTGGGCAAAAAAGCTGGATTAGTGCCACCGCGATGCCCAGCATTCTTCCACCCAGGAAGCTGGATTGGATCCGATAGAGACGGAAATCCAAACGTTACAGCAAAGGTAAGTAGGCAGGTTGCGAGCAAGTTTAGCAACCACGTTTTGAAAGCGCTGGAAGAACGCACGCGCGAAGTTGGCAAATGCCTGACTATGGAAACACGCACAACGCCTCCAAGCGTTGAGCTGCTGGAACTTTGGAACCGCCAGAGGGAAATGAGCGAGCAGCTCACTGAAAACGCGTCCGACGTATCTAACAGCGAGCCGCATAGAGCCGTTATGCTTGTGATGGCAGATCGACTACACCACACGATTAGCCGCAATACAGACTTGATGTATCATTCTTGCGAAGAGTTCATTGAAGATTTGCGAATAGTGCAACGTTCGCTTGCTGAGGCTGGAGATGCTCGAGCAGCATATGGACCATTGCAGGATTTGATCTGGCAGGCGCAAACCTTTGGATTCCACATGGTGGAAATGGAGTTCCGTCAGCATTCGCTCGTGCATTCGCGCGCTTTGGAAGATATTCGCGAACATGGTTTGCACGGGGAGCGTGGACCGCTTCAGCCAATGACTCGCGAAGTTCTAGACACATTCCGCGCGCTTGGAGCAATTCAAAAGCGAAATGGAATGCGAGCGGCTCGCCGTTACATTATTTCGTTTGCAAAGTCTGCTCAGCATGTTCGCGATGTATTTGAGCTTAATCGCCTTGCGTTTGCGCATCCACAGGATGCTCCAACAATTGACGTGATACCACTTTTTGAGCAGCTAGAAGATTTGCAGAATTCGGTTAATGTTCTTGAGGAAATCATTAAGATTCCAGAAGTTCAGGCTAGACTGAAGGCTACTGGTCGCAAGATGGAAGTTATGCTCGGCTACTCCGATTCTTCCAAAGACGCAGGTCCTACTTCTGCAACACTTGCATTACATTCTGCTCAAGAACGTATTGCACAGTGGGCTAAAGATCATGACATTGATTTGACACTATTCCACGGCAGAGGAGGAGCTGTTGGACGAGGCGGTGGTCCTGCAAACCGTGCTGTTCTTGCTCAACCAGTTGGTTCAGTAAATTGCCGATTTAAGCTTACTGAACAAGGTGAGGTTATTTTTGCTCGCTACGGAAACCCAATTCTTGCCATTCGTCACTTGGAATCAGTAGCTGCAGCAACTTTGCTTCAATCTGCTCCAAGCGTTGAGAAAACCAACACGGAAATGACTCATAAGTATGCGGATATGGCTCAAAAGCTTGATGTTGCAGCGCATAATCGTTTTATTGATTTGCTTCAAACAGATGACTTTACGCCTTGGTTCTCAACCGTTACTCCGCTTAGTGAGATTGGTTTGCTCCCAATCGGATCTCGCCCTGCAAAGCGCGGTCTTGGTGCAAAGTCTTTGGACGATTTGCGCACAATCCCGTGGGTTTTCTCTTGGGCGCAAGCTCGAATCAACTTGGCAGCGTGGTACGGCTTGGGTACAGCTTGCGAAAAGTTTGGCGACTTGGAAACTTTGCGCAGAGCTTACGAAGAATGGCCGCTGTTTAGTACTTTTATTGACAATATTGAGATGTCTTTGGCTAAAACAGACGAGCGAATTGCTCGCATGTATCTAAGCCTTGGAGATCGCGAAGATTTAAGCGATAAAGTGCTTTCGGAAATGCAGCTTACGCGCAAGTGGGTTTTGCAAATTGTTGGTGACAAGTGGCCGCTGCAACATCGTCATGTGCTTGGTCAAGCGATTCGCGTGCGCTCGCCTTACGTGGACGCGCTTTCTGTAATTCAGTCACTTGCTTTGCATAAGCTTCGCAACAAGGTGGATAAGGAAGAATTGAGCGAAAGCCAGCAAGCAGAGTTCATCTACCTGATTCTCTGCACTGTTTCCGGTGTTGCTGCAGGCTTGCAAAACACTGGATGATTTTAATAAATTACTGAATCAAGAAGGCTCTCGTATTTGCGAATTGCAATACGGGAGCTTTTTTGATAATAGGCTTATATTCTTAAACAAAATTCTTATTTACTACGAAAGATACAATATATTCTAAGTCAAAAATTTTAAACTTTAAGCAACTGAAAATATTGCCAATGCCAGTGTAGGAGATAATAATGCAAGAAGAAGTCAGCGAAGATTTTGCTAATGAAGATTCAGTTTTAGCTACATCGGTATTAAGCGCAATGCTTGCAGGGAATCGCAAATTTGCAGACGGCAATTCAGCGCATGCAGGCGTAAATTCAGAATCGCGCATGAAACTTATTGACGGTCAGCATCCTGGAGCTGTTGTGCTTTCGTGCGCAGATTCGCGAGTTGCTCCAGAATTTATATTCGACGCCGGTTTGGGCGATATTTTTTCTGTTCGCACAGCTGGAGAAGTGTTGGATGATGCCGTAATAGCTTCGCTAGAATACGCTGTAAGTGATTTGGGAGTAAAAGTGTTGGTTGTGCTTGGGCATGAGCATTGCGGCGCCGTAAAGGCTGTTTTGCCGAACGTGCAAAAGCTGGTTTCTGAATATGGCGAAGATAAAACAAGCGAAATAATTGAGTCGAGCGAGTTAATATTGCTGCGTTCTTTAGGGCCTGCTGTGCTCGCAGGTGTTGAGGAAAATTTAGATACAGATGATATTGAACGTATTCACGTGTCTAATATTTTGGCTGAAATTTGTGAAAAATCACAAATAATTCGCGAAGCTGTTTTCAAAGACGCTTTGATGCTTGTTGGAGCAAGGTATCGAATGAGTGACGGCTTGGTGGAAGTGTTGTCATGCTAAAAACAGAAACTGAAGCAAAAACAGCGAGCCAAGTAGAAAAAGCAAGTAAAGCAAGTAAAGCAAAACAAGCAAATTCTGCAAACTATCTTTTTTTGATTGCAGGAGTGCCTCTTGTAGCTCTTATTATTGCAATGTTTCCAGCGTTGCAAGCGCGCAACCCTTGGATGCCTGTAAACACTATTATTATGGGTGTTGCTGGGCTGCTTTTACAAGCTGTTCCTTTTACGCTAATTGGCGTGCTTGTTTCTGCTGCTGTAGAAACGTGGATTACGGCAGATTTTATTGAAAAACACGCTCCAAAGTCTATTGCAAACGGCTTTTTGGCTGCAATTCTTGCTGGAGTCTGTGTGCCAGTATGTGATTGTGTTGTTGTTCCAACGTTTTCTCGTCTTGTTGCGCGAAAGCTGCCATTGCCTTGTGCTGTGACATTTCTATGCGCTGTGCCAGTGGTAAATCCTGTTTCTATTTGGGCTACTTGGTACGCATTTGCGGACGTTCCAGCAGTTGCTGTGACTCGAGTGGCTTTGGGTGTTGGTGTGGCTCTTTTAGTGGGAATTAGTTTTGTGATTTTTCCTGTAAAATCACAAGTTTTAAGGGAAAAATTTTTCATAAAATCATGTGGATCAACATGTGATTCATGTGATTTTGACAATAATGATGGGCCTTTAATAAGTTTTAAAGATCATTTAAAAATTTATGCTCATCACGTCTATGCGGATTTTATGCGATTAATGCCAATAATATTGTTTGGAACAACTGTAGCTTCGATTATTCGCGTTTGGCTTGGCGCAGATCCTGCATCAAAAATAAACACAACAACAGTTTTTGTGGCGATTCCAGCAATGATGCTAATAGCATACGCAAGCTCCTTATGTTCAAGCTCCGACGCAGTAATTGCGCGCTCTTTGGCTGCTTCTCTTCCAATGAGTTCAGTAATTGTTTTTCTGCTTTTTGGGCCAATGCTAGACATAAAAAACACTCTTATGCTTATTGAAGATTTTAAAGGGAAATTTGTGATACGTCTAACAGCAACTATTGTTGTTATTTGCTTACTCGCAGCGCTTCTTGTTCACCTTGCATGGGGTGTGATGCTATGAGTAGTGTAAATGTTGTATGCAATGTTGATTGTAATAATGCAGATTGCAAGCAAACTAAGCATAAAATTACTTTTGCTCATATTGCGCAATCGTTGTGTTTGATTTGCTTTTCAGCCACACTAATGTGGAGCGCATTAAGCGGATGCTACACAATCCTTACCACTCCGCGCGCATTCGTATACCTTATTTTTGCTGCGATTTTGCTTTTTGTTTTGGGAATTTGCTCGCTTTTTGGTATTATTCCAGTTTTTGCAAAAGATTCTAAACGCATTCTTGTTTCCCTAATAATTCCAATGCTCGTGATTTTAATTCCACTTCAAATGTCAAAATCAGCATTAGATCAAGGTTTTACAAAGTCTGCAGGTTTTGACGAGTACGCCTCTGGGCGCGCAATAGCAATCGCGTCTAATCGTAAAAATAATAAAAAAACTTTAAGAGGACTAGACGTAGCTAATAAAAAAATTATTATTTCAGACGATGATTTTGGAAATTGGTATGACGAAATTGACCATAATTTAGAGAAATACCAGGGATATGAAATTGTGGTAAAAGGTTTTATAAGTCGAGAAAACACGCTTTCTAAAAATCAGGTTCGCATATCTAGACAATTTATGTCTTGCTGCATTCTAGATATGTCTCCGTTTGGGTTTGTTGCAGATTTTTCTAAAAACTTACGATTTAAAAATCACCAATGGGTGATTGTAAAAGCTAATATCTCACTTGGGAATATTGGTGTTAGTGGATATTCACACAAAGGTGTGGTTCTTAAAGTTGAATCCATTAAAGAGATAAGTAAAGCTCCATCCGGTTATTTTTATAGAACCTGATTGTGTATATTATTCCGATATTAAGCACAAAGCTTTTTATATATGTTAAATTCAACTAAGATAGCAAGTATGTCGTTGGGTTTTAACATTGCACTCATTGTTGTGTTCCTTTTGTTTGGTTCCATATTTGCAGCAACCGAACTTGCGCTTGTTAATTTGCGATCGTCGCAATTAGACCGCATGGAAACGCAGGATGCTCGTGGGAAAAGAGTTGCAAAAATAGCTCGAGATCCAAACACTTTTCTTTCCACTCTTCAAATCGGAGTTACGCTTTCGGGATTTCTTTCGGCGTCTTTTGGCGAATCTGCAATCGCGCCTCATATTGTGCCAATTGTAAAGTCTTGGGGAGTTCCAGATCATGTTGCTGGACCATTAACGACTATTGTTTTAACGCTTATAATATCGTATTTTTCAATAGTAATTTCTGAACTTGTGCCAAAGAGAATAGCAATGCAGCGCTCTGAGCAAATCGCTCGAGCAGTTGTTTCAGCAGTAGATATATTCTCCAAAATATGCAAGCCTTTAATATGGTTGATTGCTAAGAACACCAACGGTTTTGTGAGACTTCTTGGATTCGATCCAAACGAAAAGGAAAGTGAAGTTTCCGACGAAGAGCTACGTGTTTTAGTTAACTCGAATAAAAAGCTTAGCCAAGATGAGCGAACAATTTTAGACGATGTTTTTGATGCTTCTGAAACGATTGTTGCCGAAGTTATGCGTCCTCGTGCAGACGTTGAGTTTTTGGACGGATCTTTAAGTCTTGAAGAAGCTGCTGCAAAAATTAGAGAATTGCCATATTCTAGATATCCTGTAACAGGCAAAGATTTTGACGATGTTATTGGATTTGTGCATGTACGCGATTTGTTAGATGTTAGAGATCCTAATGCTAAAACAGTTGCAGATGTAACTCGAGAAGGAATAAGTCTTCCTGGAACGTCTAAATTGCTTCCAAGCTTGGAGCTGCTTAGAAAACGCGGAATACATCTTGCTGTTGTTATTGACGAGTATGGCGGAACGGATGGCATCGTGACTCTTGAAGACATGACCGAGGAATTGGTTGGAGATATTAGAGATGAATACGATTTGCCAGACGAGTCAGATTTGAAGCGTGATAGTAAAGCTACTGTGTTTGTAAACGGGGTTGCTACAGTTGACGGTGGAATGACTATAGAAGATTTCGCAGATGTGACTGGAATTGAGCTAGAGGATGGACCTTATGAAACTGTTGCAGGCTATTTCCTTGCTCACACTGGCTCCATGGGCAAGGTTGGAGCTATTTTGCACGATGCGGATGGCTACGATATGACAGTTACGGAGGTTGATGGGCGTAGAATAGCTACGATTGAAGTCAGAAAAACCGAAGTAAATTAAAGATTTGAATAAAATTAAACAAAAATAAACAAAAAATGGAGGATACTAATATGGCTTTAACTCATATTGTGCCAGGTCTTGATGAATCGTCTAGCGAGAAAGCAATCGATATTTTGCAGAATCGCTTAAGTCACGAGCAGGAAGCTGCTTTAATTTTAAAGCATGCACATTGGAATGTCACGGGTCCAGACTTTATTGCAGTTCATGAAATGCTTGATCCTCAGGTTGCAGAAGTTTTAGCTCAAGCCGATGAAACAGCTGAGCGAATTGCAACGCTTGGTGGATCCCCACTTGGTCGCGCAGACGATGTTGTAGCTTCGCGCACTTGGAAGCGTTTTTCTCTTAGCGGCAGAAAGTCCACCAAAGAGTATTTGCAAGCATTAATTGAGTATTACAACGATATGATTGCGGACGATAGAAATGCTATTACTCAGCTTGATAATCTCGATATTGTTAGCTCAAACATTATTCAAGACCATGTTCAGCAGCTTGAAAAGTTCCAGTGGTTTATGCGCAGTCATTTAGAATAATTTTGTAGAATAATTTTGCGACACGCTTAGATTTGCTATTTGACATTTTTGTTTCATGTGCTAATCTAACTACTTGTATGTTTTCGACATACAAGTTGGGCCCGTAGCTCAGGTGGTTAGAGCGCATCCCTGATAAGGATGAGGTCGGAGGTTCAAGTCCTCCCGGGCCCACGAAATTGAGCATTTTGTTCTTTTTCTCCAATGGGGCTATGGCGCAGCTGGTAGCGCATCTGCTTTGCAAGCAGAGGGTCAGGAGTTCGAGTCTCCTTAGCTCCACAAATAGGGTTTCTAGCCAATCGCTAGAAACCTTTTTTCATATATTCGTATTATCGTCTTCTTTCGTGTGTTTCTTGTTCTTGCGCGCATTTTGTTATATGAGAATGTTTCTCATCAAGGTGTTTTGCTAAACTGAATACCAATAAATGAATATAGATATCTTTACGCCGTGTATTGCGCATGCTTAAGTGGATGCTCAATGGGTTAACAAGGCGTGAAATCGTGTGTTAGCAGCGTTTAGCGCAGTTAACCTGATCAGCGTAAGGAAAGTGTATGCGTAAACTTTTATCGTATTGCCGTCGTGCTCCTCAATTAGTAATAGTTTTAGTTTTGTTCCCGTTTATTGCGGTGTTTTATTCTAGAAATCTGACTTTTATACTCGATTTTTGCAAAGTTATAAGCAAGACGTTTACTTTCCTACTTTCGTTAATAAATTTTGATTTTAATGTGCAAATAAGCCTTACAATCGGGCAAAGTATAATAACATGTTTAGTTTTATATACATGCGTTAAGTCGCTTTTAAGTATGATTGATGATTTGGCGCATGGCACACTTGGAATTGACTTGCTTGCGTTTGTTGCATTGCTTGCAACGCTTTGTATAGGCGAATTTTGGGCAAGTTATTTGATTGTTGTAATGGTGTTTACAGGCGAAGCAATCGAAGACTTTGCGCAAGATGCAGCGCAGAAAAATCTATCTCTTTTAGTAAATGCGTCTCCTCAAACCGCACATTTAATGACACTTCCTGGAATAGTGTGCGGTGAATCTTGTGAGCAATGTGCTCTGCTTGATCATAGTCATTTTAGAAAAGTCAGCGATGAATCTTCGCTAGAGGCATTGCAAGAACATAAAGATTTTACTAGTTGTGAATCGTGTAAAAAATGTCACAATAACTCTAAAGAATGCCCAATATTGCAAGAGGTAAAGTCTTCTAGCCAATTACAAAGATACAAAACAGTTCCAGTTGAAGATCTAAAAATCGGCAATGTAATAGTTGTTCTTCCAGGAGAAACAGTTCCTGTAGACGGTGAGCTTTTAAGCGGTTCCGCTGTTCTAGACACAAGCGCAATAAATGGCGAGTCGCTTCCGCGTGAAGTGTTTGCTGGCGCGCAAGTGTTGTCTGGATGCGTAAATGGCGGTGTTGTGTTGATTATGCGCGTAACTAAGTTATCGCAAAATTCGCAATATCAAAAAATCATGAAGTTGGTTGAATCTGCAAGATCTTCTAAAGCTGCAGTAGTGCGATTTGCGGATATGCTTTCTGTGCCTTTTACTGTGCTTTCATTTGTTATTGCAGGCGTTGCTTGGGCTGCATCTGGTCAGGCTTTAAGATTTGCGCAAGTTTTGGTGCTAGCTACTCCTTGCCCGCTCTTGATAGCTGTTCCAGTGGCGTTTATGGCAGGAACAGGAAGACTTGCAAAACTTGGTATTGTGGTAAAAAGCCAAGATGTTTTAGAGCAGCTAAGCCGAGTAACAGATGTGTTCTTTGACAAAACGGGAACGCTTACTGTTAAACAGCCTCAAGTTGTTAGAGTGGATTTAGCGAATCATCAAGATAGCGAAAATCAGGAAAATCAAGAAAATAGTGGGTTGCAAAATAGGATACTAATGTTTGCTGGTGTCCTGGAAACATACTCACAGCACATTCTTGCAGGAGGAATTGCAAAAGCTGGATCGGATCTTTGGCAAAACACGCATCCATCTGCCGTTCCGCAACTTCCGAGCGTGCGTGAATACCCAGTTATAAGCGGTGTTAAAGAAACTGCTGGTCAAGGTATATGTGCAAGTGTGGATGGTGTAAACGTTAGAGTAGGTCGCAAAAAATACGTTTTGCAGGCGTCAGCTGGCAATTCCGAGGATGAGTCGCAAGCAACCGAAGATAAAGCCAAACGTGCAAATGTAGAAAATATATCAAAAATAGAAAGCAATTTTGAAGAGCTTTCTGCCGACGAAATGGCAACATACGTTTCTTTTGATGGCAAACTTGTTGGGCGAATTGTTCTAAAAGACGTGCCTCGAGAAAATGCAAAATCTACGATTCAAAAACTAAAGGAGCTTGGTGTTCGTTCAATAAGCATGCTTACTGGAGATGGTCTGCAAGCGGCTCAAACAATAGCAAAAAGCGTTGGAATCGAGCATGTTAAAGCGAATTTGCTTCCAGAAGACAAGCTTGAGTGCGTAAAACAGCACTATAAGAATACGGATAGTGTTAATGCAGA
Source organism: Gardnerella sp. KA00390 (assembly GCF_049244075.1). Lineage (GTDB taxonomy): Bacteria > Actinomycetota > Actinomycetes > Actinomycetales > Bifidobacteriaceae > Bifidobacterium > Bifidobacterium vaginale. The sequence continues at coordinate 42,794 of NZ_CP058372.1, forward strand.
TAATAAGTATTCGGAAGGTAGCACAAGCTTACTGAGCACGGATGCTTTCGACTTTTCTGGCGGAAAAACACAAAAATGTAGCATAACGATGATGGTTGGAGATGGCGTAAACGATGCACCAGTTTTGGCTGCAGCAAACATTGGTGTGGCTTTGACTGATGGCACCGATACAGCGGCTTCGGAGTGCGCGCAAGTTGTGATTATGAACAACAACATTTATGCTGTAGCAAACGCTGTAAGTGTTGCAAAACACACGAAGCGTGTTATGGTTCAAGCTGTTATGTTGGGAATTGGATTAGCTGTTATAAGCATGATTGCGGCGGCTTTTGGGCTGATTCCTGCGGTTCTTGGAGCTATGATGCAAGAGATGATTGATGTTGTGTCAATTTTATGGGCGCTTACAGCGTTGAAAGGAAAGCGCGCGTAAGAGTAAATGTGCATATGTGCATAAGTCACAAGTTACAAGCACGCATAAGCAAAATGTATATAAGTGACAATATTCACTTTGGTCTTTTCTTGAATGAGTCAAGGCGCTAGTCTAAGTAGTGGAGCATTTAAGGAAGCGACTTATAAAACAGTTTACAAAAGAGTTCAAAAATGCTTAAGAATGCTTGAAATACTCAATATGGGGAAATTTTATGGAAACGAATTATAATGCGGATGCGAGCGAATTGCGAATCGCAGTTATTGGCGCGGGGCCTGCTGGAATATACTCGTCAGATATTTTTCTTCGTCAGCTTAAAAAATTGGGTGACGAAATGGGATTAGGTACGAGCGCTAGAATCGATTTATTTGAAAAACTACCAGTTCCATTCGGGCTGGTTCGATATGGAGTTGCGCCAGACCATCCGAGCATAAAATTCATTGCAGATGCTTTGGCTAAAACGCTTGATAATCCAAATATTCACTTGTATGCGAATGTTGAATTTGGCAAAGATATTACGCTAGAAGATTTATTGCCTCGCTACGATGCAATTCTGTTTGCTACGGGCGCTGTAGAAGATAAGCCGCTTAGTATTCCAGGAGCATCGTTAAACGGCGTGTATGGCGCTGCAAAATTTGTGGAATGGTACGACGGATATCCTACCAGTGAGCGCACGTGGCCGCTTGATGCAAGCGAAGTGGCTGTTATTGGTGGCGGAAACGTTGCTATGGATGTTGCGCGCGAGCTTTTGCGAGACGCGAATTATCTTAGAGAACACACGGACATTTCCGACGACGTTTACAATGGTTTGCTTAAAAACCAGGCTAAAACATTGCACTTGTTTATTCGACGAGGCGTTGCTCAAGCTAAATTCTCTGTGCAAGAATTGCGCGAGATGGAAAAGCTTTCTGGCGTGCAAATAGTTGTAAATGAAAACGATTTTGACTTGGATGACGAAACGATTGATGTTGCTGGAAAAGACAAATTGACTCGTCAAATGGTAGAAGAACTTTTTGCTATACGCGATTTGAGCGAAGATATGGAAGATAGTGGAAACGTTGACTTTGAAGGCAATCCTGCAAATCGACGCTATATTATTCACTTCAATTCTGATCCAGTTGAAATTCTGGGAGAAGATGGGCGAGTGTGCGCTATTCGAGTAGAGCGTACAGTTACAAGCGCGGACGGGAAAATGACTCGTACTGGAGAGTTTGAAGAATACCCTGTTCAAGCGGTTTACCATGCGATTGGATATAAGCCTGCTAAGGTTTCTGGCGTTGCTTACGATGAGAACAAAACTCTTCTTGCGAATAAAGATGGTCGCATAGTAACTGATCCAGATGGTGATGTTGTGCGTCCACGCTTGTATGCAACTGGCTGGGCTAAGCGAGGACCTGTTGGATTAATTGGTTCCACAAAGTCAGACGCTTTGCAAATAGTGGCAAATATGTTGGAAGATTTATCAAAAAGCTCGCTCGACGAATGTGAATCCGCACTTCCTGGCAGATTGGCAATAGATAGAGAGCCTAAATCTATCGAAAATCTTCTCGCTTCCAGAGGCGTGGATGTAGTTGATTTTGATGGGTGGAAAAGAGTTGACGATTTCGAAGTTGAATCTGGTATGGCAGAAAATCGCGCTCGCAAAAAAGTTGTATCTAAGCAAATGCTTATAGATATAGCGAATCATCAACAATAGTTCGTTAATTTTTAGTGGTCGCTTACGTTATGCACATTTGCAAAACGTAAGCGACCACTTGTTAACAGATTATAAATCTTAAATACACTAATTAGCATTAATCTTAAACATATTAATTATAAATATACAGTTTTCATTCAGCAAAATTACAGTTCCGATTATTAGAATCGTAAACATGTTCAGCAATATAGGAATGCGATGCAGCAATTATATGAAAACAGCAGCACTGTTCTCAGTAATCTGGTTGATTCTTGCCTTAATTTGGGCTTCCTGTGGATTGCGCTTACCTATGCTGATTTGGTTTGTAGTTTTAGGAATAATTCTCAGTGTGTGCGCATATTGGCTTTCTGGCAAGCTCGCAATTCGCATGGTGAATGCTATAGAAGTCAGTGAAGATGAAGAGCCAATCTTGTATGGTATTGTTCGCGAGATTTCTGCGAGAATCGAAAGACCGATGCCGCATCTTTACGTTGCTCCAATGGATAGTCCTAATGTTTTTGCAATTGGTCGCAGTGAAAGACATGCTGTTATTTGTTGTACGCGTGGACTCTTAAACATTCTGAACGAGCGTGAGTTGCGTGGAGTTGTAAGTCATGAGCTGATTCATATTTATAATCATGACATTTTGAATTCCACTATTGCTTCAGCTATTGCGACAATTATGACTTATGTTGGCTATGTTCTTACGTATTCCAAAAAGAAGCATACTGCTGATAGTGAGTTTGCTGTTAGATCAGAATCTTCTAAAAGCCGTTGCCCAGTGTTAAAGATTGTTGGTCAAGTTTTAAATGTGATTTTTGTGCCAGTTGGAGCATTGATGATTAAGCTGGTGGTTTCTAGAAGCCGCGAATTTGACGCAGATAAAAGCGCTGGAATGCTTACGGGAGATCCTGCAGCTTTGGCTTCTGCTCTAAATAAAATTGCTTACGGTGCAAAAATACATGAGATGAGTAGAGCCGCTGGATTGCAGGCAATGTCTTCGCTGATGATTGTAAATCCATTTGAAGATGATAAATCAAAATTATTGAAGATGTTTTCTCATCAGTCAGCTGTTAAAGAGCGAGTTAACTTCTTGAGACTAATGGCTAAGTCGCAAGAGGATAATGCTGAGTATTCTGGGTATGCGGAAATGTCTTATGAAAATGAAGCTGCTGCAAGACCAGATGAATTTGATAAGTCTGAATCTGTATTCAACATCCGATATGGGAGAAGATTCCCTAGTGGAGTTGTAGCCGTAAGCGGAGCATGATATCCTTATATGGTTTGTTGTCTAGATTGATTAATCGAGTCATTTGAAGGTATTAATCGCCAGCAGCCGAACATGCGGACATAGTTCATCGGTAGAATGGAAGCTTCCCAAGCTTCAGAGGCGGGTTCGATTCCCGTTGTCCGCTCCACCGTGATGTATAAGTGGAATATGAGGGCGTATACGCTGATGCATCATGCTCATACCAACAGTTCAGACCTCTAGTCGTGTGAGTAGGAGGGCTGGATTTCTTGAGAATTGATTCCCAACCACATTCGTAGGTATTGTGTCTGCTGAGTATTTTCTCACATGTCGACAGGTTTTATAAGCACTTGACTGGTACGCGTGTTATCATAGTAAACAACAAGACCAGTTCCGCTACCCACTTCGGTGGGAGTCCAGGGCTGGTCCTTTTCGTCGGGAGGAGTTGTGACCAGTAACGATTGTCGGCTTTGATATCAAGCCAAAACCCGTAGACCATGAGCTTATGAAGCCAGTAAACACTCTTATGCACAGGTTATTTGGGCAGATAAGTATTATTCAATTTCTTCACATCCAATTAGGACTAGAAGGCAGTAATCTTTTAGCCAATACCCTTGAAACATTTCCTCACAATAAGATTATCCCTTTCGAACGAACGGGGGCACCTGATCATTGGCGGGATTTACCTCTTTGGGCTAACTAGATTATACTGTTATATTTCAGTTTACATGTCCGATTTCTCTTAACCTGATTACACATATCTCAGTGAAATATAAGCACATATTCGCTGAAATATCACACAGTTTTCGCTTGTTCTTATGTTTTAAAAGTACGCTAAATGTGAAAATAATGTGTAAAATTCTGTGGTTTTTTTTTAATATTGACACGAAAATCTTAGTTAAATTAAAATTATATTGAATTCGCTATGGTAGAGGATTTAATTGGTCAGGAGGGTTTTATGTTAGATATGTTGTTTGCATTTGTTGCTGTTGCATCAATGTTAATAGGTTTGGTTTTGTCTGTAATGCTTTGGGTTAAAAGCAGCAAGTCAGTTAAAGAATTGTATAAAAACGCATATGCGTATGCAATTATTGATGTTGTATTAGGCGTATTGTCGTATATATCTTATGCTGCGACTATCAATTCTGTAGACATTGATGTGCGTGAGTTCTACACAAATTATTTCACGGCGCCATTGATTGTTCTTGCTGTTCTTGTTGTAAGTATTGCTGCTATAGCTATTTTTAAGAGTAAAAAAATAGCTATGTAAAATAACTAGATTAAACAGTTTATCAAATAATAATAGCCTCCTGAGTTTAATTAAAATTCAGAAGGCTATGTTTGTTATATGTTGTGTTTGGTTTGATTGTGATTTGTTGATTTCAGTCTGAAGTGTGTGTGATATTAGACAAAAGATGCATAAATCGTATTTTTTGTACATTGGATGTATAAAAAATTGTACATTGAATGTACAAAAAATATGTTTTTTGTGTATACAAATTTTATAATCGCGCGCTTACAACGCAATGCATTTGAGTTATAGGTCAAACAGAATCTGTGACCAAGTCGGAGATTCGACCACAGTACTGTCAATAATTCAGTCAACTATCTGAGAGAATAACAGTAAAGACAATTGCGCGTAGCTTTAATTAAAAATGACCATTACTCTAAAATAGACAAATACAAATCAAGTCTTTGATTTAAATATCTTGCAAACAAGTTTGCCATGGCAGACACGTTATGCTTTGCGTGATACTCATCAAAAGCTTCATAATATTTCAAGCGATCAGTAAATTTTATATCTATTGGTGGGTACCCTGCTTTCATCAACTCCAAATTGACCAGCAGTCTTCCTGTTCTTCCATTTCCATCAATAAAAGGATGAATGCTTTCGAATTCTATATGAAAACGAGCAAGTTTAGTAACAATATCTTCATCGCTGTTTTTGTATTTTTTCAATAATTCTTCCATTTTTGAAGCGATTAAATATGGTTGTGGTGGCTCATGTGTAGATCCCATAATTCGAACGGGAACTTTTCTATAAACGCCTCTATCTTTTCTCTTATTGGCTAAAACTAAATAATGTATGTCTTTTATAACTTTTTCATTTATCTGCTTATTTTCGCTAACAAGCTGCTTTACGTAATCAAAGGCTTCTTTGTGTCCAATAACTTCTAGGTGCTCTTTTAATGATTTTTGATCAACAGTAAGCCCTCTAAGAACCATGTCTGTTTCGCGCAGTGTTAAAGTATTTCCCTCAATTGCATTTGAGTTATATGTATATTCTATTAGAAATTCTTCATTAAGTCTTTCTAATTCTCCCTCAGTTAAGGGTCTTCTTGTTTTAAGGGTTTCTAATTTAGTTTTTATGATTGGAATTAGAGATTCACTAATTTTATATCTTCCGTCGGTTGGCTTTGATGCGTCATGTGGTATTTTCCAGGATCTTCCTTCCTGATATGCTCCTGGAATTTTTCCTTCGGAGCATAGAATTCTTACTCTTCTATCTGATATGCCCCATTTTTCAGCAGCTTGCTTTACTGTTATATACATAAAATACCCTTAATCATTGTTGCATTTTATTATATTTTAACGTTTTATCGGAATAATATAAACGGTATCGGAATAACATATTTAATTTATCGGAACAATAGTGATTGATAAAACCAGTAACGTGAAGCTGTGTTAAATATTGGGATATCTTTGTTTAGAATGATTTTGCAAATAAAGAATAAGCACATTTGATACGCTATAAGCCTCACTGCAACAAGGGCTATGAGTTTATTTTTTTTACACACTTTTGGCGTTTTGGACCCTTGATTTCAGTCTGAATTCTGTGTGTGATATTTAGACAAAAGATGTGTAAGTCGTAGTTTTTGTACATTGGATGTATAAAAAATTGTACATTGAATGTACAAAAAATACGTTTTTTGTGTATACTTATATTTATGAGCGCTTATTTTCCTAGACCAATTGCTGATTCTATTCTTCAATCAAAACGAAAAGTCGTGATTCTTGAAGGCGCAAGAGCTGTGGGAAAAACTATGATGTCAAAGCGTCAGCTTGTGTCTAAAGGATTCTCATACGTGAGCCTTGCGGATGAAAATACGTTTGCGCTTGCTTCAACAGATTTATATGGTTGGTTAAAAAATCTTAGTACTCCAGTTGTTATTGACGAAGCGCAAAGACTGCCAAATTTGCCTCTTGCAATAAAAGAAATAGTCGATAATTCAACGGAAAACAGTTTGCAATATGTTTTAACAGGTAGTGCACTTATAAATCGCAATGGACTAGATGGTCAAGATCCTCTTGCTAGACGCGCTCAGCACTTTACAATGAGTCCTCTTACGCAGTGTGAAATTACTCAAAATAGTAGAAATATTGTAGATAGTCTTATAGAAAGTAATCCAAATCTTAAATATGAAAAAGAAATAAGCAGAGAAGAAGTATATAAAATTATGGCTGCAGGAGGATTCCCAGAATATCAGCAATCGTATGATTCTTACGAGGCTTGGGAGCGAGAAAAGCTTGTTTCAAACGATATTCTTGCAGTGTTGGGAGATACCATTCTTCCAGGAGAACGATTAGACAGAAGCATGGCTGTTAGCATACTTAATAAGTTGTTATGTATGCCTGGCGGGATTCTTAATACGAGTTCAATAGGTCAAGATCTTGCTTTAGATAGGCGAACCATTGAGCGTTACGTTAGTGTATTCTTGCGTAGATTCTTAATAAATTATCTACCGAATATAAAAACTGCGCCCAATCGCCAGACTTTTACTAGAGCCAAAATACACCCAGTCGATACGTCTTTAAGCATTCAAACAATGATTAGTAAGGGTCATAATCCTTTGGAAGATCCCGTTATGTATGGGAATCTGCTAGAAAGTTTTGTTGTAAATCAGATTATGCCTGCTGTGCAATGGTCTAAAACGCATCCAGATTGCTTCTACTGGCGTGAACCTGGTAGCAGCCCTAAAGAGGTTGACCTTGTGCTAAGCTTCCGTGGAAATCTGGTTGGAGTGGAAGTAAAAAGCTCTAGCATGGTGAATCGTAACGATTTTAAGGGACTTGTAGCTCTTTCGCAAAAACCTGAATTTAAGCGCGGATATGTTGTTTACATGGGTCAAAAAATTATGCAGTGGGAGGATAATTTGTGGGCAATACCGTTAAGCGCTCTGTGGGAATGCGATGCGTTTGAGTGATATTGCATAAGTCTTGGGGAATAATCCGCGTTGGCTCCTTCAAAGCGTGATTTTCATCACCGAGATTCTCGATTTTGCGCAACCTTGTAGTGCGTTTGTTGTGCGACACGCGCGAAAAGCCTTTCCTTAAAAAAACCTGGGAAAATTCTTCAAAAACCTTGAAATGCGTATTTTTACGGTTTAAGTGTTGTTTATCCACAAATTTTACGATGAGTGTTGCTTAATTGTGGATTAGTTTGTGTGTAACATTATTTTTTTCTGTTTGTTTTGTGTGGTTGCCTCTTGACTTTTTTAAACGGGGGGGGGGTATGTTAATAAGCAAACGCTGGCTGCTCCTAGTTTTGGCTGGTGTTTAAACCACTATCCATATGTTGTGGATTGTGGAGCAAATTTTTCTCTGCGCCCCTAACGCAGAGGAGAAGAAGAAAGGAAATTAAAATGATGAATAAGAAGGCTATCGCCGCTTTCGCTGCTGGCGCAACTTTGCTCGCTGGCTTTGCAATGGCAACCCCAGCAATGGCATTTGATTTTAATGTTGGATTGAATGATGACGGTTCTTGGGGTACTACTCAGAAGAAGGCTGCTAAGACTTATACTAAAGCTGAGATCTTGAAGCTCGAGGCTGCTGTTGCAGAAGCTGAGGCTACTGTTGCAGAGAAGACAAAGGCAGCAAATGATGCTCAGACAGCTGCCTATGCTGATGATACTGATGGTGCAAAGAAGAAGGCTGCTGTAGAGAAAGCTCAGAAGGAATTGAGCGAAGCTCAGGAGAAGCTTGAGAAAGCTCAGAAGGAATTGAATGACGCTAAGCCTGCTCCATCTGAAGCTGATCCAAAGAATCCTCAGGGCACAAAGCCAGTTGAGGCTTCTAAGGATGCAACAGTTCAGCCAGGCAAGCCAGGTGCTAAGCTAGGTCAGGCTGCTGGCCAGGCTGGCGCTAATGGTGCTGCTGCTGGTGCTAAGACCACTGTGGTTGAGAAGAAGAAGGATGGCGGTAAGAAGTTGCCTACTACTGGTGTTGGTGTTGCTTTGACTGCTTTGGCTGCTTCTATGCTTGCTGGTATGGGTGCTGTTGTTCGCAAGGCTCGTCACTAAGCATTGCGCGCGCACTGGTGTTCGCTGGTGCGCGTGTAAAAAATAGGCTTGCGTTAGGCGGCGGCGCGTGTTTTGTGCTGCAGCTTGCACGCGGGGTTTAGAGTTTGCTCGGTTTGCCGAAATTTCCTTTTCTTACCGTGTAGGTTCTTTATTCTGCTTGCGAGTGCTTAATGCTTGTTGCTAGAGATGGTTTTCCGCTAGGGACGGGATTCTGTTCTTTAGTTTTAAAGGCTTGTTAGGTTTCTAACAAGCCTTTTTCTTTTCTGTGTTTTGTTGCTCAATGCGCTAAGTATTTGGATATTTTTGTTTTAGAGTGATTGTGCAAGTAAAGACTAGCCTAGATTTGATTGCTGCAAAACGCTTGTATTGCAATGCGTGAGACATGATTTTTTGCACACTTTTATCCTATAGCCAAGAGAATGCTTTAGTCTAATCTGGATGCTGGAATACTAGACAATAGTTCAGCTCGCCTGAGTCTTCTCGGTGTGGGATGATTTTCCTTCTCCACTAGGATGTTCTTGTGCCAGATAAAATCTTTGTGAAATAACCCAGAATAGTTGGATTAATCAATATAAAAAGCGCTGACTTATTTATGCGTTAATACACATTTTGTAAGTCAGCGCTTAGTTTATTGTTAGTAAATTACACGCACCAGTTGCCTATTGCTAATTACAAATCACTAATTAACAATTAGCAATAAATTAGAACGTGCGAACATTGTAGAAATTATTAAGCTCTTCCATCCAACGCCCAGTACCAGATATATCTCCTCTAGTTCCTACGGTAAACCCTGGGAAATTGTTCATTCGTGGTTCAAAGTAGCTTCGAGAGCCATGCCCTTCTGCAGAATTGCCAACACTTATAGCTCCTGCAAAATTGCCGACAGAACGAATAACTCTGTCGTTGTCTACTTTGTAATGAACAGCATAACCTTCGCGAGTCAGACGATTCCCTGCGTTTGCTGCAGTGCGAAGCCAACGGTTGAAGATATTTCCCCAAATTTGAGGAGCATTGAAAGTGTAGATTTTCTTAAGCCAAGAATATCCTTTACCGTCTGCACGAATCAAAGCTCGTTGAGCCAAATAGCCTCCAAGAGAATGACCAGTAATATATAGGTTATTTACAGTGTGTTCTCTGCCATAACGCTCAATAAGTTGTTCAACATCGTAAGCCTGATCTGGATTGCGACCTACAGCTATTGCAAGATCATCGTCATAATCATTAAATTGAGAAGTTCCACGAATTGCAAGAACTTGAACAGTTCCTTGCTCTAAGAACGGATAAGGACTTACATTTTCAAACAAGACAGCGTCAAAACCACCCCTATTGTGGTAGGTTTCTTTAACTTTCCAGAACGGGGCTATCTCATTGTGCATAAGACGATATTCATTGCGGTTCTTATAAATGTCATGAAGTGGTTTAGTGTAATCAAGAACCTTGTTTATATAACTATCATCGCGATAAGAAAGTTCAGAAAATAGCGTCATATCTCGTGGGCTTATATCCCATCTGCGAGGATTGCTGTCTTGATTATCTGGAATACCATCGCCATCAGTGTCATTCATCATAGGGTGAGAATTGTACCCATAATAAGTTTTACCGTTTTTAGTATAAGTGTAAATTTCTTGTCTATTAGTTAAGCCGTCGCCATCTAAATCAGCATTTGGGTCTAAAGGCTTTTTGTGATACAAAGCCATGTCTAAAGCTCCGGGAAGCTCCAGCTTTATATCTCCATTTGAAATCTGTTTAGCTGTTTTCTCTGTAAGAGGAGTGTGTCTTTCTGTAAGCTGCTCGTTTTGAGTATATGCCATCGCTGGTGTAGTGATGCTTAACATGCTTAGCATAAGACACAGGCTTGCAGATAAGCCTATTAGTTTGAAGCTTTTCTTCATGATTCCTCCTACTTTTGTCATTTATTTTGGGAATTAACCCGAACTAACTCGTTTTGGGAATTAATCCTTTGTTTTTTACTATCTTGTTAGCGCGTTTTACGCTTAAAAGCTACAAATAGCAAGTTATGTAAACTGCACCTTCGCTTAATTACAATTACAGTAATGCTTAATTTTCTTCAATAACTCTCTGCAATCAACTTTGACGATATGAGTTCGATTAAGAAAATCCTAGATGCTGCTAAGTGTTCTTATATGCTCAAATCCGCGCTTGATGTGCACAAATCTACGCTTGTATTGGTGTAGCTTATATGACCATGCTACAGCATTAATCAATTAAATACATCATTAATTAGCATAAAATAAGTGAAAATTGTTGTGTTAATGACATTATGACTTTATGACATTAATCTGCTTTAGTTTGAAAACAATTTAGTCGCAAGTACAAAGATTTATCAGACGTCTGACGAATTGTAGTGATATTGGTGTAATCTACAAATCAAAAGACGAATCAAAAGACGAGTCGAGATACAAGTCGAAAGATAAGTCAAAAGATAAATCAGCTACGATTTCAAGGAGGATATCATGCTGAAAGCTAAATTTGTTGTAGGCGCATACGCATCGTTACCAAAAACTCGCGAAGATCAAGAAAAATACTACGATTTGCTGGGTAAACAAAGCTGGATTGCTGGAACAGAGATTCCGTACCCAGGAGATTTGGCAGATTCACAAAATCGCACGTGGCTAGCGTCGGCAATACCAGCGCATTGGCATGCAAACACTATAACCGCAATACCTGGGACAATGAGGCACATAAACTTTGACCCAGATCCAGAATTTGGACTAGCAAGCCCAAGCGAAGAGGGCAGACATCGTGCGCTCGCATTCTTTAAGGATATTCGCGAAGCCATAGCTGATGTTGCAGATAAACGAGATAGTTGTGATATATCGCACGTGGAAATACACACAGCGCCAACTCGAATAGCACAAGCAGACGCAATGAAAAAGTCGTTGGAAGAACTAGCACAACTAGATTGGTGTGGAGCAAAACTGGTTATAGAACACTGCGATCGATATATCGAAGGACAGAATCCGGAAAAAGGATTCCTACCTCTAGAAGAAGAGATTCAAATTGCTAAAAATGCTGGGATTGGAATCACAATCAACTGGGGAAGAAGCGTTGTAGAAGAGCGAAAGGCTCAAGCTGCTATAGAACATGTGCGCGAAGCAAGACGCGCAGGAGTATTACAAGGTTTAATGTTTTCGGGAGCTGGACCAGAAGCAACGCAATATGGATATGAGTGGATTGATGGTCATTTGCCAATGAACCCAGATGAACCAACGTCATTAATGACGTCTAAAGAAATTCAAGAAACTACTCTAGAGGCACTAAAAGACGATTATGCAATCGATTATTTGGGTGCAAAAGTGTGCGTTCCGCAAGACGCGAGCGTTGAAGAGCGCTTGGGGTACTTATCGCGTATTCATGACGCTGTGAGCGCTGCGCAGGGCGAGTAAATAGGCAAAGTCGCAAACGCAAGAAAGAAAACGGAAACTACTTATGAATGAAACAAAAGATTCTCGCCCTACATATCTTGCTTTTGACATAGGCGGAACAAAAATCGCCTATGGATTGGTGACTTTGCCAGATTCTAATATTCGCCAAGAAAATGCAGATTACGTTTCTCCAACAGTGCAAGAGCATGGTTCAATGCCAACAGAAGCTGCAAAAGGTGGAGAAAATATAAAGAATCGCCTAGTGGAACAAGCGTCGCAAATCATAGAAGAAGCGCAGAAAAATGGCAAAACTATTAGCGGAATTGGAATAGCGGCTGCGGGAGTGCCAAATAGTAAAACTGGCGAAATTGTAGCTGCTACAGACATTCTGCCAGGTTGGCGAGGGCAGCGAATTTATGACGCATTTAAGAGCGTAACTGACTTGCCAGTTTATATGATTGGCGATGTTGGTGGACATGGTTTAGGCGAAGCAATTTACGGCGCGGGTCGCGGAAAGTCGATTGTATTTTCTGTTGGCATAGGCACTGGAATTGGTGGGGCGATTATTATAAACGGCAAGCTGTTTACAGGAGCGCACGGAGTTGCTGGGCATGCGGGTCACGTTGTTAGTGACTTGGGAGTAGGTTTTGACTGCTCGTGCGGAGCGCGTGCGGGCCACATTGAGCCAGTGGCTTCTGGAACGGGGCTTGCCACTCTTTACAATAGCAATCTTCCACAAGGCGCCGAGCTTGCGCAAAACGGCTATGAGGTTTGTGTGCGCGCAAATTCTGGGCAGGATGCGCACGCCAAAGAAACGCTTGCTAGAAGCGGCAAGGCCTTGGGAGAGTGCGTAGCTGGAATGGCGAATCTTATAGATCCAGATGTGATTGTGCTTTCTGGGTCTGTTGTAGAAGCTGGCGATATTTGGTGGAATGCTATGCGAAGCGGATTTGAAGATTCTGCTTTGACATTGATTAAGAATACGCCAATTTTAAAGGGTCAACTCGGAGGATCTGCTCCTTTGATTGGTGCTGCTTGGGCTGTTCACTCAAATCGCGTTTAATCGCGTTTTATTGCGCTTAATTTTGTTTAGTTTAGTCATATTTTGAAAAAGGAGGAATCTATATGAATCCTGTGATTGAAAAAATCAAGGGCGGCCTAGTGGTTAGCTGCCAAGCTTATCCTGGAGAGCCGCTAAGACACCCAGAAACAATGGCACAAATGGCAATGGCTGCTGTAGAAGGCGGAGCTGTTGGCATTAGATGCCAAGGATTGTCGGATATTTCAGCGATTAAAGGGCAGGTAGATGTGCCTGTAATCGGAATCTGGAAAGACGGTCATGAAGGAGTTTATATTACGCCAACTTTGCGCCATGCACGCTGCTGTGCTGCTGCTGGGGCAGATATTATTGCGATTGATGCTACGGATAGACCGCGTCCAGATGGTTTGACTTACGAGCAAACTGTTCGCGCTTTGCATGACGAAGGCATAGTGGTTATGGCTGATTGCGGAAACTTTGATGACGCTAAGCGCGCGGCGGATTGTGGAACAGATATTATATCTACCACTTTGGCTGGCACTTCTCCCGGAAGGCCAAAGACTGATGGTCCTGATTTTGAGCTTTTAGGTCAGATTTTGCAAGCTTTCCCAAACTATCCGATTATTTGCGAAGGTCGTATCCACACTCCTGATCAGTTGCATAAGGTTATGCAAATGGGAGCTTGGGCTGCGGTGGTTGGAACTGCAATTACACATCCAACGTCGATTACGCGCTGGTTTGCGGCAAAGTTGTAGGCGGTGCATTGTAGGCGGATTGGTCGCCAGTAACCGTACTGGATAAAGTAAACAAATAAATAAAAGTATTGATTATATGTGTGTTGATTTTGTGCGATTTTGTGCTAATTTAATGACTTCAAAAATTAAATCAAAATTTTCACAAATTCGACACACGTATAACTTGACATCAGACATCAGACCTCTTATGTTTAAAGTAACGCGAAAATAACGCACGCGCTATAATTTAAAACGTTTTCGCATTCGAGGATGAAATGCGAAGAAAACAACTCAATGGTGAGGAGAAAATATGGCACGAATTAACTCAAAGCTAACCGCGGTAATCGCTGCAGGTGTAGCCGCATTAATGATGCTTTCTGGCTGTGGTGGAGCAAAATCCCACAAGGCAGCAAAAGCAAAGACTGCTGTTAAAGATACAATCACAGCTCAAGTCGCATACGCAAGCCGTGACTTTGCGCCATCCACTACTTCGGGCGCATTGCCAATGGCAGCAAACTGGCATGTGACAGAGCCGCTCTATGCTCTTGATTACAGCAATTTTAAAGTCTTCAATGCTCTTGCAAAAGGTGAGCCAAAGAAGATTTCCGACACCGAATATGAGGTAACAATTCGCGATGCTGCAAAGTTCTCTGATGGAACTGAAGTAACAGCAGGAGACGTAGTATCTTCCTTCAAGCGCACAACTGCAAAAGGCAGCCTCTATATATCTATGCTCGACTTTATTGATTCAGTTGAAGCAAAAGACAATCGTCATGTAATCTTCAAGCTAAAGAAAGCATTCCCACTGTTCAAGCAGCGTCTTGCTTTAATCCAGATTGTTCCAACAGCAAAGTCTGACGCAGATCTTAAGAACATGCCAATCGGCTCTGGTCCATGGAAGTATGTGTCCATTACAGATAACCAAGTAAAGTTTGAGAGCAACGATCTTTATAACGGCAAGTACAAGGCACAGACCAAGAAGATGGTTTGGAACGTAACCGTTGACGATACTGCTCGCGTAACAGCAATGCAAGGTGGAAAGACAGACGTAATGGAAATGGTTCCAGCACAAGCATTCAACACTTTGAAGGCGTCTGGTTCCGAGCTTAAGACCGCACAGGGCTTCACGCTTCCATTCGTTATGTTCAACACAAAGCAAAAGCCATTTGATGATAAGCGAGTTCGCCAAGCAGCTCTCTACGCGATTGATGTGAACAAGCTCATCACCAACCAAATGAGCGGTCAGGGCGAGCCAGCAACAAGCTTCTTGCCAAAGAACTATGCAAACTACCACAAGGCAAAGAACGTTTACACCAAGAACATTGCTAAGGCAAAGAGCTTGCTTAAGGAAGCTGGTGTAAGCGGTCCACTAAAGTTCACTCTTTACACAACAGACCACACTTGGATTACTCAGCTTGCTCCACAAATCAAGAACGATCTTGCGGAGATTGGTATGGATGTAGAAATCAAGTCCATGAAGTCTTCTGCTCTCTACCCACAGATTACCGACCGCGACGACGCAAACTACTCCATGGTTCTTGCTCCAGGCGACCCATCTGTGTTCGGCAACGATCCAGATTTGCTTATGAGCTGGTGGTACGGCGACAATGCTTGGACTCGTCAGCGCACGTTCTGGAAGAACTCCGAAGGATACGCAAAGCTCCACAAGCTTATGGATGAAGCTCTTGAAGCGTCCAAGCCAGCAGATCGCCAGAAGTATTGGAACCAGTGCTTCGATTTAATTAGCGACGAAGTTCCTCTGTACCCACTCTTCCATCGTAAGACTACGACTGCTGTAAAGAAGGGCGCATTGGCTGAGTGGAACGCAATCGGCTCCACTGGCATCAACCTTGTAAAAGCAAAGCTAACAAAGTAGGTGCAAGCTAAAAAATAACAAACTTCATTTTCCCTAACCTCTAACCGCAAAACCGGCCCGGCTGTTTACCTTTCTCGCCTTTGTGCAGATGGGCCGGTTTTGTTATGCCTTAATAACAAATTTCTTCAATGGATGTGTGGATGTCTTATGAGTAATTTTCTTAGACTTTTAGGTAGGCGATTAATCGCACTGCCATTCATGGCATTCGGTGTTACGTTCCTCGTATTCTTCCTTATGTCATTTTCAAAATATGATCCAGCAGTTGCAGCATTAGGTGAAAACTCATCGCCAGCAGCACTTGCCGCATTCCGCCATGAAATGGGTTACGATCGTCCGTGGTGGGAGCAGTTTGGATCTTACATAGTTGGACTATTCCAAGGAAACATGGGTGTTTACGGCGTAAACAAGGATTCTGTAGCTCAGAGAGTGGCAGATGCCTTCCCAATCACCTTGCAGCTAACCTTCATTGGTTTGTTGATAGCAATAATCTTTGCAGTAATCTTCGGCGTTTTTGCAGCTCTTTACCGCGACACTTGGGTTGACCAAACAGTCCGCGTGCTTTCGATTATTGCAATCGCAACTCCATCCTTCTGGCTCGGCGTTCTTTTGATTTACGTCTTGCAAATCAAGCTTGCATGGCTCCCAGGATCTGGCGATTTTGTGCCGTTCTTTGAAGATCCAGAAGCTTACATCGCTAGAATGGCAATGCCTTGCTTTGCATTAGGTCTCCCAGTAGCAGGTCAACTTACGCGAATCATACGAACCTCGATGGTAGAAGAATTGGATAAGGATTATGTGCGAACCGCAATCGGCGCAGGTATTCCAAAGAGTGTGGTGGTTGCTAGAAACGTGTTCCGCAACGCTCTGATTACACCAATCACGACTCTTGGTATGAAGATCGGTTACCTTATGGGTGGTGCAATCGTTATCGAAGTTATTTTTGCACTCCCAGGAATGGGCACTGCAATGTTCGACGGCATTAATGGCAACCAACCAATGCTTGTTCAAGGTGTTGTTTTGGTTGTTGCAATTGCATTCATCTTCATAAACATTATTGTTGATTTGCTTTACGTGTTAATCAACCCAAGAATTAGGACGGTGTGACATGCTATTCGGAAAGAATCAGGTAGTAGATGCCGCATCTAAGCCAGGCATCAAATTTAACAGATTTAAAAGCATGAGCTTAGGTTCTAAAATATCGCTTATTGTGATTGCAATACTGGCATTCTGCGCAGTATTCGCGCGATTCCTAGCTCCATGCGACCCAGTAAAGATTACGCAAAACTATCAGCCGCCAACAGGAGCGCACTGGTTTGGTACCGATAACCTTGGTAGAGACGTGTTCTCGCGCGTTATGTATGGCGCTCGCTACTCGCTCGTAATCGGCTTGTCGTCTGTTATCTTTGCTTTGATAATGGGCGCAATAATCGGCGCAATCGCAGCTGTAAGCCGCACTTGGATATCTGAGCTTATAATGCGATTGATTGATATAGTAATGTCAATCCCAGGAATTGCATTAGCGGCTGTATGCCTTGCAATTCTTGGACAATCCATGATTGGTATCATCATTTCCATTGGTGTGCTTTACGTTCCACAAATCGCAAGAATTGTGCGAGCAAACATAATAAGCGAATATGGAAAAGACTACGTTCGTGCAGTAATCGTTTCTGGTGCTCGCGCACCTTGGATTTTACTCAAGCACGTAACGCGTAATATTGCAGCTCCAGTTATGGTGTTCACAACGCTTTCTGTTGCAGACGCAATCGTGTTCGAAGCTTCTCTTAGCTTCATCAACGCTGGTATTCCAGAGCCAACGCCAACATGGGGCAACATTTTGTCTTCCGCTAAAGCAGGCGTTATCTTCGGATACTGGTGGCAGGCATTGTTCCCAGGCTTAGCAATCATGATTACTGTTTTGTGCCTAAACATTCTTTCTGAAGGCATTACGGACGCAATGGTTGCTGCTCCAACTGCTCCAGTAGCTAAGAGCGCTGCAGATGCGGATGCAGCTCGCAAGGAAGATAGGATTCTCACCGACCCAGTGGCAGCTTACAAGGAGCAGCACGACGCTTTGGTTGAGTCTTTGGCAAAGCTTCGCGAGGCTGAGTTAAAGCGCACGGATCGCTTGCAGCCAACGTCTACGGAGCCTCCAGTTATTGAAGTTAAAGACTTGTGCATTCAGTTCCCACGCTACGGCAGCGTAAATGTTGTAGACCACTTGAGCTTCTCTGTTCGTCCAGGCGAAACAATGGGCTTGGTTGGCGAATCTGGTTGCGGTAAGTCAATCACTTCGCTTGCGATTATGGGCTTGCTCGATCCAAAAGCTAAGATTAGCGGACAAATCCTCTTTAATGGCAAGGATCTTGTAAAGCTTAGCCCAAAGGAGCACAATGCTTTGCGCGGACACGAAATCGCAATGGTATACCAAGACGCGTTGTCTTCCTTAAACCCATCAATGCTGATTAAAGCGCAGATGAAGCAGCTAACTTCTAGAGGTGGAACTCGTAGCGCCGAAGAGTTATTGGAGCTTGTAGGCTTGGATCCAAAGCGCACGCTTGAATCCTACCCACACGAGCTTTCTGGTGGTCAGCGTCAACGCGTGTTGATTGCAATGGCACTTACGCGAGATCCAAAGTTGATAATCGCAGATGAGCCAACAACCGCTTTGGATGTTACTGTTCAAAAGCAAGTGATTGACCTTCTTAACGAATTGCGCGAAAAGCTTGGATTCGCAATGGTGTTTGTAAGCCACGATTTGGCTCTTGTTGCAAAGGTTGCACACTCGATTACCGTAATGTACGCAGGCCAGGTTGTTGAGCAAGGCTCCACTAAGGAAATCCTCACTGATCCGCATCATGAGTACACGCGTGGCTTGCTTGGCTCCGTAACTTCCATTGAGGCTGGTGCTCCAAGATTGCATCAGGTTCCAGGAACTGTTCCAAGCCCATCCGACTTCCCTAAGGGAGATCGATTCGCACCGCGTTCTTCTCATCCAGATCAAGGACTTGACGTGCGCCCAGTAATGAAGCGCATTCCAGGAACGTGGCACTTCTACGCTGCGCCTCCAGAGCCAGAATCGGATGTGCCTTCCGCAATTTTGACCAACTCCGATAAAGGAGATGTGCGATGAACATGAATGTTAATGACGCAAACAAAACTCAAAGCGAAAATGGCGATGTTTCAATCATCGAGTTGCGCGACGCCGAAGTGGTGTTCACTACTCGAGCAGGATCTGGCTTATTCCATAAGAACAAGATTACAGCCGTAAACAAGGTGAATCTTAAGCTTATGCCAGGCAAGACGATTGGTATTGTTGGCGAATCTGGTTGCGGAAAGTCTACTACTGCAAACATTATGTGCGGTCTTCAGCAAGTTACAAGCGGTAAGGTTTTGTTCAAAGGTCAAGACGTTACGCATAGAACTGCAAAAGAGCGCATGGATATTGGACGCGTGGTTTCCGTTGTGTTCCAGGATCCAGCAATGGCTTTGAATGCGCGCATGAGTGTGATTGACCAGTTGATTGATCCGCTTGTTGTGCACAAGATTGGAAGCAAAGCTGAGCGCGATGCTAGAGCCAAGGAACTAATACGAATGGTTGGTTTGCCTCATTCTGTTCTTGGCGCTTTGCCAGGTCAGCTTTCTGGCGGCCAGCGTCAGCGCGTGGCAATCGCTCGTGCGCTTTCGCTTAACCCAGATGCAATAATCGCAGATGAGCCAACTTCCGCTTTGGATGTTTCTGTGCGTGCTCAGATTTTGAATCTTCTTTCCGACTTAAAGAAGAAGCTGAATCTTTCCATGGTGTTTATTAGTCACGATATTCAAACAATTAGATACATATCCGACGAGGTTGTTGTTATGAATCATGGAACGATTGTTGAGCGTGGCGAAACTCACCAGGTGATTAACAATCCGCAAGATGAGTACACAAAGATTTTGATGGGCGCGGCGCCTTCGCTGTTGCACCCAACGGAAGAAGAGTGCAAGTAGTGCAAGCAGTGCGAGCAAGCGCTAGTCGTTAGTCGCTAGCTTGAATGCGAGGGCGGTCTGTTAAGACCTTGCAGTAAATCCATGCAGGCCGCCCATTAATTCCAAAATCTAAAGTCATAAATCATAAATCAATAAGTCATAAATAATAAAAAATACGAAAGAAGTTTAATCATGGCAGAAAAATTCCACGGCGTTATCCCACCAGTAGTTACGCCATTAACGGCAGACGGCGAAGTAGACGTTGTTAGCTTTGAGCGTTCGCTTAACCGAATGATTGAAGCAGGCGTAGACGGCCTGTTTACGCTTGGATCTTCTGGCGAAGTTGCGTTTAGCACAGATAAGCGCCGTCGTGAAATCATTGAAACCGTAATGCGCATTGTTGACGGCCGCGTGCCAGTGTTGGTTGGGTGCATCGATACGGAAACAAACCGTGTTATTGAGCATGCAAAGGAAGCTAAGGAGCTTGGAGCGGCTGCAATCGTTGCAACAGCGCCATTCTACGCACTCGGCGGCATGGCAGAAGTTGAGCGCCACTTCCGTCTTATTCACGAAGCTGTTCCAGATTTGCCACTGTTCGCTTACGATATTCCAGTTTGCGTACACACAAAGCTACCAGGCGCTTTGCTTGTAAAGCTTGGTAAAGATGGCGTACTTGCAGGCGTTAAGGATTCTTCCAACGATGACGTGTCGTTCAGGTTCCTTGTAGACGACAACAATAAGGCTGGCCACCCATTGACTTTGCTTACGGGTCAAGAGGTTGTTGTTGACGGCGCATACATGGCTGGCGCAGACGGTTCTGTTCCAGGACTTGCAAACGTTGAGGCCACTGGTTACGTGCGCATGTGGAAGGCTGCTCAGGCTGGCGATTGGGCAACGGTTAAGAAGGAGCAGGATTGGCTTGCTGCTTTGATGCGAATCGTTACTGTTCCTAGCGGAGTGGCAGGCTTCGGCGCTGGCGTTGGAGCATTTAAGACCGCAATGGCGTTGCTTGGCGTGTTTGACACAAATCAGATGCCAGACCCAGTTTGCCCACTTAAGGGAGAAAATGTTGAAGCTGTGGCTCGCGTTCTTAAGGAAGTTGGCTTGACTTTGGCAAAGACCCCAGAAGAAGTAAGCGATTCTACTAAGTGAGTATTTTTATCAGATAATTTAAGCAAATAATTTAAACAAAATCGTTTATTCATGGTGCATAGTAAATAAATGGTATTGCGGCGTACGCTTAAACGTATGCCGCAATGCTAATATTTGCTTGGAGTATTTGCAGAATCAAAAATCACCAAAGCTTTAAAGGAGAAGCTAAAGATGGCTGAAGTTATTATTGTAAAAGATCAGGATGAGGCAGGCGAGCTATACGCCGAATCTGTTGTAGATTTGATTAGTCGCAAGCCAGATGCAGTACTAGGGTTGGCAACAGGATCAAGCCCATTAAAAGCCTACGAGCATCTTGCAAAGCTTGTAAAAGACAAGAATGTTGACGTGAGACGCGTACGTGGATTTGCGCTTGACGAATACATTGGATTGCCATTAGAGCACGAACAATCTTACCACAGCACAATCCGCAGAACTGTAACAGATCTAATAGGCCTAAACCCAGATTTAGTTCATGTTCCAGGAGATGTTCTTAATGGAGCGCCATTAAGCGAAGGTGATAAGATTGCGCACGCTGGAGCAGACTACGATGCTGCTATTGCTGCCGCTGGTGGGATTGACGTGCAAATCTTGGGAATCGGCTCCGACGGTCACGTTGGATTCAATGAGCCAGGCTCTTCGCTTGCGTCTGGAACGCGCGTAAAAACCTTAACCGAGCAGACTCGCGTAGACAACCGCAGATTCTTTGACGGTGATATTAACCAAGTTCCAACTCACTGCATAACACAAGGAATTGGAACGATTTTGCGCGCTCGCCATCTCGTGCTTCTTGCGTTTGGTGAAAATAAGGCAGATGCGGTAGCTGCAACAGTAGAAGGTGGAGTAAGCTCGCTATGCCCAGCTTCCGCGCTTCAAATGCATCCTCATGCAACAGTGATTATAGATGAGGCTGCTGCAAGCAAACTTAAGCTTGCTGACTACTATCGTTGGGTGTATGCAAATAAGCCATCTTGGCAGGGGATCTGATACACAAGTCTAAAATTTAAGATAATAAATTTAAGATAATAAGATATCAAATAAGCACAAGCATAGGTGAATGAAATGTCAAAAGATGTGTATTTAGATGCCGTAAAGAAGATTGATGATTCACTAAAATCAAACGAAGAGCGCAATTTTGTAGTGCGCAACGTGAACGTTGTAGACGCTCGAGGAATTGTGCCCAATTCGTGGATTTTGGTTAGTGACGGCGTAATTCTAGAGACTGGCATTTTAGACGAAGACCTTGCTTTAGCTATTAGCACTCGCGGCTTAAGCGCATCTGATTTAAGTGTTGTGGATGGGTGTGGCTGTTTTGCTACGCCAGGGTATATTGATCTGCACGCTCATGGAGCCTGGGAGCATTCGTTTGACGATGGTGCCGAAGGTATTGCTATAGCGCGCGCGTATCACATGCTTCATGGAACAACTAGGCAAGTTCTTAGCTTGATTACAAACCCTCTTGACGTAATGCAAGAGAATTTGCGTACTGTTAAGCGTGTTATGCAAACGCGCCCAGATGTGCTTGGGTCGCATTTAGAGGGTCCGTTCTTGGCGTTGTCTAGAAAAGGCGCGCACGACCCTAATTGCCTAGTGGACCCTACTCCCGAGCGCGTTGAGGCGTTGCTTGAGGCGGCAGATGGAACTTTGCGCCAAATTACTTTGGCTCCCGAGCGAGAACACGGCATGGAAGCGATTAAGCGTTTTGTAGAAGCTGGCGTGATCCCAGCAGTGGGGCATTGTGATGCAGATTATAAAACCGCGCGCGCGGCTTTTAATGCTGGCTCTACGCTTATGACTCACATGTTTAACGCCATGAACGGCATTCATCACCGTAAGCCAGGTCCAATCCCTGCAGCCTTGGAGGATTCACGCGTAACTATTGAGCTTATTAACGATGGTTTCCACGTTGAAAACCCAGTTTTGAGAATGGCTTTTGATGCTGCTCCTAATCGCATTGCGTTTGTAACAGATGCTATGGCGGCAACAGGTTGTGCGGATGGCGCTTATAAGCTTGGCGCTCTAGACGTTACGGTTACGGGCGGCCATGCAAGGCTTGTTTCTAATGGTGCTATTGCGGGATCTACCCTGATCTTGGAAGTGGCAGTTGAACGCGCTGTTAAGGAACTTGGCATTGGTTTGCCAGCAGCTATTGCGGCTGCAACTCTTATTCCTGCCCGCGCACTTGGAGTAGATAAGCCGAATGCTATAACTAGCGCTCCTTTGGGCTTAGTTGAAAAGGGGTACGCAGCCGATTTGCTTTTGCTTAATCCAGGAACTTTGGCAGTTGAGCACGTTTGGTGCGACGGCCATAAAATTTCGTAACGTAAATCGTATCGTTGCGATTAATCGTGATGCTGTAGTACTCAGGCATCACCATTGAAGATGAAAGAACCGCTCTCGTTTAGTTAGGGAGCGGTTCCTTCATTTATTTAGTGTTCTTGCAGTCTATTAAGCAAAATAGACTGAATTGGCTCGTAATGGTCGTTTACAGCCTGTCTATATCCATCTGCGTCTCCCGCAATGGCTGTTTTAAGCATAAGCTCGTGCGCTCTAGCGGTTTTTTCAAGCTCGTCCGAAACTTCCAATCCCAATTGTGGCAAAACCGCCATATGCACAAGCCACAAGCATCGCACGAATTGCTCTGCAATCGTATTGTTTACCGCGCGCAAAATACCAGTGTGGAAAGCAATGTCTTGTTCCAAGAACGTTTTTCCAGCATGTGCTTCTTTGGTCATTATTTCAGAAAGCGCCTCCAATTCTGGCTGCTGTGTTCCTTTAAGTGACTCAACCACCTTATCCGCGCATCCAAGGTCTAGGAATTTTCGCATTTCTACAACATCGCTTAAATCTTCAAAATTCTTATTTATTGAGATTAAGGAGCGAAAAGCGAGTGTTTCCACCATTGGGTCAAGCGATAATGAGCCAACAAACATGCCTTTCCCTTGCTTAACTTCCACAATATTAAGCGCTTCCAGCTTGCGAATCGCCTCGCGCACAGATGACCTTGATGCACCAATCAAGTTGCAAAGCATTGGTTCTGTTGGCAGCATATCTTTTGGCTGCAAGCGTTCTCTTAAGATAAGCGACCTGATTGCATCCATTGTTTCATCGCAGCGTTTTCTGGCTGTGATTGGAGCGGAGTTTGAGTTTGAGCTTGCCTGTAAGAAAGATAAACGATCTAGTGTTGTCATCTCGTCGTCTTCATGGCTGCTAAATGTCTCTTCCATGTTGGCTCCTTTCAGTTCGCGTAAGGCTTCCTTCTTCTAAATCTTTCATTTTTTCACTTGTGTTTATTTTATTTTTTATACAATCTAAGTCTGTATTGTTTAAACTTTTTGCATTGCTTTTAAAATCTATTTGTAAATTATCCTGCTTCCAAAGATTGGAATCTATTGCCGTTATATAAATTCCAGTAGTCTCTCTTTCCCACAGTAGTTGCAAAGTTCGTTTATTGCTAGAGCTAAGGCATTGATAAACGTGGTGGAATGGGTTTATGCACACGTTTTTTGCCCATGTTTTTCCGCCGTCGTAGCTAAATCTCACAACTCCGCGACCGCGATAAGGCATCATTTGGCTTGCGTTTGCAAACGCTATACAGTCTGCGTTTTCTGCATTTTCGCTGTTAAAACAGGTTGCGCTCGGCTGGCTGAATATCTCTGGCAAACTTGTGTCAAAAATTAGCTCGCTCCAAGTTTCTCCGCAATCATGACTAATGGCTTTGCCTACACATCCCGAGCGATTTTGATTGCGGAAGAAAGCCAGAATATCGCCATTTTTGCGCTCAACAAACACGGTTTCGGAGCTTGTTGCATCGTCGTCTTGCATTGTTACAGGATCTACGATTTTTCCGTTGATCAATCGCCCTTCGTTAATCATTTTGCCTCGGCTCCATGTTTTGCCGTCGTCGTCCGAAATAAGCGCTCCCGAAGAATAGTGCGATTTGCTTTTGCCGCTGCAATAGAATGGCACAAGTATTCTGCCGTAATGTTTCTCGCTTTGTCTAATAACTATTCCGTTCCCTGGGCATACTCCAGCGAAGCTCATCCATGGCTCCTTAACCATGTGGTCGATTAAGCGTGGCACACTCCATGTTTTGCCGTCGTCGTCCGAGTAGATTTGAGCTATATAACACGTTTTTTCGGCAAATAATGGCTGACTTTCGCTTGCAATTTCTTGCGATTTCCATATGTTCCACGTGGAACTGTCGCAAGTTTGTTTACTGTGCGAGTTATTGCGTAAGTCATTGTGCGAATCGCAATTTTTTATACTTCCGTCTGGGAAAACTAGCCACTTTGTTGCGCATTCTTTTTCGCTAGAATCGCATGGCAATTTTACGGCCGCGCTTCCATCCATTGCCGCCGCGTAGTTGCCACCTAAGCGGTCTATAAGCTTGATTCTTCCGCACGCGTCTACGCCTACAGCGGTTTTGCAATTTGTTAGCCCAATTCCGCTAGGATTAAGGTCTATTAATACGTTAATTCTTTCGCTTTTTCCCGCTGGATCTAAAATGGGGCAGGAGTCGATTGCGCTCGCGCCCAGTTTTCCAAGGTTTTTGCCAGGCATGTTGATTACGGTTTGCAAAGGCTTCCACGTTTTTCCGCCATCTGTGGATCTGCGAATCACAAAGTTTATGTGGTTTGGAGCGTCGTTTGAAACGCTTGTTCGCTGGTCTGCTCCTGCGATTAGCGTTCCCATGCGCGTTTTTACAAGAGACGGTATTCTGTAGCTGCGAGAGCTCGCATATCCCGTATCGAATAATGCGGTTGTTACAAGCGGCTTTACTCTTGATATTCTTTGGATTTGTCCTTCGGTTAGTGCGCTAAAGTAGATTCCGCCTGTTCTAGCTTCGCCCATTAATCGCACTCCGCGCAAGTCTTCGCCTATACTCACTGCGTTTAATTCTGGTATGTTTGCAAACCAGAATTGTCCTATGTTGTGCGACTGGCTGTATCCGTCTACGTAAATGTCGGTTGCTCCGCGATTTGCGCGAATAATCAAGTCGTGCCATTCGCCGTCGTCAACGCTTGCGGCTGCTTCGATTACGCTTTTTACGCACGTTTCGCTGTCGATTAGCGTGATTTTTATGCCTTCTGGTCCTGCGTACACGCTTATTTTTCCGCTAGATTCTAGATTAGTTTTTGTTCCAACAGTTCCAGCAGCAAAAAGCACTCCATGTTGGCCAGGTCCGCGCAATCTAAATTGAATGTGCAAAGTTCCGCTTGAGTTGCAAGATACGCGTTTTATGTCTCTTGCACAAATCGTAGGTCCTGCAAACCATATGTCTGGCTGTGCTTGAGTGGCTGAATTTGCGATTTCTTCTGGATTTGGCAAGTGACTTGAGTAGTAAAAGTCGTAGATTTGCGAAGATTCTGCCTGCGCTGCACACACTTCGGCCGCTTTTCCGCTCACTCTTTGCGGCCCAAGATTCGTTGCGCTCGCAAAGCATTGGTATCCGTCTAAATAGAATCGGCTTCCAAAACTTCCGTACGTTATTGCAAAATCGTGTTCGCGCCCGTCGCATGCGCCTAGCGCATCTTCCATTTGTAGTGCAATTTCTTTCGCACCGTTTGCGTCGGCGCTATCTTCTAAAAGATTTTGTGCACTAAGCAGGGGAGCGTCTTCTTTAATACTTATTTTTATTATTGGAGTTGTGTGCTCTTGTTGTGCAGAAGCTTCCGACTTTTGCGCGGGCTTAATATCTAATAAATCACAATCCGAATTTGCTACAAATTTAAACCCTATTATTCCTTCGTTCTGATTTATTTCCTCGTTTTTATCTTTGCGATTGATTCCCGATTCGTTTTCGCTATATTTTTTGATTTCACTAGATGGTGTAATTTTTATTGTGGCATGGTTGAATCGCGTGTGCTCCGAACCTTTGATATCCGCGATATCTTCAATAAGGCTCGTCGTCTTCGTTGAACGACGTTCCATTTTAGTCCTCCATGACCAGAAAAATTAAAACCACTATGTTTTAACACGTCTGACGTCTTACGACATCTACTTATTTAGTCTATCACATATTTTTAAGCAAACGCGCAACTGTTGTAAGATGATGCTACAAAATAAAAAAGAACGTCGAAAAATCAACGTTCTTAAAGAGTGCGAACGGCGGGACTTGAACCCGCACGAGTATACACTCACTGCCACCTGAAGACAGCGCGTCTACCATTCCGCCACGTTCGCATACAGACCACAAAGCTACCATATTTGCAGCCGTTTAGCAAATATACACCTAGTGTGTTGCGTGACGACCTGCCTTCGAGCTTAGAGCGTAGCGCGAGAAGGCAATTCGGAGCGCTGAGCTTGCTCAAAGTTGAAAGCACAGTGTGCTTTCAACGCAAGCGAAGGCGTGAGCGCGCTTAGACCGCGCGAACGCAGAAACACCCAGCCCTCTCGCAACGTTAAGTAGGAAATTGCACAACAACAAGTAAGGATCGCGCAACACCAAGCAAATTATCCACGCGAGCCATTCTCATAATAATGGGCTAACGATTCATCTCTGAACTCTTCAAAATATCCGCCGTCAATCGACGCACGAATGTCGTCTAGAAGCTTAACAAAGAATCGCTCGTTGTGAATCGTAGCAAGCGTGTATCCGTTCATCTCTTTAGCGCGCAGCAAATGGCTAACATACATGCGCGAATAATGCGTGCAAGTGTAGCAATCGCATCCAGCTTCAAGCGGTCCCTGATCGTGCTTAAATTCGGCGCGCTTTACGTTGTATCGTCCGTGGCGAGTAAAAATCGCGCCGTTTCGGCTGCATCGCGCAGGGGCAACGCAATCAAACGTATCTCCGCCGTTTTCTACGCAAGCAAAAATGTCGTCAACTGCAGCAATTCCAAGCACGTGGCGAGGGCGATTTTCTGGCATAGCATCGCAGATCCAAGCGCAAGTGTCTCCAATAATGCGCTTTTCAATTGCTCCACCAATTCCGACGCCATCAAAGTCGAGCGAAGCAATCTGCTCTGCCGCGTGCCTACGCAAATCCTCGTAATTCGCTCCCTGAACAACGCCATACAACGCCTGATACGGCTTTCCTAATCGCGCCTCGGTTAATCGCTTGTGTTCGGCAACACAACGCTTAGCCCAGCGGAAAGTGCGCTCAACGGACTCTTCTTGATATCGACGAGTATTCATCAAAGTTGTAAGCTCATCGAAAGCAAACATAATATCCGCGCCAAGCTTGTGTTGAATACCCATCGAGATTTCTGCGCTAAATCGGTGAATTGAGCCGTTTAGAGGGGACTTAAAAGTAACGCCATCCTCGTCAACGAATGCCATACGCTCTTTACCTTCTGCAATAACATCGTCGGACTTCATGCCTGTAACGTCCATTGCAAGAGTTTTCTTAAAACCAGCGCCAAGCGAAAGCACTTGGAATCCGCCAGAATCCGTAAAAGTTGGGCCATCCCAGTTCATAAACTTTGCAAGACCGCCAGCTTCGTCTAAAATGTCTTCGCCAGGGCGCTCATATAAGTGGAATGCGTTAGAAAGCATGCATTGGCCGCCCAAGTCTTTTATTGACTCTGGCAGCACGGCCTTCATTGCGGCTTGAGTTGCAACAGGCACAAAAGCAGGCGTGTGAATATCTCCGTGAGGCGTGCGAATCACGCCAGTTCGCCCGTATCTAGCTCCATCTTTTCCTTTACCGCTTGCCGTATTTTCCAAACGTGTTTTTGTTGTAAACGAGAATTCTCTGCGATCTCCTGGTTTACCAGGCTCTGCTCCGCGTGGGTGTTCAATAAGATTAGTCATACCTTTTACTCTATTAGAAGGTATGACGATACGCGCATAAGTTGCGGCATTGTGCGCGGAAAAGTCGCCAGCAACCGTTCGTTAAATTCTACGTGTTTATGTATTTTCTATAAAAACCGCTAGCTAATTTTACGGTATTCATACGGTAACTATATGGTATTTATACGGTATTATATGGCTAAATATTCAGGTAATTTTAAGAGCAAAACGGTTAACTCGTATTGTAAGAAAATTAAATCTTAGATTTTAACTTACGCTTTATTTGCGTGTAGAAAGATTAAAGCGCGTAAAAATCTCATATTAACTTGTATGAATGCGTGTAATCAGATTAGAGTATGTTGTGTTAAAAGATTTAAGGAGGATTAATGGCTGACGATATTTATGATTCTAAGGCCTATGATTCTAGTGAAGTGCAATCTGAGCAGTCTTCACAAGGACAGTCACAGACGGAGGAGCCTAAGCAGACTAGTCAGGGTGAACCTCAGATTTATCGTCCTGCTCCAGAATATGGTGCATATGGTCCTGTTAATACTGGCGACGGAAGCGATGAAAATAATTCTGCAAACTCTACGGTTGCTGGCGACTCTTCTGCTAATGATGGTGAAGAATCGTCAAGAAACACAGTTAACGGAGATTATGCGCGTTCGGATGACAATTTGGATAATCCGTTCTTGCCTTATGGTGATCCCTATAGCGGCAATATTAAAAATTCTAGATTTGGGAATCCTTATGATTTGAGTGATGATGCTGCTGATGGCGATGCTGCTGATAGCGATGCTGGTGATAATCAGGATGATGCAGTTCATGGCGAAGTACAGGTCGTAAATCAGGGTTCAAATCAGAATCCAAATCAGGGTCCACATGTAGTGTACAAAAAGCGTGGCGCTAGAAAAGAGTCCAGAGAAAACTCAAATATAACAGTGGCGATTGTATCGTCAATTATTTCTGCAGTGGTATGCGTTGTTGTAATGTCATTCGCTATTACTCAAGGACTAATTTCTATTCCAGGTTCGGGAACGCTTGCAGATGTAGGCACACAATCATCTTCAAAAGGAACAGCAGTAGTAAAAGGTGGTCAATCTCCAGATTGGCGTTCGGTTGCTAAAAACGTTTCTGGCGGCGTTGTGTCTATTCAGGCGCGCAATGACAAGAATATGAGCAAAGGCTCTGGGGCAATAATCGACAAGCAAGGTCATGTTGTTACAAACAATCACGTTATTGCTGGAATGCAACAGTTGCAAGTAACGCTATCTAATGGCCAGATTTACAAGGCAAAGCTTGTTGGAACCGATAAAACTACCGATTTGGCTGTGCTTAAAGTAGACGGTTTACCAAGTAACGTAAAGCCAGTTGAGTTTGCTGATTCTGATGCTCTTGCTGTTGGAGAACCTGTGATGGCAATTGGAAATCCTCTTGGTTACGACGATACTGCTACAACAGGCATTGTTTCCGCGCTTAATCGCCCAGTTTCCGTTATGGATGATCAGAGTCGTTCGGAAATCGTAACAAATGCTGTGCAAATTGACGCTGCAATC
The DNA here is from genome assembly GCF_049244075.1 of Gardnerella sp. KA00390. Lineage (GTDB taxonomy): Bacteria > Actinomycetota > Actinomycetes > Actinomycetales > Bifidobacteriaceae > Bifidobacterium > Bifidobacterium vaginale. The sequence continues at coordinate 72,885 of NZ_CP058372.1, forward strand.
AATCCTGGTAATTCTGGCGGACCAACTTTTGATGCTGCTGGAAAAGTAATCGGTATTAATTCTTCTATTGCCGCAACTTCTGCTAGAGGTGGCACAGCAGGGTCTATTGGAATTGGATTTGCTATTCCGTCTAATCTTGTTAAGCGCGTAGTAAACGAGATTATTAAGAATGGTTCTGTAAAACACGTTGCTCTTGGAATTATGGTTAAGAGCGTGAACGTAACGCAAAATAACATTACGCGCGGCGGCGCTCAAGTGGCGTCTGTAACTCCTGGCGCTCCTGCAGCAAAAGGCGGAATGCGTGCTGGAGATACAATCGTGGCGTTTAATGGAAAGCCTGTGACAAGCAATTATTCGCTTTTGGGATTTGTGCGCGCTACCGCTTTGGGAGATAAGGCAACAATAACAGTTGTTCGTGGTAACGGAACTGTCAATCTAACAGTCAAGTTTAACCAAGAAGAAGCTGCTGTTAATGGCGCAACTCGTCAAGACCCTCGATCCTTGAGGAAGCGCGGAAGTAAAAAGCCTGATTCTTCCGATAAGAAGAGCCAGAACAACAATGGAGGCGATTCTTCAGATGGAGATTATGATCCTTTGGATCAGCTCCCTCGAGGCGGAGACGACGATTCCGACGATGGTGGCATTTTTGACCCATTCGGTTTCTGGTAAACTGATAGTATGACTTACAAAGATTTTGGCCAACTTGCATCGGAGCGGTTTTCTGCACGCGACTTTTTGAATAAGCCGATTGAGCAAAACGTTTTAGAGTCAATATTGCACACCGCTTCTCTTGCGCCAAGCTGGAGCAACACAAGAGCTTATGCGCTTGCGATTGCACAAGGTGGCAAAAAAGATCGCATTGTGAAAGCTTATTTAGATAAGTGCAATGCAATGCTTAAAGCCAAAGATAAGAGTTTGAGCGAATCTGAGCGCGCTCAGTTTGCTCAAGAGTCAGCGCCTAATGGCGACGTTCCTGTTGCAAAGCCGTACCCCGACGATTTAAAGCAGCGAAGCGCTAAACTCGGTCTAGCGTTATATTCGCATTTAGGAATCGAAAGGCACGATTTTGCAGCTAGGAACGCCCATACGCGCAGAAATTTCGAGGCTTTTGGAGCACCCGTTATTGGCTTTGTTTTAGCTAGACGCGATTTTATGCCATTTGCTGCAATGGATGCAGGTCTTATGCTACAAACGCTGTTTCTTGCTGCTAAAGATTTAGGCGTTGACTCTTGTCCGCTTGGAGTTTTGGCTACTTGGCGAGATCCGCTAGACGCGGAGTTTGACGTTCCAGAAAACATGGAGCTTTTAACTGGATTTGTGCTTGGGTATGCTAGCGATTCGCACACAAACGAGTTTAGAGCCGAGCATCCAAAGATTGAGCTGCTTTAGCGATTGCGAAACAATCGTTTTTGCCTATTTTATGTGTGCTTTGCGCTCGTAAATAGTGGCAGTGCTTTCCCAAACAAGAGCCTTCCAAGACGTTTTAACGTTGGAAACAGCGTGCGCATTGTAATGCGAAATGTTGTAGTTTAAAGCCAAGAAGTAGTACCACGGCTGGCTGGATTCGCTAACAAAAAATTCTGGCTCGCCCTTTGCAGCACAATCCGTCAACTCTTGTGCTTGCTGGCTTGCAGTAGGGCTTTCATTCGTTATAAAAGTCTTGTTTTCGTAAGCGCAATCTATAAGATTTTTAGAAAAATAAGGGTTTGCGCCTATTAAAAGCCACGAATATTGGTGAGTGTCGTTTTCTTCGTGAGAAATAACTTTTCCACTTTCGTCAACCTGCTCGTCGTTATGGAGCCAAGATGCTACAAAACGCTTATTTTGCAAGTGATTACTAGATATGTATTGTGCTACAGCTCTAGAAGGCGAATAGTCAAACAGAATGTCGTTTACGCAAGCAAACGCGTTCCAAATTAGGCTTGGTGCAAGGATTATCGATATTAGTAGGTTGATTTTAAAAGCTTTGTTTTTTATAAATCTGAATTTAGTAGGGGCGACTTTAACAAAAATCGCAGGAATATCCTTGTTGCTAAGCGGCTCTTTTATGTGACTAATCCAAAGCGCACTAAGCAAAAACACAAAGATTAGACCTGCGTGGTGAAGCGTAAAATAGCGAACAGCTACGATTGTAAGGACAAGATAAGGGATTACAAGAACCGCAAGGAGTTTTCTGCGCTTGGCGATTTTAATTGCAAATGCCCAAATCACAAGACTAAAAATTGTGCATATTGTAATCGGCAAAAAGTCAAAAGGCATTCTTCGCATTGAAATATCGCCATAAAAGCTTGTAAACATGCTTTCGGAAGGCATTACGAATATAAAAGCGAAGCATTTTGCAATTGTTGAATTGCCATCAATCGTTGCGCGAGTGGCGAATGCGTTTTTTGCTGGCCATGCAAGAGCAAGGTTTGCAGCGCCAAAAATGGCGATTAATCCCCAAGATATAAGTCGCGCCCAATTTGATGCGATTGTTGCTTTAATTGCGTGAAGAATGGAGCTAAAATTAAGAGTTTTGCTAATATTCTTGCTAAAAACTCGCCAAATCCAAGCAATTGTAAAGCCTGCAGCAAATGCAATCCCGTACACGCTAAGCAAGCACATAAACATAAGACTAATCGCAAGTTTGCAAGCGCTAGAAGTCTTAGAATCCGCACTATTCCAATAATGTGCCGCTACTAGCAAGCTTAAGCAAAGCAAAGCGTATGGTCGCGATGTAACACCGTACTGGAAGCAAGCAAAATAAGTAAACGGAATAAGAAAAGTTGCAAGGCTGCTTGCGCTTTTAAAAGGCGACTTAAAAATAAGCCACGCACCCAGTAGGCTTGCGCAAACCAGTTGAATACCCTTAATTCCAAACTCGTATGGAACGCTATTTTTAGCTGCAATCGCAAGCAAAAGATTCCAAAAAGGAGGGTGACCCTCGTAATGGGGTCTAACGCTAATAATGTCTGCAAGCGACGAGTCGCGCGCAATCAGCCAGCTTTGAGCTTCGTCAAACCAAGGTTCGTGGAAACACATTACGATTGCAATAATCGCAATGTATAAAACAAAAGCTAATAATAAAGCCAATGTGCGCGCGTTATGTGAATCTTGTAAATTGCGTGGCTTAAAAATCCGCATGAGTGTTAACTCTTAATTCGCAATGCTAATTACTAATTTTGACTCAAGGCGGCAAGCCTGCGAGCGTTAGCAACAGCATACAAGCTGATTCCAGCTGCAACGGATGCGTTAAGCGATTCGACAGCGCTAGAAATTGGGATTCCAGCAATAGCATCGCAAGCTTCACGCGTTAGGCGACTCATGCCCTTGCCCTCGCTTCCAAGAACTACGACAAGCGGATCGGTTTCAAAACCAGTTTCGCCAACAAGCTTGTCGCCGCCACCGTCAAGACCAATCGCATACCATCCGCGCTCGCGCAAACCTTGAATCGCCTTGTTTAAATTCACAACTCTAGCAACAGGCAAATGTGCTGCTGCGCCTGCAGAAACCTTCCAAGCGGCAGCTGTAACAGATGCGCTTCTGCGCTCAGGCAAGATTACGCCATTTGCGCCAAAAGCGGCTGCGGATCGAATAACAGCACCAAGATTTTGTGGATCGGTAACTCCATCTAGTGCTATAAACAATGGGCGTGCGTTAATGCGAGCGGCTGCAGAATCCGCCGCCTCCATAGCGCGAGACTTCTTTTCTGCGCGGTCAACAAGCTCTTGCAGCGAATAGTATTGATAAGGCTGCACCTTTAAAATAATGCCTTGATGATTGGTGCTGTGAGCAATGCGATCCATTTCCAAGCGATCCGCTTCCAAAAGTCGCAAGCCTTGCATGCCAGCAAGCTTAACGATTTCGCGCGTGCGATCGTCATGCTCAATGCGATTTGCAACATAAAGTTGCGTGCTAGGAACGCCTACGCGCAAAGCTTCAAGAGCTGCATTTCGCCCAATTACCAACTCGTCGCTATCTGTGCCCAACTTATCTACTCTTCGTCTTGCAGCCAAACGCGGATCTGCAAACGTGCGCTTAATCGCAGCCTTTTTAGCGAAATAAGCCTTATGATACACGCGGTCCTCTGCTTTAGGAGTAGGTCCCTTGCCGCGCAATGCATTACGATGTTTTCCACCCGACCCCTTGGTCGGTCCTTTTTTCATAGCCATATTCTTATTTTCACATGCCCCCGAGGCATTGACGATGCTTTGGTGCTGCATTAGCGAGGCATTAGTATTTGGCGCTTTATGTGGCATAATAGAACGGTACTTAATTATTGTTATTGCAATAATCCACAACCGCGCAATAATCAAGATTTTGAGTCAACTTTGCGTAAAAATTTTGATTATTGACTACTCCGCGGCGCTCCCAAGGGGGGAAATATGGTTGATCAAAGCGATCAATCCAAAGATCCGTCATTGCAAGACGTGCAAAATGTTGCAAATTCGCTTAATGTAAACGTTTCTACGGGTTTAAGTAGTGATGAGGCGGCTAAAAGGCTCGCGCAATTTGGCCCGAACGTTTTAGCTAGCGCTCCTAAAACACCAGCGTGGAAGAGGTTCCTCGAACAGTTTAAAGATCCGCTTGTTTACTTGCTTATAGCGGCTACTATTATTTCCGCAATCGCATGGTTTGTTGAGCGCGCACAACATGGTGGCGAAAGTGGCGGCGAAGTTCTGCCGTTTGACTCAATAGTTATAATCGTGATTCTTATAGCAAACGCAGTTTTGGGCTATATTCAAGAGTCGCGCGCGCAAGAAGCAGTTGAAGCGCTGGCAAAAATGAGCGCTCCGCAAACGTCCGTTCTTAGAGATGGGCGAGTTATGCGCATAGATACGGCGGATGTTGTGCCTGGAGATATTTTGGTTCTTGGCGAAGGTGATGCCGTTTCTGCGGATGCAAGGCTTATTGCAGCCGCTTCTTTGCGCGTTGCGGAAGCAAGCCTTACGGGAGAATCTGTTGCTGTTAGCAAGCGCCCAGAAACTCTAGCTTCGCCAAAATCTTTGGCAGACCGCACAAATATGGTGTTTAATGGCACTGCCGTAACGCAGGGCACTGGTCGCGCAATAGTCACGTCTACTGGCATGAAAACTCAGGTTGGAAAAATCGCAGATATGCTTTCTAGTGCGCAAGAAGAAGCTACTCCTCTCGAGAAGGAGATGGTTCGCGTATCTAAGGTTCTTGGAATCGCAGTGTGTATTATTGCAGCCGTTGTGCTTGCGTCTATGTGGGCTCTTGAAGGCTTCCACACTATTGAAGATGTTATAGATTCTTTGCTTCTTTCCGTTTCTCTTGCTGTTGCTGCTGTTCCAGAAGGCTTGGCTGCTATTTTAACGGTTGTTCTTGCGCTTGGCGTGCAGCGCATGGTAAAGCATCATGCTGTTGTTAAAAAGCTTTCGTCTGTAGAAACGCTTGGCTCCGCATCTGTTATTTGCTCCGACAAAACGGGTACTTTAACTCGAAACGAGATGACTGTTGAGCGTGTTATAACGCCTAGTGGCCAGGTGCAGCTTACAGGTAGCGGATATAAGCCAGAGGGACGAATGGTTTTGCTTGATTCTTTAGATGCTGATTTGGCGGTTCCTCCAGCTCTAGCAACAGAGGTGATTGGCGCGCTCGGATCTGGGTATTTAGCAAACGATGGCGATTTGCACCATAATGAATCGTCTGACGCATGGCAGCCAGTTGGCGACCCTACTGAGGTTTCTCTTATTGTTGCGGCGCGCAAAACCAAGGCGGACAAGCGTTACGCGCATCTTAGTCGTGTTGCGGAAGTGCCATTTACTTCTGAGCGCAAACGCATGTCTGTTGTTGTTAAAGACGGGTCGGATTCTGGGAATCTTATTGTTTGCGCTAAAGGCGCTCCAGATGTTTTGCTTTCTTATTGCACGCGAATCGCAGTTGCTGGCGCTGTTCGTCCTCTTACAGACGGAGATCGCGAAGAAATTCTTGCAAACGTGGAAAAGCTATCTGGAGAAGCGTATCGCACTCTTGCAATGGCGTATAGGCCACTTGGCGTAGATAGTTTAGCTAAAGTTGACGGCATGGTTTCTAACGCTGCAGGTCAAATCGCAGACGTTGCTGAACAAAGTGATGTTTTGGAGTCTGATTTGATTTGGAACGGCATGGTCGCGATTATTGATCCTCCTAGAATCGAAGTTCGAGATAGCGTTGCTCAAGCGCATCGTGCTGGAATTCGAACTGTTATGATTACTGGCGATCATCCGCTTACCGCTGCTCGAATCGCTCGCGACCTTGGCATTATTGGAAAAGATGAGCATGCGCTTACAGGCGATGAGCTTGACGAGTTGCTTTCTAGGGATGACGACAATATTGCTTTCGACGATGCGATTAGCAAAGTGAGCGTGTATGCGCGAGTAGCTCCAGAACACAAGCTTGCTATTGTTTCCTCGCTACAAAGGCAAGGCAATATTGTTGCTATGACTGGCGACGGCGTAAACGATGCTCCTGCCGTAAAGTCGGCAGATATTGGCGTTGCAATGGGCATTACGGGTACGGAAGTCACTAAAGAATCTGCAAAGATGATTTTGGCTGACGATAACTTCTCTACAATTGTTGCAGCCGTGCGCGAAGGTCGCGGAATTTTCGACAATATTCGTAAATTCTTGAGATATTTGCTTAGCTCCAACGTTGGCGAAGTGTTCACTGTGTTTGGTGGCGTAGTGTTTGCTGGTGCTTTGGGAATTACGCAGCCAAACTCTGTTGGCGTGACTTTGCCTCTTCTTGCAACTCAATTGCTTTGGATTAATTTGCTTACGGACGCTGCTCCTGCGCTCGCAATGGGCGTTGATCCGCAAACTGACGATGTTATGAATAGGCGTCCGCGAAGGCTTACAGATAGCGTTATCGATAAGCCAATGTGGGGAGATATTGTGTTTATTGGTGTGATCATGGCAGCTATAACGCTGATTGGTATGGACATGCATTTGGCTGGCGGATTGTTTACAGACCGCTCCACAACTGTTTTAACTCATGCAGCTCAAATGACTCACGCGCGCACAATGGGCTTCACTATTCTTGTGTTTGCTCAAATGCTTAATGCTTTGGCTTCTCGCTCGCATTTGCAAAGCGTGTTTGTTGGCTTGTTTGCAAATCGCTGGCTTTGGGGTGCAATCGCAGTTTCCGTAGTGTTGCAGCTTGCTGTAATTTATATACCATTCCTTAATGGTCCGTTTGGCACAGTTCCACTCGACTTTATGGAGTGGGTTGAATGCCTTGGACTTTCAATGGTTGTGCTTATTGCTTCGGAGCTAAGAAAGTGCGTTTTGCGCTTTATGGCTCACAAGAAGTCTGCAGCTGCTGTTGCGATTTCTGCCTAATATTTTCGACCGCGGCACGCGCTACACTTGGCATATTAGTGTATTTAAGTGTTTGTTTTATGAAGTTTTATCGCAAGGAGATTTGACGTTATGCTGTTGTCTGATCGCGACATCCTCAAAGCTCATGATGAGGGTCATATTGATTTGACCCCATGGACCCCAGAAATGGTGCAGCCTGCGTCGATTGATGTGCGGCTCGACCGATTCTTCCGATTGTTTAATAATCACGCTTACACCTACGTGGATCCTGCAGAAAATCAGGGGGAGTTGACTGAGCAGTTTGCGGTTGCCCCTGATGAACCTTGGATTTTGCATCCTGGCGAGTTTGCGCTTGGCTCCACTTGGGAGTATGTGAAGTTGGATTCTACGATTGCGGCGCGCTTAGAAGGTAAAAGCTCTCTTGGTCGTCTTGGAATTTTAACTCATTCTACGGCTGGCTTTATTGATCCAGGTTTTGAAGGTCATATCACCTTGGAGCTTTCAAATGTTAGTACTTTGCCAGTTAAATTGTGGCCAGGTATGAAGATTGGTCAAATGTGCTTCTTTAAGCTAAGTTCTCCTTGCGAAAATCCTTACGGGTCTTCTGTTAATGGATCTCACTATCAAGGTCAGCGTGGTCCAACACCGTCTAGGTCTTATGAGAACTTCTATCGCGCAAATTTGGAAGATTAAATTTATAAGATTAAAGTTAAAAATCTAGATTTGAAAGTCTAAATTCGTAAGATTAGCAACGAATATCAAGAAAAATCAGGGGAAAAGTAGTAAACTTTCAGGAACTTATCAGCTAACGTACTAGCAGCACTAAGGATTATGTGTTTTCATAATATTAGTGAAAAACTTAAAAAGTAATTCACGAAAGCTTATTCATATTTTTTCCTTTAATTTAAACCCCGACTTAAACGGTCGGGGTTAAATTTTTATGTAGCGTTTAGGCGTTTAGCGCAGTGTTCGGATTACAAGGGTTATAAATGCCAAAGCTGTGCCGTATGCTGTAGATATGACTAATCATAACGGTGTGATCTCAGATGAGTTCGACAACGGCGAGTTTGACAATAACGACAATAATGGCGATTTTGGCAGTGAGGATTCTGCTGCAAGCGCTTCAAATGGTCTACATGCTGGTCGCGAATCTAGTGTTGTTCCAGGCAGATTCGGCGAAGATTTACATGTAAACGCTGCTAAGTATTCTCGCGGAGAAGCGTCGGCTTACGCTACAAGACCTCTTCTTTTGCTTCTGCACGGGTGGGGTTCCAATGAGGATGATTTGCTTGATTTGCTGCGCGTTGTTGCCCCTTATAATGATGCGATTTCTTTGCGCGCTCCGCTTCGATTAGATCAAGGCGCTTACAGCTGGTTCCATGATGCTGTTCCTCAGGGAGATGACTTAGATCGAGATATGTATGCTGCAGCTGCTGCAATTGACGAGTGGGTTGCTGCGAACGTTCCTGAAGATCGCGCTGTTGTGCCATTTGGTTTTTCGCAGGGTGCGGCTCTTGCTGTTCATATTCTCAGGCTTAACCCTGAACGTTATCGTGCAGCCGTTGCGCTTTCTGGCTTTGTAGCTCCTAATATTGCCAAGGATATTTCTCTTAATGATGATGTTCTTGCAGATCTTAATACGCCTGTTTTCTTTGGTTATGGTTTGGATGATGCTGTTATTCCTCCTTACGAGTTTTCGGCGGCTGCAGCCTGGCTTGAGGAACATACGTGGTTGGAAGAGAAGCGTTACCGCGGACTTGACCATGCCGTTCATATGGAAGAACTTGGCGATATTCGCTCTTGGTTTGCTTTGCACAATATTTCTTCGGGGTTAATGTGACTTTGTGCGCGCGCGAATATGTTCCGCTAATGCAAGAGGCATTGCGACTTGCGCAAGTTGCTTCCGATTGTGGAGAGGTTCCAGTTGGCGCTGTTGTTGTAGATGGTTCTGGTGTGATTATTGGCCGCGGCTCTAATCTTCGTGAGCGAGACTCTGACCCTCTTTCTCACGCAGAAGTTCTTGCGATTAAGCAAGCAGCAGAGAGTAAAAAGTCTTGGAATCTTAGTGATTGCACGCTTGTTGTTACTTTAGAACCTTGTCCTATGTGCGCTGGTGCGATTTTACAAACACATATAAAGCGTGTTGTTTTTGGCGCATGGGATTCAAAACTTGGCGCATGTGGATCTGTTTGGGATATTATGCGAGATCCTCATGTTGGCTCGCATCCGCAAGTTTTTGGTTCTGTTTGTGAATCGGAGTGTGTTCAGATTCTAAGCGATTTTTTTAAGAATTGCAGGTAGGTTTGATTTACTCAAGTCTTTTCTAGCTTTGTTTAGCCTTGTTCAATATAGTCTAGTTTTGTCTTCTTTTATTGTGTCTTATTTAATCTTATCTACTCGTATTTTTAAATTATTTTATTTTACTAATAATTATTTTAATAATATAAATTTCTTAATATTTTTATCTTGCAATTGCGCTTTTTAAATGTTATAGTTGCGGTAACGTTACCGCACAAGGTTTGCTACGGAAGCGAGAAGAGTGTGAAAACGTTATCTCATAGGTGACTTTGGTCAGCGCTGATGAAGCTACTTAGTGAGATTGAGGTTAGTAAAAACATCATATGCATAGATGCATAGTGTGATTCTCTCAAAAGAGAGGAGTATATGAAAAAACGTAATTTAGAATATAGAATACAAGAGAAAATCAGAGCATATAAATTGCAATGTAAATAATCTTAAATGCTGTACTTGTATAGTTTTGTATAGTGTTACCGATGGGAGGTGCTATGACGTATATTACGATTCGCGATGTTGCACAACATGCTGGAATATCAGTGTCAACTGTGTCTCGTGCATTAAACAACACGGGTCGTATATCGGCAAACACCAAGGCAAAAGTTGAGCGTGCGGTTGCTCAATTAGGTTATATCCCAGATTCGCGCGCGCAAGCAATGCGATCGTTACGCACAAAAACAGTAGGACTGCTTGTGCCAGACATTCGTAACGCATATTTTGCCGAACTCGCTTACACTGTTCAAGACTCATTGTTTGAGGCAGGCTATTGTGCATTTATAGGAACATCATCTGAAAGTGCATCTCGTCAAGATTCATTTATAACCAGTATTCTTTCGCAACGTATTGATGGGGCGATTATAGTTCCTCAAGGTGAAGTTACTGAAGCTATGAGAAAGCTGATTGAGCAGCGACTCCCTATGCTGTTTATGGATCGCCACGTAGAACCGCAAGCTGGCGGCTTAGAACACGTACCAGTAGTTGATTCAGACCCAACAAAGGGCATTCGTGATGCGCTGTTAGATGTTCTGCAACATGGTTTTCACTCAGTTGGCTATATTTCTGGCCCAATTATTGCTTCGCCCTCGTTGCAAGAACGTGAGCAAGCATTTAGAACCGTGGCTTCAGAGATATTTGGCGAAGAGCATGTATTCGTAGAATCAACAGGATTTGACCAGTCGTCGTGTGCAAGCGTAATGCATCGCATGATTAATGTTGGAGTGAAAGCTCTTATTATTGGCTATTCGCCAGATGCGTTGCGAGTAATGCAAGTGATGGCTCAAGAAGGATTAGTAATAGGCAAAGATATATCATTGATTTCTTTCGATGATGTAGAAGTGTTTCGCCTAGCAACTCCACGTATTTCTGTGATTTCACAGCAAGTTCAACGTATTGGCCACATAAGTGCTGCACTGTTTTTAGATATGCTTGAGAATAATGGTGACGTTAAATCGCAGCGTGTAGAAACTGTGTATATCCCTCGCGAATCGCTAGGGCGAGCATAGATTCGTAAAAAGCTGCAAAATATCGTCATTCTTTAATGGTTTATCTATCAGTATTTCAACTGATTATTGCACTGTAACTTTGTTGTACGTGTATTAATTGTTTGAGTGAACATTGTTCGTACTCTGTACTTTGCACATTGTACTTAATGTTTTATTCGCAATTCGCAAGTCAATATAAACGTAACTAAACAAACAATAACTTGACGTAATCAATGGTAATTTCGCGAGCGCATTGATGCTATAGCGAAGGAAGAGGCTAAACATGACGGAGCTGTCATTAGTAGGAGTATCGAAAATATTCGGTAATTCTACTGTAGTTGACAATGTGTCAGTAAAAGTAAAGCCAGGTGAAGTTCATGTTCTACTTGGTGAAAATGGTGCTGGCAAGTCAACTGTTATTAAAATGATGAGTGGCATTTATCAGCCAGATAAAGGTCATATTGAGATTAACGGTAAAACGGTGCGTATTCCTAATGTAGATGCTGCGCGCAAATTAGGTATTGCTGTAATACACCAAGAGTTAAATTTAGTGCCTGAACTTTCCATTATGGAAAATCTGTTTCTTGGCATGCTACCGACCAAAGCTGGTTTTGTTGATCGCGCAACTATGCGATCTAAAGCAAAAGAGGCATTGCAAGTTATTGGCTTAGAAGAAGATGTAGATAAGCCAATGGGAGAGCTTGGAGTGGCTCGTCAGCAAATGGTAGAAATTGCTAAAGCGCTTATGCAACATGCATCTATTCTTATTCTTGACGAACCAACGGCAGCACTTACAAAGCGTGAGTGTGAACAATTATTCAGCATTATTGCAGATCTGAAATCTAAAAATGTTGGAATGGTATTTATTTCTCACCATTTGGACGAGATTGCGCGAGTTGGAGATGTAGTAACCGTACTTCGAGATGGAAAATACGTTGACACTGTTAGTGCAGATGTTCCAGAAAAAGAACTTGTAAGGTTAATGGTTGGACGCGATATAACTAATCAGTTCCCGCATGGGAATAGGCATCAAGGCAAGGAACTGCTAAAAGTAGAAGGATTAACGCGAAAAGGTGCTATTGAGGATGTGTCTTTTAGCGTTCATGCTGGAGAAGTCGTTGGACTTGCAGGCTTGGTTGGTGCTGGTAGGACTGAGGTTCTTCGTGCAATATTTGGAGCGGATGCTTACGATTCGGGATCTGTTTCAGTAGACGGAAAAGCGATTCCTAAAGCAAATATTGCTGGCAGCATTGCTGCAGGTCTTGGATTAGTGCCAGAAGATCGTCGCGTGCAAGGTCTTATTTTGGAGGCATCTGTTGCAGATAATCTTGGAATCTCTACGTTAATTCCTACATCTCATGCTGGTTTTGCAGATTTAAAAGGTCAGCGTGCGCATGAAGAAGAAACTGCAGAGAAATTGCGTATTCGCATGGCAAATATTGATCAGTTTGCTGGTTCGCTTTCTGGTGGAAATCAGCAGAAAATCGTATTTGGCAAGTGGTCTATGGCAAACGTAAAAGTGCTGCTTTTGGATGAGCCTACTCGTGGCGTTGATGTTGGCGCTCGCGTTGAAATCTATGAGCTTATTAACAATATCGTTGAAAACGGTGGAGCAGTACTTATGGCTTCATCAGATTTACCTGAAGTTCTAGGAATGTCTGATCGTATTCTCGTAATGTCAAACGGCAAGATCAGTGGAGAACTTGCTGCTAGCGAGGCTACGCAGGAAAAGGTTATGGAACTTGCTGTAACGCATCTTAGTGAATCAGATAAATAGGAATAAATAGCAATAAATAACGATAAACAACAATAAACAACATGGCGTGAAGTCATATTGAAAAATTAAAAATTGAAAGATTACTTGTAAAACGTAAAAATTGCGTTCTGCAGTTTGAAAAGCGCAAATAGGTGCTGTGAACTGTTGGAAACTCGTTAAAGGAGTATTTGTTATGAGTGCTACAAAGAGCGAAAAATCTCACCGTTTAGGGTATGGTGCAGACGACAAAGGATTTTTGCCAACGTTAAAAAAGTTTGCATCTCGTAATGGTGCACTTATTGGTTTGATTATTTTGTGTGCAGCGCTTTCTTGCGCTACGCCTGCATTTTTAACAAGTGTAAATATTCTCAACGTTGGCATTCAAGCTGCTACGGTAGCAATTTTGGCATTTGGTCAAACTTTCGTAATCGTTTCCGCTGGAATTGATTTGTCGGTTGGTGCAGTTGCTGCGATTTCTAGCATGCTTGTTGCTTACACTGGCGCTTCTATGGGCTTACCTCCAATATTGACTATTATTATTGGTGTAGCTACAGGCGCAGTTTTTGGCTTAATTTCTGGCGTTGCTAATGCTTTTCTTAAGCTGCCGTCGTTTATTGCCACGTTGGCAATGATGTCTGTGGCTCGTGGACTTACGCTGGTTGTTTCGGATGGTCGTCCTATTTCCACTTCGGGCATGGTGAATTTCTTCGGAGCAACAATATGCGGAATACCTATGCCAATAGTGATGATGATTATTATGGGCGTTATTTCCGCAATAATCTTGAACTTCACTACTACAGGTCGTTCAATGTATGCTGTTGGCGGAAATATGGAAGCATCTCGTCTTTCTGGCATAAACATTCATAAAACTCAAATTATGGTGTTTATTCTTTCTGGCGTTTTTGCTGCTGTAGCTGGTTTAGTGATTGCAGGGCGTTTGCATTCTGCTCAGCCTCAAGCAGCTACCGGTTACGAGATGGATGCTATAGCGTCTGTGGTTATTGGTGGCGCATCGCTTTCTGGAGGCAAAGGTAAGATTTCAGGCACATTCGTAGGCGCAATACTTTTGGCTGTTATTCGTAATGGCTTGAACATTTTGAACGTTTCTTCCTTCTGGCAGCAAGTTGTTATTGGCTTGGTGATTGCGTTTGCTGTAAGCCTCGATACTTTGCGACGCAAGGAAGATACTCACTGAAATAAGGCATATTAAGCATATTAATAGACATATTAATAATCCGTAGAAACTTGATCTCCTTGCTTAGAAGGGGGGTGTTTATAAAGGTATTGACTTAATGGTGGCAAGCATCAATGCCTAAATGCAGCAAAAATATAATAAGAAATCTAACAAAAATCTAATAAAAATAATTTAAATTATAACTGAAAACAATTTAACAATATGGTAAATAAATGGCAAAAACATCAGCCTTATTTATGCAAATAATGTTTTAAATATTGTGATTTGCGATTAATAAGGCAATAGTCAAAGGAGATATGATGAATTATCTAGTTATGCGCCGTGGTATGAAGCTCGCTTGTGCTGTTGCAGCAGCATCGGCTCTTGTTTTCAGCATGAGTGCGTGTGGAAATGCAAGCTCTAGCGACAAGGTTGCGCTGTTAGTGTCTACGCTAAATAATCCATTCTTTGTGGATTTGCGTGATGGTGCGCAAGCGGAAGCCAAGAAGCTGGGAGTTGATTTACAGGTTTCAGATGCTCAGAACGATTCTTCTAAGCAGCAAGATCAGGCTCAAAACGCGCAATCTCAAGGTGCTAAAGCAGTAATTATAAATCCTGTGGATTCCGATGCTGCTGGCCCAGCCGTTGCGCCACTTCTTAGCTCTGGTATGCCTGTGATTTCTGTGGATCGTTCCGTAACTGGCGAAAAAGTTACTTCTCACATTGCCTCCGATAACGTGGCGGGAGGTGCTCAAGCTGCCGATGCGCTCGCTAAGAGCATGGGAGAAAAGGGCGAAGTTCTAATTTTGCAAGGCATCCCAGGTGCTGCTTCTACGCGAGATCGTGGCAAAGGTTTTAAGGATCGCATTAAGAAGTATCCAAATATTAAGGTTGTTGCGGAGCAGACTGCTAACTTTGATCGTGCTGAGGCGTTGAACGTTGCAACCAACTTGTTGCAATCTCATCCGAACGCAGCTGGCATTTACGCCGAGAATGACGAGATGGCATTAGGTGCAATCCAATCATTAGGTGCTAAAGCTGGTAAAGATGTTAAAGTAGTTGGCTTCGATGGTACTGCCGATGGCATGAAGGCTATTAAGGCTGGAACAATGGCTGGCACTATTGCTCAGCAACCAAAGGAGCTTGGGCGTTCTGCCGTTGCTGCAGCTGTAAAGGCTATTAAGAAGCAAACTGTTCCAAAGACTGAGCCAATTACTGTGAAAACAGTTACATCAAAGAATGTAGCTGATTTCGAGTAATAGTAAATCAAGTAGTACAAAAAAGTAGTAAACCAAATAGTGTGAAAAGTGTACAAAAAGTAGTACAACATTTATATGGCGTTGAAATCGTTGACTTGTATGCTAAGCGTAACAATTAATACGATTTTATTGCATATGCAACGTGTATGTTGTCATCGTTTTCAACGCCGCACTATTTGTTGTTTTTAATATCACATTATTTTGGATGCATTATTTGTAAATATATAAAAAGTAAATATTTAAAATAAGTAAATATAAATAAGTAGATATTTAGTCTTATAACAATCATTACAGCAAGCATTTAAGCTTGATGAGCATTTGCTATTATGCGATTATCACTGTTGATAGTCACTAATGCAAGGTAAAAATTTAATATCATAAGGAGAAAAATGTTAACTCATGGCATCTTGAACTCGCAATTAGCGGCTGCTCTGGCAAAGCTTAGGCATAAGGATCAATTTGTTATTTCTGATTGCGGATTACCAGTTCCACAAGGCGTAGAAGTAATAGATTTAGCTTTAGTGTTTGGAATTCCACGATTTAGCGATGTGCTGAATGCAATCAAAGCTGATTTGGTACTTGAATCAGGCATAATGGCTAAAGAAGCATGCAATAAAAAGCCAGAAGAGTGGGTAAAAGAATCCTTAGGCGTGCCGCTAACATACGTTCCACACGATGGCGATGAAGGTTTTAAAGTTTTAGTTTCACAAGCAAAATTTGTGATTCGTACAGGCGAAACTACGCCATATTCCAACATTTTATTGCGCTGTGGCGTTCCTTTCTAAATTTCTAAATTGTGGTGTTCTTTTATAAATTTTTAATATTAAAGATTAGTTGCTGATTTAGGAGAAAAATGCATTGTTATAGTAAGCTTGATTCGTTAAGTGGATTAGAAAATATTGCGTCGCTCCGCTTAAACGATTTAAAAGTTACGCAAGAGAATATGCAAGAATCACATAAAGCGGATTCAAACGCTATTGCAATAGTCGGCTCTATGAATGCGGATTACACTATTGTGGCAGATCGTCTTCCTAACCCAGGAGAAACCATTAATGGAAACGAGATTCGCGTGTTGCCAGGTGGAAAATCTGGTAATCAAGCTGTATCGGCTGCAAAACTCGGTGCACACGTTAAAATGTTTGGTGCAGTTGGCAATGATTACAATGCTGATTTTCTCCTAAATTCTTTGCAATCTTCCGGAGTTGATACAACTTGTGTTCGTCGCGTAGAAAATAAAAAGAGTGGCGCAACTGTGATTACTGTAGATGCGCATAGTGGGGAAAATACTATTGTGTATGCTCCAGGATCTAATTCTTTAGTAGATTGTGAGTATATTCAATCGCCGTTAGTAAAATCCGCTCTCACTAGCGCAAAAGTTCTTGGTCTTTGTTTAGAAAGTCCTTTAGAAACTGTAACTATGTGCGCACAACTAGCGCATGAAAATGGCGTAAAAGTGCTTCTTAACGATTCGCCATTTTTAAACAAGTTGCCTAAAGATTTGATTGATTCTGCGGATATTTTGCTTGTTAACGAGCATGAGATGGCGCAACTTTTGAATATTGAAGAGCCAGATGATGGCGATTGGTATTCTTTTGATTGGAATCATGTAGCTCACGCTATGCATGATTTTGGCTTTGATGAAGCTGTAGTTACTCTTGGCTCTAAAGGCTCTGTAGTGTTGGATTATTCAAAAGAGGATTGCGTATGCATGATTTCCCCTCAGAGCGTTAAAGCTGTTGATACAACTGGCTGCGGTGATGCTTTTATGGGCACAATATTAGCTTGTTTGTCTGTAGATATGCGTTTAGACGAAGCTGCCGCGTTAGCGTCTTATGTTTCTGCGTATGCAGCTACTGGTTTTGGCGCTCAAGCTTCTTATGGCACAGTTGAACAAATTCGTCAATTTTTTAATGTTTAAGTGACTGAGTTGTAGGTGATTGCGATATACGCATATTTGTGAGCATTATTAGTTGGTAATTGCATTTTAAATAATACAAAATTTTGACATTCTCAAAAAACTGTGTAATATGCTATAAAAACCAAAAAGCAGTTGGCTGATTTTAGTCACTACAATCAGCTTTACTGCTTTTTACTATATTCATAGTCGCTTCGACGAATTTCCATGTATGTACGAATTTCGCCTAAGCACATTTTTACCTAAAAGGAGGTGTCACTATGAGTGGCATGAAATATGCAATGATCGGTTCTGGAGCTATGGGGTATCGCTATGGCGTTTTGTTGCAGGAAACGGCTGGCATTCATGTTGATTTCATTGATGCCTGGGATGAAAATGTGAATAAAGTTCGCGAGCAAGGCGGCGTAATGGTGAGCCGAGATCATGAAAATCGTCATCTTGTGCCAATCAATATGTATACCCCTGAGGATTATGACGGCGATCCAGATGTGTGGATTGTGTTTATGAAGCAGATGCAACTTGCTCAAATGTTGGAGCGTTGCAAGCATTTGTTTAAGGATCATCAAGTTGTTTTTGCTGCAATGAATGGTTGGGGTCATTTCGAAAAGCTTCAGCAGTATTTCTCGGATGATCGTATTTACGGTGGTACTGCAATGATTGCAACCGTGCTGAATGGCCCGGGCGACGTTGATTTTATTGGTAAAGTCGGCGTTGGCACAATGAATATGTGCGCGTTGAATGAGCAGGTGAGCGATGTTGAGCTTGCTATGCGAGATGATTTTAAAGCTGCTGGCTTGAATCCTACTATTACGGAAGATTTCAAGGGTACTTGCATGGCGAAGGTAGTTTTTAATTCCGTAGTTAACACTTTGTGCACAATGTATCAGATTCAAATGGGTCAGTTTATTTCTTACCCAGGAGCTATGGATATGGCTCGCCAACTTATTGACGAGGCGTACGACGTGTGCGATCGTGCAGGAATTCGTATGGTTAATACGCGTCAGCAGGAGTTGGAGGCTATTGATTACGTGAGCCGAGTGGCAAATCCTTTGCACTATCCTTCTATGTATCAAGATATGAGTCGTGGACGAAAAACAGAGGTTGATTATATCAATGGCTATATTGCGAAGCTTGGTCGAGAAAATGATTACGTGTGCCGCACGCACGAGTTCTTAACGCACGGAGTTCATTTGGCGGAGCTTGCATTTAAATTGCATAATCAGCAGTGATTTGGAGAGCATTCTACAATTCGTACAATGAATGAGAAGGAGACACGGCTCGTGGTTTTTACTACGGGCCGCTTTTTATTATCCGCGCGTAACATCTAATATGCTGATAAAATTTAGAGTCTAAAATCATAAATACTATTAAATAAATAAAATTATTTGTAATAAATAAAACTGTAATAAAAATACTTATTGACGTAAATTAATGGGGAATGTATGACTACTTTTGACAGATCGAATTTGCCAGAATCCGTGCGCACAAACGGTGCTACGCCAAACCCTTGGTGGGCGAATGCAGTTGTGTATCAGATTTATCCGCGAAGCTTCCAAGATACTAACGGCGACGGAATCGGTGATTTGAAGGGCATTACTTCGCGTCTTGATTATTTGGCTGATTTAGGTGTTGACGTGCTTTGGCTTAGTCCTGTTTACAAGTCTCCGCAAGACGATAACGGCTACGATATTTCCGATTATCAAGATATTGATCCGCTTTTTGGCACTCTAGAAGATATGGACGAGCTTCTGGCAGAAGCGCACAAGCGCGGGCTTAAGATTGTGATGGATTTAGTAGTAAATCACACTTCCGACGAGCACGCTTGGTTCCAGGCTTCAAGAGATGCTTCTAGCGACTACGCGGATTGGTATTGGTGGAGACCAGCGCGCAAAGGTTGCGTTCCTGGGGAGCCAGGTGCTGAGCCAAATAAGTGGGGCTCGTATTTTGGCGGTTCTGCGTGGACTTACGATCCAAAGCGCGGCGAATATTACTTCCACCAGTATTCGCCAAAGCAGCCAGATTTGAATTGGGAAAATCCTGCGGTTCGTGCTGCCGTGTACAAGATGATGAATTGGTGGATGGATCGCGGAATTGACGGCTTCCGTATGGATGTGATTACGCAAATTTCTAAGCGCGTAGATAGCGAAGGACGTTTGCCTGGAGAATGCGGTTCGCAGATTGAAGATGCGCCAGCAGGCGACGACGGATATTCTTCGCCGTATTTCTTCTGCTCCGATGGCCCTCGTTTAGACGAGTTTTTGCGCGAGATGCGCGAAGCGGTTTTCAAAGGTCGCGAAGGTTTCTTAACTGTTGGCGAGGCTCCTGGAATTTCCGCGCATCGAAACACTTATATTACAAATCCTGCTAATGGTGAGCTAGACATGCTCTTCTTGTTTGATCAAGTTAATGTTGATTGCGCAAATGGAACTAAGTGGAATCCTATTCCTCTTAAGTTGACGGCATTAAAACGCGCAATGGCAGATCAGCAGCAGGCAGTTAGCGAGGCTGGTTGGGCGAGCCTGTTCTTTAATAATCACGATCAACCGCGTGCGCTTTCTCGCTGGGGTAGTGAGGCTAGCGATGAGATGCGCGTGCTTTCCGCTAAGGCGATTGCAATGCTCTTGCACATGCACCGCGGCACTCCGTATGTGTATCAGGGTGAAGAAATTGGCATGACAAACGCGCACTTTACGAGTCTCGAGCAGTATCGCGATTTGGAAGCGTTAAATATGTTTAAGCAGCGCGTAGAAGAAGCGCATATTCAGTCGGCTGAGTCGATGATGGATGCGCTCGCAAAGCGCGGTCGCGATAATTCTCGAACGCCTATGCAATGGAATGCGTCTCAATATGCGGGATTCATGCCTTTTAATGTTCCGTCGCAAAATAATGCACAGCCGTGGATTAGCGTGAATCCTAATTATGTAGATATTAATGCGGCGGAGCAAATGGAAGATTCGGATTCCGTTTACTCGTTCTACAAGCGTTTGATTGAGTTGCGCCATTCGCAGCCTGTTGTTTCGGCTGGTTCTTGGAATTTGGTTGATGCGGATGACGAGTGCGTTTACGCGTTTGTTAGGCAGGTTGAGCAGACTTGTGATAATGCTAAGGCAGATGTGGCAGATGAGGCAGGTCTTGAGCATGGTGTGAGTTCTTCAAGCGCGGTTGCTTGCGATTCGCCTTGTGCTTCTGTAAAGAAGTTGCTCGTAATGGTAAATATGACGGATTCATCTGTAGCAATACCTGCTCAAAGTGCCGAATTGTTGCGTAATATCGCCGCTAACGGCGTATCGTATGATGATGTGATGATTTCTACCTACAGCGCGGATCATGCTCTTAAATCACTTAAAAATGGCACGCTTGCTCCTTGGGAGGGAATCGCTGTTAGCTTGCAATAATTATTTTGCAATAGTCACTTTGCAATAGTTTCGTCTACTAACTTTGGCAGAGCTTTCGCAATATCTTCTCGTATTACGCGCTCTGCCAAATAATCGTATTGCGTAGCGCCCAGGTTCATTATTGTAATCGGCACTCCTGCGCGAGCGGCTAGCGGCACAAGGCTTGCAGCTGGAAACACTTCTAGCGTAGATCCAATAACCCACAACTCGCTTGCGTGCATAATCGCCTGTGCACTGCGTTCCATTGCGCCTTCGGGAAGAGCTTCTCCAAAATATACAACGTCCGTTTTTATAAGACCGTTGCAAGGCATGTTTCCGCGGTATGGCAGCGCGCGCCTGCAATGTGGGTCTGGGTGTGCGTCTAAGTCGCGCATAATGTCTGCTGTATTGTAGCTTGCGTGGCAGCTCATGCAGTGTGATGTTCCAATGCTTCCGTGCAAGTTCACTACAATATCTGGGCTGTTTCCAGCTTTTTCGTGAAGCGCATCAAAGTTTTGAGTGGCGATTAAGTCCAGCATCCCAGCTTTCTCAAGTTTTACTAGCGATTTGTGTGCTGTTCCTGGCTGAGCGTTCCAAACTGGCGACTCTTTTTGCCAGCGCCAAGAGTAAATGCGTTCCTCTTCACTGCTTAAAAACGCGTCTATATCGTAAACACTCATTTGCTCTGGGTGTTTAGTCCAAACTCCATCTGGGCCTCGAAAGTCTGGAATGCCAGCGCTTGTAGATATTCCGGCGCCTGTTAGAGCCACAATGTGATTGTGTGAGTTGTTCTTGCTGTTTTTCTCGCTATTTCTCATATACCTATATATAGCACGCGAACGCATAGCACGTACACATGTTGTATGCATATATTTTGTTTACGTTGTTTGCGTTGTGTATTTTGATTATTTTGCTCGATTGCTTTGCGCGACACTCCCGGGTTTTGTGTTTTTTATGGTTTTTTGTTTGTTTTTTTGTTTGTTTTTTGGGTTGTTTTTGGTTTTGTGTTGGTGGTTGTGGTGGTTTGTTGTGGTTTTTTGCGTGTTTTCGACACGCCGATGTTTTGGCTTGTTTTCAATGGTTTTGTGGTGTTTGTTTGGTGTTGGTTTGCGTTTTGGTGGGGTTTGGTGTAAGTTTATCTCTTGCTGCTCAGCGCGGCTGGTTCTCCTCGGTTGAGGTTGATGAGCCGGCTGGTGTGGTGGTGGTTTGAGAACTCAAGAGCGTGTCTGTACTACTTATTTAGTTAATTATTGCCAGTTCATTGTCAGCCTCACGGATTGTGGGGTGCCTGAGAGATGGTTAAATGATGGTGAGGTTTTTTGTTGGGATGTTCTTTCCTTAAAGAATGTCTCGTCTTTTTCTTTTATATTGGAGCCTTTTGTTGGCTCTTCATTGAAGTTTTTCGTGGAGGGTTCGATTCTGGCTCAGGATGAACGCTGGCGGCGTGCTTAACACATGCAAGTCGAACGGGATCTGACCAGCTTGCTGGTTGGTGAGAGTGGCGAACGGGTGAGTAATGCGTGACCAACCTGCCCCATGCTCCAGAATAGCTCTTGGAAACGGGTGGTAATGCTGGATGCTCCAACTTGACGCATGTCTTGTTGGGAAAGTGTTTAGTGGCATGGGATGGGGTCGCGTCCTATCAGCTTGTAGGCGGGGTAATGGCCCACCTAGGCTTCGACGGGTAGCCGGCCTGAGAGGGCGGACGGCCACATTGGGACTGAGATACGGCCCAGACTCCTACGGGAGGCAGCAGTGGGGAATATTGCGCAATGGGGGAAACCCTGACGCAGCGACGCCGCGTGCGGGATGAAGGCCTTCGGGTTGTAAACCGCTTTTGATTGGGAGCAAGCCTTTTGGGTGAGTGTACCTTTCGAATAAGCGCCGGCTAACTACGTGCCAGCAGCCGCGGTAATACGTAGGGCGCAAGCGTTATCCGGAATTATTGGGCGTAAAGAGCTTGTAGGCGGTTCGTCGCGTCTGGTGTGAAAGCCCATCGCTTAACGGTGGGTTTGCGCCGGGTACGGGCGGGCTAGAGTGCAGTAGGGGAGACTGGAATTCTCGGTGTAACGGTGGAATGTGTAGATATCGGGAAGAACACCAATGGCGAAGGCAGGTCTCTGGGCTGTTACTGACGCTGAGAAGCGAAAGCGTGGGGAGCGAACAGGATTAGATACCCTGGTAGTCCACGCCGTAAACGGTGGACGCTGGATGTGGGGCCCATTCCACGGGTTCTGTGTCGGAGCTAACGCGTTAAGCGTCCCGCCTGGGGAGTACGGCCGCAAGGCTAAAACTCAAAGAAATTGACGGGGGCCCGCACAAGCGGCGGAGCATGCGGATTAATTCGATGCAACGCGAAGAACCTTACCTGGGCTTGACATGTGCCTGACGACTGCAGAGATGTGGTTTCCTTTCGGGGCAGGTTCACAGGTGGTGCATGGTCGTCGTCAGCTCGTGTCGTGAGATGTTGGGTTAAGTCCCGCAACGAGCGCAACCCTCGCCCTGTGTTGCCAGCGGGTTATGCCGGGAACTCACGGGGGACCGCCGGGGTTAACTCGGAGGAAGGTGGGGATGACGTCAGATCATCATGCCCCTTACGTCCAGGGCTTCACGCATGCTACAATGGCCAGTACAACGGGTTGCTTCATGGTGACATGGTGCTAATCCCTTAAAACTGGTCTCAGTTCGGATCGTAGTCTGCAACTCGACTACGTGAAGGCGGAGTCGCTAGTAATCGCGAATCAGCAACGTCGCGGTGAATGCGTTCCCGGGCCTTGTACACACCGCCCGTCAAGTCATGAAAGTGGGCAGCACCCGAAGCCGGTGGCCTAACCCTTTTGGGATGGAGCCGTCTAAGGTGAGGCTCGTGATTGGGACTAAGTCGTAACAAGGTAGCCGTACCGGAAGGTGCGGCTGGATCACCTCCTTTCTACGGAGTTTTTGTGCACGCTCGGTTGAGTGTGGTTACTGGTGTGGAAAACAATAGTTAATGTTTTTAGATGAGTTTGTTGGGCATGCTTTTGGGTTCCCGGATTGCCACCCCCCTTTTTTTGGGGTTGCGGTCCTGGCCCTTGGATTACAGGTTGAGGCTTTTTGGTTTTTGGCTTGTGTTCTTGGTGTTTGGTGGTTTGAGAACTGGATAGTGGACGCGAGTAAGAATAGTGAGACTATTTTTGGTTTTGCTTGTTTTTACTTTTATCAATTTCAACCGGCTCCATTTTGGTGGAGTCGCTTGATCGTTTTGTGATCGTTTAGTGTGATGATTTATTGTCTAGAGAGTTAAGCGATAGGCTTTTTACTGGTGTATCACTGGTAAGGGCGTATGGTGGATGCCTTGGTAGACAGGACCGATGAAGGACGTGACGGGCTGCGATATGCCTCGGGGAGCTGCCGAGTGGGCTTTGATCCGAGGATTTCCGAATGGGGAGACCCGGCCACTGTTATGGGTGGTCACCACAGTTTTTGTGGGGGGTACGCAGGGAAGTGAAACATCTCAGTACCTGCAGGAAAGGATACTCCGTGAGTAGTGGCGAGCGAAAGCGGATCAGGCTAAACCGAGTACGTGTGATAACCGTCAGGTGTTGCGTATTCGGGGTCGTGGGATTGACTGTTCAGCCTCTGACGGGGTTGAGAAGAGTGATAAAATGTCGTGTTATGTGAATGGGATTGAATTCCCAGCCGTAGAGGGTGATGGCCCCGTAGCAGGTTGCGCGATGTCTTTTTATGTTTATTCCCAAGTAGCGCGGGCCTCGTGGAATCCCGCGTGAATCTGCCCAGACCGTTGGGTAAGCCTAAGTATTCCTGTCTGACCGATAGTGTACTAGTACCGTGAGGGAAAGGTGAAAAGCACCCCGGGAGGGGAGTGAAATAGTTCCTGAAACCGTGCGCTTACAATCCGTCGGAGCCTTCTTTGTGGGGTGACGGCGTGCCTATCGAAAAATGAGTCTGCGAGTCAGTGGTATGTGGCGAGGCTAACCCGGGTGGGGGAGCCGTAGCGAAAGCGAGTTTTAAAAGGCGTTTTAGTCGCATGTCCTGGACCCGAAGCGGGATGATCTAGCCCTGAGCAGGTTGAAGCGCGGGTAAGACCGTGTGGAGGACCGAACCCACCTAGGTTGAAAACTGGGGGGATGACTTGGGGTTAGGGGTGAAAGGCCAATCAAATTCCGTGATAGCTGGTTCTCTCCGAAATGCATTTAGGTGCAGCGTCATGTTATTGCTTGCAGGGGGTAGAGCTACTGGATGCTTGCGGGCCCATACCGGGTACTAATAGCAGCCAAACTCCGAATACCTGTTAGGTTTATCATGGCAGTGAGTCGGCGGGGGATAAGCTCCGTCGTCAAAAGGGAAACAGCCCTGATCGTCGTCTAAGGTCCCGAAGCGCGTGCTAAGTGGGAAAGGATGTGGAGTCGCATAGACAGCCAGGAGGTTGGCTCAGAAGCAGCCATCCTTGAAAGAGTGCGTAACAGCTCACTGGTCTAGTGGTTCCGCGCCGACAATGTAGCGGGGCTTAAGCACGCCACCGAAGACGCGACTGCATGATTTAGTTCATGTGGGGTAGGAGAGCGTCCTGTATGGGGTGAAGCGGCAGTGTGAACTTGTCGTGGACTATACGGGAGTGAGAATGCAGACATGAGTAGCGAGAGACAGGTGTGAATCCTGTCCGCTGAATGACTAAGGGTTCCGGGGCCACGTTCGTCGTCCCCGGGTGAGTCGAGTCCTAAGGCGAGGCCGACAGGCGTAGTCGAATGGATGAACGGGTTGATATTCCCGTACCGGTGTTACACCGTTCGAACTGAATCTGAGAGTACTAACCTTCGTTATTCTGGTTGATTATCTTTCGGGGTTTTCTTCTGGTTTAGTGTTGGGACTGTATCGGTAGTAGGTTAGCGTGGGAGTGACGCGGGTAGGTAGCCGGCTGCGGAGGTGGTTTTCCGTGGCTAAGCGTGTGGGCTGTCCTCTAGGTAAATCCGGGGGATGTTAAGCTGAGGCGTGATGGGTAGGCTGTAAGGCTGATTCCGGTGATCCTGCTTGCCGAGAAAAGCTTCAACGTGAGGTGTGATTCCGCTCGTACCCTAAACCGACACTGGTGGTCTGGTAGAGTATACCAAAGCGATCGGGCGAATCCTGGCCAAGGAACTCGGCAAATTACTCCCGTGCCTTCGGCATAAGGGAGACCCCTGATGGTGATATGGTTTCACATTGTTGAGCTGTTGGGGGTGGCACAAGCTAGGGGGTAGCGACTGTTTACCAAAAACACAGGAGCGTGCGAAGGCGTAAGCCGCTGTATACGCTCTGACGCCTGCCCGGTGCCGGAAGGTTAAGAGGATCCGTTAGCTTCGGTGAAGCGGTGAATTTAAGCCCCGGTAAACGGCGGTGGTAACTATAACCATCCTAAGGTAGCGAAATTCCTTGTCGGGTAAGTTCCGACCTGCACGAATGGCGTAACGACTTCCCCACTGTCTCGGCCAGGAGCCCGGCGAAATTGCAGTACGAGTAAAGATGCTCGTTAAGCGCAGAAGGACGAAAAGACCCCGGGACCTTTACTATACCTTGGTATTGTCGTTAGGTGTGGATCGTGTAGCATAGGCGGGAGGCTGTGAAGCGTGGGCGCTAGCTTGCGTGGAGTCGATCAGTGAAATACCGCTCTTTCCATATCTGGCGTCTAACCTCGACACGTTATCCGTGTTAGGGACAGTGCCTGGCGGGTAGTTTAACTGGGGCGGTTGCCTCCTAAAGAGTAACGGAGGCGCTCAATGGTCCGCTCAGCCCGGTTGGCAATCGGGTGTTGAGTGTAATCGCACAAGCGGGCTTGACTGTGAGACTGACGGGTCGAGCAGGGACGAAAGTCGGAGATAGTGATCCGGTGCCGGCGTACGGACGTGGCATCGCTCAACGGATAAAAGGTACCCCGGGGATAACAGGCTGATCATTCCCAAGAGTCCATATCGACGGGATGGTTTGGCACCTCGATGTCGGCTCGTCGCATCCTGGGGCTGGAGCAGGTCCCAAGGGTTCGGCTGTTCGCCGATTAAAGCGGCACGCGAGCTGGGTTCAGAACGTCGTGAGACAGTTTGGTCTCTATCCTCTGCGCTCGTTGGAATGTTGAGGAGACCTGCCCATAGTACGAGAGGACCTGGGTGGACGAACCTCTGGTATGCCGGTCGTCACGCCAGTGGCGCTGCCGGTTAGCTACGTTTGGAAGGGATAACCGCTGAAAGCATCTAAGCGGGAAGCCTGCTCCAAGATTAGCATTCCTTGCACTTTGTGTGTGAGCCCCCATGTAGAACACGTGGTTGATAGGCTGGATGTGGAAGCCCTGTAAGGGGTGGAGCTGACCAGTACTAATGGGCGATTGTGATACTACTTGTATTGCTTATCGTTTAATTCTCTTAACTTTGAGGAGTGTTAGACGGTCATTTTATGGTTAAGTTGTTGATTTTGATGATTGTTTTTCTGTTGCTCGCGTTCATGTCCGGTTCCCAAACCGCCAATTTGCCGCTCGTTTAAAGCGAGTGTATAATCTAGTTTTGCGGTGGTCATGGCTCAGGTGAGACGCCCGGTCCCATTCCGAACCCGGAAGCTAAGGCCTGACACGGTGAGGGTACTGCACTCGATAGGGTGTGGGAGACTAGCACGCTGCCGCATTATTCTTTGATAAGCGGGGAACTTGATTGTTCCCCGCTTTTTTATTATTTAAAACAGGTCGTCGCGCGCGCGGTCTACTCGCGCGAACGTCTTCGCTTGCGTTGAAAGCACACCGTGCTTTCAACTTTGAGCAAGCTCAGCGCTCCGAATTACCTTTTCGCGCTACGCTCTAAGCGAAAAGGTAGGTCGTCGCGCATATAAATAACGTCATAACGAACATATATAGTCAAACATAGGTTCGGGGTGCGCATAAGCGCTGAGATTATACCCGTTGAACCTGATCTAGTTAGTACTAGCGAAGGGAAAATCATGACTACTGTGTCGTGTTCTAAAAATAATGAATTCTCAACTAATGCTCGTTGCAAGCAATTCGTTCAAGATGTACGTGAATGCATTGAAACTTTACGCGCAAAAAATCCGTTAACACATTGCGTAACGAATAATGTTGTTCAAGAAATAACAGCAAACGTTCTGCTGGCTGCTGGAGCATCGCCAGCAATGGTCGTAGATGCAGAAGAAGCTGAAGTATTTGCTCAAATCGCATCTGGTGTATTAGTAAACATTGGAACGTATAGGCCAGTAGACAAAGAATCTATGGATGCTGCGATTCGCGGAGCTGTAAAAGCACACACTCCATGGGTTCTTGACCCAGTTGCAGTTGGCGGTTTAGCTCCACGCACGCAATACGCGCGCGAAATTGTTAAAAGTCATCCTGCTGTAATTCGTGCCAACGCTTCCGAAATCTTAGGCTTAGCTGGAGAAGAAAGCGGCGGTAAAGGCGTAGACGCTGGAGATTCCGTTGATTCGGCAGTTGCAGCAGCTAAGAAGCTAGTTAAACGCTACGGCTCGGTAGTGGCTATTTCTGGCGAAAAAGACGCTATTTATGGTCATGGATGCTCGGCACGAGTTTCTGGCGGCCACGAAATAATGACGAAAGTAGTCGGCACGGGCTGCTCTCTTGGCGCGTTGGTGGCAGCATACGTTGGAGCAAATCGAAATCGACCTTTTGCAGCAACAGTTGCCGCGCACGTACACGCTGCTGCAGCAGGAACTTGGGCAGCGCAACGCTCAACATTGCCAGGGTCATTTAGAAAATTATGGATGGATGCGCTTATGTATTTGAGCGCAGACGAGATGCTGAAATTAGCGAATATTGAATTTGAACTCGATCCTGTTGATTGGTCTCTATACTTTATAACAGACCCAAAGATGAGCGATAGAGCCGAAGAAGATATTGCAGTTGATTGCGTTAAAGGCGGAGCAAGCGTAGTCCAATTGCGCGATAAGTACGCAAATAGCGAAACTTTTAACAATAAAGCTCAAAGCCTGCGAGACAAAATGCTTGCTAATGGTTGCGGAGACGTGCCGATTTTTGTTGACGATCGTATAGATTGTGCGAAAAGCTTAGGGTTCAACTTGCATGTTGGTCAAACAGACACGCCTTATATTGAAGCGCGTAAGTCTATTCCTGCAGAGTGGATGGTTGGACTTTCTATAGAAAAGTTAGAACAGTTAGATTACGTTTATAACGAATGTGCTAAAGAAAATGTGGCATTGCCTGATGTTATTGGAATAGGTCCGATTTGGCCTACTGCCACTAAGCCAGACGCTGCTCCTGCTTTAGGTGTTGAAGGAGTAGAAAAGATTGCTAAACGCGCTAAAGAACTCGGCATTAGCACGCTCGGAATTGGTGGTGTTAATGAAAATACCGTGTTTCCTATTAAAAGCACTTCAATAGATGGTTTATGCGTAGTATCTGCTCTAATGCTTGCGCAAAATCCTTGCGAAGAAGCACACAAATTACGCGATGCTATTACGAAGGAATAAAATAATGAATAATCAATTTTCGCAAACTCAAGCACCTTTGCAATCAATTTCTAAATTATATGATTCAAGCCTAAGGCCATCTTCCCTACCTTCTTTAGAAGAGCCAATTATTCCGCGAGTGCTAAGCATTGCTGGAACTGATCCAACAGGCGGAGCTGGAATTCAAGCTGATCTAAAATCAATCACAGCATCTCATGGATTCGCAATGTGTGTAACAACTAATTTGGTTGCTCAAAACACTTGCGGTGTGCGCGAAGTTTATACTCCTCCAACCGACTTTTTGCAAGCGCAACTAGAAGCAGTATTTGATGACGTAACTATTGATGCTGTAAAAATCGGCATGCTTGGAGACAAGTCATATATTAGTCTAGTTCAAGATTGGCTTAAGAATCATCCTGTTCCTGTTGTTGTGTTAGATCCAGTGATGGTAGCAACTTCGGGAGATAGGTTGCTTGAAAAGTCTGCAGAAGATGCAATGCGTGAGTTTGCGCCTCTTGCGGATGTTATTACGCCAAACATACCTGAACTCGCAGTATTATGCGATAAACAGCCTGCATCTAATTTTGAAGAAGCTTATGCTCAAGCAAGCGAGTGGAGTGCAAAAAACAATACTATTGTTATTGTTAAAGGCGGCCACTTAACAAGTGAAGATGCTGGAAATACTGTTGTGTTCCCAGATGGTCACAGAGTGCACGTTCCTTGCCCTAGAGTTGATACAACAACAACGCATGGCACTGGCTGCTCGCTATCTTCCTCGCTTGCTACGCGCATAGGATTAGCGTTGCGAGAAGGCAAGAAGCTTAGTGATTACAGTACAGTAGCGGATGCTTTAGCATGGTCGTCAAGATGGCTTAACGAAGCTATTGCTTGCGGTAAAGATTTGCATGTTGGCAAAGGTCATGGGCCTGTGAACCATGCTGCTCGTAATTATCGTTTGGAATTAGATTCTTCGTCAACTCCTTGGGAACATATGCAAACTAGTGGCTTAGACGGATTAACTGCGCAAAGCGTAGTCGTAAAAGCTCATAGCAAGGCTAGAAAGCCAAATGTGGAGCCGTGTGGTACTTGGACTCAAGCGTTATGGGATGCTAGTGCAGATGTTGATAACAACATTATGAAAATGCCATTTATTGAGGCTTTAGGTAATGGAACGCTTGACTCCGACTTGTTTGCTTTCTACATAAGTCAAGATTCTGAATACTTGAAGCGTTATTCGCGCGCGCTAGCTGCTGTTGGAGCTAAAACGCCAGATAATGAGGCTAGAGTGCATTGGGCTACGGGCGCAGCTATGTGCATAGAAGCGGAATCGCAGTTGCACAGAGATTGGCTTGGAAGCAGAAATATAAGCATTGATGCGTCTTGCTCGCCAGTAACGTTAGCTTACGTAAATCACTTACTTGCTTCTACAATGGCAGAAGATTACGTGATTGGAGCTGCATCCATATTGCCATGCTATTGGCTTTATGAAGAAGTGGGACAAATTTTAGTCAAAAATAATACTCCTGAAAACCCATATCATGATTGGATTTCAATGTATTCTTCTAATGATTTTGAGTCAGGAGTAAGAATGGCAGTTAAATTTGTTGAGAGAGCTTTTGAAGAAGCTGGCCCACAGGCTCGAATTCTTGCTGCTCAAGCATATATGACTTCATGCATTTACGAGTATGAGTTCTTTAATCAAGCTCATAGAGCATTGAGGTAGATGGTTTGATAGCTTGATAGCGCTGATGCATTGACTTCGTCTTTATTAACAAAATCTAGAAGATTTGAAGATGAGTAAAAGCGTCAGCGCATGTTAGATGCAAAATCTGCAGCTATAAAAACTCAAGAAGAAGCGTCTATACTTATGCGTGAAACAGTTCGTATACTAAGGAATCAGGGATTGACGGTTCGTGATGTTGCAGAGCTTACGGGGGTTACTCCGCAGCGAATAAGCTCGCTTAAATCTTAGTGATTTAATGCAATGCGGTTGGGGCTATGCACAAGCAAGTTGCTCAGTAGTGTATAAACTCTATGCAAAACAAATCAATAGCGGATAAATAAGTAAAGGTCAAGTCGTAGGATGTGTGGCTACAACTTGACCTTTGAAAATTGCGATATGTTTTTAAGTTAAAATCGCAGTCTAATGCTTTTATTTATTCTTGGCAATTCCAAGAGCTTTTGAACTTTCATCCTTGTCAAGGCCTATAAATAAAAGCACGATTATGCCAATAATCAGCGGAACATAACCGTATCCAGATCCGTGGATTATGCCGAATATTTCCATAAGTCCATTTGCTATTACGGCTAGTGAAGATACTATAAAATATAGTTGAGCGCACCACGGTTTTTTAATGAGAAACATGGTTGCAAGACCAAATAATCCAGCGATAATTTGAGGCACTCCCCATAGATAATCATTACGCATTACAATCAGCGCAATTCCGCTAGCAAGAAATACACCATTGGCTATTGTCCAAAATACGGATGGAATTTGTGCTTTTGTATCTTCTAAATTACTCATATTCTTCTCCTTCTAATACAAGAAAATAATTGTGTATATCAAACCTTTACAACTTATAAATTAATGGCGTGCTAAAAGGTAAACAATATCTTGTCTAGGAAAACCTTTACAAATAATTACTATCTAAAACTGCTTAAGATTCATTAATCTTTTAAACTGAATCAGTAAGCCATACTATCTATACAGTTATGTTCATTTTTGAAAGGAATAACTGCATTACATTCCCAATACTTACCAAAGGCTCGAAAATAGAGTGAACCGCCTAAATGCTTTATGGTATCGCGATGAAGCAAAAGTCCTTTTTGAGATACTGAGCGAATTGCATCTTTACTTTTCCCGCCCAAAAATCGAACATTGAACTGTTTTATAACAATTTGTTTTTCGCGTATCGAAATTCTGATGTAATAAACTAAAGAAGCATATTTTCGCATGTTCAAATATAGTTCTTCGATTAATTCAATAACTTCACAGATGATTTCATTGCTAATGTCTTCAGGAATATCGTTACTAGATATGTTGCATATTGATCTTCCTTTTAATCCACAAGATGTATTGATTGAGTCGTTCATTTGTAGTGTATCTTCAATGTGCTGAATGAACTCGCTTCGAGCATCTTGCTTAGCAGTATTTCCACGTAGAATGTCGATAATATTATGTCCTTCTTCAAAAGCCTGATCTGCCAAATCATTTATTGCCTCAATAGCACTTCGCTGTTTTTTAGAAATAGACTTGTCAAGTAATGCTATTTTACTTTGTAGTGCAATATCTGCAATCTTATTAGTTAATCTATCGTGCATTCGCACAGCCAGATGAAGATTATTAATTGTTTGCTTATCTTTTTCATAAAGAACCATTTTTTGGTGAGAAATGCGCAA
This sequence comes from Gardnerella sp. KA00390, assembly GCF_049244075.1. Taxonomy (GTDB): domain Bacteria; phylum Actinomycetota; class Actinomycetes; order Actinomycetales; family Bifidobacteriaceae; genus Bifidobacterium; species Bifidobacterium vaginale. The sequence goes on from NZ_CP058372.1 coordinate 105,290, forward strand.
AATAATACCAGTGCAAACGCAAAATATATTTATTAAAAGGTAAGCAATAAGATACTTGAAAGACAAAGTTGATAGGTATCGGTATGCAACGTAGTGTAATGCATCTATTACTAAGAATAAAGGTAGTGTAAATTGAATCGGATATAAATACGAAATAAAAACAAATGATATGATGAGCCCGAAAGTTACTGGTGGAAGATTCAGACTAGGAATAACAAGAATGCTGAGATGTACAAAAATATAGCACATGCTCATAAAATGCGGGAGCAAGCAAAGAAACAGATTTATAGCAGCAAGAATCATGTAAACTATGACAAGTTGTATTGTGCTATTGTCGCTATTTGAGTAAATATATGCATCCATTGCGCTCGACAAACATCCCAATAGTAAAAATGTTTTATTGTCAATAAGCTTTTCTCGTAAACGACGCATTAAGAAAATAATCATTGTGTATCATTTCCTAAATATTCATCATGCAGCCATGTAGTAATAAGTTGTGAACGATTTGTCACATTCAATTTTTTGAACACGCGACGAAGGATAGTTTCCACAGTACAAGTTTCAACAAATAAACGTTTGGCGATTTGCGCATTAGTCATGCCTTTACTGCACAACTTTATAATTTCAGTCTCATGATTCGTTAAAGCAAGGCGTCCATTTTTTGGCTTATTTTGCAAACGCTGAAATGCTGTCGTCGTGTCGTCAAAATGAAGATCTCCTATTATTTGTGGCTTGAACGTGCCATTGGCAATACTGCTAAGCATGGCGCAAATAGTTTCTGGGTGGTTCTTTCCAACAATGCCTTGCGCGCCTGCTGTTGATGCTTTTAAAGCATAATCGTTTATAGGGAATGAAGTTATAGCAATTATTATTGGGAGTGAGTATCTTCTTCGCAATTCGTATAATATTTTAATTCCCGAAACCCCAGACATATACATGTCAATTAGCAGCACGTCTGGGCATTGATTTTGACAAAATTGAATTGCTTGATCGGCGTACGCGGATAACCAGCAAATACTGCAGGACGGAACAACCTGTTCAATATATGTTTTTAGGCCGTGTAGACAAAAACAATCATCATCAACAATGCCAACAGTAATATGCTTTGCTATCATATTGCTCCTTCAGAAAAGCATTATTTAAGTAATAATAGTACTTGAATTTGTATGATGAATATCTTGTCTAGGAAAACCTTTACAAAGGTAATCTTATAAAGGTAGGCACTGAGAGCTTACGGGGGTTACTCCGCAGCGAATAAGTTCGCTTAAAGTTTAGTGATTCAATCACAATGTGGTTGAGGTTATAAGCAAATAAATTGTTCAGTAACATATAAACTCTATGCAAAACAAATCATTCTCTGGTATTACGCAAGCTCCAAAAATCATAAATAAAATCATCATTTAGTGTGATGCAAACTCTTTACGGCGATTATAGGCTATTAAGCAAAAGCTGAAATCCTCAATAAAGTGTCAATCATAAAAGCATTAATTGTAGCATTATCAAGCACTTTATTTATTTTGGATCAGTTTGAGAGGCTTGTTTCGACGCATACTATGTGTCTACGAGTTTGGCGAGTAAGGAGATTTGTGTTATGAGTAAGTTTACGAAAGTACTCTTGCTTTCTGCTATGCCAGTGTGTTTGCTTACTGCATGCTCTGGTAGCGCAGTTGATAATAGTCAACAGCAAGCACAACATGATTCAGTTCCACTTGTTTCAGTCAAAAAACAGCCTTTAACACAAATTGTGTCGGGTAAAGCAGCAATAGAACAATCATCTACCTTTGTTATCACTGCTGTAAGTAGAGGGAATTTTTCTCCATCGGTAAAAGCAGGAAGTGCTGTAAAAGCTGGAAGTATTTTAGGCTACAATGCTGGTAACAAAGTTATTGCTCCAGTAAACGCTAAAGTTGTGTCAGTGGCTGAATCATCTGCGGACGTGCCTAAATCTTTCCCGCTATTTACTCTTAAATATGAAGGTTTTTCAATAAGCCTTAACGCAAAAGCTTTACTTCGTTCTGCGGATATTGCAGATGTTAAAGGTCGCTTCCAAGTTGAAGACGGTGTTGGACCAACAAATTGTTTGCAAATAGTACAAAGCGGTGGAACTTCTACCGATGTTGCAGCCTCGGGTAGTAGCAAGAATGATAATGCTGATTCAACTCAAACAGATGAGTCGAGTGCGCAAAGTAAACCCAGTGTATCGTCAAAAGTTTTAACGTGTTTAATAGATAAAAGCACAGAAGTAGAATCAGGTCAAAATGCGACGCTTGTTTTTAATGGCAAGCATAAACAATCGGTTCTAACTCTGCCTGTTAGTTCGGTTGCTGGAAGAGTCCAAAAAGGCTTAGTATCATACAAGAAAGGCGATAATTGGGAGCGTAAAGAAGTTGGTCTTGGAATCAGTGACGGCGCTAATATTGAAATTACGTCTGGTTTGCATGAGGGTGATGTTGTAGCAGGTGTTTCTCCTAATCTCATTCCAGGAGTGCAATGATTATGGAGAACAATACTGTTCCGCTGGTTGAACTACAAGACGTGTCAGCGCGTGTAAAACTAGGCAATGGCGAATGGCTTACCACTGTCAACTCTGCTTCTATGTTACTTAATCAAGGTGAAACATACGCGGTAGTTGGCAGGTCTGGCTCCGGCAAAACAAGTCTTATTTCTATTATTGGATTTTTGAATAAAAATTTTACTGGAAAATACTATTATTTTGGCAAATCAATCCAAAAGTGTAGTGATGCTACAGTATCGCATATGCGCGCTCGAAATATTGGTTTTGTTTTTCAAAACTATTCGCTTATTAAGCATTTAAGCATTAGAGAAAATGTTGAGTTGCCGCTTTTATACGCAGGACTACAACAAAGCAAGCAGAAAAGAAGAAAAACTATAGAAGAAGCATTATGTGATGTTGGATTGCAAGATAAACTAAACGAATACCCTGGAAGGCTATCAGGCGGTGAACAGCAGAGAGTCGCGATAGCGCGTGCTCTCGTCACTAATCCCGAATTACTTATTTGCGATGAGCCAACTGGTGCGCTCGATAGTAGTACGGGAGAAAAAGTGCTTCAAGTGTTGCATGATCGTGTTCAAGAATCTGGAACAACATTACTATTAGTCACTCATGATATGAAAGTGGCTCGTTCTTGCTCTCACATTTTTACTATGGAAGGCGGTGTTCTTTATGATCATGCTGCTTAAAGATTTGCGCCTGTCTCCTATGAGATCCTTCCTCACAGGTTTTTCAATGTTTATCGGCATCATTGCCGTTATTGCGTCAGTGCTTATCGGCACGGTTGGTAAGGACTATCTTATTGCAACTAACGAACAGCTAAACGGTCGTAGACCAACATACGAGATTACTTTTTCAGCACAAAATTTTGACGAATATTCAGTATTTAACAAATTCTTAAATCGCATTGAATCCGCAAACCGTAACGCTAACGTTATGCTACAAACAAACACTGGACTACTGTTTAGCGCTTCTATGCCAGCCTCGAAGAGTGTAAAAATAAGCAAAGAATATAAGACTGGCAATCTTCAATATGCTGACGCTGTTTACACTACGGCAGGATACAACAAAGTTTATAACTTACCTATTGTAAGTGGAAGATGGTTTAGTAATAGCGCTAAAAGCAACGCATTAGAAATGGTAGTAAACCAATCTGCTAGCAAAAGATACAAGATTGGTGAAGTAGCATTTATTACTTCTCGCAAAACAACACAAATGAGTCCTATAAGGATTGTTGGAGTTGTGAACGATGGCGTAGACTCAGCAAAAGTATACGTGAATATTCTAGGATTATTACGTTATGCTCCAACTCTTTGGGAATATTCTGGAAAAGAAGCTCAAGGCTCAATCTACTGGTTGAATAAAGAAAATCGTTCTCAAAAATCAATTAAATCTTATGTTTCAGATGCTCTTTACGACTGTTGTGGTGGACAAGTAAACGAAATTAGAAGACATGATAATAGTGATGATTACGAGAATGTTATAACAGTATTGCAATTAAGTTTTGCTATCGTAGCAGCATTATTGCTTTTTGTTTCCGCGCTAGGTTTAATCAATATTGGTTTAGCATCGTTGGAGCAGCGCACACATGAACTGCTTATACGCAGAGCCTTGGGTGCTACTAGATGGTCGATTGCTTCACTCGTGTTAGGAAGTGCGATTATTTTAGCGCTGATAGTTTCGATTGCTGCTGTCGCTGTTTCTTTTGGACTTGTGTCTATAGCATCAAGTTTTTGGGATGCAGCAAGCCCAGTTAGTCCGCCAGTTTACCCATATGAAGCCGCTATTGGAGCTGTTATTGCGGCTTTTATTACAGCGCTTGCTGGAAGTGTGGTACCGGCAATAAAAGCATCACGTTTACAACCAGCATTAGCATTGCGTTAATTTTCAAAAAATAAGAAAGAAGGAATAATGAATAATCATACTATTGGTAAAGCAACTCTTATTGTTGGTGTGCTTAGTGCGCTTCTTATGTTTAATGCGTGTGGAGGAATAGGCAACAATAATGCGAGTGGTATGGGTGGCGCGCGCTCGCAAAATAGTTCGCCGAGAGAGATTGTTGATTTTGCTCATATAGATAAGGAATATCAGGAATCTGTGGCAAAGCTTAGTTGGCCTGAAAAATATAAAGCTCCTGCAAACTTGGTTGGAGAAGAAAAAGACGCTCAGTTTCAGAGTGGATATGGTGATACGCAAGCATCTAATTATTATCAGTGTGCTTGGGAACGGCAATGGTTAGACACGTATGCTAGTGATGAACAAGCGGCAAGTAAAGCTTTGCATGAGCTTGAAAAAGTGCCTAGCATGCCGTTTATGGGTCCAGATCGTTGTGATGATGCAACGCGAAACTTTTTCAAAGAGCACATGCGTAAAGCAAAACTAGGAGATCCGTCAGGATTCCAACAGGATGTGCAAACTAATTGTCCTGTGATGTAATTGCATTTGTATAGCTTTATTGTGCTTACGCGCTAAATAGCTTGTTATATGCTTCTTTTTACCCATGTTGATGGTGTCCAATAATCTTTGGTAAGCATTGATGGGTATGTTTGTTTACGAGCTTGAATAATCCATAAGGCTATACCTGTTGAAACAAGTATTACGCCAGCTGCAATCATTATGAATAATGATGAATTTAGATTTCCCCATGCTAGTACGCTTGCATACCCTACGATAATGCCGCATTGCTCCATAATAGAAGTAAAAGTAGTAGTCGCGCCGAGAATGTGTGTCGGTATGCCATCGAGAAGAGCTGTTTGCCCATAGACAATAGTTGCGTCAAAAATAATACCTGCAATGAAAGCAGAGCAAAGAAAAAGAGCAATCCAATTATTAAGTGCGAAAATAAGTAAAGGAATAGAAAGGAATCCAGGTAATAAAATAGAGTATAAAATCTCATAATGCAGCACAATATATTTGCATAATAGCGAACCTACAATCATGCCAATGTTAAATATGCTGACTATTGATCCCCACGTGGATGCCGAATGAAAAAGTGTGAGACAATGGTGTGCTCCCATTAGTCTGAATGCGGCAAGCCATGATCCAGATTGTAATGCTGATACTACTCCTAAGACTATTAACCATGGTGTAGATTTCATATAGTGTAAAGAAGCTGCAAAACCAGCAGTTTTATTGCTTCCTGTCTTCGTATTGTTTGAGCTATTTTGTGCTTGCTGGTTTAGATTAACTAACAGTAGAGGTAGCGCCGCTAGTATCATCACAACAGCAATGCTCGTAAAGAAAATGAGCGGATTACATATATCAACAAATATGCCAGTAATCGCTGGTGCAGCAAGCCTGCTGAGATTAATCCACATACGCATGCTTGCTAAAAATTTGGTTTTTTCGCCAGTTGGCGCGCTATATGCCATTAATACTTTTTGATTAGGCGAAGAAAATGCAGTAAAGAATCCGAATATTATGCCGAGTAGTGTAACCGTAGTTGCAATAAGATTATGCTGTGCTACTAAAGCGAAACCGTATCCAGTACACAACAAGGCAAAACAGACCGTTAGCGCTATAAACAATCTAGTTGGTGGATATTTATCTGCGATAATTCCACCAAGCGGTGCTGCTATGCAGGTCATAAGTGCTACGGACACTGCGTTAAGCGCTGCGTGAGATAAGTCGACATGTATTAAAAGATATAGGCTTACGCCAAATCTACAGCTTGTTATAAGAAAAGCATTAAGCGATAAAACGGCAATAATAAGAGTTGTGCGAATCCGTGCCGCAGCGTTCATTTCCTTCTCTTTTTTCTTTCTTTCATGTTATGAATGTCTTTCATATTCTGAATGATATATGCCTCTTGATATACACCTTTTTCTGGACTGTGAGTGAAATGAGTGTTTTATTGCAGTGTTTTACTCTTAACTACTCTTAACTGTGCTGAGCCCTACTCTCGTATGGCTTTGTTGGGTTTTCTTTGTGTTTATTGTGGTGTTTCATTCCGAAATACTCCGAAATGTATTTACTTTTGCGCTTTGTTGTTTGTGTCGTGATTCGAATTGCTGCAGTTTGCAAACAAGATATATAACTACTGGCGATGGTAGGAGAGGAAGCTGGAGAGTTTGCTTATTGCGTCGCGAAGCGTTTGCAAGCGCGGCAAGTAGATAACGTGTAATTATTTTAAGGTATTGACGTTTGTTTAACAATGTAGTAAATTGATTTACAAGAGTTTAGCATTGCAGTTCAAAGGAGACTGAAATGGAGAGAATGCCTAAAGGTAAAAAGTTCCAATTTAAGGCATTGCTTGATGACAAACAGTGGGTATCTAAAGATAATGTCTTCGGAGTTGGAGGGGAGGAGGTAGAAACAAGCGTGCATTTTTGATTTGGTGTCTGTGTGAACATGACATGTAGATTTATATGAGCCAGTGTTTGCGGCAATTAAAAAACTGTTTGCTTGTTATGTAGTCATACAACAAAGAATAAAAAAATTACTAGTTTGTTTTCTGATGCTTTAGAGAATAGTTCGTCACCCATTTTCTAAATGCAAAATGAGTGCAAGTTAACATATGCAGATAAAAAGAAGGTTACAATGAAGAAACTTACAAAAATATGTGCATTAATCGGTGCTGCTGCAATGATTATTAGCGCAGGTGCGTGTGGTAGTGCAAAATCATCCGACGCTAATGGTTCAACACAGCTTACCATTTGGCATTATTGGGATGGCGCTAATGCCGATACCTTTGATGCAATGGTGAAGGATTTTAATGCTTCGCATAAAAATATTAAGATTAAGACTGCGAGCGTCCCGAACTCTGATTTTATGACGAAGCTTCGTGCATCGGCTTCGTCGAAGAGCTTGCCAGATATTTCTATAAGTGATTTGGTATGGGTGCCACAGATTGCAAAAATGGGCAATTTGACTGATCTTTCTAAGGTTATTAGCTCGAAAACGCTCGATGATGTGACTCCTGCATTGATTGACTATGGTCATATTGACGGCAAACAAGTTTCTGTGCCAGTTACTGCCAATAATCTTGCGTACATGTACAACAAGGACGTTTATAAAGCAGCTGGGTTAGATCCTAACAAACCACCACAAACATGGGATGAGTTGAAGAAAGTTGCAAAGACGATCAAGGAAAAGACAGGCAAGCCAGGGTATGATTTGCTTACTCAAGCAGGAGATAACGGCGAAGGTTTAACTTGGAACTTCCAGGTCAACTTGTGGCAAGCTGGCGGCGAATTCTTGACAAAGGATAATTCTAAGGCTGCATTCAATACGCCAGAAGGCAAGAAGGCTATGAACTTCTGGGTGGATCTTATCAAGAGCGGCGTGAGCCCATATGCTAAGTGGGGCGAATTTGAAAAGGGCAAGGGTGGTTCTGCTCAGGAAGGTAGCTGGATGGTTGGCATCTGGGCGCCAGATCCACCATTTGATTTCGGTGTAGCAAAAGCCCCTCATCCAAAGGATGGCAAGGAAGCAACTAATCTCGGTGGTGAACAAGCAATCGTCTTCCATAATTCTGACGCTCGTGCTAAAGCTGCTGGCGAATTCTTGAACTGGTTCTTGCAGCCAGAACAGGTGATCAAGTGGTCGCAAAAGACTGGCATGCTTCCTGTAACGAAGAGTGTTGCAAAGTCTGATAAGTATTTGGATTGGGTTAAGAAGGAACAGCCTCGTTTAATTCCGTTTGTGGAACAAATGGAGATTGCTCATACACGTCCAAATACGCCATTGTATCCAAAGATTTCCTTTGAATTTGCAAAGGCTGTGGAGAAGGCTTTCGCTGGAGAGCAGAGTGTTGACGAAGCGCTTGCGAATGCTGAAAAGGCAGTTAACGACGTGATTGCCAAAGGCTGATTGCATAAATACTGTGCCGATAGCTGGGTCAAAGGAAATGAAGTTGACTCAGCTATCGGGGTTCTTTGCATCAAGGAGTATGTAATGAAAAAACGTCATTTTCTCAAGTCTGCGCACAGGCACTACCAGAAAGATCAAGTAATTTGTGCTGCGGTATTCTTGTTGCCAGCAGTGCTTATTATTGGTGGTTTCGTGCTGTACCCTGTGTTGTCTGCTGTATATATTTCACTAACATCGTGGGATGGGTTCTCTCCAGAAAAGAAATTTATTGGCTTGGGAAACTATGCTCGTCTTTTCCAAGATCCTGAGTTTTTCAACAGCTTAATGGTAACGGTTATTTATGCTGCTGGTGTATGCGTATTAAGTGTGCTGACTGGATTGTTGCTCGCGCTTTTGCTTGATGCGCCTATACGAGGTAGGAGTATTTATCGTAGTATTTACTTCCTCCCAGTGGTTACATCTTCTGTGGCTGCAGCCATTGTGTGGAAATATATGCTCGATCCTTCTGGATTCGTGAACAGTGTGTTGATGAAATTCAATATACACGGACCAGATTGGTTGCAAAATCGCTGGCTTGCGCTTATTGCATTAATTCTTTTGACCGTGTGGAAAAATATTGGTTTTAACGCTATTTTGTATTTAACTGCGTTACAAGCATTGCCAAAAAGCGTGTATGAAGCGGCTGCATTAGATGGAGCTACTGGGTGGCAAAAATTATGGAAGATTACTTTCCCATTGCTATCTCCAATGACGTTTTTTGTAGTAGTTCAGGCATTAGTAACGAGCTTCCAATCCTTCGACCTTGCATACATGCTCACGGGTGGCGGTCCTCGCGGAGGCACGGAAGTGCTTGGCATGATGATGTATCGTGATGCGTTCAAGCTTGGTGATTTTGGCTATGGAACAGCAATAGCGTTTATTACACTTGCGCTAGTGCTAGGCGTGACGATGATTCAATGGAAAGTTTCTGGAGCACAAGGAGAAGAATAATGAAATCATCATTATGGTCGCGTTTGGCGCGTCATGCGATTCTGATTTTAGGTTCAGCAACAGTAATCATTCCATTTTTGTGGATGTTCACTACTTCTTTGCAAATGCGTGCTGAAACATACACGAATACTTCAATTTTTCCTACATCATGGCATTGGGAAAACTATATTCATGCGTGGCAAGCGGCGCCGTTTGCGCAATATTATTGGAATACGCTATTGATGACGGTAGGAATTGTTGTAGGACATTTAATATTTGATGCCTTTGCCGCCTACGCTTTTGCGCGATTAGAATTTCCTTTGAAGAAAACAATATTCATTCTGCTGCTTTCTGCATTGATGATTCCTAATTTTGTGATTGTTATTCCGTCTTATGAGATAGTCGCTAATTTGGGATGGGTCGATACGCTGTATGCTTTGATTGTTCCTAGACTTGCAGATGTGTTTGGCATTATTTTACTTCGACAATATTTTGCAACAATTCCTCGAGAGCTTGATGAGGCAGCGCGCATTGACGGTTGTGGCAGGTTTGGAATATTCTTCAAAGTAATCGTTCCATTGTCGTCCCCAGCGTTTGCGACGCTTGGTATTTTTAGTTTTCTCTTTGCGTGGAATGATTTTCTTTGGCCGTTATTGGTTACGAATACGGATGAAACTCGTACAATTCAGATTGGTTTAGCATCCTTCGTAGGGCGTTACGGAACCTCTTGGAATTATTTGATGGCAGGAACTTTGACTGCAACAATACCAAGTATTATTGTGTTCCTTTTCTTCCAACGTGCGCTTGTTAGAGGAATTGCCAATACTGGTATGAAAGATTAGAAATTGTAGAAAAATTAAGGATGGGGTTTATTATGTCTATACCACAGTGGTTGCCTGATGCAAGATTTTATCAGATTTTTCCTGATCGTTTCTATCGTTGTGAAGGCTACGGTAAGTTAACTGAAGGTCATGTGCCGCTTGATTCATGGGATGCTGAGCCTACGCGTGAGAATTTCTTAGGTGGTAATATTGCTGGAATTACAGAAAAACTTGATTATATTCATGATTTAGGTTGCAATGCTCTCTATTTGAATCCAATTTTTTCTGCTGCAACAAATCATCGTTATGATGCAAACGATTATTTTAAAATCGATCCACTTTTAGGAACTCTTGAAGATTTCCATACATTAGTAGATGAAGCGCATAAGCGGAATATACGTATAGTACTAGATGCAGTTTTAAATCATTGTGGTAAAACTCATTGGATGTTTCAAGATGTTGTTAAAAATGAAGAGAATTCAGAATATGTGAATTATTTTTCAGTGAAAAACTTTCCAGTTAAGTCATTGCCTGTGCCTAATTATAAAACCTGTTCTGGTTGTGAATATCTACCGAAGTGGAATGTGTTTAATCCAAAGGTGCGTGAGCATCATTTTAATGTTGCGAGATATTGGATTGATCAAGGTATCGATGGTTATCGTCTTGATGTTCCATATTTTATTTATCCAGAATTTTGGCAGGATTTTAGGCAAGTTGTTAAAGCAAAAAATTCAGAATTATGTTTGATAGCTGAAGAATGGAGAGACCCTGCTCAATGGTTGCAAGGAGACACTACTGATAGCACAATGAATTATACTCTGCGTGATTTAGTTTTAGGTTTTACGGCGACAAAGCGATTCAATGCATACGATTTTGTTAACGGTATTAATCGTTTGCAGGAGCGCATACCGTATGGATATCACCATGGAATGATGAATTTGTTGGGTAGTCACGATACTGAGCGTGTTTTAACTGCGCATCAAAATAATACTGAGGATTGCATAACTGCCTACTGTTGCATGTTTGCCTGCGAAGGTGCTCCTATGATTTATTACGGTGATGAACTTGGTATGGTTGGCGATAATGATCCAGGGTGTCGTTCTGGCATGCAGTGGGATAGTCTTGATACAAATGCTGAAATATTCCGTACAATTGTTCAATTAAATGCATTGCGGCGTGATCATATTGCGTTGCGAAGAGGCACGCAAAGTTGTTACGCTGTTGACGGAGATACTGTCATTATTTCGCGAGAGCATAAGGAAGAATCTCTTTTGATGATTATTTCACGTAATAATTTGGTAGAATATAATTCATCGAAGCTACCTCAACAATTGCAAAATCATAATTGGCGAATTATAAATGGTGTAACTGTTGGAAATAGTTGGCGCCCCAATAAAGATAATTCTATGATCGTATTGCAAGCTCAACAGTAAAAATAATGTAGAAGTAAGAAGTGTGAGACATGGGAAAGAAAATTACAATGCAGGATATTGCTGATGCAGCGCGTGTCTCTAAATCTGCTGTCTCCTTTGCGTATAATACTCCTGATCGCTTATCATCAGAAACTGTAGAACACATATTTTCAGTTGCAAAGGAACTAGGATATGTGCGTAATCCTGTTGCTTATATGCTGCGAACTCAAAAGACAAATAGTTTGGGATTGTTACTACCACAGCAATTAGGGCGAGTGCTAGAAAATCCATACTATTCGGAATTTATTCAGGGTATTGGGCAAATCTGTGAGCGAGAGGGATTGACGCTTCTTTTAGTGCCTCCACTTCGTAATTCTATGTTAAAAGCAATTCCTTATGCTGCAGTTGACGGTTTTATAGTAACTGGTTTAGAAGAAGATCGTGGTGAAGTTGAAGCTCTTATGCAGCAAGGAAAGCCATTTGTGATTGTTGACAGTGAAGTACATAGCCAAGCTCCGAGTATCAATATTGATGAGACGCGCGCTATGAAGGAATTAACTGAGCATCTTATTTCATTGGGTCATCGCAATTTTGTGGTGATTTCTCCAGAATCAGGCAATGATGATGGGTATCTTTCTTGGCATGGAACAATTCGTCGCCGTATTAATGGTGTGATTTCTGCTTTAGAAGAGAATGGAATAGCCCCACTGGTCGATAAGAAAAATGTTATTGAAGTACCATGTACTCGTACTGGAGGAGAAGAAGCTTTTGCACAAATAAAACAAAATAATTCTGTATTACCAACTGCATTCATCTGTTTTAGTGATGTTATCGCGTTTGGAGTAATGGACGCTGCTAGACAGTCTGGTTTACAAATCCCACGTGATATTTCTGTTACAGGCTTTGATGATCTAGCTGAGTCTGCATGTAGTAATCCACCGTTGACAACAGTTAAACAGCCTGTTACAACTAAAGGACGTTTAGCTGCTGAATATATAGTAGAGACTTTGAATGCTGGGTATGAACGAGCATCATCCCGTCACGTATGCCTACCTATTACTGTGCTGCTGCGTGAGTCAATTGGCCCAGCAGCATCTATACGAGAATAGTCTGCGTAGTAAATACTTTGATTCCTTCCTCCTATGAAAAATATAGTGCCACGTTAAGTTTTTTTTAGCGTGGCACTATATGCATAATTTCTTGAATAGGGTCAGAATTAATCGTAATTTTTTGTTTATGCAAAAATTATGATTTCTACTGGCGATAGTAGGAGAGGAAGTTAGAGAGTTTGCTCATTGCGTCGCGAAGCGTTTGCAAGCGCGGCAAGTAGACTACGCGGAAGTAGCCTGGAGTCTGCCAATTAAAGCCTTTGCCGTGCACAATCAGCAACTTCTGGTCGCGCAGCAAATCAAGCGCAAACTGTTCGTCGTCGTGAATGTTGTAGCGAGCAGGATCGAGTTTTACAAACATGTAGAAAGCAGCATCTGGTCGCTCGACGCTTACGCCATCCATCTCCTGAAGTGCGTTATAGCAGTACTCTCGCTGCTCATACACGCGTCCGCCCGGCTCCAAATACTTCTCAACGCTTTGGTATCCGCCTAAAGCAGTCTGAATAATAGATTGCGCAGGAACATTCGAGCACAAGCGCATATTAGACAGCATGTTAAGCCCCATAATGTAGTCGCGAGCCTTGGATTTATCTCCCGAAAGACTCATCCAACCAATACGGAAGCCAGCAATCATATGCGACTTAGAAAGTCCGCTAAAAGTTACGCAGAACACGTCTGGAGCAAGAGAAGCAATCGAAACATGCTTCTTGTCGTCCATAACAAGACGGTCGTAAATCTCGTCCGCAAAAATAATCAGATTAAACTCGCGCGCAATCTTAACAATCTCTTCCAAAACTTCGCGACTATACAGCACGCCCGTAGGATTATTCGGGTTAATAATCACGATTGCTTTAGTGCGAGGCGTGATTTTAGAGCGAATGTCGGCAATATCTGGGTACCAATGCGACTTTTCGTCACACATGTAGTGCACAGGAGTGCCGCCAGCCAAGCTTGCGCACGCAGTCCACAGCGGATAGTCTGGGCTTGGTATAAGAATCTCGTCGCCGCAATCAAGCAGTGCTTGCATAGAAAGGTTAATCAGCTCGGAAACGCCGTTTCCAGTGTAAATATCTTCCATTTGCACGCCTGGAATGCCCTTAAGCTGATCGTATTGCATAATCGCTTTGCGCGCAGAGAAAAGTCCGCGACTGTCCGAGTAGCCTTCGCAATCAATAAGCTGCTGCTGCATGTCGTAAATTACTTCGTCTGGAGCGCGGAAGCCAAAAGGAGCAGGATTCCCAATGTTGAGCTTTAGAATATGCGTTCCGTTTGCTTCCATGCGGTTTGCTTCTTCTACAACTGGACCGCGAACGTCGTAAAGCACGTGCTCAAGTTTGGTGGATTTGTTGAAGTTTCTATGTTTGAGCGTTTTGGAAAGCTCTTCTTCTGTTAATGGGCGATTTTCCTCGTGCTGCTCGCTGCAATCTGCTTGCGCCTTTTGCGCGGTCTTTGCGCAAGAATGCCCACCTTTGATTCCGTAGTCGCTAATTTCAAGAATTTGTGCAAGCATATCTCGCACGTCTTTGCGTGGCTCAGTTTTACCGCTTAAATATTGACTTAGTTGACTTTTGCCAAGCTTATGACCATCTTTTGCTGCAAGCGCGATTACATCAATCTGCTTATATCCTTTGATTTTCATGGCCTTTTTAAGGTCGTTTGCAAAATTTTGTGCCATAATCTGTCTTTCTTATAGAAGCTTATAAAATCAGCATTCTTAAATTGAACAAACTTACAACAAAGTTCAAAATAGAAGATATAAATTGAACTTTGAGGCGATTAAAAGACAATTTTACGCGTAAAAAAGCATTTTGCAAGCCTAAAATTGAATTTATTTTGAATTTATTTTGAATTTTGACAGAACCGTGCGAACAATTATGAACTTTTTGAATCTATGTTGAACTTTTGAATAAATAGATAATCTTTAGATTTATTTTAGATTACTTTGAATTACTCAAATTGTTTTACCATTTTCTTATATTTCGCGCGGTTGCCATGTTTCGATAAGCTGGAAAAATATGGCAAATAAGCAAGGGGAGTTATAGCAGTATGCCAATTTTTGAGCTAATTCTGTACATAATGTCAGTTGTGGTTCTGTCATCATTCTTGGAGCGTTTTATACCAAGAGTTTCAGTGCCGCTCGTACAGATAGCTATGGGTATTATTGCTGCAGAATTGCCATTTTTTCCAAACGCATCTTTAGATCCAAACATGTTTATGGTCGTTATAGTTGCGCCACTTATATACTTTGAGTCTAGAGAAATCAATAAGCTAGCTCTGCTGTCTTCCTTCAAATATTCAGCCACGCTAGCTATTGGATTAGTTTTAGCCACAATGATTGTTGTTGGCATTCTATTGCCTGCAATATGGCCGTTTGTGCCAATTACGGCAGCTCTTGTTTTGGGTGCTGCATTAGGTCCAACGGATGCCGTGGCAGTAAGCGCTTTAAGTCACGAAGTGTCGCTTACGCGCAAACAATTTAGCGTTCTTCAAGGCGAATCATTATTTAATGACGCATCTGGAATAGTAGGATTCCAATTTGCAGTGTTGGTAGCATCCTCAGGAGTTTTCGACATTGTTCCAGCATTAAGCAGTTTTACAACAAAATTCTTTGGTGGAATAGCAGTAGGCGCGTTAGTAGGTTTTGCTGCAAACTGGCTTTTTGAAAAAATCAGGTCACTAGGTTGGGAAACTACGAAAACTAGAATATTAATGGAATTATTCCTACCATTTTTGTTATACATGGGTGCAGAAAGCCTTGAAACTTCGGGAATGCTTGCGCTAGTTACTGCAGGATTGCTTACAAAATTCGATCGTTCTGGAGTAGGTCCTAATGTTTCGCGAACAAATATAGTGGCAAACAGTGTTTGGAGCGTTCTATCTTTTGGGCTTAATGGTGCTGTTTTTGTGCTTTTGGGAATCGCGCTTCCAAAAGTAGTAAGTTCAAGTTGGAATGATCGTGGAATTAACAATCTTATTCTAGTGGCGATTATTTGCGTAACTTTAGTTGCCATTATAGGCGTTCGATTCTTGTGGATGGTTATTATGATTCGCCTTGCAAGGCGATCTAAAGCAAATAGGCGAGATGTAGATTGGCTAAAATCGTCCGTGATAATGACATTAGGTGGAGCAAAAGGAACTTTAACATTAGCGCTGATGTTTACGCTTCCAATTAGCTTCTCGCTTAGAAATGAATTGATTTTTATTGCTGGAGTGGTGATAGTAGTAACGCTTTTGCTAGCTAACTTTATTCTTCCCTTAATATCTCCTAAAGATAACAATCATGAGCTAGAAGCGGTTACGCCAATAATCATAGAAGTTTTGCGGAGAACCGTTGAAGAGCTTACGCTTAACGTTACGCAGGACAGCACTAAAAGTGATGATTATGAAGCGCGAGGCGCTGTGTTATCTGTGATTGATTCCTACACGGAACGAATCAATAGGCTAAAACAAAATGTAAATAAGAGTGATTCAAAAGACTACTTGTTATTACGTGTAGATGCTCTAAATTGGGAAAAGGACTATATAAAACAAAGGCTTAAAGAACTTAAACAAGATAGTATAAATAAATCTCATAATTTAGAGACAGAAGCATGCGAGAGGCTTTTGGATCAGATAATGAATTCTTTAAGACATATTCACACAGGGGAACAATCACAATCTATAATGTGGCATTTGCGTGGACGATTTAGGGCTGCTCAGCGAAGAGTAGTAACAGTTGTAAGACGAACAAGTAATATGATTCGCCGAACGACTCCGCTTCTTAGAGAAGACATGATTTTTGTGCGCGTTCGGCAGATTCATATTGACGTTATACATAGCGTTGTTAAACGCTTGTATCAGGGAATGCATAAGGAAACATATAATACGGAGCATTGTTCAACGCTTTTGCGTGAATATAGGGCTAATGAGGCGCTTCTTAGATCTAGGCCAAATGTTGCTATGAGCGTAAAAATGATTGAGAGAATTGATGATGTTAAGCGTGAAAGCTATGCGATTGAGCTTAGGATTATTCACGAGATGTATGAGGCGGGTGACATTACGCGTGCACAAGAGCGGCAGTTGCGAAACAACGTTTATGTTATGAATGTTGATGCTAATGCAGATGTGTAAGTTTTGTGTTAAATGCAGCTTTGTATTGCGTTTGTATTAACTTTACGGCGTGCTGTGTCGTTCGCGCGGTCTAAGCGCGCGAACGACTTCGCCGCGCAGAAGCAGTGCTTCTGCTTTGAGCGGCTCAGCGAATCGAGGTGATTTCTCGCGCATTATGCAGCTCGAAATCGTCGATTCGCACGCGGTCTAAGCGCGCGCTATTCCTCGCGGCTATTAGTAGCCGCTCGGCTGATTTGGCACATAAAGTCCACCGGACTTTATGTTTGAGCCAAATCACGCTTTGAAGGAGCTTGAAATGCGTTATGCAATTTCAAGCTCAGTCAAAGCGCAATCGAACTACATAAAGTTGCGAATCAACGCAGTTTGTTGCGGTGATACTATGGGTTACATGTATTTCTTTACTCCGCGCAGATGTGAATCTACCCAAAAAATAATGTATGCCAATAAAGGGCAGGCTCTTATGGCAGCGGATAAAAGCCTTAGAGAGCGCGGAGCAAGATTATGGGTTTATAAATGCGATTATTGCGGAAGTTGGCATTTAACGCATTCAAATCCTGCAATTCGTAAGTATTGCGATATGCGCTCGCGATTTGAAACAACCAAACCTAAGTCTAGAAAACGCGGATATAAGCCGCGTCTTCGTTAAATAATTAATGCTAAATAATTAACACTAAAAATCAGCAAATCAATAAATCAATACTTAAAAGTAAATCCTTGCGCATTAAGCTGCGATTCGCAACTATGGTTTTTGGCGCCAGAATCTACAGCAAGCTTTGCGATTTGTGCGCTGAACGCGTCTACTGGTTTGCTAGCATTTCGCAAATCGTAGTATTTATGCACTCTTTCATCGAATTCTGCAAGTTTTTCAAGCAAAACATCATCGCTGCTAGGGTATTCATTTTCAAAGAATTGCATGCTCGAATCCATGCGCGGCTTTAGTTCTGGGGACTGGTCTGGCATTCCAATCGCAAGCCCAAGTACTGGATACGTGTATTTTGGCAACTTCAAAAGTTCAATTAAATCGGGTATATTGTTCAAAATTGAACCAAGGATTACGCATCCGAGCCCAAGTGATTCTGCAGCTGTTTCCATAGCGTGCAGTGCAAGAATTGCATCGTTCTGCGACTGTGAGAACCTGTATCCTGTTTTAAGCGTAAAATCGTTTCCGTCTGCATCAATGCCATTTTTGCGCGCTATAGCAGCATTTCTGTGCTGATCAATAATAAAAACATACAAAAGTGGCGCTGTGGCTATATAAGTTTGATTTCCAAGTTCGGAAAGCTTTTTCTTAAGGCTTACGCTTGTGATTTTAATCGCGGACCAGTCGTTTAAAAACTGACTACAAGCTGCGCGCTGTGCTGCTGCTTCCAACGTTTTTACAATATTTTCGCTAATCGGCTCGTTTTTAAAAGCGCGTATAGATCTGCGATTTAGAAGTGTCTGAATTGTTTTATTTTCTTCAATCTGTTTATTGTTGTTTTGATCGTTATTTTGTTGCAACTCTGTCATTTTATTTCCTTAAAATTATGCTATTTAAAAATATTTATGCTATTTAGACTACTTAAAATACTTGTTTTTCTTGTTATTTTCTGCGACTTTGCCTTTTCTTAATTGCAGATAGTACCGCGCGATTTGTGTATCTACCTGCAACTGTTGTTAATATTGCGCTAAAAATCGCAAGCCCGAGGTTCATGAGCAAAGAATCTTCTTGTTTATTGTCTTTACTGATTTTTTTATAGTCTTCCCTATTTACGTCTTTATTTTTGCTACTTTTATTTTTTCTGTATTTCTCAAATTGTTTATTTTGCGCGATTTTGTGCATTTTATTGTTTTTTACGTAATGCTTCCATACGATTTCTGCGACTTTACCTACGACCATTGTAACAATTGCAGGAATTGCAGATTTTGCAATCATATCTAACAAAGTGTCAGGATTTTTAAGTCTTTTTTGTCTTAATGCAATAGCTTTATCGTTAACCTTGTTTAAACGCTTAATTGTAAGATTTGAAGCGCTGCGGGTTGCGCTGCGAGACGCATTATGAGTCGCACAATAATCTGCATGTGCGTTGGAAGATTCGGTATAAAATTGACCAGAAAAGTCTTGTCGTGAATTGTGCTGCGAATCATTCCGTGAATCATATCGTGAATCATTTTGGGTTAACGTCATATTTTTATGGTAATGGTAGCGAAATACCAATTAGTAATTGACATGTAAAAGTGTTATAAAAGTGTTATAAAAGCGAGCGAATATGGCAGTGGAGCCAGTTTGTAAGTAATGGGTTTAGATTTGCGCTAAGGCACCAAGCGTAGATTTTTGACTTGTTGGCGGTGCTTAAGGCGGAGTGGATTTATGCTGAACAGTATTGACGTTGACGTTAATGGTGGTTCATTTAGCGGAGATTCGTATGAGATTCAAGATGTTCCAGCAACTTGTGGCGGAGCTCCAGAGGGAAGACTTGTTCTTTTGCGTCACGGACAAACTGTTTGGAGCGAATCAGGTCAGCATACAGGTAGAACGGATATACCGCTTACTCAAATTGGTTGTTCGCAAGCAGTTTATGCTGGTGAGCGCATTCGACAAGCATTTCCTAAGGGTTTTGATGCAGACTGCCAGTTTGTAAGCCCTCTTGTTCGCGCTCGGCAAACAGCTCAACTAGCAGGTTTTACACATTGCACGCCGCTAGAATACGCAGCTGAATGGGATTATGGGTGTGCAGAAGGGCGAACTAGAAAAGATGTCTCCGTGTTAAGCGGAGTAGAATCGTGGGATGTTTGGCGAGATGGTCCTAAGGCTCTTCCAGAGTTTATGTCGGATTCTTGTGAAGAGTCTCTTCCTAGTGGTGAAACGGTGAAAGTCGTACGCTGCAATGGGGAAAGTCTGCAGGATGTTTCTGATAGAACGCAAAAAATAATCGACTCTGTTTTGCCAAAGCTTAAAAGCGGCAAGGATGTGATTATTGTTGCACACGCGCATGTTCTTAGAATTTTAGCTATGAGATGGTTAGGCGTTGATGCGTCTCAAGCGCGGTTGCTGCGACTAGACACTGCTCATTACAGCGCTCTTGGAACTTATAAGGGAGATCGTGTAATCGTTCGCTGGAATTGTTGATTTGTGATTGTTGCAGATTATTCGACACGCCATCATATCAACACTGCTATCGTTTGCAATATCTTTGCATTTGAGGCATAATAAAAATTGTCGAAAAGGGCACCTAGGGGTGCGGCGGCTCATAGTAGGGTCGACGGCATAGGAGAAAGGTTCGATGATGAATCGTACAATTAAGTCAACAATTGCGCTTGTAGCTTGCTCCGCGATGGCATTTGGTGCGCTCGCTGCATGTGGTTCCAGCTCTTCGGATTCTTCCGACAAGGGTAAGGTTTACTTCCTTAACTTCAAGCCAGAATCTGCTGATCAGTGGAAGGAAGTTGCTAAGGAATATACCAAGAAGACTGGTATTCCTGTAAAGGTCCAGAACGCTGCTTCTGGTACATATGAGCAGTCTCTTAAGAGTGAAATCAGCAAGGGTGATGAAGCCCCTACACTCTTCCAGGTGAATGGTCCTGTTGGATATGCGTCTTGGAAGGATTACACTGCAGATCTTAAGGATACGGAGCTTTACAAGCAGCTTCAGAACAAGGATCTTGCTCTTAAGGATGGAGATAAGGTTGTTGGTGTTCCATACGCAATGGAAACTTACGGCTTGATTTACAACAAGTCTTTGTTAAAGAAGTACACTGAGCTTAAGGATGCAAAGGTAAAGTCTGCTGAAGAGATTAATTCCTTCGATAAGCTTAAGGCTGTTGCTGACGACATTCAGGCTCGTAAGGGTGAACTTGGTGTTGATGGTGCTTTCACTTCTGCTGGCTTCGATTCCAGCTCTGATTGGCGCTTTAAGACTCACCTTGCAAACATTCCTCTGTACTATGAGTTCAAGGCAGACAAGGTAACTAAGCAGCCAGCAAAGATCAAGGGCACGTTCCTTGACGGATACAAGAAGATCTTTGATCTTTACATTACTGATTCCACCACTCCTGCAACTCAGCTCAGCTCTAAGACTGGTGAGGATGCAAACTCTGAGTTCTCGCTTGGCAAGGCTGTGTTCTATCAGAATGGTACTTGGGCTTGGACCGACTTGCAGAAGGCTGGTATGAAGGCTGAAGACCTTGGCATGCTCCCAATCTACATTGGTGCTAAGGGCGAAGAAAAGCAGGGCTTGGCTACTGGCTCCGAGAACTACTGGTGCATTAACGATAAGACTTCGGATGCAAACAAGAAGGCAACTAAGGACTTCTTGAAGTGGGTTCTTACCTCTGATTATGGCAAGGAAGCTATGTCTAAGAAGATGGGCTTCACCACTCCATTCAAGAGCTTTGCTGATATGAAGTCTGAGAATCCTTTGACTGCTGCTGCTGTTGAAGATGCTCAGTCTGGTAAGACTCCTGTAAGCTGGAACTTCACTATGATGCCATCTGACAACTGGAAGAACGATCTTGGCTCCGCTTTGCTTGAGTATGCTCAGGGCACTGGCAAGTGGGATAAGGTTAAGAGCGCCTTCGTTGACAATTGGGCTAAGGAAGTTGCTCAGACTCACGAAGATCAGGATTAATCTGAATATTGATTATTCGGCTTAAACTTGATTACAAATTAAAGTCATAATTTAAGAACATAATTTAAAACGATAATTTAAGATTGGGCTGTTGATGTAATTGCATTAGCACAGTGCATTAATAGCCTACCAAAAGAGCTTCAAGCCTTAGGGGTTTGAAGCTCTTTTGTTTGAATTTTGTTTGAATTTAGTTTGATAACTAAATAGTATTTTAAGATTGTATTTAAGATGGTACTTGAACTAAGCTACGTCAAGTTGAGATGTACTCGAGCGCACAATTAACTGTGCTGGAATCGTAATGTATCGGCGACTTTCATCTAAATAATCTCCATTAATTAAAGATAAGGTCATTTTTGCAGCATCCACTGCCATGCTTACAGGGTCTTGTCTGATAGTTGTAAGTCCTGTTTCTCTAGCGTAGAAGCTGTCGTCAAAACCGATAATTGAAAGATCACCTGGTGTGCTGTATCCGCTTCTAGAAAGCTGGAACATTAAAGGTATTGCTATTCCGTCTTCTTGGCATGCGATTGCGGTAGGCATACTACTGTTGCTTAAAAGCGATGAAACTATTGAACTTATGCGGTCTAAACCTTCTGGAGCTACGATTTCGGTAGGCGTAATATTGTTAATCTTGCATTCGTCAATAAACGAATGATAACGTTGTAAAACGCTGAAATGAAGGGAAACATCGCGATTTGTGCGAATATAAGCTATGTTTTTATGACCTAATCCAATAAGGTGACGAGCCATAAGCCTCGCGCCCTGATTGTCGTCAATATTAATTGTTGCGTCAAAATCGCAGTCCATAGGATATAAGCAATTTATGCCTAAAACCGGTACGCCAGTTGCCTTTAATGAAGCAACTTCCGACTTATTTACGTCAAATGAGCAAACTATTACAGCATCCGCATTTCTTCGAGTTGGTAGCATATCAAAGAATTCTGCGCGCTCTTGGCTGCTGGATATTTGGAAAATTGATAGATCGTATCCTGCTGGGTGAAGAACCTGATTCAATCCTTGCATTATGGATGCGCTAAACCACAGGCGAATGCTGTCGCTCATTAGTAGTGCGACTCTTAGAGTTTTGCCAGATTTTAAAGCGGCTGCAGAACGAGATATTGAGAAGTTTAGTTTTTCTGCAATAGCCAACACTTTGTCGCGAGTTATTGCGGAAACTAAGTCTGGTCGTGTAAATGAGCGTGAAACAGTAGATACTGATACGTGAGCTTCGTTGGCAACATCTTGAATATTAGCCGGCATGTGAACTCCTTTATTCGCACAACATCAATATCTTCATCAATATTTTTATTAATGTCTTCATTAATATCATTCAATCATCTTCAACGATAGTATATGAGCAGCGCATACATCAATGTTCATTGCGCCTCTTATACACAAACGTTTGCAATAAAAATAATAATAGCAGATTTTGCTGCAAAATCGCCAAAAATAGGGATTTTCTTCAAATTTAATTTTGATTTCATCGCGTAACGACATGCAAAAAATGACAACGTTTGACATTGCTGTTGCATGTAGTAATATAAAAGTATTGGTTCGGGCGTCGACGCTCGTACAAGCGTTGTACTCAAGGAGGAGAAAGTGACGAGTCATGATTAATATGAGTGGAAAAGCAATACGCAAATGGTGGGCGTTATTCGCTTTGCCAACGTTTGCTGCTTTTGTAATCGGCTTTTTAGTGCCATTCGTAATGGGTGTGTATCTTAGCTTTACTAAGTTCCATACTGTTACGGATGGAAAGTTTGTGGGTATTCGCAATTATCGCAAGGCTTTGCGCGATCCTCATTTTATTCATTCGTTGATTTTCACAACTGCTTTTACTGTTGTAACAACAGTTGTTATTAACGTTATTGCTTTTGCAATTGCGTATATGCTTACAAAGAAGTTCAAAGGTTCAAACTTATTCCGTACAGTGTTCTTTATGCCAAATCTTATTGGTGGCATTGTTTTGGGCTATGTTTGGCAAGTAGTGCTTAATGGTATTTTAGGCTACTTTGGTCGTGCTATTACGTATTCTGCGACGTACGGATTCTGGGGCATGGTTCTTTTGATATGCTGGCAGCAAATCGGATATATGATGATTATTTACATTGCTGGTTTGCAGGCGCTTCCAGGAGATGTTATTGAGGCGGCAGCTGTTGATGGCGCAAGCCCAACGCAAACGCTGTTTAAGATTACGATTCCTCTTATGATGCCGTCCATTACAGTGTGCACATTCTTGACTGTTACAAACGGATTCAAGCTGTTCGATCAAAACTTGGCGTTGACTAATGGTGCTCCTTCCAGAAAGTCGGAGATGTTGGCATTGAACATTTTCAACACGTTCTACGGAAGAATCAATGGTGAAGGTGTTGGTCAGGCAAAGGCAGTCATATTCTTCATCATTGTGGCTGTAATTGCTTTGATTCAGAACAGGTTGACAACGTCTAAGGAGGTGGCAGCATGAACGAGAAGACTAAGCATCCTGTGCTTTGGACCACGCTTTTTGCTGTAGTGAGTTTGTTGTGGATTTTCCCAATCGCGTTAGTGTTTATGAACTCCTTTAAGTCAAAGGTGTATATTGCTAGCGAACCATTTTCACTTACTCCAAAGTCGTTTATTGGTTTTGATAATTACGTTCTTGGCATTAATCGCACGAATTTGTTGATGAGCTTCTGGTGGACAATTGTTGTAACGATTGGCGCTGTGGTTCTGATTCTTTTGTGCACTTCGATGTGCGCATGGTGGATTGTGCGAGTAAACAATTGGGCTGCAAAACTGCTTTACGTATTGTTCTTGTTCAATATGATTGTGCCGTTCCAGATGGTTATGTTCACTCTTTCCAACATCACTACAAAGCTTGGGTTGAACACCCCTTGGGGATTGTGGATTATCTACCTTGGTTTTGGCGCAGGTTTGGCTGTGTTTATTTTCACGGGCGTTGTGAAGGGTATTCCTCAGGAATTGGAAGAGTCCGCAATGATTGATGGTGCTTCAGTGCCTCGCATATTCTTCCAGATTATTGTTCCAATTATGAGACCTGCAATTATATCCGTTTCTATCTTGCAAACAATGTGGATTTGGAACGACTTCCTTCTTCCTTACCTCACTTTGGATTTGAACAAGTATAAGACTGTTTCGATTGCAGTTCAATATTTGAAGGGTGGTTATGGTTCCGTTGAAATGGGTGCCATGATGGGCTGCTTGGTTCTTGCCATTCTTCCAATTATTATCTTCTACCTCATCTGCCAGAAGTATATTATCAAAGGCGTTATGGCTGGTGCGGTAAAAGGCTGAGGTCTTTTCTCCTTCGGACCTCGGTTGCATGATGATGGTGGTTGCAAAACTTTGCTTCCACCATCATTTGTGTTTAAGTGTATTTTTTTAGTGTATTGTTATTTTAGATTTGTTTTAGATTGCGTTTAACTATGCAGGAGTGGTTGTAATGATTTCTTTTGGAAGCCCCGATTCAAAGTTTGCTCAAGGAATGGAATCGTTTGCAGACGCAGTATGGCTTACCATTTTAATGATTATTACGAGTGTTCCGATTATAACGATTGGCGCATCAATTACAGCTGCTCATGAAACTGCTAGAAGGATTGAGCGCGGAGAAGCACACACAACTTCAATCTATTTTAAATCTTTTAAAAATAATTTTGTTAAATCTACTATTATTTGGATAATCTTGCTTCCGATTCTTGTGGCAATTGTAGGGTCTTGGATTTTTCTGCAGCTTACGCCACTTTTAATAATAAAGTTTGCAATCAGTATTTTATGGATTTTGGTTGCTCAATGGGTGTTTGCTCTTCAAGCAAGATTTGAAAATTCTGTTGGTAGAACTTTGATTAATTCGTTGATTTTTAGCGTATCTTACATTGCAACCACTTTTATGATGGTTTTGCTTGATTTTGTATTTTTTGCGCTTGTCTATTTATCTTTAAAGTATTTTTTGCAGGGATTGCCATTGTTGATTTTGCTTGGATGGGGGTCCTTGATTATGCTTCACACTCCGCTGCTTGAGCGCGTGTTTGCAAAATACGTTAAAACAAGTGGTAAGTGATTTGTGAATTGACATTAGTAACCAGAGAATTATATTTAATTGGGTATTTGGGTAACTAAATAACCGTGGTAACCAAATAAGGGCAATCGGCAAAATAATTAATGAGGCGAACACCATCACGGATGTTCGCCTCATTTGGGACATCATTACAAGGTGCTTTAAATGTGCAACTATGCGCAAATCCTAACACCATGTCGGGGAAGGAAACAAGTTACTCTTAACAGATAACCATGCCCTTTCATTATACTCTAAATAGCTTTATTTATAAAGGTTTTCACCCTTTCTTTTTTGTTGTTTTTATTGTTGTTTTTATTGTTATTTTGGCTTAAATTCTAATTATTTTTTGCCGTTCATAACAGCTGCCATAGAAAGCACTCTAGGTGACTTAAACACTTTGTCGGTATGAACAACATTGCCATCTTTATCAGTAAGAGGAATACGCCAATTTGGATATTCTGTACTGGTTCCAGGCTGATTCTGCGAACGCTTTTCTCCAACTGCGTCAACGAGCGCCACTTGCAAAAGCAAAGATGGGGAAGTGCGCATAATCGCATGCATAGCCTCCACAATCTCTTGCACATGGTCTTCTACATGTTCGGCAGCATCCTTGCTAATCCATCCGCCTTCCAAAAGCATCTTCATCATGGCGTCTCGCTCGGCGCTAGCAGCCTTCTGGAAGCTTTCTACAGAATCGGTAAGCAAATGAAGCTCCTCGCGAAGCTTAACATGCTCAAAAGCAAGGTATCCAGCTGTAGGTGGCATGTCGTGAGTTGTAACAGATGCCAAAGCGTATTCGCGATATGTGGAAGGGTTTGCAAATATAGTCTGCTTTTTACCAGCCTTCTTAGCGGCTTTTTCTGCATCGTCGTCGTGAGTGAACCATTCAACAACAGTTCCAAGAATTCCGTGCGAGGCAAGAACCTTAGAAACATATGCTGGAACAGTGCCCAAATCTTCGCCAATCACCAATCCGCCTGCGCGAGTCGCCTCAATGCTAAGAACAGCAAGCATAGCGTCCACGTTGTAGTACACGTAAGCACCGTTTTTAGCTCCTTGACCTTGCGGAATCCACCATAAGCGGAAAAGCCCAAGCACATGGTCAATGCGAACCGCGCCAGCATGCAAGAACACGTTGTGAACCATGTCTCGGTATGCAATGTAACCAGTTTCGTCTAGATAATTAGGGTCAAATGGAGGCTGACCCCAATCCTGACCTTGCTGGTTGTAGAAGTCTGGAGGTGCACCAACGCTAACGCCGTTAGCAAATCGCTCTGGGCTCCACCACACATCTGCGCCATAGCCGTGAACGCCAACAGCCATGTCTTGCATAAGACCTATTGCCATTCCAGCGGCTTTAGCTTCGGCGTGGGCAGCTGCAACCTGCTCGTCTGCAATCCACTGCAGCCAGCGGTGGAACTCCAACAAATCAGCGTGCTCGCACTTAAGCGCGTCAATCTGAGGAGTGCCCTTGCCAGTGGTATCAAACCAAAGGTTATCTCCCCAAGGAGCGCCCCAAACCTCGAAGGCTACGCACCAAGTCGCAAAAGCGTCTAAGTCTTCTCCAGAACGCGCCTTAAAGTCTGCGAAATCCTGCTCACGCTCTGCGCTTCTAGGCTGCTCAAAAATTATCTTTAGTGCTGGTAGCTTTGCGCTCCAAGCAGCGTTAATATCCATAGGATTTGGATCGTTGTTTTGCGCTTCAACCGACTCGTGCAGAGCTTCCACTTGTTCTCTCTGGCTATCGCTTAATTGCGTGTATTCTGGAATATCCTGTGGGCGAATATAAGTTACGTTTAAGAATCTGCGCGACTCAGGCAAATAAGGCGAAGGCTCTAAAGGCGCCACTGGTGCGCAGGCGTGAATTGGGTTTATAAGCATGAAGTCGGCTTTGCCAATGCTACCCGCGTCTTTAAGCAGCCTACGCAAGTCTCCATAATCGCCAACTCCCCAAGATTCCTTTGATCGCACGGAGTAGAGCTGAGTCATGTAACCCCAGCGATGGCGTTCCTGAACGCTTTGCGGAAGAGGGATTCTTGCTGGAGCAGAAATCAGTGTAACCTGAGCATGCAAGGCGCATTCGTCATCTACAGTTGCTTTCAGAGTGTGGTAACCCATTGGCAAATCTTCTGGAAGTTCCAGCAATAAGTCGCCCTCTTTGCTTGTCTTAAAGTTATTAAGCGGCTTATCAGGCGTATCCTCGTATTCTGTTCCGTCTTCTAAAGTCAGTGTTACGTGGATTTTGCTTGGGTCGATTGCACTACCGCCAGTGTGCACAGGCACTATTGTTTTTGTGCCATTAAAGCATACAACTGTTGGTGGCAGAAGTTCGCTATCTCGCTTTTCTTGCACTCGTTTTAGTGAGTTTGCAATATTTTCTTCTGTATCTGCTTGCCAACCTAGTGCATCTAGCACGCCAACAAGAGCTTCATCGGTAATTTCCGTATAGTCGCCTAGTTGGTCGATGTAGAAAGTTGCAACTCCGCAGGCTTTTGCTAACTGAATTAGTGGACGATTGAGTCGTTCTGTGCTTTCTTCTACGGGCACAGGCGTGGCAGCCTTTGTTTTGGCGTTGTCTGTTGTGCTCATGATGCTCCTTTGTTAATCAGTGGCACATGTAATCTCGTCGCATCGATGTTGGTTTGCAAACGATGTTGAAGAGTGCGATTTCTCAACACCTCACTGGATTGAGGCACGCTCTAGCTAACCATTATATTAAGTATTGATATCGTTTGCAATATTGGCGATTTTCGTGGCACTTAACAAAAAACCGCAGAAGGTTAAATACCAACTGCGGTTTTTGTTATTTGTTATTTGCGCATATTTGCTGCTACTTACTTGCGACGGATTCGCATAAAGTGCCATCCTGCGCCGATTGCTGCGATTCCAGCAGTTATGCTGCCAGCAACAGCTGCGATTAACGTTGTGCTGTTGCCAGCGGCGTGCTCACCGTTGTTTGCGCCAGATGCCTGAGCGCTCTTATCGCTGCTATTGTCTTTGCTCTTTGAGTCTTCGTTCTTGGACTCTTCGGATTCCTTCTGATTTTCATCTTTTGCGGAATCGTTAGATGTGTTCTTGGACTCTTCGCTCTTTGTTGTGTTTGCGGAGCTTGCTGTAGGAGCAGCAGGAGCAGCAGATGCTGCAGCACGAGGCGTGCGTGCAGGAGTCTCTGCGGTTGCTGGCGACTTAGCAGTAGCATTTTCTACGAGTCCTTCTGCAGCTTTTGCGGTATGCGTGGACTCCGTTTGGTTCGCTGGAACAGCACTGTGCTTAGGTGCAGACTGTGGTGCAGACTGTGATACAGACTGTGATACAGAAGGAGCCGAAGCCTGTGGCGCACTTGGTGCAGCATTGTTCTGTGGCGCATTCTGTGGAGTGCTTGGAGCTGGAGCTGGCTGTTTTGCGCTTGGTGGCGCAGAAGGAGCCGGTTCCAGCACCTGTGGGTTTGAAGCCGCTGGAGGTGCTGGTGGATTAAGCGGAGCTTGTGGCTGCACCTGTGGAGCCTCTTGTGGAGTCTCTTGCGGAGTGCTTGGAGCTGGAGCAGGAGCTGGTGTAGAAGGAGTTGGCTTCTGAACCTGTGGATTCAAAGATTCCTCAGCCTTCTGCTTTGCTGCAGTGAGACTCTTTTCCACATCGTTCAACGTTTGTGTTGATTTATCAAGTTCTTTAGATCGATTAGCAACCTCTTTTATCATTAAATCAAAAGCGAATTCGATGGTTTGGGAGCTTGCAGCATACTTTGAAATAAGTGTACGCTTGGTCTCTTCAATTGAAGCTTTTAGCTCTAAGATCTTTGCTTTAGTTGCTTCAACATTAGTTTTCGCTTCATTTAGTTTTTGCTTTGCTGTTTCAGCAAGTTGTTTAGTCGCCTCGACATTAGTTTTAGCTTCGGATATTTCTTTATCGATTCGCTTCAAGTCTTCTTTCAGTTGATTAAGATTCTTTTCGGCGGTATCCTTATCCATTTTAGCGTTTTCAAAATTAGCTTTTTCATCTTGAACTTTTTTCTCTGCTTTTTGTGCTTCTTCTGTTATTGCCAGTAAGTTTTGAGCAGCATTTTCTGCCGCCTCTTTAGCTTTTTCTGCATCTCTGCTAGCGACGTTTAGATCTTTTTCAGCATCTTGTTTAGATTCTTTTAGCTCTTTTATAGTATTCTCAAGCTCAGCTAGTTCGGATTCTTTATCTGAAACTTTTTTAGCTAAAGAATTAGATTCAGACTTCTTCTCATTGGCAGCTTTTCGAGCATCTTTTGCATTATCAGAAATTCTTGTTAAAGAATTTATCTCAGAAGTCAATTCAGAAATTGTATCTAATAGATCTCTTATTTGACTACTTTTATCTGCTTCGGCAAGTTCTTTTTGAGCGGTTTCAGCCTCTTTTCTTAGTTTTTCACTTCTTCGATTAGCTTCTTCAACTATTGGCTTAAGATTTTCAACTTCGTCTCTGGCAGATTCATATTCTGTTTTAGCTTTGTGCAGTTTATCAACATATCCAGGAGTACTATATTTTGAAGTATCTTTTTCTAAAGATGTATATTCTTTAGATGCGCGTTTATATTCAGCGTCTTTTCCTTCATATTCTTTTTGTTTTTGGGCAGCAGTTTTTTCTGCTTCTTCAGCTTGTTTTTTAGTCGAAGCAACTTTTTCTTTTAACTGATTAATTTTGTTTTGATCATTGTCAGCATCAAGAGTTTTTAGATTTTCTTCTGCAGTTTTAATTTGCTTAGTAATGTTCTCAATCTTATTATCGACGCCTTCAGCAGCTGCTTCCTTTTGCTGTGCTTCTTTTTCAATCTTTTCAGCTTCTGCCTTAGCAGATTCAGACTTTTGCTTGGCTTCAGCTAACTCTGCTTCAAGCTTAGATTTAGCCTTTTCTTCATTTGCTAAATCTTCTGTAGTTTCTTCGTTGTCATCTTTTGCGTCCTCAGCAAGTTCATCTTTTGCAGCTTTTTCTTCAGACCTAATTTTGTTCACTTGATCAGCATTTTGTCTAGCCTCGTCAGTCACTTTCTTGGCTTTTTCTGCCTCTTCTACGGCTTTATTCTTCTCTTCAATGCGCTGCTTGGCATTTGCTATATTCTGAGTCTCTGTTTCTATTTTCTTATTGGTCTCAGCAATGCTATTTTCTGCATTATTTTTCTTTTCTACAGCTTCATTAATTTTTCTTGCAGTATCTTCAGCTTCTTGTTTTGCTTCTTCTACAGCTTTATTTGCTTCATTATGCTTATTCTGAGCTTCTTTTTGTAGATTCTTTGATTCTTCGACTTTTTGGAGTATTTCTGCATTTGCTGGAGTGTTATTCTTAGGTGTGCCTGAACCTTGAACCGTTCCAGGATTTTCTTTCTCTTGCTTGCCGGCAGCAGCGTCGCCAGTAACAGGCGAGTTAACGGTTTGTGGTTTAAAATCTTCTGGACCATAAGAAACAACATTGCTAACAGCATTAAAACCAGTGTCGGATATTGTCTTAACATGTGCTGTTGGATTGTGAGACGTATCTGTTGTAGTCGCGTCTGCTGCGTTGGCAGCGTTTGCAATGCTTATGCTTCCAATAAGAGCCAAAGAGCTTGCGCCCAAAGAGATAGCGGCTGCAATCTTAGCGTTCATATTTACCTCATTCTTCAAATCATTTAGGTTTGGGTGTGGGGGTATTTGTTTAATTATCAAGTTGTAAGATCAAAGCGCTGGCATACAATCCGTGTCTGTATTGCGTCTCTGTCTTGTTTCTAGACTTTCTACTCTTCTCTACTCTGCATATTTCTCCACTTTGCATATACACAATAGGGGTATAAAGTATAAAAGTTATTCTAACAGAATCACAGGAATAATTCGCTCACTTTGGCAAGTTATAAGGAACAATTAAGGAAATTACAAGGATTCGCCTTGAAATATTAGTATCCGACTCAGTATTCGAAAATATTGGGTTATTCCCCAAAATATTAATATTCAATCATAAGCCAAAAAATAATCCCGACTTTGTTCCCAAATCACAGGAATAAGAGAACAAAATCGGGATAAATTGCGAGCCGAGCGCGCTCAAGAACTCAAGCAATCAAGCGCGCTTGCGACTCAACACAACGAATGTACGCGGCGGCACATGAACCGCACGCTGAGAGCCATTATCATCGCACAGCATAGAAACGCAGCTGCCAGAGTCGTGCCCCGTCCACTTAGCAAAATACTCAGTGGAATCCAACACGCAGCGCCACGGGCTTGGAGATTTAGCAGGCAAATCAATCGTTGCAGACGCATCATTCATAGGGTTCACACACACAATCAAGTCTCTTCCAATCTGCTCCGCAAGAACAGTATTATCAGACGCAGTAAGGTGAGTGCGCTGAGCATCATAAAACTCAGCATTCTTAGCGCGAAGTTTTATAAGCGCACTATACCATTCTACAAGCGGTTGGAATCGCTCAGCTCTAGACCAATCAAGCTGGTTCATAAGAACTCCGCGATTATAAGAATTATCGCAACCATGCTTAGTGCGACCAAACTCCTCGCCTCCAAGCATAAACGGCATACCAGCAGAACACAAAATCAATCCAGCACTGAGAATATTAGCGCTAAAAATGTCTGCAACGCTGTTTGGATCGCTTGCGTCAAAATCGCAGCTAGACGCGTTATCGCGCATAGAAATACACAGCTTATCCCACAAAGTCAAATCGTCGTGAGCAGAAACATACTGCACAATTTGACCAACACTTTTACCAGCACAAGGCATACCACGCCAGCCATTAAACGCGTTTCGCACAGGATCCGCCGTCCAAAACTCATTGCCATTTACATATCCGCGGTCATGATGATCCATAACATTGCCCTTAAGCGTGTCACGAGACTCATCACTAAACCAGCCGATTCTAGAATCAAGGAATCCTCGCCCATCTTTATCTCCCATAGGGCAATCATTAGGTACAGCTGCAGCATCCGCGCCCCACGGCTCGCCATACATAAGAATATCTTTGCCGCCATCAAGCTTATCTAATTCTGCGCGAATCATGTTCAACGTTTCCGCGTCCGTTAATCCCATAAGGTCAAATCTAAAACCATCCACATGGTAGCAGCGCGCCCAATGCAAAATAGACTCAATCATAAAACGCCTAAACATTGGGTGATCGGAAGCCATTTCGTTACCGCAGCCAGAACCGTTTGCAAAAGACCCATCAGACTTACGTCTGCAGAAATAGCCTGGGGCGACACTTTCAAACACATTCGACGCAGCCTCAAACATGTGGTTATAAACAACATCCATAACTACGCGCATGCCATTCTTGTGCAAAGCGCCAATCATCGCCTTGCACTCGCGTATTCTTGCCGTACCGTCGTATGGATTGCTAGAGTAAGCACCCTCCGGCACATTGTACGCATGTGGATCGTAGCCCCAATTGTAAAGCGAATCCACGCTCTCACCGTTTTTGCGAGCAGACGAAATCGCAACCTCATCCACAGTCGCAAAATCGTAGATTGGCATTAGTTGAACGTGAGTTACGCCAAGTTTTTTAAGATAGTCGATTCCAGTAGGGAAGTTGTTATCTGAATCTAAAGTCGTATGCGAATCTGTAAAAGCAAGATACTGACCACTATGTTCTGGCTTAAATCCGCCATTAGGATTGCTGCTAAAGTCTTCAACATGCGTTTCCCAAACAACCGTCGCATGGCGTACAAACTCTGGCGACTTATCTTTGTGCCAGTCAGCTGGGCTAACGCGTTCCTCACTTACAACCATGCTGCGCTCGCCATTTACGCCACTAGCAACACCCCAAGGGTCACTTGTACGATTCACTTTTCCATCAGCAAAAGTCACCAGAAAATCGTAATAAACGCCATCTAGCCTTTGCAATATTGAAGTTCTCCATGCGCCGTCGCGCAATGGCTTTAAATTACGTGTTTTGAAAGGTTCGCTGTTGTTTCCTGTTTCAAAAAGTCTTAGCGTCACGCATGATGCGGTTGGCGCCCAAACTGTGAATGTTGTTGATTTTTCATTAAGCGAGCATCCAAGCTGACCCGAGTACACTGGCCATTGTGTTGAAGACGTGAACGTCATGTAATATATCCTTCTTTTAATTATTCAGAAGAAAATGAAGGCCGAAACGCTTTAAAACGCTCGACCCCCATTTTCAATTAAACCCCACAATTGATGTAGAGGTTACTATCCCTTAACAGAGCCAGACATCGACTCTTCATAGAATCGCTGCATAACAATAAACAGGATTGCAATCGGAATGGAAACGCACACAGCTCCAGCGGAGAATCGTGCGAACCAGTGATTGATGTATTCTCTCTGCAACATCTGGTACAAGCCCAAAGCCACAGTGTAATTATCTTGAGTACGGGCAATAGTCTTAACCAAAACGAAGTCAAGCCATGGACCCAAGAAGCTAACAATAGCCTGGAACACAATCATAGGCTTGCATATTGGAAGAATAATCTTCCAGAACACTTGCCAAGTTGTGCATCCGTCCAAATAAGCGGCTTCATCCAAAGACTTTGGAATCGTGTCCATATAGCCCTTCATAACGTAGAAGCCCATGCCGCTACCAGCAGAGTAAACGATTATAAGGGAAATAAGAACAACAGAACCATTCGTCAAGCCAAAAGCCTTCAAAATGAAGTAGATAGCAATAACTGCCATGATGCCTGGGAACATACCAAGAATCAAAGCAATGTTCATAAATGTCTTACGACCGCGGAAACGCAAACGAGACATGCAGAACGCTACTACAAGCACGAAGAACAGAGAGATAATGCACACGAAAATAGACACAATCAAGGTGTTTAAGAACATTCGTGGGAAGTCAAGAACTTCTCGCTCAGTAAACAGCTGAATGTAATTATTAAACGTGTACTTAGTTGGGAAGAACGTTGTCTGATATGGTGCAGTGTTCTGGTTAAAGCTTTCCAAGAACACCCAAACGATTGGCGCAAGCCAAATCACAGCCATAACAATCAGGAACAGATGAGCTACAATGTCTCCGAATATGCGGCGTATACGCTGATCGCGCCAGAACGGGACGCTACGTACACTATGCACAGTCTGTTCGCCTTGCATAAGATCCTTCTTATTACTCACCGGAATCCCTCCTCATTCTTGTAGGAGCCAGAGTTGCGGTATGTTATCAAAGCAACAATCGCAAGCACAATGAATGTCATAATGCCGATTACCGCGCCCATGCTGTAGTTATCTTTATCAACCGTAAGCTTGTACAGCCAGGTGATGAGCAAATCAGTCTTACCTGCAGAAGAACCAATTGGTGTTGGTTCGCCGCCAGACAACAGGTAAATAACGTTGAAGTTATTAACGTTTCCAGTGAAGGTGGTGATCAGGTATGGAGTCATAACGAAGAAGATGTATGGCATAGTGACGTTCATGAAACGCTGCCACCAGCTTGCACCGTCAAGCTCTGCTGCTTCGTAAAGTTCAGCTGGAACGTTCTGCAAAATACCAGTGATCTGCATGATGGTGTAAGGAATACCAACCCAAAGGTTGATGAGAATAACCGTAACCCTTGCCCAAGTAGCATCTTGGAAGAACGGTAGTGGAGAATGAATCCAGCCAGAAGATATAAGAAGACGGTTAATAGCGCCATCTCTTTGCAACATGCTGTGCATAACAAGCAAGGACACAAACTGTGGGACAGCAATGGTCAAAGAGAAGCAGATACGCCACAAGCTCTTAAGACGAGTGGTGCGCCTGTTAATAATCATTGCCATAAACATGCCGAAGAAGAAGTTCAAGAATGTAGCGAAGAAAGCCCAAACAAGGGTCCAAATCAAAACATCAAAGAAGATTCCAGCATTAATGGTTCCAGTTGTATTTCCAAGAATCTTAAAGAAGTTGTTTAAACCAACCCAATGGAACAGCAATGTGTGGTCACGATCATAGTTTGTGAATGCCATCGAAATCATGAACACCAATGGCAAAACCGTGAACAAAACAATTCCAGCGGTTGGAAGAGTCATAAAACCAACGTGCGCATGGCGGTCGAGCAAAGACTCAACATCTTTAACAAAAGTAATAGGCTTTTCTCCGCGTGCTACAAAAGCCTGAGCTTTGTATGCGCTACGCAAAGACAAAGTAGCTAAATAAATTAAAACAACAATTGCTGCAATGCTCATAACGCCATACAGCAAAATTTCAACAGAATTATCTCCAGCCACATAGTGCCAGAAGCCGTTAATCTTTACTCTACCCTGCTTCTTAGTACCAAGAGTACCGAATTTTGGTAGATATTCAGCGCCAGTTGTGGCCAAGAAGGCAAGAACTCCAGCCTCGCATAGAATGAATACGAGACCTTTCACGTACTGTTTGCGAACGAAGTTACCAAAACCGAAGATAATTATCGAAACCCAAGACAGTACGTCTGCGTGCTTTGCAGCCTCCTGTAATGAGTATTGCGAAGGGGCAATGTATTCATCGGCAGCAGGTGCCTTCTTACGCTTCCCTCGCTTGGTGGATGTCGTGCCAGTCATGACATGCCTTTCGTAAAATTGTGGGGCTTTTTACAAGCAAAAGACGCCCCGCCCCGATTTTAAAATCCTTAGGGGAGCGGGGCGTCCTTGCCGTGTGTTTTCTAAATATTATTTTCTTTTAAAAGAATTTAATATTTAGAAAACAGTCGTAAGTTAATACTTACTTCTTGAGAGCTTCCTCGAAGCCCTTCTGGAAGTCTGCAATCTTTGCAGCAGCGTTACCATCATTGACTTCCTTATTTGCCAATGCAGTACCGAAGGTCTTCATTGGATCCCAGAAGGCACCCATTTCTGGAACGGTTGGCTGCAAGACAGAAGTCTTAGCAATGGTGTTCATCTGAGCCACAGCGGCTGGGTTGTCCTTAACGAGATCAGCCAAAGACTTAGCAACTGGGATATCGCCGTGAAGCTTGTACATCTGCTCCTGGGATTCCTTAGAACCGAGGAATGCAGCGAACTTAGCGGCCATCTCTGGAGCCTTGGAGTTAGGGTTGTAAGCAACAGCCTTAGAACCAGCGAAGGACTTCATCTGATGTTCGCCATCTTCAGACTTGAACTTTGGAAGCTGAGCAGCAGCGTAGTTGTCGCCCAAAGCCTTCTTTACATCGCCAGCATCCCAAGAGCCAGAGAAGTAAGCGTCAACAGTGTGGTTCTTAATGCCAGCTAAGCCAGCGCCATCGCCATCCATTACGAAGTTCTTGTTCTGAATGAGCTTTGCAACATACTTGGTGATTTCGGCAGCCTTGTCACCAATCTTGATGCCAGCCTTGCCATCGTTGCTCTTCTCGCCGAAGAGGGTCATGTTGCCATCGAGGTAGAAGCCTGGAAGGTACCAAGCGTTGCTGATATCGAAAGCAACCTTGCCCTTTTCGAGCATCTTATCGAGGGACTTAACGTCTTCGTCGGAGAACTTGGACTTATCGTAGTACATGAACCAAGTGTTGCCCATGTATGGAACGCCATAAAGCTTGCCATCCTGAGCGGTTACAGACTGGATGATGGTATCATCGTTGTCTTCCTTAACCTGCTTGGCAGCGTCGTCGCTCAACTCGCCAATTGCGTTTGCCTTTACCAAGTCGCCGAGCTGATCGTTAGGGAACAGGTAAACGTCGGCAGCAGCCTTAGCGTCCTGCTTAACGGTCTTAGCAGCATCTGGTGGAGCAATAACAGCGTTCTTAAAAGTAACCTCTGGGTGATCCTTCTTGAAGGCTTTCTCCATAGCCTGAATCCAGCCGCCAGCCTTCTGATCTTCGGAAGAAGACCACACGGTGAGCTTTACTGGGTTTGCCTTGTTGCTGGAGCCAGCGTTGGTGCTAGAACCGCATGCAGCAAATCCAAACATTGTAGCGATTGCGAGGCCTGCGCCCAGCACTTTCTTCATATTCGTCATCCTTGACCTCCTATATCATGCCAGCTTGGCATGTTCTTTGGTGGCATAGTAACAGATTCCATGCGACGCAACATCGCATTTTGCTGCGTTGAGCAGTGTCGCATTTTTATTGAAATCCGTATATAAGCAATGTGTAGTATACACGGATATAAAAGTGTTAGCAAATCATGTCGCAAGTGATTAGAAAAATTGTTTGTAAAGTGACTTTTTAGCTTTAGAAAATCGTATTTTATTCTATAACTCAGTAAATTTAACGGAATTTTATTATTGACTGGTTGAATGTGAATCGACGATTTTGAGCTCAGTCAAAGCGTAAAGTTTTCCTGATTTTGTTGCTCAAAATGGCAAAATCAACAACAAAAAGTGAATAGTAAAATAAAATTAGGCAGGTCACGCCAACAAAACCAACAAAACGGGGTAAACATGAAAAACGAACATGCACAATGGCTGCGCGACGCCGTGTTCTACGAAATCTATCCACAAAGCTTCTACGATTCAAACGGCGACGGAATCGGCGATATTCCAGGCATAATCGAAAAACTCGACTACGTAAAATCACTTGGATGCAATGCGATCTGGCTAAATCCTTGCTACGATTCGCCATTTAAAGACGCGGGTTACGATGTGCGCGACTACAAAAAAGTGGCAGCGCGCTACGGCACAAACGAGGATTTGCAACGTCTTTTTAGCGAAGCACACAATCGCGGAATGCACATTCTGCTAGACCTGGTTCCAGGTCACACAAGCGAAGAGCACGAGTGGTTTAAGCAAAGCTCGCGCGCGCAAGAAAACGAGTTTAGCAAGCGATATATATGGACCGACAGCGCGTTTAGCGGCTATTCCATGCCGTTTATTGGCGGTGAAAGCGAGCGAGATGCCACGTATATTCTGAACTTCTTTAAATGCCAGCCAGCGCTAAATTACGGCTTTGCGCATAGGGATCGCGCGTGGCAATCCGCGCCAGATTCTGAGGAGGCTGCGCAAACGCGTGCTGCAATGGTTGATGTTATGCGATTTTGGCTTGCGCTTGGCGCGGATGGATTCCGCGTAGACATGGCGGATTCGCTTGTAAAAAACGACGACAACAATGGCGAAGGAAGTCTTGGCAAAGACAACACGATTCGCGCATGGCAAGAAATGCTGGGCGCTGTAAAGGCCGAGTATCCGCAGGCTGCGTTCGTTTCGGAGTGGGGCAGGCCGCGTCAGGCGCTGGCTGCTGGATTTGACATGGACTTCTATCTGAATTGGCGCTGGGATGGGCAGCCAAACGGTTACGCGCGCTTGGCTCGCGATGTGGATAATGCGCTAGATAGCAATCCTGAACATGATCACAGCTACTTTAATGCGCGCGGTGGCGGCAGTATTTGCCCATTTTTAGACGATTATTGCCCGCAGTATGAGGCCACTTGCAATGATGGCTACTTTAGTTTCATAACGTGCAATCACGATACGCCGCGCCTGGCTCCGCGATTAAGCGAGCGCGAAAGGCGGATTGCGTTTGGCATGATTCTTACAATGCCAGGCGTGCCGTTTGTATATTACGGCGACGAAATCGGCATGAAATACCGCGATATTCCAACAAAAGAAGGCGGTTATGCGCGCACGGGTACGCGTACGCCAATGCAGTGGGATGATTCTAAGAATTTTGGATTCTCCACGGCCGCAAAGTCGAAGTTATACCTGCCTGTTGAGGCGCGCGAGGATGGAAGGACTTGCGCAAATTCTCGCAAACAAGCGGTGCAAAGTGGCGAAATTCCAACGGTTTTGGGTCAGGAGCAGGATGGCGATTCGCTGCTTAACTGGGTGCGCGCGCTGATTGCTTTGCGTCACGAGTGCGCGGCATTGCACGCGGATGCCACTTGGCGAGTGTTGCACGCTCCTGTGGATGGTCGCAGTTTTGCGTACGAGCGATGCGCGGCTGAGTCGAATGTGTCGGATGGCGAATCCTCTACAGATAGATGCATTGTGGTTATGAATCCTGGATTAAACGAGGAGACGATTGCGCTTAGCGCGCTTGCGGGGCTTACGCCAGAGGCGATTTTGCAGCCGCGGCTTTCGGTTGGAGCGGTTGCTTGCGATTCTTCCGCGCTGAAACTTGGCGCGCAGTCCTTCGCTGCGTTCCGACTTGCATGAGCGCTTAAAGGGTAGCGCGCGAATGCAATTCGGAGCGCTGAGCTTGCTTAAGGTTGAAAGCACGGTGTGCTTTCAACGCAAGCGAAGACGTGAGCGCGCTGTAACGCGCGAACGGTTTTTCCGCACTTTGTAGCTCAACACGCCGATTAGAGCTACAAACGCGGGAAACCGTGCACTACATAGATAATGCAGAGATTTAAGTTAGGGTTTGATACAATTGCAATGATTATGCAATGACGTTGTCAACGCTGATGTCAACGCTGTTGTCAATAACGTTGCAATGACGGCAAAAGCTTATACGCACTTAACGCAACGAGTGCTAGCAAGAGGTGAATTATGGACGCGCTAAAACCAAAGATTCGCGCAGACAAGAACATAAAAATGGGTATTACGCTCAAAAAGTTCAAGCTGCTCGGCGCTGTAATGATGATGCTCAGTGCGTTCGGAACAACCGTGATTCCGCACCTTTTTGGCGGCCTTTCCAACTCCAACATGTGGAGCCTCACAGCTGCCGTAGTTTGCGAAGTTATAAGCTGGTCGGCTCTGCCGTGGTACGCGTGGCTACTCGTTCGCGGATATCAAAACACGCATAATCTCAACCTTTACACGCTCCGCCTTCTTGTGCTTGCGCTTATTTGCGAGGTTCCGTACGACTTTACAACCTTTGGCTGCGCTTTCGATATGCGCTCGCAAAACCCAGTGTTTGGTCTTGTTATCGCACTGTTTGTGCTTTCGGGAATTGACATGGTTCGCGCGCGTTTTAAGGGTGCGCAAAAAGTGGCGTCAATCGCAGTGATTCTGATTGCAGGAATATTGTGGAATCTTTTCGGAAAAGTCGGCTTTAGGCAGAATATTTTTTGGGGCGGAGCTTTACTTTTAGGATTTGTTTTGATTTTTAGATTCCTAGAAAACCACGAGATTCGCATGGAACTGATTGCTGGCGCTTTCGGAGCAATGTCTCTTTTGGCGCCAGGCGTTGGCGTGGCTGTGCTGCACTATCGCAGCCCGTATGGCGATGGACCTAAGCAAACTAAGCAATTCCGCTGGCTTATGTATGCGTGGTACCCGCTTATGCTTGTAATCGCAAGCTTGTTCACGATTCTGCTTTAGGCGCAGCCGTAGAATTTCTTATAATAAGTTGCACTGGAGCTGTAAGATGTCTTCGCGCTACAGCTTTACCTTCTATAAGAGATATCGCAATGTTCCCAGCTTGTTCTGCCATTGTTTTAGGATTTTGGCGGATTGTGGTTAGTCCAGCCTCTTTTGCATAAGTGCCATTGTCGAATCCTATAATCGATAAATCTTCAGGCACGCGAATTCCTAATTTTTGTAATCTAAACAAGAACGGCATTGCTGTTGAATCCTGGTGGAAGCATATTGCCGTAGGGGGATTTTCTTGTGTAAAAAGCTCAGAAAGAGTGGCATCTATAGGGTCATCTTTTATGTCTATTGGCAGTACTTTCCCTTGCATTCCATCAATATTGTTGCACACGTTTTCAAAGCTTGTGATTCTTCTTGACGAGCTAAAGCGGAAAGATGAACAAAAATGCTCATACACGTATAAAAGACGCTTATGCCCTAATGTCGCTAAGTGTTGAATCGCAAGTTTTATACCCAGAGCATCGTCGATTCCGATTGATGCAGAAAGCACTTTAGAAGCTGTGCAGTTTATTCCAACAATTGGTACGTTTATGCGTTGTAATTGTTCAGCCTCATTGCTGCTTATGTCAAATGACGATACGATTATTGCGTCTGTGTTTGCGCGTAAGGGCAGCTCTTTAAAGAAGTTTTTTCTTTGTTCAACTCCCTCTAAAAGGTGTATTACAAGGTCGTAGCCATTTTTGTTCAGTACGCTATTTAATCCTTCTATAATTGCTGAGCTAAACCATTCGATTTTACTGCTTCCAATTAGTAGTGTTATGCGATACGATTTGCCTGTTTTAAGCTCTCCAGCGGTTCTAGAAACAGTGAAATCCATTTGTTCGGCTGCGCGCATGACTTTGGCGCGTGTAGATGCGGAGACTTTTTCTGGATGTGCGAATGTTCTGGAGACGGTTGCAATCGACACTCCTGCCAGTGTTGCTACATCGCAAATACTAGTTTTTGACAAGTCGCACCTCTTTTAAGCGTTTTAGCTGCAGAGTTTTTAGCTGCATTTCTTTTAATCACCCTGCTTCTAGTTATCATAAATGAAAAGGTTTACATTTTTAGACACGCCGCCTAAAAAGTATTTATTCGTGCAAAACTAGCTTAGTATTAAGGATTCAAAATGAAAACCTTTACATTTACATTTTTAATGTTTGACCGAGTCAAACTTAAAGCAATATTATAAAATTACCCATCAATTTCACGAGGAAGTGGAGTAACAATGAAGATTAGAAAAATATGCATATCCTGTATAGCAGTTTTGGGCATGATTTCTACGCTTGCCGCATGTGGGAATAATGGTGCAGCAGGAGTAACAGATACAAAGAAAGACAAAGGCCTAGC
Organism: Gardnerella sp. KA00390; assembly: GCF_049244075.1. Classification (GTDB taxonomy): domain Bacteria; phylum Actinomycetota; class Actinomycetes; order Actinomycetales; family Bifidobacteriaceae; genus Bifidobacterium; species Bifidobacterium vaginale. The sequence goes on from NZ_CP058372.1 coordinate 147,174, forward strand.
TGTTATGGGTCAAGCTTTAAAGTATGACCCAAATCATTTAGTAAATCAAGGAAAGCCAATCCAGCTTGAGTATTGGAGCTGGGGAGACGCGTCCACTGATCCAATTTACGACATGATTAAGGATTATCAAAAGATTTATCCAAATGTAAAGTTTAAGACTAAGAACGTTGCTTGGGATGATTACTGGACAAAGCTTCCACTTGCTCTAAAGGGAACAAAGGGCCCAGCTTTGTTCAATATTCACAACTCCAAAGATGAGCTTATTCGCCCATACGCTGCCGATTACAAGATTGACAAGGCTGCTATGGAATCGGATTACGCAACGGCTAGTGCGCATGAAGATGCTAAAGGTAATGTAAAGTACATTGATTCCGTAATCAATACGGGAAACATCTACTACAACAAGAAGCTTTGGAAGGAAGCTGGCTTAACTGAGGCAGATATTCCTGCTACTTGGGATGAGTTGCGCGAAGTGGCGAAGAAACTCACTAAGTGGAACGGTTCCAAGATGGAACAGGCTGGATTTAACGTGAACGGCGATGCTTATGCTGCAATCAATCAAGGATTGAACTATCAGCGTGGTGAACTTGCTTTTGATGAAAGTGGCAAGAAGCCTAATTTTGACAACAAAGTCACGCGTGAAAACATGAAGTTCTTGAAGAATTTGTACGACAAAGACAAGGTCATTTCTACCGACTTTGGCACGGATTACACGCAAAGCTTTGGAAACGGCCAATCTGGAATGGTTTATGCCTGGGGATGGCTCGAAGGTGTGCTAAAAGAAAAGTACCCAAATATTGAATATGGAGTCTTCCCAACTCCAACATTCACAAAAGAAAAGCCATTTGCGTACGATCGCTACAATGGAGAATCCACTCCAGGAATTAACGCTCACCAGTCAAAAGATCAGCAAGAGGTTGCTCAAGACTTTATTAAGTTCATTCTCGCTAACGATGCGTTTATTCGCTCGGCAGTAAAGCATTTGAACTCGTTCCCAGCAAAGAAGTCTTTGCAAAACGATCCTGAGATTCTAAAGGCTCCAGTAATGGCTGCGATTCAGCCGCGTGCAGATCGCCTAATCTGGCCAGGAATCACGCCTTCTACCGTGGAAACAAGTAGCAAGGCTGCTTTCCAGAACGTTATGCAAAATGGTGAGTCTATTGATGATGCAATCAAAGAGGCTCAAGCAACAATGGTTAAAGATATGAAGAATTCTAAGTTTACGTCTGCAGAAAGTAAGTATGAGTTCTTCAAAGAGCACAAGTAAAAACAAAGCAGACTAGTTAGATAGTTGTAAATCGTAATCACTGTGCTCAGTAGGTAAGGCAAGGAAAATCATGAAACAAGTTAATCAGGATTCTCATTTGAGCAAAATGAGAAAACATAATGGTGGTATGTCAAAAATAAGCACTGCTCTTTCTCGAACCTTCTCCTTTCGGAATATAGCAGTAGTGTTTCTGATTGTTTATTTTGTGATTTTTCTTGCCTATCCAATATATAAGGCTTTTGCAGGCAGCTTCCATGAATGGAATCCGCTTGTTGGAACATACAATTGGGTTGGGCTGGATAATTTTAAGCAGATTTTAGTAGATAAGTTATTCTGGAAGTCCATTGCAAACACCGCAATCTTTACGTTTGTATCTGTTGTATTCCGCGTTATTCTTGGCATTGGTTTTGCAATGTTGTTAAGCTCCAAGCTTGTTAAGTGCAAAGATACTCTGCGAGGTCTTTTCTACATGCCAACAATTACGCCGTTGGTGGCAGTGAGCTTTGTGTGGATGTGGATGTTTGACCCGCAGTTTGGCATGATCGATAGGATTACAGGCTTAAATATCAACTGGTTGCACAGTTCCACTTGGGCTATGCCAGCAATCATAATAATGACAATTTGGAAAGACTTTGGCTACGCAACGGTATTATATTTGGCTGGATTAATGAATCTGCCAAAAGATGTTTACGAAGCGGCAGAAATAGACGGCGCTAATAGCGTGCAAAAATTCTTTAGAATAACAGTTCCATTGCTAAAGCCAACAACACTTTTTATAGTAATCACATCTATGATTGGCTATATTCAAGCGTATGTTCAGATTCTTGTTATGACCAATGGCGGCCCAGGAACATCAACGTACACAATCAGCTACCTAATTTTTGATCAAGCGTTCCAAAAGTATAACTTTGGAATTGCATCTGCAATGAGCGTCATTCTGTTTATAATCACTGGAATCCTAACATTCATAATGTTTAAAGCGTCTAAGGATAGTGAGTTAGTATGAAAAAACAAAATCTTAAAAAGAGCATTATTGGATGGTTTCTAACAATATTCCTATTCTTATTGTCTTTCTTAACAATCGTGCCATTTATTTGGATGTTTGTATCTTCCTTTGCTCCAAACAGCGACATTGTGCGCATAGATGGTGGGCTGTTCCCAAAGCCAAGCACATTTGGGAATTACGTTGGGATTCAAGAGAAATTCGACTTTTTGAGGCTATTCTTTAACTCATTGTTTATATCGGTAGTTAAAACGGTAATAGCCATTTACACGAGTGCCGTTCTTGGATACGTATTTGCAAAAATGAGATTCCGTGGCAGAAATCTGCTTTTTGGAATAGTAATAAGCACGATGATGGTACCGTGGGCAGTAACAATCATTCCGCAATACGACATGATGACTAGCTTTGGTTGGCAAGACACGTATCGTGCACTTATAGTTCCAGGCTTAATAAGCGCATTTGGAATCTTCTTATTCCGACAATCAATAAGCGGAATATCCGACGAATTGATTGAAGCAGCAAAACTAGATGGAGCTTCGGATTCTAGAATATTCCACAGAATAATTCTGCCAATGAGCCACAATACTATTGCTGCGCTCGCAATCTTTACGTTCTTGTGGAATTGGGAAGACTATTTGTGGCCATTCCTTATGATTACAGACGAGAAAAAGCAGCTTCTTGCAGTTGGATTGAAGACGTTTAGCGGAAGATTTGGAACTGACTACGGCGGTTTGTTTGCTGCGGCATCGCTTGCTATTATTCCTGTAGTAGTAGTGTACTTGGTGTTCCAGAAGCAGTTTATTGCTGGAATTTCAACCGGCAGCGGTAAGTAGAAAAGGGCGGGTCGAATGACTTTACAAGATGCGCGTGAAGCGCGTGGAACACAGGATGTGCAAGACGCACACATTTTTTACGATTACGCTAAAAATCCGCTGTCTAAAGCCAAAGAGTCGCAGGTTATAAGCGGCAAAAATTGGCGAATCACTTTAATCACGGATTCGCTTGTGCGCCTTGAGTGGAGCGAAAACGGCGAATTTGTAGACGCTCCTACGCAAACAGTTGTAAGGCGAAACTTTGAGGATGGCACGCAGATTGCCGCGGAAAAATCGCAAGCAACCGAAGATGAGGCATCGCGCGCTTTTAATCCAAAATCTTCTAATCCAAAATATAGTGTAAAAAATTTGGAAAATGGCTGGATAGAAGTCGAAACCGAAAAACTACTGATCACGTACAACCAGCAGCCGTTTAGCAAAGAGGGCTTGAGCATTGTTGTGCGCGGAGTGCCAGGCTCGCAATTCAACACATGGCATTACGGCGACGAATGCCACGGCAATTTGCTCGGCACAGCGCGAACAGTGGACGAGGCGGATGGAGCCGTTAAGCTTGGAACGGGCGTAATATCTCGCGACGGGTGGGCTGTGTTAGACGATTCGCGCTCGGCAAAAATCGCGTATGCGGCTGCTGTTGATGGAAAAGAAAACCCATACGGGGCATGGGTGGAGCCGCGTGAAAAGGCGGATGGCAGTGTGTCTGGGGAAAACTCTGCCGAATCATCTAAATCAAACTCTAAAGACCTATACTTCTTTGGCTACGGTCACAACTATATAGGCGCAATTCGCGACTTTTACAAGCTTACGGGCGCGCAGCCGCTTCTTCCGCGATTCGCACTAAGCAACTGGTGGAGCAGGTACTACAGGTACAGCCAAGACGAATATTTGCAGCTGATGAGCCGATTTAAGCGCGAAGGAATACCGTTCTCCACTGCCGTAATCGACATGGATTGGCATGTAACGGATGTGGACCCAAAGTACGGTTCGGGATGGACTGGCTACACGTGGAACCGCGATTTATTCCCAGATCATCGCGCGTTTTTGCGCCAACTTGCCAGCGAAGGGCTTACCGCAACGCTTAATTTGCACCCGAGAGACGGCGTGCGCGCGTTTGAAGAAGACTATGCGCAAGTTGCGCGCGATATGGGAATTGACCCTGCAAGCGGCAAGGCAGTTGAGTTTGACCTTACAAATCCACGCTTTTTGAACGCGTACCTAAACATGCATCGTCGCATGGAGAACGAGGGCGTTGGGTTCTGGTGGATTGACTGGCAGCAGGGCGGAGTTACAAAGCAGGCTGGCTTGGATCCGCTTTGGATGCTTAACCACGTGCACTACCAGGATTCGGGGCGCGGCGGCGCGTGGCCGCTAACGTTCTCGCGCTACGCGGGTCCTGGCTCGCACCGCTACCCAGTGGGATTCTCGGGAGATAGCGTAACAACGTGGGATTCGCTGGCTTTTCAAACCTACTTTACTTCTACGGCGTCCAACATTGGCTACGGCTGGTGGAGCCACGATATTGGCGGCCACATGCTTGGCGTGCGATGCAATGAGCTGGAGGCGCGCTGGTACGCTTTCGGCGCGTTTAGCCCGATTAATCGACTTCACTCCAGCTGCTCGCCGTTTGCAGGCAAAGAGCCGTGGAATTTCCCAGATGAGACGCGCAATGCGATGGTTAAAATGCTGCGACTTCGCGCGCAATTGCTGCCTTATTTATATACGATGAATTATCGCGCGGCAGTTGATGGCAGACCAATCGTAGAGCCAATGTATTGGCAATCGCCAGAAACGCTTGCAGCATACGAGATGCCAAACGAGTACCGTTTTGGCAGCCAGCTTGTTGTTGCGCCAATCGTTAGCAAGGGGTGCGAGCAAGTTGAGCGCGGGTGCACTGCCGTTTGGCTTCCAGAAGGCGATTGGTACGATTTCTTTGACGGAAGGCGCTATGTTTCGCGCGGCGGTGCTGGGCGCAGATTTGAGGTTTGGCGAGGAATCGACCGCGTGCCGGCGTTTGCGCGCGCTGGTGCCATTATTCCAATGCAAGTTTTGCCAAGCGAAGCGGATTGCGCAAGTAGCGAGCAGGCGGCGGAGCTTGTTAATAGCGTTGAAAATCCGCGATCTTTGCGCGTTCTCGCATTCCCAGGTGCAAACGGCGAGTTTGTGATGCGCGAAGATAACGGCAGATTTGAAGACGCGTGCGCTGGGAAAACTGCCGATACACGCATGGAGTTGATTTGGCGCGACTCCTGCGATGGTGACAGCAACGCGTCTACACAATTTGTGATCAACTCTGCAAAGGGTTGCGATAATGCTGTTGCTTCGCTGCCTTCTGAGCGCGATTGGAGCGTGGTGTTTAGAGGCGTTGCTTGCCCAGACTTTTCGCGCGTTCGCGTTTTTGTTGGGGAAAATCAGCTTGAATCTGAGGCTGTAGAAGTTTCATATGAAGGCGAAGAGGGCGACTTAAGTCTTACTGTTTCTGTGCGCAACGTGCCTGTTTGCGATTGCGTGCGAGTGATTGTGGATAGCGGACTGTGCATTGCGCAAGATCCTAAGATTGGCGATTGCTACAGGTTGCTTTTACAAGCGCAAATGCCGTACCGTGGCAAGGAGATTGCTTTTGATGCGATTCGCCAAGCTGGTGGTAGCGCGAGTGCTATAAGCGAGCTTTGCGCGCTTGAGTACACTAGCGAGAGCGAGTTTGAGCGCCATCAGCAAAGCGTTGACTTGACTAACGCACATGCTCCGCAGCACCCAGAGGTTGCTAAGTGGGCACAATGGAAGTGCACGTTGCCTGATTCGGTTAAGCGCGCACTTGAGGAGATTTTACTTCGTAGCGCTGAGCTTGCTTAAGGTTGAAAGCACAGTGTGCTTTCAACGCAAGCGAAGACGTTAGCGCGCTTAGACCTCGCTAACGACGACTGCCTTCGTGCTTAGATCGCGCAAGTGATTTTCCTATTTACTGTTGTGCGAGGTTTGAGTATTTCTGCCGCGCGGATTATCCGCGCTATTCCTCACGACTATTAGTAGCCGTTCGGCTGATTTGGCACGTAAAGTCCACTGGACTTTACGCTTGAGCCAAATCACGCTTTGAAGGAGCTTGAAATGCGTTATGCAATTTCAAGCTCAGTCAAAGCGCTCATGCAAGTCCCGTCGCTACGCTCCTCTTTTATTGCTCGTATAGAAATACATCAAACCTTCTGAATATCTAAAACTTTTTCGTATCTTTCATCACCGAGATTCTCGATTTTTCTTGCTCTCTCGGCGAATCACCATCTAGCGACGCTGAGGCTCGCTTCGATAGCTGCGAAAAATCTCGAATCTCTACCTTGCTTGCGCGACGACCTGCCTTTTCGCTTAGAGCGTAGCGCGAAAAGGCAATTCGGAGCGCTGAGCCGCTCAAACGTAAAGTCCAGTGGACTTTACGTGCGGCGAAGACGTGAGCGCGGCTAATCCGCGCGAGCGATATTCCTTGTTTGGTGTTGCGCGAGGGCTGGGTGTTTCTACGTTCGCGAGGGGTATTCCTGAATTTGTTTATCGAAACGCCAAATATGGGAACAAACGCGGGATAAAAGAGAAAAACCCACTGCAGAGGGTCTAAAAATGTGATTTGTATCATATACAAATGTTTAGATGAGTGAGCTAAAAATGGCGGTTGACTCGCCAGAATCGCAAGAATTTTTGAAAAAATTATTTCGCAAAAACCCTTGAAATAAAAGGCTTGGGGGGGGGGGGGTATGTATCCCCCAAAGCTATAAACATTTGTTAGTTATCTTCAAAATTTTTTCTAAAATGTTATAATGACTTCTCAAAGGATGGTTACATCATTATAGATGTACGCTATAAGACTTTGTAAAACTATTGTTAAAAACTATAGGGCTTTGAGAGTCACAGTCGGTGCGCAAAGCAATATCAAGTAAATTTAATTAATCTCACGGAAAGAGGAGAACATGACTACAAAATCTGCTAAACACGCCAACAAGACATTTGGTTCTGCAAAAGATGAGTCTGCAAAGGCTGTTGATATGCGCAAAGTGGCTGCTCTTTCGGCTGGAGCTGCTAGCGTAATTGCCGGCGCGGCGATTGCTTTTGGCGCAACTCCTGCAATGGCGGCGGAGACTCCTGCTTCTGCGCCTGTTAATACGAATGATCCTGCAAAAGAACAGAGTGTAATTGCTAATAAGAATAAGACTGAGGGTGAGGATTCTAAGAAGACTGCGACCGAGACTAATAAGAAGGAAGAATCTAAGAAGGAGCAGCCTGAGCAGACTAAACCAACTGAGCAGACTGTAGTAAAGACTGAAGGTAAGGCTGACGCTACTAAGACTGAGTCTGGGTCGAAGGTTGAGAGCGCTACGGCTGTAGATAATAAGGTTACGAATAGCACTTCTGCTACTGATAAGAATAATGCAGACAGTAGCACCACTGAGGAAACTAGCACTCCTGCGGAAAATGTTGTAAAGAAGCGTACAAGGCGTGCGACGGTTGAGAATAAGCAACCTGAGGCTACTAATGATGCTAAGGATGAAAATCAGAAGCAGGGCGAACCTGTTGTTGGTGCAGATCGCGAAGCTAATCCTGCACCTGCTCCACAAGTTAATAGTGAGATAACACTTTCAAAAGAAACAAAAGACACACTCCCTAACATGTATGCGTGGGGATCTTCTGACAATACGTATATTGAAAAAGGCCAAAACCAATCCGTTACCTTTAAATTTGCTGCACCAACTGACGGAAGTACCATTACCAAAGTAGCTATTTTCCCATCTGATGGTAATACTGTTGATAATGCTAAAAGTAGAAAGTTCCTTGAATATTATTCCGATGCTGCTGCTGTAAACGAGCATCAGCCATATTCAGGTACATACGAATTTAAAGTAGACAATGATGGTACAGCTACGCTTACCATGACCAAGCTTTATAGAAATGGCAATCTTAAGAGTGGAGAAAGCTACTCTGCAAACCGTTGCATTTATGTGTACGGTACAGATAAAAACGGTAAAACAGTAGTGCTGTACAAGACGAATATTGTGCGTGCGGCAACACTTATTCCGCCTAAAACAGCTGGCTCAATTGTGCTGAAATATAACGAAGCGCTTACTGAAAAACAAATTCAAGATAAGCTAAAGGCTGCTTTGGATGCTCCTACCGAAGCCACTGGTAAAAAATCAATTCGCGCACAAATTGATGCTGCAAGTAGATCTAACGGCGTTGGTGGACGCACTGGAGTAAACGGCGCATTTGTTCAGACGCCAGATGACCCTGAGAAAAAGGTGGTTATTACTGACAAGCAGGCGTATGACCCTTCCCAGGTTACTAGAATCAACACGGTTACGTCAAAGAAAGACCAGCCAACAACATATGTTGCTGGCGCTCAAACGCTCAAAACCTACCTGGTCTCCGACCTTGGCTACAAGTCTGAGGCGCTCGCTCTTACTGTTGCGCGCTACGATACGCGTATTGATAAGCCGATTGTGGACGACCTGTCCAAGGTTTCCGATGATGTAAAAACCGAAATTAAACGCAAGCTTGCGCATCTTAATCACGTAAGCCAAGATCAGGTGACCATTAACGACCAGGGTGAAGTCACTATCAACTTTGCTGGCGTGGATGAAAACGACGCTCCTAAGATTGCACTCAGCGACCTTGTGTTGAAGAAGATTGCAGAGAAGGATGTCGTCGTTCCAGCTGGCGAGAAAGCAGTCTTTGTTGCTAACCCACTGGGTTACTCCAATGCCGAACTTGACCGAATTAAAACAGCTATTTTCGAAGCTAACAAAGACAACGAAGAGCTTGGCCTTACCAGCAAAGATCAGATTACACTTGAGTATCTTAAGGGCGATCTTACTGCATCTGGTGACTCTAATAAGGGAATCTCTAATGGTCAGGCGGAAAACAAGATTACCGTTAAAATCAAGACTGACAAGTCAGTTGCTGAGTTTACGTCTAATGTAAAAGAGAGCAAGCTTACAAAGCTTCCAAATATTCGTACAGATTACACCGTTTCGTGGGACAAGACTAAGATTGATGGTCGCGATACCGACGAAGGTATTTCTTGGAGTAATGATCAGAAGACCACTATCATCTACCGTTACGATCCAACTAAAGCGCAAGAGTTTGATACAACAAAGATTCTTGGCTTGCTGAAGGCTAAACCAAAGGATAGTAGTTCTGGTTTGCGCGACCTTACTGGCGGCGAGCAGCTTTCCTATGAAGGTACAGGGAATAACGCGCGCAAGTCGCACATGAACTATGCGCTTAATAAAGATGGCGAGCCAACAACTGAACTCACGCTTGGCAATATGGGTGGCGCTTATTGGTCTGGGAATCAGAAAGTTTCTAATTCTGACGTAAACCTCGGTGATAATTTATCAATAGCTGGTTCGTATTCATGGGATCCAGAAGCTGGTTCTGTAACGGTAGCTGGCAAAAAGGACAAGATTTTCAAGGCACGTCTGTTTGTTGAGCCGTATGCAATGACGTACTATAAGCATGTTTATATGGAGAAAGATCGTCACCCAGGCAATACGGCAAAGGCAATTAACGTTATCTTTGTGCCGCAGACGAATCATAAGACTGCCGATTTGAAGACGTCGATTGGTGAGCATAAGACCACTAAGGTTGATAATACGGATGTTCCGACTGACTCGAAGTACTACAACGCGTCTGATGCAGTGAAGAAAGACTACGAAGATGCATTGAAGGTTGCTAAGCAAACGCTTGAAAAAGTTGGAACTACACCAGATGATCAGTTAACTGAACAGCTTAAAGCTGAGGTTGATAATGCAACCATTAAGCTGGATAAAGCTCGCAAAGCTCTTGATGGTGACGCTACCAAGAAAGACGAACTGGATAAGTCGATAACAGAAGATGGTACGCCTGCTGAAGGTCAACAAGCTACAACTGGTACAAAGGCTAGCGATAAGTATAAGAACGTAAGCGATCCTGATTTTAAGACAGCTGATGGCAAGCCTGATGAAACCAGGAACAATGCTGCTAAAGAAGCAAAGAAAGCCTACGACAAGGCTCTTGAAGATGCCAATAAGGTAAAGGCAGACGACAACGCCACGCAAAAGGCTGTTGACGATGCGAAGGCGAAGCTGGACGAGGCTCGTAAAGCCCTTAACGACTTCACCACCAACAAGGATGAGTTGAATAATGCTATCTCGCAGCATGGCAAGGTGAACACGGGCGATGCGACTAAGCAAGGTGAGGAAAAGCTCAAGACCGCCGACCCAACTTATCAGAATTCCAGCGAAAAAGAGCGCAAAGACTACGACGACGCTGTAGCAGAAGCAGATAAGGTCTCCAAAGATCCAAACGCTTCCCAGAAGGAAGTAAACGACGCAATCAAGAAGCTTAAGGATGCTAAGGATGCGCTCGACAAGAACGCAACCGACAAGGCCCCTCTTGATGCTGTGGTTCAAAAGAGCTTCGATAATCCTGATCCAACCAAACCTGACAAGCAAAGCGTGTTCTACAAGAATGCAGCCGCGAAGAAAGACACCGACCCTGATGCTAAAAAGGCTGTTGAGGACTACGACAAGGCGCTCGCAGAAGCTAAGAGAGTGCTTGGTGACAAGAACGCTACAAAGGCAGATGTAGAAAAGGCTAAAAAAGATCTCGAAGATGCTGAAGCAGCACTTCATGCCGACAAGTACTCTACGGATAAAACCGATCTTAGTAAAGCGCTTGCAGACAACTTCAGCGGCTATCTGATGCCGGCCTACTTCAACGCTTTTGATAAAGCGCAAGCTGAGGGCAAAGATTCTCAAGCTGCCAAGGACTTCAAAGCCTATAACGATGCGTACCACGCTGCAAAAGATTTGATGGAAAAACTAAAGCAGCCAAATAGCACGGTAACGCAAGAAGAAGCTGACAAAATTAAGAAACAACTTCTTGACGCGCGTAAGATTATCGACACCTATGCAACTGATACTAGCAGGCTTTCGGCGGCTGTGTTTAATGATATTGCCATTAAGAACAGCCCAGCCTACAAGAATTTGAAGGCTCTTGCTGAAAAGACAAATCCAACGCCAGAAGAACAGGCTGATGTAGAAGCTGCTAAAAAGGCTATGGAAGCGTATAAGAAGGCAACAGATAAACTACACAATGCGATTACTAACAAGCTCCCAAAGGATCAGGCAAATGATCAGGATATTCCAGATACAAATATTCCTGATAAGAATGGCGACCTTAACGATAAGGACTACCTGAAAGATATCCAGGCGCACAAAAACGGTGAGCCACTGAACAGGGATGTTGACAGTATCCTTCAGGAAATGAACGACGCGGCGAAGGCACTGGATAAGTTTAAGACTAATACCGACGAGCTGATTAAGTCGATTAACGAGGATGCAACCACGCATCCAAGCCCTGCGTTTAAGAACGCGTCGCAGCCTGACTATAAACAAACAGACGGCACGACTGCTGACACCACCAAGAATGATGCCGCTAAAAAGGCTGTAGATGAGTATGGTAAAGCTCTTAATGAAGCTAAAGACTTGCTCAAGAATCCTTCTGCAACTCAGAAGCAAGTAAATGACGCTAAGGATAAGCTTGACAAAGCTCGCAAAGAGCTTGAAAAGTACAACACCGACACCACCAAGCTTAAGGAAAGCGTAAAGAAGCACGGCTCTACAGAGGGTACTGCGCCTACAGAAGGCACGCAAACTTCTGATGCGTACCGCAATGCGTCTGATCCTCACTTCATGAAAGAAGAGGGCGGCAAGCTTGTTCCTGATACGGATAAGAACACTAAGGCCGCCGCAGCCAAGAAGGCGTATGATGAAGCTTTGACAAAAGCTCAGGAGCTTTTGAAGAAGCATGACGATAAAGATACGCCGCAAGACGCAAAGCCAACTCAAACAGACATCAACAAGGCGCTTGATGCTCTTGATAAAGCACGTACCAAGCTTGACGCGTACAAGACTGATACAACAGCTTTGAACACAGAAGCTGAGAAGTCTCAGGCAGATGCTGAAGGCTCATCTGCAACTGGCAAGTTCGAGGACACTCCAGAGTTCAAGAACGCTAAAGCTAAGACGAGCGATGGTAATGAAAACACAGATGTTACTGCTTACAAGACGGCTCTTGCAACTGCTCGCAAGTTAGTAAGTGACGCAAACGATGCAGGCAAGAAGAACAGCGAGCGTCCAACGCAGCAGCAGATTAACGAGGCGCTTGAGGCTTTGAAGAATGCCAAGAAGCAGATTACCGACAACTACAAGACCAATGCAGCTGCGCTTAAGGCTGCAAAAGACTTTGCAGCTGGCGACTTTAAGAATACGCCTGAGTATAAGAATGCTAAGGCTCTTAAGGATAATCAGAACGCGGATGCAGATAAGAAATCTAAAGCTAAGACTGACGTTGATGCTCTTGATAAGAACACTAACGACGGCGCTCTGAATAAAGCCATCGGTATTCTTCAGGCATTCGACGATGACGGCAAGCCAAATGTGACAACGGGAGCCAGAATTCCAACTCAGAAGGAAGTTGATGACGCGCTTAAGACTTTGCAAGAAGCCATGAAGACTGTTGCCGAGGGCTACAAGACTGATGTCAAGCCGCTTTCTAACGAAGTTGGCGATAAGGATACGCAAGGTAATCCTGTAACTCCTCCATTCGAGGCGTCTGTTGCGTACAAGAACGCACTTGAAAAGGCGAAGACAGAAGATCATGCGACAACGGATCCTAACTCCGCTACTAAGAAGCTGGAAGCTTACAACGAAAAACTCAAGGCTGCACAGGAACTCATCAACAAGGTGAATAACCCTGATCCAAATGCAAAGCCAGAAGATCGTCCAACCCAAGCGCAGGTAGATAAGGCATTGCAAGACCTTAAAGATGCAAAGACAGCTATCGACAATGCTTTCAAGACCAACGCATCTTCCCTTAAGAAGGAAGCCGACGATAAAGACGAGACCGGACAGGAACATAATCCGAAGTTTGAACAAACAACGGAGTACCTCAACGCTCTTGCTAAGAAGACTGGTGACGAAGATATTCCTGATGTAAAGGCATACAAGGATGCACTGAAGAAGGCTCAAGATCTTCTGAAGAAGTTTAACGACGATGGTTCTGCGCCAAAGCAGGGTGAAAAGGATATTCCAACTCAGAAGGAAGTTGACGAAGCTCTTAAGAATCTTAAAGATATCAAGGATAAGATTACTAAGAACTACGTAACAAGCCCACATGACTTGCAAGAAGAAGTTGATAAGTCTAAGGACGGCGATACTGATACCAGCACCGACGTGTTCGAGAACACGCCTGAGTTCAAGAACGCTGATGCTAAGAAGGGTGAAGACGGCAAGTCGGATAATTCCGACATGAAGGCATACAAGGATGCCCTAGAGAAAGCTAAGAATCTTCTCGATGCTTTTGATCGTACAACAGGTAAAGTAAAAGACCAGTTGCCTAAGGGCATGACTAAGGCTCCAACTCAGAAAGAGCTTGACGACGCCCTAGATGCATTGCAAGCCGCTAAGAAGAAGATTACTGATGGCTACAAGACTGATCCTTCTAAGTTGAAGTCTGAGGCGGATGCTAATGGTGACTTCACCAAGACTCCTGAGTATCAGAATGCTCAAGCTAAGGGTGATGACGCATCTAAGCAAGCTCTTGAAGACTACAAGAAGGCTCTCGAAGACGCTAACAAGGTTCTTGGTGACAAGGACGCAACTCAGGCGCAGGTTGATGATGCTTTGAAGAAGCTTCAGGACGCTAAGTCTAAGCTTTCGGATGGTTATAAGACTGATAAGTCTGATTTGACTGTTGAGGCTGATAAGGATTCTGATTTCACCAAGACTCCTGAATATCAGAATGCTGCAGGAAGCCCAGAGGCTGATGCTTACAAGCAGGCTCTTGAGGATGCTAACAAGGTTCTCGGTGACAAGAATGCTACTCAGGCGCAGGTTGATGATGCTTTGAAGAAGCTTCAGGACGCTAAGAAGAAGCTTGCTGATTCTCATAAGACCGATAAGTCTGATTTGAACACTGAGGCTGACAATGATCCTGATTTCCGTAAGTCGATTCCGTTCATTATTGGTAAGGCTGCTGATTTGGCGGAGTATCAGCAGGCGTTGAATGATGCGAATAGTGTGCTTAATGATCCTAATGCTACACAAGCTCAGGTTGATCAGGCTCTTCGTAGGCTTCGTGATGCTAAGCAAAAGTTGATTGATGCTTATAACAGGCTTGTTAATACTGGTGTTGGTGTTAACGATGTGAATAATACTAGTGTTAATAATGTTGTTGATAAGGGTGCTTTGCAGGCTGAGGTTGATGCGGCTCTTGGTGATGTTTCGGCTAATGCTAATGGTGTAGTGGCTGATTCTAACTTGGTGAGTGAGTTTAATGCGGCTTTGAATTATGCTCGTTTAGTATTAGCGGATTCTAATGCTACTCAGGGGCAGGTTGATTCTGCTTTGGCTCGTTTGCGTGCTGCGCGTGCAGCTTTGCGTGAGGGTATGATCGCAGCGCGTAATTCTGCTGGAATGAATTTCAAGCGTGGTGACGTGAGTGGTGTTAATACTGGCGCTAGTTCCTCGGTGTTTGCTGCTTTGGCTGCGGTGTTTGCTGGGCTCGGAGTGGTTGGTGCTGCGTCTAAGCGTAGGAAGCATTCGGCTCGTTAGTTTAATCTGTAGCAGTGTGTGATGCTGCTACGATTGGAGTAATGTGAATTAATGGCTTGGGGATAGTTTCTTCAAGCCATTAATTGTTTGCTTCTTTTCCACATTTTGTTTGGTGTTGTAAAGAAGAAAACGAAAAATAACATTTCGAAGAACATACCAATTGATTTAGTAATTTTTCACAAAAGTGTTAAAATCCATAACTGTGACTTATGCAAAGCAAAATTGCAAATCACCCGCATGGGGACGTTTGCAGGATTGCACTATCGCGAATAATCGCCAGTAGTTGTGATTGCAAAAGTCAAAAAGAGAAAATAGTCTAAAAAATAATCTAAAAACCGTCTAAAAGGTTTAAAATTAGCCAAAATAGACGAAACACGGGAGCTTGTTCTATACAGGCTGAGAGGGCGAAAGCCGACCGTAAACCTGATGCGGGTAATGCCGCCGTAGGGAAGGAGTATTATGCGAAATATTCGTATTATTGGTGCAGGTATCATTGGTCTAGCAACAGCTTGGAGACTTACAGAAGCTGGCGTAAAAGTTAGCATAATTGATCCAGATCCAGTCTCTGGCGCTTCTCATCATGCTGCCGGCATGTTAGCTCCTACCGCAGAAATGCAATATCAGCAGGATGCCTTGTATCCACTCATGTTTGAGTCTGCAACTATGTATAAGGAATTGGTTGATTCGGTTGCAAAATACACCGATAAGCCAACTGGCTACTTAGAGTGCGGCTCTTACGTAATCGGTGGCGACGCTGCAGATAACGAGCACGTAAACGAGTTGCTAAACTTGCAGCATCGTTACGGCCGTAGAGCTGAGCATATTTCTGTGAGTAAGCTTCGTGAAATTGAGCCTGCGCTTTCGCCGACGATTGCAGGCGCTGTAAGCGTTCCGGATGATCATCAGATTAATCCTCGTCAGTTTACTGCAGCAATGATTGATGCACTTGAAAAGCGTGGTGTTGTTATTGAGCGTCGCGCAAGCACTCCAGACGATTTAGGTCCAGACACGGTTTTGGCATCTGGTTTGGGTGCTAAGGAAATGCTTCCTCAGCTTAAACTTCGCGCTGTGTGGGGCGATATGATTCGTATGACTATTCCAGAGCCTTTGCGCCCAATTTTGAGCTCTGTGGTTCGTGGATTTGTGCATGACCGCCCAGTGTATTTGGTGCCTCGCGCTAAGGAAACAGGCGAGCTTGTGCTCGGCGCTACTTCTCGCGAAGACGACCGCGATATTCCAAAGGTTGGCGGTGTGCTCGACTTGCTTCGTGATGCTGCAAGCGTACTTCCTGGCATTCAGGAATGCTCGATTACTGAGGTTACCGCTGGTGGTCGCCCAGGAACTCCAGACGATTTACCATTCATTGGCATTGATCCTAAGACGCACACCACAATTTCTACTGGTTACTTCCGTCACGGCATTTTGCTCACAGCTTTGGGTTCTTCTTTGACTACAAAGCTTGTGCTTGAGCAAGAGTTGACTGAGAAGGAAAAGGGCTTCTTGGAGAGCTGCAATCCTGCTCGCTTCTAGTGAAGAAAGTTCCTAGTTACGCAAGTTTCTAGTGACGCAAGTTTTAATAGACGTTAATAAAGGTTGAATTATGCAAATCGTCGTCAATGGTGAAACCACTCAAGTGAAGGATAACTTGACTATTGCCCAACTTGTTGCACAACTCTACGGATCTGACTCTGGTTTTGGCATTGCGGTCGCCATTGGCGACGATGTGCTTAAGCGCGCCCAATGGGAATCAACCATCATCTGCGATGGGGATAAGATCGAAATTCTCAGCGCGGTTCAGGGCGGATGACCCTCAATAGGCGACTGATCCACAATAGCGGTTGATTTCAAATAATTTGAGTATAGTTTCAAAAAATTTATATAAAAGGCTTAAAATGACAGAAAATATAGAAAATAATGAAGAAAATGTCGATACTTGGCAGCTTTGCGGTAAGACCTTGCACTCAAGGCTTTTGCTTGGCACGGGTGGAATGACAAGCATTGACATTATGGAAAAGTCACTTGTTGCTTCAGGCGCGGAAGTAGCAACTGTTGCTTTGCGTCGTCACGCAAAAACTGGAGTTGATATTTACGGTATGTTGCAGCGCCATAACATTAACGTTTTGCCAAATACTGCTGGTTGCAAAACTGCTCATGATGCTGTTCTTACAGCAAAAATGGCTCGTGAATCACTTGGAACTGATTGGATTAAGCTCGAAGTGATTGCAGACGACGATACTTTGCTCCCAGACACTCGCGAAGTTTTGCTTGCTGCAGAAAAGCTAGTTGAAGAAGGATTTAGCGTGCTCTGCTACACTAATGACGATCCGATTGTGGCTCGTCGCCTTGTGTCGCTTGGTGTGAAGGCTGTTATGCCAGGGGGTGCTCCAATTGGAACTGGACTTGGTATTTTGAATCCTCGAAACATTGAGCTGATTGTTCAAGAAAGCAAAGAATCTGGCGTTCCTGTGATTTTGGATGCTGGCGTTGGCACCGCTTCAGATGTTGTTAAAGCTTTCGAAATCGGTTGCTCGGGCGTGCTTCTTGCAAGCGCTGTAACTCGCTGCCCAGATCCTGTAAAGATGGGTCGTGCAATGGCTGCTGCTGTAACTGCTGGTAAGCTTGCTCACGATGCTGGCCGTATTCCTAAGCGTGAGCATGCGCTCGCGTCTTCGCCTGTTGAAGGTCGCGCTTGGGCTGACGCAGTACTGTAAATTCTGTAAATTTTGTACTGTAATTGATTCAGCATATTCAGTATGACGATTAATAAGATTTATGACAACCTGCAGGAGCTTGAGGCGGAACGCACTTGCCGCCACTTGCTCCTGCCGGGCTTTACGCATGAACATCAGCAATTACTTCGCGATGCGAAAATCTGCATGGTTGGGGCAGGTGGACTTGGTTCGCCGTGCTTGCTTTCGCTTGCTGCTGCAGGAGTTGGTGAAATCACGATTTGTGACGACGATGTTGTAGAGCTTTCTAATTTGCAAAGGCAGACTTTATACACTGTGGATCAGTGTGGCAAGTCGAAAGCTCAACTTGCAGCTAAGCGCTTGCAGGCATTATCTCCAGGTTTAAAAATCAACCTTGTAAATAGATTTAATGAAGACAACGCAAAACAACTTGTAGAAAATCACGACTTAATAATTGATGGTTGTGATAATTTTGCTACACGCTTTTTGATTGCGGATGCTGCTTGGAGCGCTGGCGCGCCAGAAGTTTATGGCTCAGTTCTTTATTATGAAGGTCAAGTAAGCGTTTTTGTGCCAGGAAAAGGGCCTAATTTGCGTGACTTGTATGCTTGCCCTCCGCCTAAAGAAAAAGTACCAAAATCGGCTGTATTGGGCGCGACTGCAGCTATTGTTGGCGCAATGATGGCAACTGAAGCAATCAAGATTATAACTGGTATAGGAAAGCCGCTTATTGGGGTTTTGGCGCGATATAACGCCATTGATAACTCGCTTCGACATTTTAGATTTGCGTGAACTTTGCGAAAAGTTACAAAAGTTGAGTGTGGGAGTGTTAAGTTTTTGCGAAACGCGCGCGAAAATGCTTGACTTTAATAACTTGAGTGTGTTAGACTCAAGTTTTGTAAAAAGAAAAAGCGGTTAGTCGCAAGGCTGGCTGCCAAGAATTTAAGTACATAGATTAAAGGTACATAGATAAAGATAGCTAGGAGATATTATGGGACGCGCAGTAGGTATTGATTTAGGAACAACGAACTCCTGCATTGCAACGCTTGAAGGCGGCAGTCCAACAGTTATTGTTAACGCAGAAGGTGCGCGTACAACGCCATCCGTGGTGGCATTCAGCAAGTCGGGCGAAATCTTGGTTGGTGAAGTCGCTAAGCGTCAGGCAGTTACAAACGTTGATCGCACGATTAGCTCTGTAAAGCGCCATATGGGTACGGATTGGTCTGTTGAAATCGACGGCAAGAAGTGGACTCCACAAGAGATTTCCGCACAGGTTTTAATGAAGTTGAAGCGCGATGCTGAGGCCTACCTTGGTGAGCCAGTAACCGATGCCGTTATTACATGCCCAGCATACTTCAACGATGCTCAGCGTCAGGCAACTAAGGATGCAGGTAAGATTGCAGGCTTGAACGTGCTGCGTATTATTAACGAACCAACTGCTGCAGCTTTGGCTTATGGCCTTGAAAAGGGCAAGGAAGACGAGCGCATTTTGGTGTTCGACTTGGGTGGCGGTACTTTCGATGTGTCGCTTCTTGAGATTGGTAAGGATGACGACGGCTTCTCTACAATCCAGGTGCAGGCAACTAATGGCGATAACCACTTGGGTGGCGATGACTGGGATCAGAAGATTATCGACTGGCTTGTTGGCGAAGTTAAGAACAAGTACGGCGTTGATTTGAGCAAGGATAAGATTGCTTTGCAGCGTTTGAAGGAAGCTGCTGAGCAGGCAAAGAAGGAGCTTAGCTCTTCTACTTCTGCTTCAATTTCTATGCAGTACTTGGCAATGACTCAAGACGGAACTCCAGTGCATTTGGATGAGACATTGACTCGCGCTCACTTTGAGGAAATGACTTCCGACTTGCTCGGTCGCTGCCGTACTCCATTTAACAACGTGCTTTCCGATGCTGGCATCTCCGTAAGCCAGATTGATCATGTGGTGCTTGTTGGTGGTTCTACTCGTATGCCAGCCGTCAAGGAGCTTGTAAAGGAGCTTACGGGCGGTAAGGAAGCGAATCAGTCCGTGAACCCAGATGAGGTTGTGGCTGTTGGTGCAGCCGTGCAATCGGGCGTTATTAAGGGAGACCGAAAAGACGTTCTGCTTATTGATGTAACTCCACTTTCCTTGGGCATTGAAACCAAGGGTGGAATTATGACGAAGCTTATTGAGCGTAATACCGCAATTCCAACTAAGCGCTCTGAAGTGTTCTCTACTGCAGAAGACAATCAGCCATCCGTGTTGATTCAGGTTTATCAGGGTGAACGTGAGTTTGCTCGCGATAACAAGCCTCTTGGTACTTTTGAGTTGACTGGTATTGCTCCAGCTCCTCGTGGCGTTCCACAAATCGAAGTGACTTTCGACATTGATGCTAATGGCATTGTGCACGTTTCCGCTAAGGATAAGGGCACTGGCAAGGAACAGTCCATGACGATTACTGGCGGTTCTGGTTTGCCAAAGGACGAGATTGACCGCATGGTTAAGGAAGCTGAAGCTCACGAAGCTGAAGATAAGAAGCGTAAGGAAGAAGCTGATACTCGTAACCAGGCAGAATCTTTCGCTTACCAGACTGAAAAGCTTGTGAACGATAATAAGGATAAGCTTTCTGACGAAATCTCCAAGGAAGTTACCGAAAAGGTTAATGCTTTGAAGGAAGCTTTGAAGGGCGATGATATTGAGAAGATTAAGTCTGCTCAGAGCGAGCTTATGACTTCTGCTCAAAAGATTGGTCAGCAGCTTTACGCTCAGCAGGGTGCTGCTGGTGCTGCAGGTGCACAGGCTGGCGCTGCTGGTGCTGCATCTGATGCAAATGCAGGCGCTGGATCTTCTGCAAAAGATGACGACGTGGTTGACGCCGAAGTGGTGGACGACGACAAGGACGATAAGGACAACAAGTAATGTCCGAGTTTAACGCCAACGACTACTTGAGCGGATTGGAAGATGTGCCTTCGGATGCTGGCGATTTGGAAGAATCGTCAAATCCAGCTGATTCTGCTAGTGCAGCCTCGTCTAATGAGCATGTGAATGCATCACAAAACGAAGCACAAGACGCAGCTGCTCATGAGACAAAGCATGCGGCGACGCAAGATACGCCAACACAAGATGCGGACGCTAATGCAGATGCCGAACGTGAAAAGTCGCCAGCAACCGACGATGAAGCCAACGCTAGTAAGTCTCAAGAAAATAATGATTCTTCAGACACGCAAAGCAACGAAGAAGAAGATTCTTTAACACCGCTTGGCAAAGCCAAAAAAGAGGCGGCGGAGTATTTGGAAGCGTTGCAACGCGAGCGAGCAGAGTTCATAAACTTCCGCAACCGTGCTTCTAAAGAGCAAGATCGATTCCGTCAACATGGAATTATCGATGTTTTAACAGCTTTGCTACCTGCTTTAGATGATATTGATCGTATTCGTGAACATAGCGATATGGACGATTCATTTAAAGCCGTTGCTGCAAAGTTAGACAAAGCATTTGAGAAATTCGGCGTTGAAAAGTTCGGCGAAAAGGGCGAAGAATTTGACCCGACTAAGCACGATGCGATTCTGCATAAGCCAGATCCAGATGCTACAAAAGACACAGTAGATGTTGTTGTAGAAGCAGGATACAGGATCGGAGATCGAGTGATTCGCGCAGCTAGAGTGGTTGTTGCGTCGCCAGCAAGCTCGTGAAACACGCTGTGAAACATTCGTATGGTTTGTATGTAACGCAATAAAACGCAGTTACCGACTTGCGAAGAATCCCATAAAAACTTACTCGTGCTGGTTTAAAACGTTTAAAACACTGTTTAAAAACGCAAAACCAACACGAGTAGGTTTGTATTTAAGGTTTATATATAAATGTTATGCCAATGTGCTCGAAACATAAGAAGGAGGCACAAATGGCTGAAAATGAATGGTTAGCCAAAGATTTCTACAAAGTGCTCGGTGTCTCCAAAGATGCCGACGAAGACACAATCACAAAAGCATACAGAAAACTAGCTAGAAAATATCATCCTGATTTAAACAAAACAAAAGAAGCGGAAGAAAAATTCAAAGACGTGTCCGAAGCGTATGACGTTTTGAAAGATAAGCAAACACGTCAGCGTTACGATGCGATACGCCAATTTGGAGCGGGCGGAGCAAGATTCGCTGGAGGCTCTGGAGCAGGCGGATTCGACGCAAGTGGATTCAGCGATATATTCTCATCGATGTTCGGAGGCTCAAATGGGTCTCGCGTGCGATTCTCCACAAGCGGAGCTGGACCAGACATGGGAAACATATTCTCCATGTTCACGGGAGGTGCAGGAGCGCAATCTTCGCAAGGATTTGGAGGAAGTGGCTTTAATGGCGGTGCAGAATATGGTCAATATGGTCAGTATGGTCAATATGGTCAATCTGCTCCACAAAATTCGCCTGAACGCGGTGAAGACATTACAACTTCAATCAAACTAACATTTAAACAAGCGTTCAAAGGTGCTACGGTTTCGCTTCGATCGGGCGGAGAGTCGTTCAAAACTCATATTCCAGCAGGAGTAAAAGATGGGCAAAAAATCCGCTTAAAGTCCAAGGGCAAGCCAGGGAAGTTTGGTGGAGAAGCTGGAGATATGTACTTACAGGTTCAGGTAGAAAAAACTGATAATTTTTCTCTACGCGGCTGTGATTTAGTGGCAAATCTTCCGCTTACACTAGATGAGGCTGTTCGCGGAGCAAAAGTCACGCTTAAAAACCTAGATGGTAAGCCAGTAGTGTTTAAAGTGCCAGCTGGAACATCTAGCGGTAGCGAAGTACGTGTAGAAGGCGAAGGCGTGCCAGGTAAAAATGGAGCCTTTGTAGGAATCGTACAAATACAAATACCAAAGCGATCTGGCATGATGATAAAGCGTGCTGCAAAAGAATTCAACAAGGCATGCGGAGAATCATATGAGCAAGAAGTGCACGATTTGCGCGCATAGCAACAAATCGCTTAGTGTGTGCGTGTAGAAAGGAAAAGTCATGGTTAGGTTGGAGCGCCAAACTAAAGCATTGTACGAAATGTGTGCAGTGGCGTTAGTGCGTGGAAGCGCAACTCTTGACGGCGCAGATGAAGTCGGCTTTAAAATCGACATGCCGATTTTTACAGTAAGCCACGTAGCCAACCTAACCGACACTCATCCACAAACACTAAGACAGTACGACAGGCTGCGCTTGATTATGCCACAGCGTACAGAAGGTGGAGCTAGAAGATACTCTCTTAGAGACATAGATAGGCTTGTGCAAACACAAAAACTAAGCCAAGAGGATGGAGTAAATCTTGCTGGAATAATGCGTATTTTGGCTTTGCAAGAAGAAAATCGCCAGCTTAAAAGACAAGTAAGACATTTGATTGAAGAAGCCAATTGCGCTGAACGAAATATTTTTACTGCGACTGTAGATGGGAATATTGTAGAAGTTCAAAGGTCACAAAGCGCAAAGGATTGGCGACGCGACATTCGTGTTCAGCAGCGAGCATTGCCATCATCGTATAATAAACATTCTCACTCGCAAAACGATGCTCAATACAACAATTGTGATTATGATGATTTAAACGACGATAAGTCTGTTGTTTTGTGGCGAGCATTCAGAATATAGCAATGTAGCAGTCTAACATTAGTTTAGATATTATTAAATACTAATCAAATGTTTAAATATAAAATGTAAATATAAAATATAAATATTGATAAATATCGCATACGTAAAGCGACAAAACAAAGGGTATTGATGGCAATAAACACAACAGCAGCGCAAAACACCACAAATCACAAGCTTTCCGCAGTCTTTTGGGATATGGACGGCACGTTAATTGATTCGGAACCGTATTGGCATGATGCTGAAATCCAAATCGCAAAAGAACATGGTGGCGAATGGAACGAAGAATTAGCTTGGCAGTATTCTGGTGGATCTTTAAAAGATGTTGCTGAAGCCATGATTGCTCGCGGAACAAAAATGGGCGTTGAAGAAATCGGCAACGCGATGGTGGACTATGTAGCGCAAAAAGAGCAGATAGAGGTTCCATGGGTACCAGACGTTCTGAATCTTTTGCAAAAATTAGCGGATGCAGGAATCCCTTCGATTCTAGTGAGCAATTCACCAAGGCGACTTGTTGAAAACATTGTGAACCATGCGCCAAAAGGTGCGTTTGCAGGATACATTTGCGGAGACGATGGATATGCTACAAAGCCAAGCTCCGAGCCATATTTAGCAGCAGGGAAACTGCTTGGTATTAGTGCGCAAAACATGAAGTATTGCATCGCTATTGAGGATTCGTTTGCAGGGTTAAAGTCGGCTGCAGCTTCGGGGGCGACGACTCTTGCACAAACAGCGTACTCGAATCTAGACGTAAGTAACGGACCGCAATTCGCTGATATACATGGATACGAAGATGTTACGCCTCAAACGCTTGAGCGCTACATTATTGCGCGAATTGCGCAGTAACATACAATCGCACTACATGGCAGGTCGTCGTTCGCGCGTTACAGCGCGCTCACGTCTTCGCTTGCGTTGAAAGCACACTGTGCTTTCAACTTTGAGCAAGCTCAGCGCTCCGAATTGCATTCGCGCGCTACGCTTTAAGCGCTCATGCAAGTCGATTCGCAGTCCTCCGATGGTGACTCGCCGAGAGAGCAAGAAAAATCGAGAATCTCGGTGATGAAGCAATACGCAATTGTTCAAGCACGTAAGAGGGCTGGGTGATTCTTGGTCGAACAGTATAAGAGCGGCAGCCGATACTAAATAATCCAATGAATCACCCTACAAACAAACTTCAACCAAAAAACAAAATCAAAGCCAAATCGGAACAACCGCAACAACAGACTACACGTAAGAGGCGGAGCGTTGTGCGAATCGACGACTTCGAGCTGCATAGCGCGCGAGAAGTCACCTCGATTCGCTGAGCCGCTTAAATGTAAAGTCCAGTGGACTTTACATGCGGCGAAGGAGTGAGCGCGGCTAATCCGTGCGAGCGTAGAAACACCCAGCCCTCGCGCAACGATAAATAGGAAAATCACTCGTGCGTCCTAAGCGTACAAACGCACTACATGATTACAGAATCACGTAGATTAATCGCCGCCAGCAGCGCCTTCTTGAGTATCTGATCCAGTGTATCCATATTGCGACCCTGCAGAACCAGATACTCCAGACGAATTGCGTTCAGACTGACCAGATTGACCAGACTCTCCCGAACCAAGCCCAGATCCATAAGATCCTTCGGACGCACGAGAAGAGTCGCCAGCAGCCGCGCCTGCAGAATCTGAAGGCTTATTTTCTGTCCTATCTACTTTATCCTTATTTTCCTTATAAGGCTCTTTATCGTCAGAAGCTCTATCCGAGTAGTCGTATTCCGAAGTACGCCTATTGCCTCCAAGTCCCCACTTGCCATCTTCACCACCAATTTTGCCGTTATCCTTAGCTTCTGGGAACTTCTCGGTAGGCATTCCAGTAAGCGCGTGACGCATATACTTTGTAAACAAATGTGCAGAATACCCAACACCGCCTGGATAACCGCGGAAAGACGGAACAGGCTGAGGATTTCCCTGCGCATTCGGATACCATATAGCAAACACGGTTACAACACTAGGAGTAAAACCAACAAAGCTGCATGCAGTCTCATCGTTTGCGGTACCAGACTTTCCAGCTATAGGTTTGCCAACACCCCTAGCTTCCGTAGAAGTACCATATTGCACAACGCCTTGCAGAGCTTTAGTGGTAAGAGCCATGTCTGCTGGAGAAAACACTTGTCGTCCAGATGTTGGAGCTCTATAAAATTCTTTACCATCTGGATTCTTAACGCTAGCAACAATATGAATATCTGGCCTGCGCCCCTGACTTGCTATCGTAGAATAGGCTCGCGCAATTTCGCTAACATGCACAGGGTCGTTACCCAACACTGTGAACGGATTTTCGCCATTAATCCTCTTAGGATCCAAGCCAGCCGTAACAGCAGTATGAGCCACAGCCCTACGCCCAAGCTTTTGCTGCAAAGACATAAACGGCGTGTTCACGGAGTTTGCTGTTGCTTTATAAAGGTTGATTGTTCCCCAATTAGTGTTTGCATAGTTGTTAACAGGCTTATCTATGCCTTCAAACTTTAGGTTAGAATTTCCATTAAACAGAGTATTAAGACTTGTTCCAGCCTGAATAGCACCGATTAAAGCGAATGGCTTCATGGTACTTCCAGGCTCATAAAGGGCTTGAGTAGCATTATTAAGCGGTTTAGAAAGATAGTCATCTCCAGCATAAACAGATATGATTGATCCGTCTTTAGGATTTACACTCATTCCACCTACTTGCAACCCAGCTGGAGCGATTCCGCGACCACCCATAGCAGGGCTTGCCACACTAAACATTAAATCCTGCTTAGCTTTGTCGATTGTTGTAACAATACGATATCCGCCAGTATCAAGGTCTTCCTTCGTAAAAGCTCCGCTTTGAGTAAGCTCGCTGCGAACCATGTGAAGCAAATAACCTTGAGGTCCTGAATAAACGTTTTGCTTAGTCTGATTAATGGTTTGTGGCATTTTAGCGCTTTTATATTCTGCGTCAGTAATGTACTTGTCTTCACGCATAATCCTAAGAACGCGCTTGAATCGCATATTCGCTTCTTTAGGCATGATTGCAGGATCCCAGCTGCTTGGTGCAGGGATTATTCCAGCCAGCATTGCTGCTTGAGATAGTGTAAGATCTTTTGCTTCTACACCAAAGTACGCTTTTGCTGCCGCTTGTATTCCATACGCTCCGCGACCAAGATAAATAGTGTTCATATAGTTACATAGCACAGTGTTTTTATCTTGTGTTTGCGCGATTTTTAGAGCTAGAATCGCCTCGTGAAGTTTGCCTAAATACGTTTTTGTTTCACCAAGATAGTAGCGTTCTGCATACTGTTGTGTGATTGTGGACCCGCCCCAGCGTCCTTTAGAAGTTATGTTGTGAATTATTGCGCGTCCAATTCCTTTAAAATCAATTCCACCGTCTTTGTAGAACGATCTGTTTTCGCTTGCGACTATCGCGTTGCCAACATATGGTTTTAGCGCAGAGCAACTTATGATTTCTCGATTTTGTTCCGCAAAACTACCGATTTCTGTTTTTCCATCTGCGTAGTACACCTTGGTTTTGTCTGCCATCGCAATCTTATCTGGCTGCGGAATGTCGGTGTTCACATACATAACCGCAAATACGAGTGTGCCAAGGATTATTGGCGTAAAAATTATGATTAATGCCCAAAATAGGATTGGATGTTTTGTTCGCCACGTGTCGCGGATTCTTTTGTGTTTTCTTCTTTGACGCCTCTGCCTTGTTGCGCTTGGTCTGGCTGTTCCAGTTCTGGCGTTTGCGCGTCGTTTTTCCTCTGCAGAAGTCGCGCTTCTTACAGTGCGTCCTGTATTAGAAGAGTGCGAATTTTGTCCATTACTATTTGCAACCATATAATCCAAGTTAGCGCTTGGCGGGGAATTTTAATCATATGTAATATCATGTGTAATATTTGTAAAAGCTAGTATTATAAAAGTGTGTTAGTGCAGCATGATTATATGCTGTTGTTTTTGGGCAAGGAGTTTATATGAGTATCCGCGTTGCCATTGCCGGTGTTGGCAATTGTGCTTCGTCGTTGGTTCAAGGCGTTGAATACTACAAAAATGCCAATGATGGCGATAAAATTCCAGGATTAATGCATGCTGTTTTTGGGCAATATCGCGTGCGAGATATTGAGTTTGTAGCAGCTTTTGATGTTGACGCTTTAAAAGTGGGTCATGATTTAAGCGAGGCGATTTATGCTTCGCAAAACAACACGATTCGCTTTGCAGATGTGCCTAATCTTGGTGTTAAAGTGCAGCGTGGACCTACTTACGATGGCTTGGGCGACTACTACAAGCAAATGATTGAGGAGTCTAAGGAAGAGCCTGTAAATGTTGCCGCGGTTTTGCGCGATTTGCATGTAGACGTGCTTGTTTCTTACTTGCCAGTTGGCTCCGAGCAGGCAGATAAGGCGTATGCTACGGCGGCTATGGAAGCTGGATGCGCGTTTGTAAATTGCCTTCCTGTTTTTATTGCTTCCGACCCAGTTTGGGCGCAAAAGTTCCGCGATGCAGGCGTTCCGATTATTGGCGACGATATTAAAAGCCAGGTTGGAGCTACGATTACGCATCGCGTTATGGCGCGACTTTTTGAAGATAGAGGAGTGCGTTTGGATCGCACTTACCAGCTGAATGTTGGCGGAAACATGGACTTTATGAACATGTTGCAGCGCTCTAGGCTTGAGTCGAAGAAGATTTCTAAGACGCGCGCGGTTACTTCGATTGTTCCGCACGATATGGATGATCACAACGTGCACATCGGTCCTTCGGATTATGTTGCTTGGCTTGACGACCGCAAGTTTGCGTTTGTGCGCTTAGAGGGCACCACTTTTGGAGATGTTCCGCTTAGCTTAGAGTACAAGCTCGAAGTGTGGGATTCGCCTAATTCTGCAGGCATTGTTATAGACGCTGTGCGTGCGGCGAAGATTGCGTTGGATCGCAAGCTTTCAGGCCCGATTTTGGCTCCTAGCTCCTACTTTATGAAGTCGCCAGCTGTTCAGCATGAAGATAGCGAGGCGCGCGAACTCGTTGAGCGCTATATTGCTGGAGATGTTGAGGCAGATGAGTCGCAGCTTAATGCAGATGTTGAGGCTGCAAAAGAACATGGTAAAAGCGTGTGGCGCGCCTAGCAATGCGCCTAATGGTGCGGAAGCTTGCGACTTGCGCTCGACTTGTAGCCAAAATCGTGTAATATAGGTAGAGCCTCCGCGTGGCACTACGTCACCCAATCCCCCCAGGGCAGGAATGCAGCAAGGGTAAGTGGCCTCTGGTGGGTGCGCGGGGGTTTTCTTATATAAAGTTTGTTAGATTTGTCTCGCTCGTGATGCAAATATAACGCAAGCGATATTACCCATTTGTTGTTGCGCGAGGGCTGGGTGTTTCTTGTCTCACAACGCTCCGCCTCTTGTGTGTTTCTTGTTGTTGCGGTTGTTCCGTTTTGTCTTTGATTTTGTTTTTAGGTTGATGTTTGTTTGTAGTGGTTGATCATTGGATTATTTGGTATCGGCTGCCGCTCTTATACTGTTCGACCAAGAATCACCCAGCCCTCTTACATTCTTGAACAATTGCGTATTGCTTAATCGCTGAGATTCTCGATTTTTCTTGCTCTCTCGGCGAGTCACCATCGGAGGACTGCGGATCGACTTGCATGAGCGCTTAAAGCGTAGCGCGCGAATGCACTTCGATTCGCTGAGCTTGCTCAAAGTTGAAAGCACAGTGTGCTTTCAACGCAAGCGAAGACGTGAGCGCGCTGTAACGCGCGAGCGATACATCTCTTTCGCTGCGAAAAATCTCGAATCTCTACCACATTTGGCGTAATCTACATAACCACGTAGCGCGTGGAGTGTTGTTTGATAAAATGCTTGGTATGAGTCTATTTGAAGGCAGCAAGATTAGCGATGGCAGCGACGACAGTGATAATAGTCAAATTAGCGGCATTGGTGAAAATATCAAAAATAGTCAAAATTCTCAAAGCAGCGAGGCTAATCAAGATATTTCTAAGCTCGATCCGCTGATGAATCGTCCTAGAATATCAACAATAGCTTTGTGTGCGCTGTGTGCTGTTCTTTTTGCATCTTTTGCATCAATCATGTGGATTCTAGCCGTTAGAACCGCAATAGGTCAGTCGTATGAAGAAATGGTGATTAGTACTTTTGGATATAGTGCCATTCCGTCGTGGCTGTCTGTTGTACTAACTCCGCTTAGAAGTTCCATACTCGTTATAGTCTTATCTGCCTTGATTTGCGCTGCGGCAGCAATAATATCAATCATAAGAAAACGCTGGTGGCTGATTGCGCAATGCGCTGTAATACTAGTTTTATCTCTAGCTGCAGAGCCTCTAAAACGTGTGCTTCCGCGTCCGATCCTAGTAAATGTAGCAACGCTTGCAAAAAATTCCGCTCCGTCTGGTCACATGCTACTAATGGCGGCTGCGTGCGCGCTGCTTGTTTGCGCTGTAAGTCGCGCTTTTAGAGCATGGATTGCACTTGGCTCAGCAATAATCACATTTCTGCTTGCCATAGCTCTTTTGGGAGGCAGATGGCACAGGCCGGCAGACGTTATGATATCCGTACTCATAGTTGGTGCTGTAACGTCAACAGTGTTGATTTTTACAAGATCATCTGGAATGGACGTGCCAGGTTCAAGAAGATCATCTATAAGCGTGCAAATCGTTGGAAGCGCAATGATCACAATGGGAATAATCTGCCTAACTTACTGTTCGTACATGATTTACCAGATTATGCCAGGAATAGATTTAGGTGCAAAATGGGCTATAGGGGTATCGCACTCTTGTGCATATTGGGCTGTAGCAGGAGTGTGTAGCTTGACTTTCGGCGTTTTGATGGTTCTTAGACAATCCAGTGCAGCTCCTTTAAGTAGGCTAGGATTAGTTGGTGCTCCGCCTACTCCTCCTTCAAAAAGCGAAGTTCCAAAACGTCAAGATGAGGACGATTTATTGTTAAGATTATCGTCTAATTGAATAAAAAATAAGTAAAGTGGTATATATAGGAGTATATGCTGATATTTCGCAAAGTTTGATTTTGTTGATTTTGTTGAATATGAAACGCGTATTGCGTTAGAGTTTGCGTGGATTGAGTAGTAAAAGCGCGGAATATGCATACAAAATGCATCTGTACGAAAGGAGAGCGTATGACAGAGCAGAACAAGCTTGTCATTGTGGAGTCTCCCACTAAAGCGCGTAAAATAGGCGGATATCTTGGAAGCGGATACACTGTTATGGCATCCGTTGGCCACATTCGTGATTTAGCACAGCCAAGTCAGGTGCCAGCTGCTAAAAAGGCAGAATTTGGCAAGTTTGGCGTAGATGTAAACAATGGTTTTGAGCCATACTATGTTGTTGGCGCGGATAAAAAGAAAACAGTTTCGGATTTAAAGGCTGCGCTCGCAAAGTCGGGCGAATTGTTCCTCGCAACTGATGAGGACCGCGAAGGAGAAGCGATTGCGTGGCATCTTGTGCAAGCACTTAAGCCAAAAGTGCCAGTAAAGCGCATGGTGTTTCACGAGATTACAAAAGATGCGATTCAAGCTTCGCTTGCTAACACGCGAAACGTTGACGACCATATGGTTGATGCGCAAGAAACACGCCGCGTGTTGGATAGATTGTACGGCTACGAGCTTTCGCCAGTTTTGTGGCGTAAAGTGGGACCGGGTCTTTCTGCTGGGCGAGTGCAATCTGTTGCAACGCGTTTGATTGTTGAGCGCGAGCGCGAGCGAATGGCGTTTAAAAAGGCGAGCTATTGGGATGTTTGTGCGGATTTGAGCGCAAACGGCGTTGATTTTCAGGCGCGAATGACGGCTCTAAATGGAGAGCGTTTGGCTGCCTCTAAAGATTTTAATTCGCTTGGCGAGCTTCAAAAAACTAAGGGCGAATCTGCTTTAGCGCACTATTTGAATGAGGCAGATGCTTGTGCGATTGCACAGAGTCTTGGCGCGGCTGATTTTGTTGTGAGCTCAATGGACACTAAGCCGTATCGCCGCCGCCCATTGCCTCCGTTTACAACTTCCACTCTTCAACAGACTGCTGGAAACCGCTTGTCGATGAGCTCTCGCCAAACTATGCGCGCGGCTCAATCTTTGTACGAAAACGGTTACATAACCTACATGCGTACTGATTCTGTAACACTTTCTAAAGAGGCGATTTTTGCGGCGCGAGATTGCGTTAAGTCTAGTTTTGGAGACGAGTATTTAGCGGATTCTCCAAAACAGTATGCTACGACTTCTGCAGGCGCTCAGGAAGCGCACGAGTGTATTCGTCCTGCTGGATCTACGTTTAGAAATCCTGCGGATTTGGCTGGCGTTCTCCCTGCCGATCAGCTTAAACTTTATACGCTTATTTGGCAGCGCACTCTTGCTTCTCAAATGGCGGATGCTACTGGTTTTACAGCTACAGTTAAGCTAGATGCTTCGGCTGGCAGCTTTGGGACTGCTAATTTCCAAGCTTCTGGAACCGTGATTGAGTTTGCTGGATTTATGAAGGTGTTTGGCGGATTTAGCGAAGACGAGCAGTCTAAGGCTTTGCCTCCTATGGCTAATGGCGATGTTCTTAAAGCTTTGCGAGTTAGCGCGGATGGTCATGAAACTCAGCCGCCAGCTCGCTACACGGAAGCGTCTTTAGTTAAAACGCTTGAAGCTAAGGAGATTGGTAGGCCGTCTACTTACGCTAGCATTATTTCCACGATTATTGACCGCGGATACGTGTATGAGCGTGGGCGCGCGTTGATTCCAAGCTGGCTTGCTTTTGCTGTTATTAAGCTTTTGGAATCTAATTTCCCAACTTACGTTGACTATGCGTTTACGGCGGACATGGAAAATGGTTTGGACCGCATAGCACATGGCGAGGAAGCTGGTAAAGATTGGCTTTACAAGTTTTACTTTGGAGATAACGGGGCGGTTGCTGGCGACTTTGCAATGCATGAAGGTTTGCAAAAACAAGTTGATCAGCTTGGCGAGATTGACGCTCGAGAAATCAACACGATTGATATTGGCGGCGGATTGCACGTGCGCGTAGGCAGATACGGCCCGTATTTGGAAGATACGAAGAATCTAGACGAAGATGGCAATGCGCGCAGAGCTTCGATTCCAAGTACTTTGGCTCCAGACGAGTTGACTGAGCAAGTTGCACGAGATTTGATTGAGAACAACTCCGACGGTCCGCGCGTTTTGGGTACAGATCCGCAAACTGGAGGCAGTGTAGAAGTTAGGAACGGGCGTTTTGGAGCTTACGTTGCTCTTGTTGAAGCTTCGGATGAGGATGAGTCGCAAGCAGCCGACGATTCTGCTAAAACTGGCGCAAAGTCTTCTGCAAAATCTAAAAAGTCTGCTAAAGCTAAGCCAAAAATGGCGTCTTTGTTTAAAACAATGGACCCTGCAACAATAACTTTGCAAGATGCTTTGCGACTTTTGAACTTGCCTCGATTGGTTGGCATTGTGGAAGAAGTTGATGAGCAAGGCGAAGTAAAGCGCGCGAAGATTGAGGCGAATAATGGTCGATACGGACCTTATTTGACTAAGACTTACGAGCGCGCGGATGCTGGCGATTCGGCTGTGGATGCCAAGCCAGACAATCGTTCGCTTGCAAGCGAAGACGCGATTTTTAGTGTGACTTTAGACGAAGCCAAGGAGCTTTTTGCTCAACCGAAGTATGCAAAGCGCACTCGTGGAGCCGCAAAACCGCCGCTTAGGGAGCTTGGAGAGGATCCAGAAAGCGGCAAGCCAGTGGTAATTAAAGACGGCTTCTACGGAGCTTATATTACAGACGGCGTTACGAATCGCACGCTTCCAAAGCAGTACACGCCTGAGTCGATTGAGCCACAGGTTGCGTTTGAGCTTTTGGCGCAAAAGCGTGCGGCAGGGCCTGTAAAGCGCAAGAGAACTGCTGCAAAGAAGACGGCAACAAAGAAGACGGCTGCTAAGAAGACGGCTGCAAAAAAGAGCACAGCAAAAAAGTCCACGTCTAAAGGCGAGTAAACCTGGTAGAGGTATGCAAAAATGGCTATAGGTCTTAAAAACAGCGGGCTTAGCGGTTTAAACAAAGGTCTTAAGGGTCTTTTTATATCTTTTGAAGGTATAGACGGCGTTGGGAAAACTACGCAAGTTGAGGCTTTGCGTGATTTTTTGCAAGCACGCGGACTTGAGGTTGTTGTAACGAGAGAGCCTGGCGGAACACCGTTGGGCGAACAGTTGCGCAACATTCTTCTACACGGCGGAGCGATTTCTGCGCGCACCGAGGCGCTTCTGTTTGCTGCGGATCGCGCTCAACATGCTGCGCAAATCATCATCCCAGCCTTGCGGCGCGGTGCGGTGGTTATAACGGACCGTTACATTGACTCATCGCTAGCGTATCAGTCTGGGGGGCGTGAGCTCACTATGCAAGACGTGCGCGATTTAAGCGAGTGGGCATCTAATTGCCTTTGGCCCAATCGCACGTATTTGCTAGATATGAGCGAGAAAGATGCTGCTGTGCGATTGCATGGGCAGGCGGATCGCATGGAAAGTGCAGGGCTTGATTTTGCGCGCCGCACGCGTGAAGCGTTCTTAGATCTTGCTAAACAAAATGCGCAAAGATTTTGCGTTTTAGACGCCACTTTGCCAGCTTGCGACTTATCTAAGTTGATTGCTAAAGACATGTGCAAGTTGATGGATAATGCTGGAATAGGTGACAAAAAATCGCCAGAAGCCCCAGAAAATCAAGGATTTTAGGATTTTAGGACTATAGGATTTTAGCAATGGACGTTTGGGAATCGGTAGTTGGTCAAGCGCAAGTTGTTGAACGCCTTAAAAAAGTAGCGCAAGGCGATTCAAGCAAAATCGCGCAATCATGGCTTATTTGCGGATCTACTGGATTCGGGTGTGCAAAAGTGGCAAGAGCGTTTGCAGCGGCATTGCAATCGAGTGGAAAAATCGCAAGCAACCGCGCCGCCGAAAACTCCGCCACTCAAATAAACACTCAAATAAACACAGATAAAATCGCAAGTGAAGTATTAGCTGGAACAAGCCCAGACGTAAACATTTTAAGCACGGACAAAGTTACAGTAAGCATTGACGAAGTGCGCGAACTCGTATCAATATCCGAGCAAATGCCAAGTGTTGCACCGTGGCGAATCATAATAATCGAAGACGTTGGGCGCATGCTTGAGCGCACAACAAACGTTTTGCTAAAAGAAATCGAAGAGCCAGCACCTCGCACAATATGGATTCTTTGCGCGGCAAGCGCGGCAGATGTTTTGCCAACAATTCGTTCTAGGTCTCAAATAGTGAATTTGGCTCAACCAAGCGACCAAGATGTGCAAGAATACGTGCAACAAAGCGCACACATTGATGCAAAAACGGCGGCAAGCGTGGCTCGCATAGCTCAAGGAAACGTTGATTTAGCAATGCTTTACGCTACAAGCGAGAGTGCTAGAAGCAGAAGAGAAGAGCTTGTTGCAGGCGTTTTGCGTCTTAGCAGCGCAATAGATGCTATTATGCTTGCACAAACGCTAATCGAAGATGCTAAAAGTCAGGCAGAAGACGAAGTGCAAAAGTCTGTTGAAGCTGAGCAAAGCGAGTTTTTGCGCATAAATGGCATTAAGCCAACAGATAAAATCCCACCTAAAATTCGTAGCGCATACAATGCGATTGGCAAAAAAGACGATGTTAAGCGCAAAGTCACTCGCGTAAGCAGAGACGTTTTAAACCGCGCAATAGATGCGATTTGCAGCGTGTACAGAGATGTGCTTGTTGTGCTAAACAATGCGCAATCGCAAACACCACTTGTGAATCAAGAATTTAAAGCAGAAATTATGCAGCTTTCTAAAAAGAATACAGCAGAGCGCGCGCTTAAATGCCTGGACGCGCTTGCGGTTGCTAAAAAGCGGCTTGCTGGCAATGGAAACGCAACGCTTATTTTTGAAGCACTTTTATGTGCGCTTTGACTGAGATTGAAATTGCATAACGCATTTCAAGCTCCTTCAAAGCGTGATTTGGCTTAAGGCATAAAGTCCAGTGGACTTTATGCGCCAAATCAGCCGAACGGCTACTAATAGCCGTGAGGAATAGCGTAGCGCGCGAACGTCTTCGCTTGCGTTGAAAGCACACCGTGCTTTCAACCTTAAGCAAGCTCAGCGCTCCGAATTACCTTTTCGCGCTACGATTCTCAAGCGAAAAGGTAGGTCGTCGCGTATAGTCACAGCGGTAGTAGATACTTAGATTATGAATATTTCTGCAGATTTCACCACTATTCCAGACAACTTTGCAAAAGCTGCGCCGGAAGAAAACAAGATTAACGGCGTTCCAGTCGTGTCTTTTCCATTTTATGTAGACAAGTTGCCGGATTTTGTGCACTACTTGCATTGGCGATTTGTAGACGACGACGCTATACCAGTGTGCGGATTCCAGTGGATTCATTGGGTTGTGGCAAATGTTCCAGTGGAAGCGCTTATGTTTGACTTTAACGATTCGCGCGCTTTGCAAATTCCGCAAGACTTTTCGCGCACAATGCCAACCATGATTCCAGAAGTTGTACAAGGGCGAAACTCGCAAGCTAGCCGATTTGTGGGTTGCACGGACCCTGCAATTACAATGCGCTACAATGGCCCGCAGCCGCCAGACAAGGATCACGACTACATGCTAGAAGTGTTCGGCACGCAAAAGCCTCTTCCAAATCTTAAAGAAGGCTTCTATCTTAACGAAATGATGAATGAAATCAGGCATTACGATTCGTATGTAGACGTTAACGGATTATATTTGCGAGGAAAAGCTTAGAATTTAGGCTTTAGAATTTAGGATTTAGGCTTTATATGACTTCGTGCGGATTAGTCGCAAGCAGCTTACGACTATATATGCGTGCGTAAAATAGTCAAAAATAAGCAAAACCAATCAAACTAATCTAAACAAACAAAATAATCAAAAATAATCAAATAACCAAAATAATCAA
Source organism: Gardnerella sp. KA00390 (assembly GCF_049244075.1). Lineage (GTDB taxonomy): Bacteria > Actinomycetota > Actinomycetes > Actinomycetales > Bifidobacteriaceae > Bifidobacterium > Bifidobacterium vaginale. The sequence goes on from NZ_CP058372.1 coordinate 183,083, forward strand.
AAATTAGAAAAATGAGGATGCAAATATGGCATGCACAACAATTTTAGTAGGACGCAAAGCGAGCTACGACGGATCCACGCTTATCGCGCGTAACGAAGACTCAGCAAATGGCGAGTTTAATCCAAAGCGCTTAGTAGTAGTAAAGCCGCAAAATCAGCCTTGCGTTTATAAGTCCGTGCTTAGCCACGTAACAGTAGAGCTTCCAGATAATCCAATGCAATACACAAGCGTTCCAAACGCAGACTTGCGCGAAGGAATTTGGGGAGAAGCTGGCGTTAACGAAGCAAACGTGGCAATGAGCGCAACCGAAACGCTTACATCCAACGAGCGCGTGCTGGGCGCCGACCCAATGGTGGAGCTTCAAAAAGCGCAAGGTAAGGAAGGCGACGCTGATTATAAGCCAGAAGTTCCAGGCGGAATTGGAGAAGAAGACTTCTTAACTCTTGTTTTGCCTTATATTCGTAGCGCTCGCGAAGGCGTTGAGCGTTTGGGCGCGTTGCTAGAAAAGTACGGCACTTACGAGATGAACGGCGTTGCGTTCTCGGACGTAAACGAGATTTGGTGGATGGAAACTGTTGGCGGACACCACTGGATTGCTAAGCGCGTGCCAGACGAGGCGTATGTTGTTATGCCAAACCAGCTTGGAATCGACGAGTTCGATTTGGAAGACGCTTTGGGAGACCAAGAAGAGCATATGTGCTCGGCTGATTTGCTTGAGTTTATTGAAGAAAACCACTTAGATTTGTCGGTAGAAAACGCTTCGCCGTTTAACCCTCGCGACGCTTTCGGCTCTCATTCAGATGCCGACCACGTGTACAACACTCCTCGCGCATGGTTTATGGAGCGTTTCTTGAATCCTTATGACGAAGTGTGGGATGGCAAAGACGCGGATCACAAGCCAGATAGCAACGATATTCCGTGGGCGCGCCAGCCTGAGCGCAAAGTGACGATTGAGGATATTAAGTACGTTTTAAGCTCTCACTATCAGGGCACTGAGTATGATCCTTACGGCAAGCTTGGCGATGAGCATACTCGTCATCTTTTCCGTCCAATCGGTATTAATCGTCAAAGCGAGCTTGCTGTTATGCAAATTCGCCCTTACATGCCAGAAGCAATGCGCGCAATTCAGTGGATTACTTACGGTTCTAATCCTTTCAACTCTTTGATTCCGTTCTATCCGAACGTAAATCGCACTCCAAAGTATTTGGAAGATACGACTACTCGCGTAACAAGCGAAAACTTCTATTGGGAGAATCGCATTATTGCAGCTCTTGCGGATGCCGCATTTAACGACACTGCAAACGCGATCGAGCGTTACCAAGAAGTTGTCGGTTCTCTTGGTCACGCAATGGTCAAGTCTACGGATGCTGCTGCGGCAGATATTCTTGGCGTTTCTTTGAAGGATTACGAACCAGAACGTGAAGGTAATGAAGGCGAAGATTACGATGATTTAGTTCGCGATCCTGAAGCAATTATTGCAGAGCTTCGTAACGACAAAGTGCGTGAAGCTTTGGCTGAAGCGAACGACGATATGGCAGCAAAGTTGAAGAAAGAAACAGATTCTTTGCTTGACACAGTGCTGTACATAACTAGCATGCGTATGAAGAATGGTTTTAATCGTTCCGATCACTGATCGCAAGTTGTTATAGACATTAGTGATAACGCGCATAGTTTTAATGTAATATTGCTATACCACGCCCATGCAATCGTATAGTATAAAAATTGTTCATTTACATTAGCTATGCGCGTTTACTATTGAGCGTTTATTGGGCATCTGTTATTGAACGTTTGTTATTGAACACTATTGGGCATCTACTAGGCTTTTTGCTTATGAAAGTGGGGAATATGAGCATTCTTGATTCGTTTACTACGCAATTTGGATTAGTTAAAAAAATAGACGCCTTCGGATTTATGGATTATTTAAAGAAGAATCCAAGTGAGCAAAAAAAGCACGGTAAAGTGCTACTCGTTACAGCTGATACTCCTCTTAAGGCTTCTAGAGGAGAAGGCAAAACAACTACCACTATTGCGCTGGTAGACGCGTTGCGCGAACGCGGGGTAGATGCGGCGGCTGTTTTGCGCCAGCCAAGCATGGGCATTACTGCAGCGGGTTCAAAAGGCGGCGCTAGCGGCGGCGGAAAGTCCTCACTTTCGCACCCTGAGCTAATCGATTGGGGATTGTGCGGAGAAATGGCTGCCATTGAATGTGCGCAGAATTTGCTTGTTTCTTTTGCAGAAAAAGCGATTGACGAGGGTATTTTAGACACGATTTTAGTGCCGCGCGTAAGTGAAGTGCCTTCAAGATCTTTGCGTAGTATTGCTGTTGACTTTGGCAAGAGCACGGTTGCGGAGCGCGTTGTGTTAACGCCAACTTGTGAGCTTATGCAAATTGTAGTGCTTTCGAGAAGCATGGAAGAAATCGCAAATCGCGTTGCTGCCATGATTGCTGGCACAAAAGACGGGAATCCTGTTAAATTTGGCGATTTTGTTGACTTGTGGCGAATCACAAATATTCTTGCCGATGCTGTAAAGCCTGCAAAAACTGAGACGATTAATGGTTCTCCGATTTATGTTCATTGCGGGCCATTTGCCAACGTATCTCTTGGTATTCCAAGCCTTGTAAGCGTTGAAATGGCTTGTGCGTTGCACGATGTTGTTGTTGTGGAAGCAGGCTATGGCACGGATGCTGGTGCGCAAAAGTGGCTAGATATTGCTGCTCGCGAATTTGGCGCAAAGTGGCCTGCTGCTGCGGTTGTTGTTACTCGTGCAACTACTTGGCGAGATGACGAAACGCTTGCGTGGCGTTACCCGTTCCACGTTTCGCGCCTTGAGTCGCTTAATATTCCTACGTTCCCTCTTATCAATTTGTGGGAAGGTGAAGATGGGCAGGTTCCAGATTTGCTTGAGCAAGCTAAGACTTTAGGATTCCGTAAGCCGATTGTTGGCAATTTGTTCCGAGACGGCGGCGATGGCTTGGCAGATCAGCTAGATGATTTTGTGTCTGTAATCACCGCTGATACTGAAACGAAAGTTCCGCAAAGCCGCCGAGGAAAGTCGCTTCGCGAGCGCATTAATTTGCTTTGCGCCGAGGCATATGGAGTTCCTGAAAGTCGAGTGATTGAAAAGGATGGTTTTGCTGCTTCTTTGACTGCAGCACAGGATTTGTGCAATAAGTCTGGTGTTGATTTTGATAGCTTGGCTCTTGTTGCTGTAAAATCGCCAGCAACCATGACGGATGACGATCACGCGCCTGAAGATTCTCGCACTGTAACTTTAAAGAAAGTAGAAGTTCATGCTGGAGCTGGGGTTGTGCAAGTCAATCTTACGTCTTCGCTTACAACGCCTATGCCAAAAATAGTGTGATTGCTTTTTAAATATTAATCATTAATAGCAAATAACAAAACGTCGTCAACACATTAATCATGGTGTGTGGGCGACGTTTTTGTTTTATGAATGTCTTTTATAAATGTTGTTTTATGAATGTCGTTTATAAACGTCTTTTATCTTACATAGGATCCATGTTGTATCTATCGTAAAGATATTTGTGTATTGAACTTGCGCCATATTGTGTAATGTGAAAAACCTCACATGTATTATTTAATTATCATATTGTTATAACAACAGAAAATATTACGATTTAGCTTTATTATAAGAGAGTTAACATGCATATTTTTCGTATTTTATCTCAATTAATTTAAATTTTTCTTCAGACTCGCCGAAGGTGTTTTTTTTTTATTCGGCGATTCCATAAATATAAAAAGGGTTTTAGTTGTCGGAAAATTTACGACAATTTTCGGTTTGAAAAATAAATTTTTTAGTGTTTTACTCGTGGATTGTCTCATAACTATTTTCATGAGCGAAGGGAGAAAATACTTAATGAAAATGAAAATAGTGACAGCTAGCTTATTAACAGCCACGTTATTAACAGCAAGTTTATCTTCTTCGGCGTTAGCTCAGTCGAGCAATGATAACGCTTTCACTAATCGTGAGAACATTCCAACGAATAAATCCAGTATTAACAACATTGATTTAATTCCTGCTCCTACCCAGCATTTCGGCAAGCCAGATGGGAAACTTCCAGAAATAAGAACTTCAATCAGCTATGTTGATGGAGATTCTACTGACAATCATGCGAATACGAATAAAACTAATAAAATTCTGCGTCCAGGTAGCAAGCTTACGCTCCGGGCTACAGCCAAATTTATTGTTCCTGAAGCTGGCGATGTTTTTAGACCATATCTTCGACTAGCCATTCCGAAAATTCTTACAGTAAACGCAAATGATTTTGTTGTTGATGCTGGCAGTGTTGCAAATAAAGTAGTACAGATTTCAGATTCTAAGTCGTTTGATAACCACAATCTCGGTAACTACAATCTTTTTGACGTCTACTTTAACTACAACGAGTGGTCCTCTGATTTTGCAAACGAAATGCCATACCTTGCTGCCATAAAAGGCGTGAACCACTCTGGCAATGTATTATCCAATGATGATGTAATAAAAAATAATCAAACAGTTTCCATTGAAATCCCCACAGTAGTCGACAGTAATGCAAAAACTTCTGATCTAGTTGATTTGCAAAATTACAAAAAAGGTGTGAAACCATTAATCCAAGGCAGAGTGTCTTATATGCCTTTCCCAACGCCTATAGAATATACTTCGACAATCGGCGGATTAAAAGATTTTCCAAACGATAAGATACTTCAAGATAATCCATGCTTAGTGCGTTCGGATCTGGTAACTGGATGGGACGGCAGAGATAATTATGGATTCTGGTTCACTGGGCTATCTATGGAAACAAGCGGCGTCGATTATGACAGTAGAAGCACTATGGTTGAGTCGCAGAATGGTGTTTGGTTACCACAATTAATACCTGCAAATATTGAGCATAACCAATTCGTAACTATTTATCGCAATGGGAACGACAATAATCCGATTAAGTTGAGATTTAAAATTCCATTTGGTTCTAAGGACTATACTTTAAATGGAACTAAGCAAGCTCTTAAAAATCATCATTTAACAGTTTTCCGTTCGCCTAACAACAATGCTGAAGCTCGTAAAATTATGGGCAATATCGGAATAGAAAAAGTTGCTTATGAGAATACTGAAGTTTTCGGCGATATTTTGGATTCTAAATATTTCGATGGTTGGGGAACTGTTCCAAAACAAAGCAGACCTTCTGAATTGCTAATATCTGGAGAATTTAACCCAGATTCAACTGTGTTTGGTCCTGATAATATTAGCAACGGTATTTGGATGAGTGGAAAAGCAAGCGCATCTATAAAATCGTATTATCGTGCGTTAGATTGTAATGATAATTATCCAGATAATACTTTGAAATATCCGCCAATTATTAACAAAATTCAGGAGACTGTTGCAACGTATGCGCGCAGCAATCGCAGCAAAGTTAGCACAGTTCCTATTGAAATCGTTATTCCTGCATCTTTGAGTGGACGCGTGTGGTTTGATGCTAACCATAATGGTATTCAAGATAAGGGGGAGTCGAGCATAATTGGTGCAAAAGTACAGCTTGTTAAACAGTATGGAGATAGTACAGTAATCGACATAAATGGCAATGAAGTTAAGCCTATTACCACTACTTCGCCTGATGGATACTACGAATTTACTAATTTGCTGCCAGGAAGCTATGTTGTTAAATTCACACTTCCAGAAGGTAGTGAATATTTTGGTTTTACATATACGCATAAAGGGTCAGATTCCTCTGTAGATTCTGACGCGATTCCTGGAGAGCCTGTAACGGATAGGTCTGTTATAGAAAACGTATCTTCAGAAACTGATAATTCAACTTCAAAAAACTCATATGTTGGCAATATAAGTCTTTCTGCTGGCGAAGATAAAAAGCATATTGATGCTGGAGCTTTTAAGAAGGATGAGCCTAAGGACCCTAAGCCAAATACTGAGCCTAAGAATCCGCAGCCTAAACCTGAAAATCCCAAGGATCCCGAGCCGAAGAAGGATAAGCCTAAGGATCCTGATAATAAGCCAAAGCAAAATCCTGAGCCGAAAAAGACTGATCCTAAGGATTACAATCCTGTAAAACCTGATACTCCTAAGTCTCCTGATCCTAAGAAGGATGATCCAAAGCCTAAGGATAAGCCTAATAATCCAAATTATCAGGATAGGGATGTACCTGATACTAAACCTGAAGATCCTAAGAAGCCTGATAATCCTACGAAACCTAAGGATGATAAGTCTGATACTCCTAAGGAGCCTGAGTCGAAGGAGCCTAAGGATCCTAAGCCTAATGATGAGCCTAAGAAGGATGAGCCTGAAGATCCTGATCCAAAGGATACTAATCCTAAGTCTGATACTCCGAAGGACAATGAGAACCCTAAGGAGCCTGAGTCTGAACCTGATGATCCTAAGTCTGATACTCCTGATGGTCCTGATACTGATTACACAGAGTCTAATGATCCCCCTCAGTATGAGGATCCCCAGCCTAAGGAGGATTCTTCAGAACCTAATCAATCTGAGATTCGTGAATTAGATAATCCGATACCAAACATTAATAATGATTTAGATAGCAATAATAGTCAGTCGAATGAAAGTTCGTTTGACAATAATAATGCTGATTTTAAGCAAGAGCATGTGAGGGATAAGCTTGTAAACACTGGCGTAAGCACAGTTTTCACAGCTGTTGCGTCCGTTGCTATGCTCGCTCTGGGTGCTACAAATAAAATAAAGAGTTATTTCTGCAAGGGCAAGCACAGGCAATAATCGTAGAAAATTCAGGTGAATAATATAAAACGTCGACTTGCAATTTTGTGTAGTGCGTTTGCGCGACGACCTGCCTGAGCGCACTACATGATTACGCCAAACCAGGTAGAGATTCGAGATTTTTCGCAGCGAAAGAGGTGTATCGCTCGCGCGTTACAGCGCGCTCACGTCTTCGCTTGCGTTGAAAGCACACTGTGCTTTCAGCTTTGAGCAAGCTCAGCGAATCGAAGTGCATTCGCGCGCTACGCTTTAAGTGCTCATGCAGATCGATTCGCAGCATGAAATGGTGATTCGCTGAAGCAGCAAGAAAAATCAAGAATCTCGGTGATAAAAGATACGCAAAAGTGTTAGATATTCAGAAGGTTTGATGTATTTCTATACGAGCAATAAAAGAGGAGCGCAGCGACGGGACTTGCGAGGAGAGAAATACTCAAACCTCGCGCAATACCAAGCAATGGAACCGCGCTACGCTCTAAGCTCGAAGACAGGTCGATTAGCACGCAAATGTGCGACGAAGCCAATCACAAGCAAGATAAATCCACTGCTGAACTTCTGGCTGTACAAACTCAGGAATCACTGCGCCATTTTCATCGCGCTTAGCAGTCTCTTTAACAGCCAAAGCCAAGCCGTGCGGACCCTTAGGGAACAAATGCGCTTCCACGCTTACGCCAGCTTTAACACAAGCATTAATAAACATAATAGAGTTTTGAACTGGAACCGTTTGGTCTGTAATCGTTTGCCAAACGAACACAGGTGGAGTCTTAGAATCAACGTGGTTTTCAAGCGAAAGCTGTTCAACGAGTTGCTCGCGAGTACTAGAATCTACGCTTCCAAAAAGACGGTCGAAAGTTGGCTTATGTGCGTATTCGCCAGCGGAAATCACTGGGTAAGCAAGCATAAGAGCGTTTGGACGAACATCATTTGCGTTGTATCCATTTGCTTCTTCAACATCGTCGCTAACGCTAGTCGCAAGATTTGCTGCAACATGGCCTCCTGCAGAGAATCCAATAATCGCCACTTTTTGCGCATCTACATGCCATTCTTTTGCATTATTGCGAATCAATTGCATAGCTTGTGCGGCTTCCAAAAGCTGAGTTGGGTGTGCACTAGGAACAAGAGAGTAGCGCAGAACAAATGCGTGGAATCCAGCAGCAGCAAACTTCATAGCAATAGGTTCTGCTTCGCGATTAGAAACGCGCAAGAATCCGCCGCCTGGCAAAATCAGCACTGCTGGGCGTGTTTGATCCCCTTCGCTATCTAAGTTGTCGTCTAAAACATATCCAGTAAGAAGCGCGTTACTACCGTCAATGCCTTTAATTTGGCGTTCTATAATCTTCATGGTATCTCTTTTCGTTTTGCTTATTTGCAATTCATGTTAAGCATAATTACTAAGCGCAATTACTAAGCATAATTCTAATCAAATATCTTATTTTTTAAGTGCGTTATTTTATAAATTCGTGTAGAGTCTTAAGAAGTTTCATAAGGAGATTTAAGATGCGTAATGAAGAAGATAATTTGGGTAAAGTTGTTCTTGCAGCCACTCCTATTGGCAATATGGGAGATGCTTCATCGCGCTTGATTAATCTTCTAGAAACCGCGGATATTGTTGCAGCGGAAGACACGCGTAGGCTTTACGATCTTGCGAATCGCCTTGGCGTGCATGTTTCTGGGCAAGTTATTGCGTATCACGATCACAATGAGCACAATAAGGCAGATGGCTTGCTGGACAAGGTTGAGCAAGGCAATACTGTTCTTGTTGTTTCCGACGCTGGTATGCCTACGATTAACGACCCAGGGCTTGCGATCGTTCGCCGTGCAATAGAGCGCGATTTGCCTGTTACTTGCGCTCCTGGGCCGAGTGCCGTACTAGATGCTCTAGCGCTTTCTGGCTTGCCAACAGACCGTTTTTGCTACGAAGGTTTTTTGCCGCGTAAATCTGGAGACAGACAGCAGCATTTGCGCTCGCTTCTTTCAGAGCGGCGAACAATCGTTTTTTATGAGGCGCCGCACAGAATTGCGGAGTCAATGGAAGATCTTCTTGCAGTTTTTGGCGCAGATCGCAAAATGGCGTTATGTCGCGAGCTTACAAAGGATTTTGAGGAAATAAGGCGAGGAACAATCTCTCAAATATGCAAAAGCGTAGAAAACGACCCTCCGCGCGGAGAAATTGTTCTTGTGATTGCGGGAGCTAGCGATGAAGAAATCAAGCAGCGAAACATTGATTTGAGCGTTGAACAGCTTGCGCAAATGTCTTACGATCTTTCGCAAAATGAGGGTTTGCGTATTAAAGATGCTATAACGCGTATTGTTTCACAAAATCCTCTTTCAGACGGTTCTTTTGCGAATCGTAAAGAAGTTTATGCTGCTTGTTTAAACATCAAGTCATGAAATCTGTTTCGCGTAATCGTAGCTTTCTAAAAGTACGTCTAAGCTATGCTTAACATCTGGACCGCCTTTCTGTGAAATATACTCCAGTATTTTTGCGTCAGCGGCTGGGTTTGCTATAACCCATTTTCGTAAGTGCGGAATGTTTCTCGCTATGTGCCAAAGTATTTCTTTGTCTGTATTTTCACAGCATGCTACTTGCTCTGTGAGAATGATTGGCGGTTTTGGTGGTAGATCTTTTGTTTGTGTTTTATGGAAATTTTCTGTATTTTCTTGTACTTGATTTAAATGTTCAATATTAATATTCATAAAAAATATCTTCCTGTTCTATAACGTTTTTTAGCCAATCTTTTGCTTTTTGCGCTCCTGGAAAATGTGGGTTGCTATTTATGATTTTTTCGCATTCTTTAAAGCTTGTGCCATATTCTTGAATCAGATTGAAAATTGTGTCTTTTTTGCGTATCTCGTCGTAAATATTTTTAGACGGTGTTAATGCTATGTCGCAGATTGTTCGAGCAGGAGATGTTATGCGCAAATCTTTAATCACCTTTTGTTCTCTCTTCAACAATTTTCGTCTGAATACTCGTAATGGATGGTCATGTGGTACTACGCGATAATGGCTGCCAGAGATAACGTCTAATATGTTTGGAATTGTTCCTCCAAGCCAAATCCATGATGCTGTAAACATGCATGCTGCAGAGTCTCGTGGTATTAGCTTTTTGAGTATTTTGCACCGCCCCTCAATGGACTTTGCAGTGGAATGTGCAAATCCGCTTCTTATTGACAATCGTTCAAAAGCTCCGAATTTAGATAATTTCTTCATGCACAATGGTCCTGGCAGATGCGTTGTGTCTAGTAAGGTTGGAAGATTTTTACTAATGTCAATGTGTTGATTTTTATTGTCGTAATTTTCAAGAATTATTTTTGTTTCTTGAGCTATATCTTTAGTCGTACTGTATTTATTCGCATCATAGTTTCTGCTTTTTGAAGTCTGTCTTGAAGTCTTTTTTAAATTTTTAGCGATTGGCTTGATTGTGGGTTTATCTGTTCTTTTATTTGTTCGCTTATCGGTTGTTTTGCATGTGTATTTACTTGTAGTATTAGTCGAATTGTTAATAGTTTTGTTTGCAATAATTTCTGCTTCGTTATTCATAATCCCTCCTTTCTTGTTAGACATAATGATTGGGAATAATTTTTTAGACATATGGTTTTAGACAGAATAGATACGTTTGTTCATGTTGTCCATAAGATTTTTGCGAAATGTGTAAAAGTGGATTTTTAAGCATTTTTACATTAAAAAATGTGCATATGTGTATATGTTTTTTATTAAGGTGTCCTCGCTGAACAAGATAATATTTGGCTATGAGTCATATTTTGGTGAATGTTGCATGGCCTTACGCAAATGGCCCTCGTCATATTGGTCACGTTGCAGGATTTGGTGTTCCTTCAGACGTGTATGCGCGTTATGAGCGTATGAAGGGCAATGACGTGCTTATGGTTTCTGGTACAGACGAACATGGCACGCCGATTTTAGTTGAGGCAGATAAAGAAGGCGTTAGTGCTCAGGAGCTTGCTAACCGCTATAATCGCGTGATTACTAAAGATTTGTGCGATTTGGGTTTAAGCTACGATTTGTTTACGCGCACGACTACAGCAAATCATGAGCACGTTGTTCAAGAGATGTTCCGTCAGTGCTTAAAGAACGGCTACATTTATAAGGGTACTCAAAAGGTTGCGATTTCGCCTTCTACAGGTCGTACTCTTCCAGATCGCTACATTGAGGGCACATGCCCACTTTGCGGCGCGGATGGAGCTAGAGGCGACCAGTGCGATGCTTGCGGTAATGAGCTTGATCCAGATGAGCTTATTAATCCTGTATCCAAGATTAACGGCGAAACTCCGCGATTTGAAGAAACAGAGCATTACTTCCTCGATTTGCCTGCTTTAGCTGATGCTAATTTAAGCTGGCTTAATTCAAGGGATGGTTGGCGTACAAATGTTATTAACTTCTCGATTGGATTATTTAAGGAAGTTAAGCCTCGAGCTATAACTCGTGATATTGACTGGGGTATTCCTGTTCCTGTAGAAGGATGGGTTGATAACCCGAATAAGCGCCTGTACGTGTGGTTTGACGCTGTTATTGGCTACTTGTCTGCATCTATTGAATGGGCACGCCGTCAAGGTAAGCCGGATGCTTGGCGCGATTGGTGGTGTGACCCTAAGTCTCCTGGCTATTACTTTATGGGCAAAGATAACATCACCTTCCATTCTCAGATTTGGCCTTCAGAAATGCTTGCATATAATGGCGCTGGCTCTAAGGGTGGCGAGGCTGGAGTTTATGGCCCGTTGAATATGCCTGAGCAAGTTGTTGCTTCTGAGTTTATGACTATGGAAGGCAAGAAGTTCAGTTCTTCGCGTGGAATTGTGATTTACGTGAAGGATATTTTGGAGCGTTATCCTGTGGATGCTGTGCGTTACTACATTTCTATTGCTGGTCCTGAAAATTCTGATGCCGACTTTACTTGGGCAGAATTTGTTCGTCATAATAACGAAGAGCTTGCTGCCAGCTGGGGTAATTTGGTAAATCGTGTCGCTAATTTGATTCATAAGAATTTCGGAGAGATTCCTGCTCTGGATGAAAATTCAATGACAGATATGGATCGCGCTTTGCTCGATCAAACCTCTAATGCTTTTGAGATTGTTGGTGGTTTGATTGAACGTCATCATCAGAAGAATGCGCTTAACGAGGCAATGCGTGTTGTGTCGGATATCAACAAGTACATTTCTGCAACTGAGCCTTGGAAGATTAAAGATGATGAAGCACGTCTTGGTACTGTTTTGCACGTTGCAGCTCAAGCTGTCTCTGATGCTAATCATTTACTTGCTCCATTCTTGCCACATTCTGCGCAAAAAGTGTGGGAAGCTCTTGGTGGCACGGGTGTGTTCTCTCCTCTGCCAAGAATTGAAGAGGTGACTGACTTAGATAATCCAGATTTTAAGTATCCGATTATTACTGGCGACTATCGTCTTGGAGAAACTGTTCACCCGTGGGAGAGTGAGGAATTAGTGACTGGTACGCCTGTCGCTAAGCCAACTCCGATTTTTGCCAAAATTCCTAAAGAGGCTATTGATGAGGAGCTTGAGCGTTTTGAATCTGCGCTTGCCGCTCGTCGTAAAGCTGACGAAGAAAGATTGGCTGCAGCTAAAAAATCACTAGAATCTAAGTGATTAAACGAAAAATTTTAAGTTATAGTGATGCATGTAACAAAAAATAGGTTGACTATCAGGATTTAAAAAATTTTTTAAGGAAATTTTTAGGTTATATGCGTGTTTTGCGAGAAAAGTGTGGTTATAATGAGTATTGCTGATGGTTATCCATCAGTGAGGTTCGTTCGCGAACCCCATAACTGAAACCTTCTTCTCTCTTTCTCTCTGCCCCGGTGGGTCTTCTCTTTCCCACCGGGCTTCTTTTTATCTTTTTTAACTGTTCGCCGCTTACCCTACCATTTGTTCCTTTATTTCTGCCAAGTGTGGTGGAGATTCGAGATTTTTCGCAGCTAGCGAGGCGAGCCTCAGCATGAAATGGTGACTCGCCGAGAGAGCAAGAAAAATCGAGAATCTCGGTGATCAAGCAATACGCAATTGTTCAAGTACGTAAGAGGGCTGGGTGATTCTTGGTCGAACAGTATAAGAGCGGCAGCCGATACCAAATAATCCAAATGATCAACCACTACAAACAAACTTCAACCCAAAAACAAAATCAAAACCAAATCGGAACAACCGCAACAACAGACTACACGTAAGAGGCAGAGCGTTGTGAGACAAGAATTACCCAGCCCTCGCGCAACAGTAAACAGAGAATGTCGCGAGCGTTATATTTGCATCACGAGCGAGACAAATATAACGAAATTAAGTCAAAAAACGTTACAAATATCTCATCAATGATGCAAATATAACGAAAATCAGTCAAAAAACGTTACAAATGACTCACGAGCGAGACAAATGTAACGAATCTGGGTCAAAAAAACGCAGACTGCGTTGCAATCTGCGTTTGTAAATCAGCTTGTGCTAAATCAAGTTTAGCGGCAGCGCTTTGTAAGTGGAATCCACGGATCAAGCATTACAGGCTCCTGATCCAATATTGCTCGCGTTGCTTCATCAAGATACTTCTTGTTAATAATGATTTCTGTAACGTAGCGGTCAAACCACTGTGCGGAGCCGACATAGTATCCGTCTTCGCCGTTATCTTTACCCCAGCTGTTTTCAATCTTCCAGCGGTCTGGCTCACCATCTTTGTTAAGGTTTACGCCAGTAAAGGTCATTGCGTGGTTGCCTGGGCAATCCATATATTCCAAACCTTTAGCTTTGTCGAATGTAAACTCTACATCGAATAGCTCGTCTACGCGCACAACTGCTGGGTCAAAGAACCCATCTTGCCTTAGCGAGAATTGCGTGCAATCGCAAGCAAACCAAATTGGGTGTCCGTCTTTTAGCTGATCGACAGCTGCTTTTCGGAATACTTCTAGCGCAACGTTTGCAAACTCCATTTCCTTCGTCTCAGCAACGTTTGTGGTGTATTTAAGCTGGTAGAGCTTGTTGAACGGAGTGTGTTCCATTGGGGAGTTGCACAAGCTCACAAAGTCGTTTACGTCAATTGGAACGTATTTCTTTGCGAATTCTAGTGGTGTTATTCCATATTCGCGAATCATTGGACGATCGTCTTTGCCAGTCTTTGGCTTATCGTCCTTCTTATCGTCTTCTTTGGCTTCGTTCTTTTTGTCGTCCTTTTCGTCTTTCTTATCGTCGTCATCTTTAGTACGTGCAATGAAGTCGAAACGCTCTGGTGGCTCGCCAAGTGCGATAGCTGTCATACGGTATACGGTTTCAAGGTCGCGGATTTTCATTTCGCGCAACTCTTCTATGGAAGTACCGTTCTTGTGTGCTTCGCGCAATTCAGCCGCGAATTCACGCAACTTGGTATTTATGTATTGTACGAATGCATCTGAGTCAATAGCATTCTGTGAATCTGGGTATGCGCTTTTTGGTACGAGTCCGTACTTGTTTACCAAGTTAACGAACATTTGCCACCATCCGCCGTCGTCGATCGGACCGTAGTTAATGTTTTCAAAGACTCGACTATCTAGGGTTTCGTCTAATGTTGCCAACACGTTTTCCAAGTACGCATTTGCCTTTTCAATCTTGTCCCAGAAGAACAGGTAGCTTTCGGAAAACTCGAAGTCGTCTAAATTCCACTTGTGCATTAATTCGTAACGCAAAGTGTTAAGGGAAGCGAACATCCAGCAACGTCCAGAGTGCTGTTGGTTTGTTATTGATCCTTGTTTTAATTCTATGGAGAAGTTGCGTGGTAAAGCGCGTTGTCCTTGATAGCTTGTTGCAGCTTTAAGAACGCCGCTTGCTACGGAAGCGTTTGCGGCTACTCGATTTGCTCGCTGTTCGTTAAAATGCTTGGAATATTCGCGCACGTTGTCTATGGTAACGGCTTTTACGTTTTCAGACATATATCTCCTTTTGTTGTTAGGTTGAAAATAAGCGAATAAGCGTTATTGTAGCGTGTTCAATGCACGAGTAGCGTTTTGCGTGATTTGTGCTTTTTTAATAGGATACTAGTAAAACTAATTGCAATGTGTTTTGTTAGTACGAAATGTTATTGTATTTACACTTTTATTACTATTTACGAAACTAATTTTCGTAAAATTTAAATAATTCCGTTAAATATTCTGATGTTTTGTTGATTTTGTGTATTAATTTTTGTGATAATTGATATTTATTCCGTATTATTGCATGTTTATTTTAAGCAATGTACATAGGTTAGCTAAAAATATACTAATTACATGTCCCATTTATGAGGGCTTACTTAAGTGTGCCTTGAGTATGCTTTTGATTTGCTTTTGCAACTGGGTATAGCAAACGATGGCAGTGTGCAAGCTTTAGGCTTGCAGTTACCAGATGGAGGTAACAATGGTTAGACGTAGAAAAGAGTCACAATGATACGATACATCGTTAAACGATGCCTGAATTATGTTGTGATGCTGTTTGTCTCCGTATCCATGACGTATTTCTTGGCAAGTGCTTTTATGGATCCGCGATCGAATTATATGTCTAGGCATCCGCATCCACCAATTCCTTCGATTAACCGTTCTTTGGATTTGGCGAACATTAACGACCAAACTCCAGTTATTACGAGATATTTGCGTTGGATTACTGGCGTTCTTACTCGTTGGGATTGGGGATTAAGCCCAGAGCAGGCTCCTGTTGGTCCTGCGATTGCGGCTCGTATTGGTGCGTCTGTCCAATTAGTTACTTGCGCAACTGTTCTTGGTATTGTTTTCGGTGTTAGTGTTGGCGTTTATACTGCTATTCGTCAATATAAGTGGCAAGACAGGGTTCTTAACTCTATTGCTACGTTCTTGCTTGTTGTTCCAGCTGCTGTGTTTGGATTGCTTATTGTGTTAGCTGCAATTAGCGTTAACAATGCTGCTGGCTCTCGTTTATTCTTTGTTACGGGATTGCATTCTTATCAAGGTTCTAACCCTATTGCTTTTGTTCTTGACTTCTTACAGCATTTGATTTTGCCGACAATTGTTATGACTGTTCCTGGCATGGTTGGATACCATCTTACGCAGCGCACTTATTTGCTTGACACTATGAATGCTGATTATGTTCGCACTGCTCGTGCTAAGGGATTGCCTTTGAACATTGCTATTCGTCGCCATGCTTTGCGTACTTCTTTGATTCCTACAGCTGTGGACGTCGCCTTCTCTATTGCAGGTGTGTTCACGGGTGCTGTGATTACTGAGACCGTGTTCGCAATTAACGGTTTGGGTAGCTATTTTGTGCAAACAATTTCTAATAATGACATTAATGGTTCTGTTGCTATTGCTGCATTCGGAGCTGTGTGTACTTTGGCTGGAGCTTTGCTGGCAGATATCTTCTCTGCTTGGCTTGATCCACGTATTCGCTTGAACTAATTGCAGAACAGTGTAGGTGTTATTGATATGAGTAAAAAAGATGTATCTTCAAACCTTCAAGAGTCTGCTGCAGACAAGAAGGCGACTGCTAATTCTTGGGGTAATTTTAAGCGCACTGGCAAGATTACGCTTTATACGCGTCGTTTCTTTAGGCGACCATCTGCCGTCGTTGGCTTGGTTTTGCTTGTGTTCTTGATTCTTCTTGCGTTGTTTGGATCTAAGATTAGTAAGTGGGGCTACGATGAGCCTGATTTTACGGCTCTTGCAACTCCTCCTAGCGCAGAGCATTGGCTTGGCACAACGCCTGGCGGTTCTGACATGTATGCAATGGTTGTTCGCGGACTTGGTCGCTCGCTTT
Source organism: Gardnerella sp. KA00390 (assembly GCF_049244075.1). GTDB lineage: Bacteria > Actinomycetota > Actinomycetes > Actinomycetales > Bifidobacteriaceae > Bifidobacterium > Bifidobacterium vaginale. The sequence continues at coordinate 199,550 of NZ_CP058372.1, forward strand.
CTATTGGTATTGTAAGCTCCATTTCTATTACAATTATTGCTGCTTTGGTTGGTACTGCTATTTCTTACTTTGAGGGTTGGTTTGAGCAAGTTGGCATGTGGGTTTTGGACATGCTTTTGATTGTTCCATCCTTCTTGCTTATTGCTTTGATTGTTAGCTCCGCGACTGGTGGCAATGATTGGCTTTGGCTTGCATTTGGTATGACTTCCTTTGGTTGGATTGGTTATGCTCGTACGCTTAGAACTTTGACTTTGAGTTTGCGCGAGCGTGAATATGTGCGCGCAGCCAAGTTTGAAGGTGTTTCTTCGTTCCGCATTATTGTTCGCCACCTTGTTCCAAATCTTGGTTCTGTATTGATTATTAATACAGTTCTCGGTGTTATTGGTGCAATCAACGGCGAAACCGCATTGAGCTTCTTGGGTCTTGGTATCAAGGCTCCAGATACTTCTTTGGGTACTCTTCTTAATGTTGGTCAAAGTAGCGTTATGACCTCTCCTTGGGTTCTTTTGGTTCCTTCTGCGGTTTTGGTTATTTTGACTTTCTCTGTTCAGCTTATTGGCGATGGTCTTCGCGATGCGATTGATCCATATTCTAGGTCTGTTGGTAAGGCCGAGTAAGGCTTGTTGGAGGTTTAAACATGACTGATATGGTGAATGACGCAATTAAGGAAGATTCTGTGATGGAAAATCAGAACAACGAACCACTTCTTTCTGTACGCAATTTGCAAGTTAGCTTTGCTTCGGAAGCTGGTACGGTTCATGCAGTACGCAATATGAATTTTGATTTGTACCGCGGAAAAACCATTGGTATTGTAGGTGAATCTGGATCTGGTAAGTCGGTTACTTCCCTTGCTGTTATGGGCTTGCTGGATAAGAACGCGTCTGTTAAGGGTTCTGTTGTTTATAAGGGCGAAGAGCTGTTAACGAAGTCTGATGCAGAGATGAGTAAGATTCGTGGCAAGAATATTGCTATGGTATTCCAGGATCCTCTTTCTGCTTTAACTCCAGTGTTTTCTATTGGAGATCAGCTTAAGGAAGCTTTGGTTATTCATAATCCAGATATGACCGAAGAACAGATTCGTGAGCGCTCTATTGAATTGCTTAACTTGGTTGGTATCACTAAGCCAGCTGAGCGCTTAAAGTCTTTCCCTCACGAATTTTCTGGCGGTATGCGTCAGCGCGTTATGATTGCTATGGCAATCGCGAATAACCCAGATATTATTATTGCTGATGAGCCTACTACCGCTTTGGATGTTACTATTCAGGCTCAGGTTTTGGATGTTTTGAAGAAAGCACAGAAAGAAACTGGCGCAGCGATGATCTTCATTACTCACGATTTGGGTGTTATTGCTGGCGTTGCAGACGAAGTTATTGTTATGTATGCGGGTCATTTGGTTGAGCATAATAGCGTTGAGGAGATTTTTGCTCACCCAACTCAGCCATACACAATCGGCTTGCTTGGCGCTGTTCCGCGCGTTGATCAAAAGCGTACTCGTCGCTTAACTCCAATCTCTAAGCCAACAATGGATATGTTGATGGCAGAAGAAAAGAGTGGAGATACTAGCGACATGATGGGTCTGGAAGCAGAAAGCGAAACTGTTCGCGCGCTGCTTCATGCGGAAACCGAAAAAACGATTAAGCCAATGTTTGAGGGCATTCCTCGCGAGGATCGCAAGGTTGTTTTGGATGTTAAGGGATTGGTTAAAACGTTCCCAATTACAGGTGGCGGTTTCTTGAGACGCAAGGTTGGCGAAGTTCGCGCTGTTGATGGTATTGACCTTGAGATTCGCGAAGGCGAAACTGTAGCTCTTGTTGGCGAATCTGGTTCTGGTAAGTCAACTACTTTGATGGAAATCATGAGTTTAAAGAAGCCAGAAGCTGGCTCTATTACAGTTTTTGGCACCGAGCTTAACGATAAGTTGACTAAAGAGCAGCGTCGCGAGCTTCGTTCTAAGATTCAATACGTGTTCCAGGATCCTATGAGCTCTCTTGATCCTCGTATGCTTGTTTACGATATTTTGGCAGAGCCTCTTCATGTTCAAAAGAAGTCTAAGGAAGAGATTCGTCAGCGTATTGCGGAGCTTATGCAGCTTGTTGAGCTGAATCCAGATCAGGTTGATCGCTTCCCAACGCAGTTCTCTGGTGGCCAGCGTCAGCGTATTGCTATTGCTCGCGCTTTGGCTGTAAACCCTAAGCTGCTTCTTCTTGATGAGCCTGTTTCTGCCTTGGATGTTTCTATTCAGGCTGGAATTATTAACTTGCTTGAAGATTTGCAAGACAAGTTGGGTGTTGCTTACTTGTTTGTGGCTCACAATATGGCGGTTGTTCGTCATATTTCTAGCAGAATTGCTGTTATGTACCACGGACGCATTGTTGAATCTGGCGAAACGGATGAGGTGTTTGATAATCCTAAGCATCCGTACACTAAGGCTTTGATTAGTGCTGTGCCAATTCCAGATCCTGCGATTGAGAAGAATCGTAAGCGTATTATTCTCAATGAAGAAGATTCGTTTGATGACGTTGCAAGCGTCTGATTCTAATCTTTTGTGAATACGCCTAAACTTTTGTTTAGGGCAATTTTGATCGCGTGTGTTATGCAAGACACACGCGATTTTTTGTTACAGGCACATAAATTCTAAAAAAAGTAATATATTTTGTTTTTTAATTAAAATAAACTAAAAAATTTTCTGTTTGACTGTTTTATGTATTTAATTTTCTTTTTTATGGATTAAATCTTAAGTAACAAAAGCTTAAATTCAGTATTTGTTAAAAAAGTCGTAACACAAAATGTCAAAAGATTAGATATACTCTACACACATACCAGAAAGCGGACATCATTTCTGGGGAATGAGAGGAATCATGAAAAAAACTAATGCAGGCAAATTAACTGTATTCGCCGCAGCTGCACTTTCTGTTGCAATGCTACTCGGCGCTTGCGGTGGCACAACTGCTACTACAGCAGATAAGGCCAAGGGCGGTATGACCGAAGAGCCAGCCGCAGGTGTGGATACTTCCTACACTGGCGCTCTTCCAATGCCTAAGGTTGACAAGCGCTATGACAATCCACAGCCTCGTGACAATGTTAAGGATGGCGGTACTTACACGTTCTCGCTTTCTGACATGGGTCCAAACTGGAACTACGCTTCTAACGACGGTAACACCGCGTATATGAGCACTTTGTGGGGCTTCTACCAGCCATCGCTTCCTTATTACGATACCGTTAAGGGCGAGAAGGTTAAGTACAACCCTGATTACATTACTTCTGTTAAGAAGGTTAGCGACAAGCCACTCGTAGTTCAGTACGATTTGAACCCAAAGGCTAAGTGGAACGATGGTACAGACATCGATTACACTGCTTTCAAGGCTACTTGGGAAGTTATGAATGGCCAGAACGAAGCCTACTCTGTACCATCTCACGAGGGCTATGACTGCATTGAGTCCGTTGAGCAGGGCGCAAATCCTAAGCAAGTAATCGTTAAGTACAATAAGCCATGCGCAACTTGGGAATTGCTTTTCGCTCCATTGGTTCATCCAAAGGCAACCGATCCAACCGTATTCAACCAGGGTTGGGTAAATAATCCTCACAACGAGTGGGGTGCAGGTCCATTCGAGATTCAGTCCGCAACCGAAGATCAGGTTGTTTTCGTGCGCAATCCAAAGTGGTGGGGCAAGAAGGCAAAGCTTGACAAGGTTGTTGTAAAGCGTATGGAAGATACCGCTGCAATGAACGCCTTCCAGAACGGCGAAATCGATTCCGTGGATTCCATCTCCACCAAGGATAAGGTTAAGGCTGCTCGTAGCGTTAAGGGCGCTCAGCTCCGTTACGGCTACAGCACCAAGATTCGTGTTATTAACTTAAACGCAAAGGCTGGCGCATTCAAAGACAAGGCCGTGCGTAAGGCCGTTGTCCAGGCATTCGACGTTGCCACCTACAACAAGATTCAGTTCCAGGGTATGAGCTGGAAGAGCGAGCAGCCAGGTTCGGAGCTTCTCTCCATGTTCCAGGCTGGCTACAAGAACAACCTCCCAGCTGATGGTAAGTTCAACGTAGAAAACGCTAAGAAGACTCTTGAGGCCGCTGGCTACAAGATGGGCAAAGACGGTTACTACGCTAAGAATGGTAAGACCGTTCAGTTCACATTTACCTTCTTCGGCGATGACTCTACTCAGGCAGCTCTTGCTAACGCATTCCAGGCCATGATGAAGAAGGCTGGCATGAAGTGCAAGACTGTAAACAAGCCTGCTTCTAAGTTCTCTAAGACTGTAAGCTCCTTCGACTTCCAGGTGCTTCCAATGGCTTGGGTTTCCCAATCCCCATTGAGCTTCGTGGGATCCGCTTCCCAGGTCTACGGTTCTAAGAGCGATTCCAACTTTACTGGCACTGGCAACAAGAAGATTGATGCCCTGCTCGCCAAGGTTGGTAAGACTTACGATTACAAGGAACAGACTGCATTGGCCAACAAGGCTGAGTCCATGGCTTTCGCCGAGTATGGTACGCTTCCAGTTTCTGCTCCTCCAACCTATCAGGCATACAAGAAGGGCTTCGCTAACGGCGGTCCTGCTGGATATGCTAACGTTTTTGTTGAAAACATTGGTTGGCAGAAGTGAGTAAATTTGTAGCGATAACTCGCGCAAGTTTACTAAGCTGATTGCTTAACTTATAGCATGTGGCGTGTGGTCTTTGGCTGCACGCCACATGCTTTTGCTGTAATCGCGTGCGTAGTTACGCAGAAAATAATCGCGTAAAAAATAGTCGCGCAAAAATAAACTCAGAAAAATAGTATAAACTTAATAAAACTTAATAAAAAATAAATCGCGAAGTCAAAAATAAGGGAGAATCTAGCGCATGTATGTAAATCCAAGTAAACGCAAAGACGCGAGTAATGTGCGCTGGGTTTTGCAATATTGTAAGCCAGATATGTGGAGAGTAGGCGTATCGCTAGTTCTTTTTACTATAAACGACACAATGGCAATGACAATGCCGCTGCTTTCGGGCTTTATTGTAGACAAAGTCATTATTGGAAAACAGCATGATTTGCTTGCTTTTGTATGCGTGCTAATGGTTGCAATGATGATTATTCGCGTAGGCTCAAGATATATCTACCAGCTTCAAATGGAAAGATTTGGCCAAAACGCCGTGTATCGCCTTGTAAGCGACGAGTACGAGAAGCTGCATTCGCTTGATTTTACATACTTTAATCACACGCGCACAGGCGACATTATGAGCCGCATGACTTCGGATACGGACGCGATTCGCCACATTTTAAGCTGGGTGTCTTATATGGCGCTGGATTGCTTAGTAATGTTTGTGTTTGCGCTAGTTATAATGTTTTCAATCCAATGGCAGCTAGCTCTAGCGCTTATGGCAATTACACCATTTTTGTTCTGGCTTGCAAAGCTTATGGGCAAGAATGCTAGGCCAAAGTTCCTTGCGATTCGCGAATCGTTTGCACGCATGAATTCAATGGTAGAAGAAAACATTGAAGGCAATCGCGTTGTAAAAGCTTTTGTTCGCGAGCCTTTTGAAACTCAGAAATTCGATAAATGCAATGAAGATTACTTTAATCGCAATATTACGCTTGCAAAAAACACGCAAAAATACATGCCATGGCTTGACGGTATGGGCTTTGCGTTGGAGCTTGTAACAGTAGGATTTGGCGGATGGCTTGTGCTTAATGGAAGCATGACTTTGGGCGCGTTTGTAACGTTTAACAGTTTTCTTTGGATGCTCCACATGCCAGTAAGAATGGTTGGGTGGCTTATTAACGATTGGCAGCGATTCAACGCAGGATGCGTGAATATTCGTAAGCTGCTTACGCAAGAATCGCATATTGATTTGCCAAGCGCTGCCAAGAAAAACGTTAAAGTTAAGGGCCGCGTAACTTTTGAACACGTTGATTTTGCATTCCCAGACGATCTTGATTCGCCAATTTTAAGCGATATTGATTTAGATGTTCCAGCAGGCACAAAGCTTGGAATCTTAGGCGAAACGGGATCTGGAAAATCAACTCTTGTAAGTCTTATAGCGCGTTTTTATGATCCTACTCGTGGTCGCGTTTTGATTGATGGAAAAGACGTTCGCGAATGGCCTCTAGAAACTGTTAGAAATCAAGTTAGCATAGTCGCGCAAGAAACATTCCTGTTCTCCGATACGATTGCAGGAAATATTAGCTTTGGATTGCCTCAAAACGAGGAAAATTGCAAAGAATTAGATAACACGATTAGGCGTATGGCAAGAATCGCAGATGCAGACGATTTTATTATGAGCATGCCAGAAGGCTACGAAACCGTTGTAGGAGAACGAGGAGTTGGCCTTTCGGGCGGTCAAAAGCAGCGCTTAAGTCTTGCTCGCGCGCTAGCTAATAATCCTGCAATCTTGATTATGGACGATACAACTTCTGCAGTAGACATGGAAACTGAGGAGCATATCCAAAAAGAGCTAAAAAAGTTAGATGGTTCTCGCACAGTAATCACAATTGCTCACAGAATCTCGTCTGTTAAAGACGCAGACATGATTATTGTGCTAGATCACGGCAAAATCGTAGAACGCGGAACGCATGAGCATCTTGTGGCGTCGCATGGAAGATATTGGGAAATCTACAAAAAGCAGCTTGGTATGCAAATGGGCAAAGCTTTGGGATTTGAAGATTTAGACAAGGCTAAAGGTGAGTAGAATGGCGCAACGCAACACTTATAAAGAAGATGAAAGCCAAGAAGAGCACGTAAATTTACACGAGTTGATGCGCGTTCGCAAATACATAAAGCCGTACGCATGGCAACTAGTCAAAATAGTTTTAGTTGTTATTAGCGGAAGTTGCATTATGACAGTAACTCCAATGATTACAAAAACACTTATAGATGTAGTTTTGCCTAATAAAAACGTTTCTTATTTGTACGTGCTTATTGCATTGTTTGGCGTGCTTATTGTGCTGTATGAGCTTGGGTTAGCCTACAGAACGCTTGCAATTACGCGACTCGGCCAAATGATAATTAAAGATATGCGACGAGATATTTTTACGCACGTGCAATCGTTATCGTTTGATTACTTCGATTCGCGCCCACACGGCAAGATTTTGATTCGCATAGTAAACTACATAAACACGCTTTCCGACACTCTTTCTTCTGGTTTAATCAACGTGTTTTCCGATGTTTTTGTGCTAATCATTACACTAATCGCAATGTTTGCTATGGATTGGCGAATGGCATTGTGGAGTCTTGTATTATTCCCAGTTTTTATAATCTGGACTCGCACTTTGCAAATTTTGCAACGAAAAGCGTCTAAAAAACTATCAAATAAGCAAAGCAATCTTAACGCATATTTGCACGAATCAATCGCAGGCGTAAAAACAACTCAGACTTTTGCGCGCGAATCGGAGCAATACGCTACATTCCAAGAGCAGCAGTCGGGAGTTAGAAAAGCGTGGATGCAAAATGTTAGAGTGCAAATGCTGCTTTGGCCTGGAGCTTCGATTATTGAAAGCGCAGCAATTTCGCTGCTCTACTATGTTGGCATAACAAACGCGAGCAGTATGAACATAAGCACGGGTACTCTTATAGCATTTGTGTGGTATTCGAGCACTTTCTGGGAGCCAGTTGTAAACATTGGTAACTTCTACACGCAACTTATAACATGCTCAGTGTATTTGGAGCGTATTTTTGAGACTCTAAGCATTAAGCCAAATATTGTAGATAAGTCAGATGCAAAAGAATTGCCGCAAATTAAAGGCAGGGTTGACGTAAACGACGTTGTGTTCCGCTACGAAGAGAGCGGAAAGCCGATTTTGAATTTAATTGACTTGCACATTGAGCCTGGAACAACGGTTGCGCTTGTAGGTCCTACTGGAGCGGGTAAAACAACGCTTGTAAGCCTGCTTTCTAGATTCTACGACGTTTCCGAAGGCTCAATCACAATTGACGGCTACGATGTGCGCTCAATAACGTTAGCATCTTTGCGCAAACAAATGGGCGTTATGCTTCAAGACAGCTTTATATTTAGCGGAACTGTTAAAGAAAACATTCGCTACGGCAAGCTTGACGCAACAGACGAGGAGATTGAGTCGGCGGCTCGCGTAGTTCACGCGCACGAGTTTATTGAAGAATTGCCTAATGGCTACGATACGGAAATTGAGGAGCGAGGAGCCACTCTTTCTGCAGGACAAAGGCAGCTTATATCGTTTGCCAGAGTATTACTTGCGAATCCGCGAATTCTAATTTTAGACGAAGCAACAAGCAATATAGATACGCGTACAGAAGAGGCGTTGCAAGCAGGATTAGCTCAATTGCTTAAAAATCGCACTTCTTTTGTAATTGCACACAGGCTTTCTACAATAGAGAATGCGGATTTGATTTGCGTGATTGACCATGGGCAAATCGTGGAGCGCGGAAGCCATGAGCAGCTTATGGCGCAAAAAGGTGCGTATTACAGGCTTGTGGAATCGCAATACGCTGCGATTAGTGCTGCGATCCAGTAAGCGCAAAAGTTGCGTTTTAAGTCACGTTTTAAGCCACGTTAAATATGCGACTACACTTGTAAATCATGAGTAAGCATCATCGCGAACACAATTGGGCGCCTTCTTTAACAGAGCAGTCTGAAATATGGCAGAATCTAATTAAAGAAGGCATAACAATCGCAGACGACCACACGCACATGTTAAGCGTAGTGGATTTTGCAAAAAATCTTAATCAAGAATTATCGCAAAAAGGGCGAGAACCAATTGCGGAACCAAGTGCAGATGACTTAGTAAATAGTGCAAAAGCATCAGGCGTTTCTAAAATGATTGAGGTTGGATGCGAATATCCAAATTGGCAGCCAACAATAGATTTTGCGGCAGCTCACGCGGATTGCGTGCGTGCTGCAATAGCGATTCACCCCAACGAAGCGCCTCTACATGGTCATAGGGGAGCAGAAGGACCAGACGGCTTACCGGTGGTTTATAAGCCGTATCATGATATTTCATTTGACGAAGCGATGCAACACTTGCGCTCGCTAGTCGTAGGTAACGCAGAAGAAGTAGTGGCAATAGGTGAAACGGGATTAGACTATTTTCGCACAGGCGAACACGCAAGAATTTACCAACGCGAATCATTCCGCGCGCATATAGCACTTGCAAAAGAGCTTAATTTGCCGCTTCAAATTCACGATAGAGATGCTCATAGTGATGTTGTAGAAATTTTGCTAAAAGACGGAGCGCCAGAGCACACAGTGTTTCATAGCTATTCTGGCGGGAAAGACTTAGCTCAAGTATTAAAAGAAAACGGATGGTACGCGAGTTTTTCTGGAACGATTAGCTATAAGGGTAACGAAGATTTACAAGAATCTGCGCGAATTATCGGCAAAGATCACATTACTGTTGAAACAGATGCGCCGTACCTTACGCCAATGCCGTATCGAGGTCGCCCGAACGCTCCTTATATGGTTCCTTATACACTTGAATCGTTAGCAACCGCGCTTGACTGTTCTTTGCTAGAAGTAGCAAAGTCAACTTTAAAAACAACGAAAGAAATCTACGGTTTTTAGATGATCTAGTCTTATATTCTTGCTTTGATTAAGCCTTATTTTTCAAGGATTCTATGCTGACTTTGCTTTATATATCTGTTATTGTATACAATATTTAGGTACAAATAAATAAAACTGTAAGCAGTAAGACCATATGCGACTTCTTATTATGGCAGATTATTGCAAAGAAGAGGTCTTACTTTTTGGAGGAAAAATCAAGCATGACTAAGTCACGCGTTTCAGCGCTATCTAACGATAACGCTAAGGATCTTCGCAACGGGGCGAAGGAGTCTGAGAAGGCTGCTAAGGGAGTAACGAACCCTAAAGAGGCGATCCTAAAAGCCGCTTCTTTTACAAAAGCGCCAAAAGTTTCTCAGAAAACCACCACTCGCGAAGAACGAGAGGCGTTGGCGTATCAGCAGGCTAAAGAAGTTAAAGAGGCTGAAAAGCTTGCGGATAGTGCGGTTAGAGGTCCACTTGGCAGATGGTGGGCAAAGATACAAACCAGCTCAGATAAATTTACTTTAGGTATGTCGATAGTGGCATTGGGCGTTGTTTATGGAGATATTGGAACTTCTCCTTTGTACACTGCTCAAACATTCTTAGCTGGTCAAGGCGGATTGCAAAACATTAGTCGCGAAGCCGTTTACGGAATGTTATCCCTAGTGTTTTGGTCAATCACGCTGATCACAACCGTAAAATACGTGTTTGTAGCTATGCGCACAGACAACAAAGGCGAAGGTGGAATTTTTGCACTCTATTCGCTTATTAGGCGAAAAGGCGCGTGGCTTGCGATTCCAGCAATGATTGGCGGTGCTGCGTTCCTTGCGGATTCTGTTCTAACTCCAGCAGTTTCAATATCTTCTGCAGTTGAAGGTCTGCGAACTATATCTGCGTTTAGGCCTATTTTCTTAGAAAACGACAATCTATCTTTAATGATTACCGTGGTTATTATTGTGATTCTGTTTTCGGTTCAACAGCGAGGAACTGAAAGAATAGGCAAAGTTTTCGGCATAGTAGTTATGATATGGTTCGGATTCCTAGCGCTTGTTGGAATCATGAATATTGGAGAAGATTGGGCAATTTTTGAAGCTTTGAACCCAATTTACGGCTTGAAGTTTTTGTTTAGTTCGCACAATGTGCAAGGAATGGCGTTAATGGGCATCATATTCCTTTCCACAACAGGTGCGGAAGCCTTGTATTCTGATATGGGTCATGTTGGGCGTGGAAACGTTTACGTTACGTGGCCATTTATTAAAGTTGCTCTTGTTCTAAACTACTTTGGTCAAGGCAGCTGGATGCTACAACATCAAAACAATAAAGCATTATGGTCTATAGAAGGCTTAAATCCTTTCTTCCAGATGCTCAGCCCGAATTTACGTTATGTAGCAGTTGTGCTTTCTGTAACAGCAGGCATTATTGCATCACAGGCTTTGATTACTGGTGCATTCACTATGGTTTCAGAAGCTACAAGCCTTAATTGGATGCCTCATCTCCAGGTGCGTTACCCTGCGCGTACTCGTGGTCAGCTTTATATTCCAGTTGTTAATTTTGTGCTTTGTCTTGCAACTCTTACGGTTTTAGCTGTGTTTAAAGATTCAGAGCATATTTCGGGAGCATATGGTCTTGCACTTACGCTTACCATGATTGCTACAACAACACTTCTTACTGTTCACATGTGGTATCAAAAGAAGAAGATTGCTGCTTTAATTTTTGCCACTGTGTTCTTGATTATCGAGATTTTGTTCTTTATAGCATCTATGGCAAAATTCATGCATGGTGGTTGGTTTACCATGATTCTTGGGGCTACGATTCTTATCGTTATGCTCACTTGGAAGGATGGCACTAAGATTGAGCGTTCTCAACGCTTGCACATGAAGCCTAAGGATTTTCTGCCTGTGCTAGATAAGCTTCATCGTGATTTCCGTATTCCTTATTTTGCGGATAACATTGTTTATTTGACTTCCGATAAGGAAATGAAGCGTTTGGATACTGGAATCTTCTTCTCTATTTTTGCGGATCATCCTAAGCGTGCGCGCGCGTGGTGGGCTGTGTCAGTGGAAACGGATGATGCTCCGTTTACTCGCGAATATTGCGTGGAGAATTTTGGTACGGACTATTTGTTCCGCGTTAAGATCAAACTTGGGTTTAAGGTTTCTCCTTCGATTCCTGCGTATTTGCATCAGATTATGCACGATTTGTCGCATACTGGCGAGCTTCCGCAACAGCAATCTGTGTACCCTAAGGTTGATGCGGATCCAGATATTGGCCCAATTCGTTATGTGCTTTTGCATAAGGCTTTGATGCCTGAGTCGAATATTTCTTTGCGTGGTGCGTTATCGCTAAAAATGAAGTATGCGATTCGTCATATTGCTGGTACGCCTGTTAAGTGGTTTGGATTAGCTCCGTATAATCCTGTTGTAGAAGTTCAGCCGTTGTTTGTTTCCACTCGTAGACCTCCTCGTTTAAAGAGAGAAGAAGTTGCTTCTTCTAGAGCAGTTCAGTCTTTGCAAGGTTCAGGAATTGTGTCTGATGTTGCGTCGGATGCTGAACAAACAACTATTATGAACGCTAGAGATATTGTTAATGCAAATGTTTCTAGCGATGGCAAGTCTGAGAAGTCTGAAAAGTCTGCAAATAAGGAGACTAAGGAATCTAAAATATCTAACACTGGCAAAATCGCTAGAATAGATACTGGTCAGATTAAAGCAGTTAAAAAGTGAAGTGATTTAAGCAACTAAGCAACAAGTGCTTTGTTTGTGTTGCTTTGTTTTAAGGAGCGCGGTGTAATTATGCTTGCAGATTTGCCTGATTTTAATAGGATCGAAAAGTTGCATCGCGCTACTGCGCCAAGTGAAGCTGCGTACAATTTGATTCACTGCCATTGTGTTGTTATTGCTACGATTTCTTGGATGATCGCAAGACGTCAAAATCAGTTGTTGGCTTTTAAGCAGCTTGGTAGTATTGAGGATTTTGCGGATAAGTCGCCAGCATCCGTCGAACGGATTATGCTTTGTCAAATATCTAAAATCAATAAAGACTTAAAAAATAGATGTGATTTAGCAAAGTCGTGTCTTGAAAAATTAATAAATTTAGATCCGTTATCTCTTCCTCAAATCGATGGAGGTGCGGCTCCAAGTGATTATGTAGACGAATATGCTGCATTTGCTGGAGGATTGTTGCACGATATCGGAACTTATTTTGTTTTAGATAAAGACGGTTCGCGCGAAGAGAACAGTAAGTTGGAGTTTGACGGTCCTCATTATATTTTGCACGGCTTGCGCGGCTACAACTATTTGATTGATAACGGTTTTAGCGAAGATACTGCGCAATTTGCGCGTAATCATACTGGTGTAGGGCTGACTCGCGAGCAAGTTGTTTCTCAGAATTTACCGCTTCCAGCTGGCGACTATATTCCGCAAACTATTGAACAAGAAATTGTGATGGTCGCAGATAAATACAACAGTAAGTCGATTCCGCCGCGATTTTTAACAGTTGATACATATAGATGTAAAGCTGAACGATTTGGCGAAGAAAATGCAAAACGATGGATGTTCTTGGTTAATAAGTATGGCAGAGTGAGTGTTTGCAAGCTTGCAGATTTCTTTGGGCTTAAGGTTGATTAGGCAAAGTTGATTAAGCTTTGCTTTTATGGCTATAAAGCCGCTAATCCAAGTGCAGTGTTTACTTCGGCTACAATATCGTGCATAGCAGCGCTTGCTGCAGCTGCGTCACCTTCCATAATTGCCTGCGTTACCTTTTTATGGTTTAATATCGCTTCTTTATTTGGTTTTTGCGGATAAAGATTTAGCTCAACTCTGCCGCGTAATACGCTTTCGACTATTGAACTAAGTTTTGCAAAAATCGGGTTACCGCTATTTGCAAGCAAAAGAGTATGGAACTGGATATCTAATTCATGAAAATCTGCCAGTCTATTTTCTTCTACCGCTTTTACCATATCGTGACCAATTACGCCCAATTTATAGCGTATTTCTACATCTCCGCGTAATGCACATCCAGCTGCTGCGGCAGGTTCTACAACAAGACGAAGTTCTGTTAATGCTCGTAGTTCATTTTCTCTGTATGGTGAATGTAGTTTCCATGTGATTACTCGTGTATTTAAATCGTCCCAATTTTCTGGATTGCAAGCTATTACGCCTGTTCCGCGTTGAAATTGTACGCAACCCAAAGATGCTAATAGTCTTGTTGCTTCTCGAGCTACTGTTCTAGATATTCCATATTGTTTTTGAATATCTTCTAGTTTTCGATTAGTTTTTGGCTCCCATTTGTTATTTACTATTTCATCTGCGAGAGAATCTGCTATAGATAGATGTAAAGGAGCGTTTTCGGTCACTAAGTCACTAGAAATTTGACTTTGTGTGGTATTAGACACCATATTTGCCTCGCAGTTTTATGTATACTTATGGTTTCATCCTAGCAAATAGAAAATGAAAATATAGTTATGCTCAAAAAATAACATATCAAAGACTCTTAATTCTTTGACAAAGAGTCTTTGTGTGGTATTCTTATAGTGTTGTCAATAACAAAGGAGCTATTATGGCGATTCACATTGTAGTGATGGGCGTTGCTGGTTGCGGCAAGTCTACTGTTTCTGAGGCAATTCGCGATCAACTTGGTTACACTCTGGCAGAAGGTGATGATTTTCATCCAAAAGCTAATATAGATAAAATGTCCGCAGGAATTGCGCTAACAGATGAAGATCGTTGGCCTTGGTTGGATCTTATTAACAAATGGATGGTTGCGCGTGAAAGTCTTGGAGAAAACACAGTTGTTTCAAGCTCTGCATTAAAACGGTCATATCGCGAAGTTCTTTCTAAAAATCTAAACGTGTACTTCTTGCATTTAAACGGAAGCCATGAGTTAATAGCGCAGAGGCTAAAAGATCGTAAAGGACACTTTATGCCACCATCTTTATTGCCAAGTCAGTTTGCAATTTTGGAGCCTCTAGGTAAAGAAGAAAACGGAACCGTTATATCGATTGAAGGTTCTGTTGAAGATATGGTTCATAGAGCTATCAAAGCAGTAAAAACATATGAACAATCGCAGCTGCAAAAACAATCATAAATGCAAAACAATAGCAATTGTAAAGTGGCGCAATTGTAAAGCAGCACAAAAATATACATTCAAAAATTACTAACGCAAATAACAAAGTTGTTAGCGCATTGATCGTAAACAAAAGATCACAAGGAATTATAAATAAAGCATCACAATAATTAAAACAATTCACAAAATCATGGAGGATTTATGAGTGGGTTAATTCTTGCGGCAATATTAGGTATAGCGCTTATTGTCGTACTTATTGCAGTGGTAAAAGTACATCCCTTCCTATCGTTAATGATTGGTTCGATTGCAACTGCAATCATTGCAGGAGTTCCATATGATAAAAGTCTTACAAGCTTTACTAATGGAGTTGGTTCCACAGCATCAGGAGTTGGATTACTCATTGCTTTAGGCGGAATTATTGGAATTCTTCTTACGCGTTCTGGTGGAGCAGACGTGATTTGTGACACCATACTTAAGAAAGCTCCAGAACATAAGCTTCCATGGGCTATGGCGCTGAGCGCATTTATTGTTGGAATTCCACTGTTCTTTGAAGTTGGTGTAGTGATACTTATACCAATTATTCTTCTTGTTGCTCGTCGTACAAAAATGCCAGTAATTGCTTTAGGAATACCGGCGCTCGCAGGCTTATCGGCTTTGCATGCTTTTGTACCGCCACATCCTGGACCACTTGTTGCTATTGATGCTTTGCACGCAAACCTTGGATTGACTTTGGCTTTTGGTTTGATTATCGCCATACCAACTGTAGCAATCGCAGGACCTCTAATGGTTCATTGGATGGTAAAAATGGTTCCTATTCAAGCTAAGCAAGACGAAGACAATAAGAAGGAAGATAAGCCACAAAATCGTCCTACATTCGCGGAAGCATCTAGCGTAATTTTACTTCCAGTAATTCTTATGCTTGCAGCCAGTGTTGTTGATATTACGGGGCAATCAAAATCTACATTTGGTAGTGTAATCGCATGGATTGGAACACCACTTGAAGCTCTTACAATCACTACTATTTTTGCGATGATATTATTTGCTATTCGCGCAAAGTGGAGTAGGGATACATTAAATTCTCTGGTAGGCCTTTCGTTCTCCTCAATTGCAAGTATCTTGTTGATCGTTGCTGCTGGAGGTGGATTCAAGCAAACTCTTGTAGATTCTGGAATTGGTAAAGTTATTGCTACGGGCATTGTTCAGGCAAATCTTAATCCTCTTCTTGCTGGATGGATTGTTGCTGTACTAATTAGACTGGCGACTGGATCTGCAACCGTTGCAACCGTAACGGCATCTGGTATTGTTGCACCTTTGGCTGCAAATCTAAATCAAGTACAATTAGCGTTACTCGTACTAGCTATTGGTGCTGGATCAATCTTCTTATCTCATGTAAATGATGCTGGATTCTGGTTGGTTAAAGAATATTTCGGTATGAGCGTAGGACAAACATTTAAAACATGGTCATTAATGGAAACAGTATTGTCTGTTGTTGGACTTGCAATTATTATGCTAGTTTCCGCTGTTGTTCCTGTGTTCATATGAAATTAAAAAGATTATCTGAATAAGTTTTGTGACAGTTTTGCAAAAGTTATTAAAAGTTATTAAAAGTTATCAAAAAATTTGAAGGAAGGAATTTATTATGCAATTAGGTGTTATCGGTTTAGGGCGCATGGGTGGAAACATGGTTAAGCGCTTGCGCGAAGGAGGTCATGAAGTTGTTGGATATGACGTTAGTGCCGAATCAAATCGAGATGTTGATTCTTTAGAAAAATTGGTACAAAGACTTTCTAGTCCGCGTATTGTATGGGTTATGGTTCCAGCTGGTTCTCCTACAGACACAACTATCGAAAAATTAAGCAATCTTCTCGAAGATAATGACCTAGTAATTGATGGAGGCAATACTAGGTATATTGATGATCAACGTCATTCTGCTGAATTAAAAGCAAAGGGAATCCATTTTATGGATGTTGGAGTTTCAGGCGGAGTTTGGGGATCGACTCGTGGATACGCATTGATGGCTGGCGGCTCCGATGAAGATTATCAGAGAATGCTACCAATTTTCGAGACTTTGAAGCCTGAAGGCCCTGACGGACTCGTTCACGCTGGTGCTGTTGGCGGTGGTCATTTTGCCAAGATGGTTCACAATGGAATTGAATATGGCATGATGCAGGCTTTTGGTGAAGGCTTTGCAACAATGATGCGTTCAGAATTAATAGATGATCCAGCTAAGGTTATGTCTTCATGGCGCCAAGGTTCTGTTGTTCAGTCTTGGTTGCTTGACTTATTCGCGCGCGCTGCAAAAGACGATCCAACATTAGAATCTATGCCTCCTGTTGCTAATGAATCTGGTGAAGCAAAGTGGATGGTTGAAGCTGCACTTGAACTTGGTGTTCCAACCCCAGTTACCGCATGCTCATTGTGGGCTCGCCAAGTATCTCGCGGAGGTGGAGATGACACTTTGCGAGTAGTTTCATCGTTGCGTGCGCAGTTTGGTGGTCATGTCACTAAAAAATAGTCAAAGTAAGTAGAAAATATCTAAGGTAAAAATAGATAAAAAATAGATAAAGAATAGATAAAGATTGTATAGATGGGCAGTTATGTGTTAATTGCCCATCTATTTTATTTTCGACACTCCCGGGTTTTGTGTTTTTTATGGTTTTTTGTTTGTTTTTTGGGTTGTTTTTGGTTTTGTGTTGGTGGTTGTGGTGGTTTGTTGTGGTTTTTTGCGTGTTTTCGACACGCCGATGTTTTGGCTTGTTTTCAATGGTTTTGTGGTGTTTGTTTGGTGTTGGTTTGCGTTTTGGTGGGGTTTGGTGTAAGTTTATCTCTTGCTGCTCAGCGCGGCTGGTTCTCCTCGGTTGAGGTTGATGAGCCGGCTGGTGTGGTGGTGGTTTGAGAACTCAAGAGCGTGTCTGTACTACTTATTTAGTTAATTATTGCCAGTTCATTGTCAGCCTCACGGATTGTGGGGTGCCTGAGAGATGGTTAAATGATGGTGAGGTTTTTTGTTGGGATGTTCTTTCCTTAAAGAATGTCTCGTCTTTTTCTTTTATATTGGAGCCTTTTGTTGGCTCTTCATTGAAGTTTTTCGTGGAGGGTTCGATTCTGGCTCAGGATGAACGCTGGCGGCGTGCTTAACACATGCAAGTCGAACGGGATCTGACCAGCTTGCTGGTTGGTGAGAGTGGCGAACGGGTGAGTAATGCGTGACCAACCTGCCCCATGCTCCAGAATAGCTCTTGGAAACGGGTGGTAATGCTGGATGCTCCAACTTGACGCATGTCTTGTTGGGAAAGTGTTTAGTGGCATGGGATGGGGTCGCGTCCTATCAGCTTGTAGGCGGGGTAATGGCCCACCTAGGCTTCGACGGGTAGCCGGCCTGAGAGGGCGGACGGCCACATTGGGACTGAGATACGGCCCAGACTCCTACGGGAGGCAGCAGTGGGGAATATTGCGCAATGGGGGAAACCCTGACGCAGCGACGCCGCGTGCGGGATGAAGGCCTTCGGGTTGTAAACCGCTTTTGATTGGGAGCAAGCCTTTTGGGTGAGTGTACCTTTCGAATAAGCGCCGGCTAACTACGTGCCAGCAGCCGCGGTAATACGTAGGGCGCAAGCGTTATCCGGAATTATTGGGCGTAAAGAGCTTGTAGGCGGTTCGTCGCGTCTGGTGTGAAAGCCCATCGCTTAACGGTGGGTTTGCGCCGGGTACGGGCGGGCTAGAGTGCAGTAGGGGAGACTGGAATTCTCGGTGTAACGGTGGAATGTGTAGATATCGGGAAGAACACCAATGGCGAAGGCAGGTCTCTGGGCTGTTACTGACGCTGAGAAGCGAAAGCGTGGGGAGCGAACAGGATTAGATACCCTGGTAGTCCACGCCGTAAACGGTGGACGCTGGATGTGGGGCCCATTCCACGGGTTCTGTGTCGGAGCTAACGCGTTAAGCGTCCCGCCTGGGGAGTACGGCCGCAAGGCTAAAACTCAAAGAAATTGACGGGGGCCCGCACAAGCGGCGGAGCATGCGGATTAATTCGATGCAACGCGAAGAACCTTACCTGGGCTTGACATGTGCCTGACGACTGCAGAGATGTGGTTTCCTTTCGGGGCAGGTTCACAGGTGGTGCATGGTCGTCGTCAGCTCGTGTCGTGAGATGTTGGGTTAAGTCCCGCAACGAGCGCAACCCTCGCCCTGTGTTGCCAGCGGGTTATGCCGGGAACTCACGGGGGACCGCCGGGGTTAACTCGGAGGAAGGTGGGGATGACGTCAGATCATCATGCCCCTTACGTCCAGGGCTTCACGCATGCTACAATGGCCAGTACAACGGGTTGCTTCATGGTGACATGGTGCTAATCCCTTAAAACTGGTCTCAGTTCGGATCGTAGTCTGCAACTCGACTACGTGAAGGCGGAGTCGCTAGTAATCGCGAATCAGCAACGTCGCGGTGAATGCGTTCCCGGGCCTTGTACACACCGCCCGTCAAGTCATGAAAGTGGGCAGCACCCGAAGCCGGTGGCCTAACCCTTTTGGGATGGAGCCGTCTAAGGTGAGGCTCGTGATTGGGACTAAGTCGTAACAAGGTAGCCGTACCGGAAGGTGCGGCTGGATCACCTCCTTTCTACGGAGTTTTTGTGCACGCTCGGTTGAGTGTGGTTACTGGTGTGGAAAACAATAGTTAATGTTTTTAGATGAGTTTGTTGGGCATGCTTTTGGGTTCCCGGATTGCCACCCCCCTTTTTTTGGGGTTGCGGTCCTGGCCCTTGGATTACAGGTTGAGGCTTTTTGGTTTTTGGCTTGTGTTCTTGGTGTTTGGTGGTTTGAGAACTGGATAGTGGACGCGAGTAAGAATAGTGAGACTATTTTTGGTTTTGCTTGTTTTTACTTTTATCAATTTCAACCGGCTCCATTTTGGTGGAGTCGCTTGATCGTTTTGTGATCGTTTAGTGTGATGATTTATTGTCTAGAGAGTTAAGCGATAGGCTTTTTACTGGTGTATCACTGGTAAGGGCGTATGGTGGATGCCTTGGTAGACAGGACCGATGAAGGACGTGACGGGCTGCGATATGCCTCGGGGAGCTGCCGAGTGGGCTTTGATCCGAGGATTTCCGAATGGGGAGACCCGGCCACTGTTATGGGTGGTCACCACAGTTTTTGTGGGGGGTACGCAGGGAAGTGAAACATCTCAGTACCTGCAGGAAAGGATACTCCGTGAGTAGTGGCGAGCGAAAGCGGATCAGGCTAAACCGAGTACGTGTGATAACCGTCAGGTGTTGCGTATTCGGGGTCGTGGGATTGACTGTTCAGCCTCTGACGGGGTTGAGAAGAGTGATAAAATGTCGTGTTATGTGAATGGGATTGAATTCCCAGCCGTAGAGGGTGATGGCCCCGTAGCAGGTTGCGCGATGTCTTTTTATGTTTATTCCCAAGTAGCGCGGGCCTCGTGGAATCCCGCGTGAATCTGCCCAGACCGTTGGGTAAGCCTAAGTATTCCTGTCTGACCGATAGTGTACTAGTACCGTGAGGGAAAGGTGAAAAGCACCCCGGGAGGGGAGTGAAATAGTTCCTGAAACCGTGCGCTTACAATCCGTCGGAGCCTTCTTTGTGGGGTGACGGCGTGCCTATCGAAAAATGAGTCTGCGAGTCAGTGGTATGTGGCGAGGCTAACCCGGGTGGGGGAGCCGTAGCGAAAGCGAGTTTTAAAAGGCGTTTTAGTCGCATGTCCTGGACCCGAAGCGGGATGATCTAGCCCTGAGCAGGTTGAAGCGCGGGTAAGACCGTGTGGAGGACCGAACCCACCTAGGTTGAAAACTGGGGGGATGACTTGGGGTTAGGGGTGAAAGGCCAATCAAATTCCGTGATAGCTGGTTCTCTCCGAAATGCATTTAGGTGCAGCGTCATGTTATTGCTTGCAGGGGGTAGAGCTACTGGATGCTTGCGGGCCCATACCGGGTACTAATAGCAGCCAAACTCCGAATACCTGTTAGGTTTATCATGGCAGTGAGTCGGCGGGGGATAAGCTCCGTCGTCAAAAGGGAAACAGCCCTGATCGTCGTCTAAGGTCCCGAAGCGCGTGCTAAGTGGGAAAGGATGTGGAGTCGCATAGACAGCCAGGAGGTTGGCTCAGAAGCAGCCATCCTTGAAAGAGTGCGTAACAGCTCACTGGTCTAGTGGTTCCGCGCCGACAATGTAGCGGGGCTTAAGCACGCCACCGAAGACGCGACTGCATGATTTAGTTCATGTGGGGTAGGAGAGCGTCCTGTATGGGGTGAAGCGGCAGTGTGAACTTGTCGTGGACTATACGGGAGTGAGAATGCAGACATGAGTAGCGAGAGACAGGTGTGAATCCTGTCCGCTGAATGACTAAGGGTTCCGGGGCCACGTTCGTCGTCCCCGGGTGAGTCGAGTCCTAAGGCGAGGCCGACAGGCGTAGTCGAATGGATGAACGGGTTGATATTCCCGTACCGGTGTTACACCGTTCGAACTGAATCTGAGAGTACTAACCTTCGTTATTCTGGTTGATTATCTTTCGGGGTTTTCTTCTGGTTTAGTGTTGGGACTGTATCGGTAGTAGGTTAGCGTGGGAGTGACGCGGGTAGGTAGCCGGCTGCGGAGGTGGTTTTCCGTGGCTAAGCGTGTGGGCTGTCCTCTAGGTAAATCCGGGGGATGTTAAGCTGAGGCGTGATGGGTAGGCTGTAAGGCTGATTCCGGTGATCCTGCTTGCCGAGAAAAGCTTCAACGTGAGGTGTGATTCCGCTCGTACCCTAAACCGACACTGGTGGTCTGGTAGAGTATACCAAAGCGATCGGGCGAATCCTGGCCAAGGAACTCGGCAAATTACTCCCGTGCCTTCGGCATAAGGGAGACCCCTGATGGTGATATGGTTTCACATTGTTGAGCTGTTGGGGGTGGCACAAGCTAGGGGGTAGCGACTGTTTACCAAAAACACAGGAGCGTGCGAAGGCGTAAGCCGCTGTATACGCTCTGACGCCTGCCCGGTGCCGGAAGGTTAAGAGGATCCGTTAGCTTCGGTGAAGCGGTGAATTTAAGCCCCGGTAAACGGCGGTGGTAACTATAACCATCCTAAGGTAGCGAAATTCCTTGTCGGGTAAGTTCCGACCTGCACGAATGGCGTAACGACTTCCCCACTGTCTCGGCCAGGAGCCCGGCGAAATTGCAGTACGAGTAAAGATGCTCGTTAAGCGCAGAAGGACGAAAAGACCCCGGGACCTTTACTATACCTTGGTATTGTCGTTAGGTGTGGATCGTGTAGCATAGGCGGGAGGCTGTGAAGCGTGGGCGCTAGCTTGCGTGGAGTCGATCAGTGAAATACCGCTCTTTCCATATCTGGCGTCTAACCTCGACACGTTATCCGTGTTAGGGACAGTGCCTGGCGGGTAGTTTAACTGGGGCGGTTGCCTCCTAAAGAGTAACGGAGGCGCTCAATGGTCCGCTCAGCCCGGTTGGCAATCGGGTGTTGAGTGTAATCGCACAAGCGGGCTTGACTGTGAGACTGACGGGTCGAGCAGGGACGAAAGTCGGAGATAGTGATCCGGTGCCGGCGTACGGACGTGGCATCGCTCAACGGATAAAAGGTACCCCGGGGATAACAGGCTGATCATTCCCAAGAGTCCATATCGACGGGATGGTTTGGCACCTCGATGTCGGCTCGTCGCATCCTGGGGCTGGAGCAGGTCCCAAGGGTTCGGCTGTTCGCCGATTAAAGCGGCACGCGAGCTGGGTTCAGAACGTCGTGAGACAGTTTGGTCTCTATCCTCTGCGCTCGTTGGAATGTTGAGGAGACCTGCCCATAGTACGAGAGGACCTGGGTGGACGAACCTCTGGTATGCCGGTCGTCACGCCAGTGGCGCTGCCGGTTAGCTACGTTTGGAAGGGATAACCGCTGAAAGCATCTAAGCGGGAAGCCTGCTCCAAGATTAGCATTCCTTGCACTTTGTGTGTGAGCCCCCATGTAGAACACGTGGTTGATAGGCTGGATGTGGAAGCCCTGTAAGGGGTGGAGCTGACCAGTACTAATGGGCGATTGTGATACTACTTGTATTGCTTATCGTTTAATTCTCTTAACTTTGAGGAGTGTTAGACGGTCATTTTATGGTTAAGTTGTTGATTTTGATGATTGTTTTTCTGTTGCTCGCGTTCATGTCCGGTTCCCAAACCGCCAATTTGCCGCTCGTTTAAAGCGAGTGTATAATCTAGTTTTGCGGTGGTCATGGCTCAGGTGAGACGCCCGGTCCCATTCCGAACCCGGAAGCTAAGGCCTGACACGGTGAGGGTACTGCACTCGATAGGGTGTGGGAGACTAGCACGCTGCCGCATTATTCTTTGATAAGCGGGGAACTTGATTGTTCCCCGCTTTTTTATTATTTAAGCTTAGGTTATCGTTCGCGCGCGAGATTCACGCTATTCCTCACGGCTATTAGTAGCCGTGCGCTACGACCTACCTTTTCGCTTAGAACGTAGCGCGAACGATATTTCCTTACTTATTGTTGCGCGAGGTTTGATGTATTTCTCTCCTCGCAAGTCCCGTCGCTACGCTCCTCTTTTATTGCTCGTATAGAAATACATCAAACCTTCTGAATATCTAGAACTTTTGCGTGGTTTTCATCGCTGAGATTCTCGATTTTTCTTGCTCTCTCGGCGAGTCACCACCTTCGGCGCTGAGGCTCGCCTCTTTCGCTGCGAAAAATCTCGAATCTCTACCTCACTTGCGCTGAAACATGTTAGTGTAAAGAATCTTGTTAGCGTAAAGAGTAGTGTGTAAGTGTAGCTTTAACACAATTAGACGGAAGTATGTATGAAAAAGGCTCTTATTAACATTGATTATACGAATGATTTCGTGGCAAGTGATGGCTCGCTTACAGTAGGAGAGCCTGCACAAAAGCTCGAGAAGCGAATTACAGAGATATCGCAAGAATTTCTAGACGCTGGAGAATTCGTTGTTTTTGCAATCGATACGCATCATCTAAACGATCCGTATCATCCTGAAACTAAGCTTTTCCCACCTCACAATATTGCTGGAACACACGGTCAGAAACTGTATGGCATGCTTGGTAATTTTTATGAGGCAAATAAAGATAAAAGCAACGTTTATTACATTCATAAGACGCGCTACTCGTCGTTCAATGGCACTGATTTGCTGATTAAGCTTCGCGAACGTCATATTGAGGAGCTGCATTTGGTAGGCGTTTGCACAGATATTTGCGTGCTTCACACGGCTGTCGATGCGTATAATCTTGGATTCAAGATTGTGGTTCACAAAGATGCAGTCGCAAGCTTTGATCCTCAAGGTCACGAGTGGGCTTTGCGCCACTTTAAGACTTGTCTTAATGCAGATATTGTAGAAGGCTAAGATCTTTAGCTAAAAATATAAATAATTATTAAATAATCAATTATTAAATAATCGACGCTGGTTGCTTTGAGCTGCCAGCGTTTTTGTTTAATCGGAGTGTCGACTTGACTATTAATGAGAATCATTATTATTATTGATAGACGTTGTAAAGATGTCTTCGAGTAGTTATGTGTAAAAGAAGAGTACACATTGCGAAATAGAGAAGATGAAGTGTAGAGAGCGAAATAGTAATTATGACTCAGGTCATTAAGAATATGGTAAAACGCGCGTTTGCAATGTGTGGCGTTGTGGTGCTTGCGTTTGCGGTGCTGGTATCGGGGTTCAGTGCTGCAAATCCTGCGTATGCGGATGAAGAACAAACTATCTATAAGTATGATGCAAGTGCAAAAGATGTGCTGGCAAACGGTCATATGGACATCTTCTATCCATTTATGCATAATGGCAAGCTCATAATGGGTTTTGAAGCCAACTCTATGCTATACAAGCCTGAAAATGTAACAATGAAGGTTGGTCAATCATCATACAGTACGCAAGATTTTGATAATTACAAAAACAAGTTACCATTCGATGCTTCACAAGGTTATTGGCTTTTAGACGAATCTGGTAATAAACAAGATAAAGAGCTATTCCCAGGGTGGGATACTTCCATTACTTCTAAAGCAGTTGGATCGGAAAATCCAGATGGCGCATCAGCAGATATTGTTATACAAAAAGTAACAGCTCCTAAAGGTGCAAAAGTATTAATATGGCAGTCTGCAAAAAATAAGGATAAAGAATCCATAGCAAAATCATTTGAATATCAAGATAAAGATGATGAAAAAGAGGAAGGCAGCCGATTCGAGCTTCCAGGAGTGATTCATCAATCTCAAGTTACACATCAACATACAAACTGGGTATTCACTCAGCCTGGAACTTATACATTAGAAGCGTACGCTGTTATTAAAAATAAGACGACGAAAGAAACTAAAACCACTAATACTGCCAAATATACTTTTATTGTTGAAGCAAGCCATAATCATACCGTGTCATCTGAGTCTGTTGTTAAAGAACGCGGAAAAGCGGAAATTCCAGTTTTGGATGCAAACACTAAAGACGATAATCCTTCTGAAAACTCTGACTGTGCTGATGGCAATCTGTGCATACTAGGGATTCGCAATACAGGTAGCCACCCACATTATCATTCCTATGAGCCAGGCGGTGGATTGAATCTTTACACGTATCGTGAAGGATTCAAAAAAGATATTGAAAACGGAACAATAAAAAAACCATCATACGAATGGTGTATAAACAGGGCTGACGAACAAGAAAACACGTTTGCATCATGCTTCTTAGGTGAAAGGCTAAAGCTGCCAGCCGAACCTGCGATGAACGGAATGAAAGTTCGCGTGATTCTAACAGGTGAAGGAATCGGAGCTTTCGATAGAGATAGAGCTTTCGGAACAATAGTCGTAGAAGATCATGGCGCTGACGGACGCCCAGTAGTACAAGCATACGGAAAGTCCAAAGTCAATTTAGGAGAAAAAGTTCATCTAAAAGCTAAACTGTTCTCCCCACGAGTTCCTACTGTAAAAGGTGAAGCGTCTGATCCAGAAGAGCCAGCGACATCCATAGTAAAAAAATACAAGTGGATGATTAAAAAAGATGGCGAAAAAGAGTTTAAAAATATTGAAGGTTCTGCCGATGGAAGCACATGCGAATTAACAATTGATGAAAGCATGCAGGATGCTGTCGTTCGCGCTTATCTTGTGCTAGACGACGGAACGTTATATAGGAACGCAGGTTTCGATGATTTTTGCGATTGGAATGTCAATATAAAGAATTTAGACAAAAAAGATCATGCGCAACCTGAAAACTCAAAAGATTCTAAGAATAAGAAGAACAACAAGAATAAAAACAACAATAAAACAAAGAATAAGAAGAATAAGAAGAATAAGAAGAATCGTAAAAAGAATAAGAACCATAAGTCTAATGGGAACGATGAATCTGATAGTCAGAATGAGATAGAAGACGGCAATCAGAACGAAGAATCCAATAACACAGGTGTATCAAAGGAAAAGAATAACAACAAGGAATCAGAGTCAGATAATAAAGATTCTAAAAAGAACAAAAAGAAAAACGATAAGGATAAAGATAAAAAGAAGAATAAGAATAAGTCAGATGAAAACGAAGATGATTCCAATTCGTCTGAGTCTTCCAATTCGCATAGCTCTTCCGAATCGTCAGACTCTGACAATAACAGTTTTAAGCAATCCGCAACCACTCCGTTAGTTGCAAGAGCTAATACTAATAATGTATTTACAAATGCTAGTGGAAGCTTCACAAAATCTTCTTCTAAAGGATTAGGCGGATTGTCAAATGGTATTTCTTCTTCAAAACATTCTAAGAAGATGAAAAAAGTGAAACTGCTTAGTAAAAAAGGCAAAAAGTCAAATAAGACTAAAGCTGCTTCATACAATTCTGATGATGAAAACATTGAGGATTCAGAAGTACTAGAAGATTCAGAAGAAGAACAAGAAGCAAAAAGTCACAAAACAAAATGGGTAGCTGCTGCTGTAGGAACTGCAAGCGTGAGCTTGTGTGCTGTAACAGGAGCTGGGGCTTTCTTGATGAGACCACGTATGAAGTTGTTGTAGAAGGAGAAGAAAAATGACTAAAAACAAGCACTATATAGCAACGGCAATAATAGCATCAATATGCACAGCAATTATGCTACTAGCTACGGCTCTACTTCCATCTCCATTTATGGGGTCCGCCAAAGCTGCAACAAGCAACCAGCCAGTTATGATTCAGGCAGGTCACGCAGATTTTGGACCAACACTTTCTGGCGGAAATTGGAAAATACAAATTCGCGATGATACTGGCGACGAACCAGTATGGAGAGACCCAGAAAACGTAGTATTCAAACTTGGCAACAGCTCAATAGTTCCTATGCCAAACGATGCAACGTACAACTTTATCGGCGAAAAACCAGGAACAAAGCTTTATGTGATTCCACAAACACAAAACTCTAATGTGGTATGGCTCGGATGGAACACGCAGGAAGGTGGAGTGCTTAACGAGCTAGATCGCGGAGCAAACCTTTCGCTTGATGGCGTTAGCGGACCTGGAAAACTGCACGTTTACCTTGAAAATGGCAATAATGCTCCACAGCAATTATGGGATAGTACTAAAGGATATCCACAAAACAGTTGGATTGAAGCGAACGCGCACACTCACGTAAATTGGGTATTCTCGAAGCCTGGAATTTACCATGTAAAGCTCACTTTTTCTGGAAAACTAAAGAATGGTCGCGCTGTAAGTGACACTCGTGTGCTTAATTTTGCAGTGGGAGAAAAAACAGATCCACAAGCTGCGTTATCTGGAGCAGCAGGAGCAGCATCTTCAGGCGCGCACTCTCAGTCTGGCTCATCGAATGCAAACGAAGGAAACGACGGAGAAAATAACGAAGAGTCTGACGCAGACAACAATGATGAGAATGCGGAAGGAAGCGAATCGAGCAATGCTTCCGCCAGAAAGCATAAGAAAGCTAGTAGCGCTGACGATACAGTAGCGATAGCGCAAATTGTGATGATTGTATTTGTAATTCTAACAATCGTAATTATTGCGTTTATTGTATTTGCTGTAATTAAAAGCAAGAAGGCAAAGCAGCAGGCGATTAGCCAACATGGCGCGAATCAGCAAGTTTCGCCAATGGCTCCTATGCAGCAACCAACGCAACCGCAAATGGTGGCTCCAGTGCAGCAAATGCAACCGCAGTACGTACAACAGCCTGTACAACAACAGCAGTATGGAGTTCCGCAGCAACCAGTGTATGCTCAGTCTAATGTGCCAGTGCAGCCAGTTGCTCCAGCACAGACTTATGCTCAGCCATATTCGCAGCAGTACGTTCAGCCTCAAGCGAATCAGACTTATGCGAATCCAAATCCTCAGTATGTTGAAAATCAAAGTTCACTAAGTGACTTAGTGAATCCTACAGAAGAAACAACGATCTTACCGAACACAGATTTTAATAATTTAGGACAAAACAATGCGTAATAAATCAACCTTAATCTGCTTTAGACTACTAAGCGCGATTTTAAGCGCAATAATATCTTTTGGATTCTTGGCATCGATGTGCTGCTGCAATTGCGGCAGTGCGTATGCGAGTGAAGCGCAAAAAAATGGGCTTTCTGCTACAGAAAGTGATAATAGTAGCGACGAGGATAAAGATCCTGACGAGAATGTATATTCGGATGATTCAAGTAGTTATGATTCTTCCAATATGCCTAAAACTGATCAGAATCCTGCAAAAGATCCAAAAAAGAGCGATAATCCTAATAAAACCAGTAATGAAGAAGCTTGCAAGGCCGCTGTTGTAGCTAAAGATTCCAGTAAGCCAAAGGATTCAGACACACGATACGAAAAGTGTAAGGTGTACAAGGGTCATACTGATGGCATTGCTGTGTATATGGATAAAAGCAGGCATCTTGTGTTGGGAACGCAAGGAGATTATTTCCCAGGCGTACCCCAAAACGGTGTTAGGTACAATTCTGATCGCATAGAATTTATGCTTGGAAGCAACACAAAATTAAGAAAATCTGATTTTGCTAAAGAATTAAGTTTTCTTTCTAAAGATAATAGTAGCGAGTATGTTTGGGCTTTGCCTCAAGGACAGGAAGATAACAAGTTGTGGTTGGGTTTTACAACACAAACATTGCCTCGTAAAACTGTTTCCGCTGTAAAGTTTCACTTAAAGTCTGCGACTATTCCAGAAGGCGGAGCAGTGTATGTTTATGAGAATGATTCTCACGGTAAGGTAATACCTGTTTTAGGATCGCCTAATACTGATTTTCCTCATAAGTTTTATAGAAACGACAATACGCATTTGCATGTTAATTGGGTGTTTACCAAACCAGGTGAATATGGTCTGTGCATAGAAGTAACAGTTAAAACAAAAGACGGGAAAATCCTTAAAGATTCGCAAGGATACACGTTTAATGTGGATATGCAAGGTGATGCTACTGGTGAATATTTTCGTATAGAAGATAAAGATCCTGATAACGATAGCGAATTAAATAAACACGAAAATCAGAATACAAACGAAAGTGACGAAGACGGTAACGATAGTGATAATGAAGATGAAGAATCTGAAGACAACGAAGATGAAGATGGTGAAGATTCTTCCACTTCGATTGTCATAAACGGAAACAACAACAGAGTTTACGTAACCCCATGGCCTGGTGCCAAGCCAAATGGCGGACTAGCTAACCAAAGTTCCGACGAGGAAGATGGCAATGGGAAAAGTGAAGGCGGTAACGGATCTGAAGGCGGTAACGGATCTGAAACCGAATCTAAAGGCAAAGACAAAAAGCAAAAAACCGTCAAAAAATGCTCAAAATTTAAGGATTTACAAGGCGATAAGCTAGTAATAAAGCATGGTCACGTTGATTTAGCAACCTATTCAACTGGTAACGGAATAGGATTTGCAGTACAAGAAGACGTGACTGGAAGCCACGTGAAACGCGACCCGAGCAAAGTTGTGTTTTATGCTGGAAAATTAGCTAAAGATAAAGGTGTGTGGCGACTTCCACAAACGCAAAAAAATAGCGTACCGTGGGTTGGCTGGAGTAACCAGAATTTAAGCCCACACAAGCCAAGCAAGATCAGCCTTAAATCTGTAAAAGGGCCAGGTAGCGTGCGAATTTGGTTGCAAGGCGGACTTGGTGTAAAAGCTAAAACACTCATGTCTAGCAGTGGAAACAGTACGTATACAATCCCAGCAAACACGCATATGCATTTAAACTGGGACTTCTCAAAGTCTGGATATTATACGATTACTTTTGCTGTAAGCGCAAACGGAAAAACAGTTACAAAAGACTTCCACTTTGCAATTGGTGTAGACCCAATGGAAAAGCCAATGAGCTGCTCTATGACAAAGGTTGATGATGAAGACGGAGATTCAGACGATAAATCAAATGAAACTGATGAAAATGGTGATGACTCTGAGAATAACTCCGACGACGAAGACAAACAAAACAACAATAATAACAACGACAATAACAACAACAATTCTGGAAATAATGGAAATTCTGGCAATAATAGTGGCACGACGCCATTAGCAGCTGCAGCTAGAGGAAACTCCGGTTCGGGAGGATCATTCTTTGGTGGTGGAATTGGAGCATCGAAAAGCGCTAATCGAGGCAAAACTGGCAGGTCTGTAAGTCTTTCTGGCGGAATTGGAAATCATGCAAACAAAGGCATCCAATCAAAATACAATTCCAAACGAGTTAAAGGTCTAAGAAAAAGTTTGCAAAGCGGCGTTAAAAGCGAAGAGCCTAGAGGAATAGTAGGATTGTTCAAACGCAAGCCAGTAGTTGCATACACGGCTTTAAGTCTTGGTATTACAGCAATTTCTGGAACTTGCGCAGCTGGATTGTTCGTTCTACGCAAACGCGGATTAATACCTGCAGGAGGCTTATTTAGAGCACTTATGAATTTGAAATAAAGCGTAGAAAACATTGGTAAAATTAATGAAAATCGTTGATTTACTAGGTAAAAAAAGTGTGAAGCGCGCGGTTTCTGCTGCTCTAGCAGTTTTAACCGCGCTGCCGCTGGGCGCGTGCGGTGCGCCTAACAACGCGCTTCGTGCAAATAGCGAGAATAACGCAAAATCTGGGAAAATTAACGTTGTAACAACAACGGGCGTTTTGCGAGATATGGTTGCGAATGTTGCAGGAGACGCAGCAAATGTGAGTGCGATTGTGCCAGACAACGCGGATCCGCATTCGTACGAGCCGCGTTTGCGCTCAATTAGAGACGTTGTGTACGCGGATGTTGCTTTTAGTAACTACATGATGCTTGAGGAGCACGGCGTAATTACAGCTTTGGACGCTAATTTGCGAAAAGGTGTGCCAAATGTGCAACTTGCGGAAGAAAGTGTTAAGCACGCTGCAGATATTATTCCGATGGTAGAAGACGTGTCTTTAGACACGATTTGGCTAGGTCTTGCTACAGAACGCATGGCTGCGCAACCGAGCGAGGAAGCGCATAGCGTGCAAGGCAGTGCAAATGCAAATCCGCAAAAGCGTGCGGAAGAATCGCCTTCGGCGGCGGCTGGTGAGTTAGCTTCTCTAAACAATCTCAATAAAACAAAAACAAATTCAAAACAAGCCAGCCAACTAGAAAAGTCAGGTCAATCTTTGCAATCAAATGCGCCTTCAACTGCAACAAAAGAAGGTCGCGCAACTGTAATAAAGCCGAACGCATACAACATGAAAAGGTCCGACAGAATACGCTTAACAGCTACAAAAGTAAGCGGACCAGGCGCGCTATTTGCATACTTGACTGGCACTTTTGGAAGCGTAGAAACATACTTTAACAGCACAAACGGAATAAGCGCAAACGACCACGTAGACTTGCCGGCAGACGCACACACGCATTTAAGCTGGGCATTTAGCAAGCCAGGCGAATACACACTTGACTTGCACGCCGACATGCTAAACGCACAAAACGAGGTAGTGTCTAGCCTTGGAAACACCAAAATGCGATTTGCTGTAGGCGTAAACGCGCAAAAAATAGCCAAAAAACGTGGAGCTAGCGTAGTGCTGAACAAGGGTCATGCAGATTTAGCTTACGACTTGGCAAAACGCGGATTTGTGTACCGCGTAGATACTTTGCAAGAAAAGCGCTCCACTACACCAAAACGCGTGTATTACAAGCCTCGCGATGTGGTTGTAGAAGTTCCAACTAACGCTTTGAAAGAAATTCCGGCAGAACAAGGATACAGGTTTTTGGGAGCTGCAAGGCAGAAGATTTATCAGCTGCCGCAAGCAGTTTTAGGAAAGCACGTTCACGGAGACATTGACCCGCATTTGTGGCAATCCGTAAAAAATGGCATAGCATACGTGCGCACAATCGCAGATTGCCTTTGCGAAGTGGACCCTAAAAATGCTCGTAAATATCGCGAAAATGCGGATCGATACATTAACAAGTTGTTAGACGTAGATGCGTATATGCGCAAAAAAGTGGCGTCAATACCAAAAGAGAAGCGCAATTTAGTTACAACGCACGACGCTTTTGCGTACTTAGGTAAAACTTACGGCGTGAATATTGCAGGATTTGTAACGATTAATCCTTCGAGCGAGCCGAGCGTGCAAGATAGGCGTAGATTGCAGCAGATTTTGCGCGATTTAGAGATTCCAGCTGTGTTTTTGGAGCCAAATTTAATATCGCGTTCGTCTGTGCTGAAGGAGTTGGCAGCGCAAGCGCACGTAAAAGTGTGCCCGATTTATGGAGATGCTTTCGATTCTAAAGTGCGAACTTACGCGGATATGATGCGAGCGAACGCGGATTCTTTAGCGAAGTGCTTGAAGTGAGATTGAAGTTGAATTTATGAAGATTAATAAGGGAAATATGGACGCGAATATGGACGAAAATACTGTTATAAGCGCGCAAAACTTAATCGTAAGTTACGGCAGTCGCACGATTGTAAAAGACGTTTCGTTTACGATTAAAAGCGGCGAATTTGTGGGACTTCTTGGTGCAAATGGAGCTGGAAAAACAACGCTTTTCCGCGCGATTATGGGTTTGATTCCGCATACTGGAAAACTCGAAGTGCACGCTAATAAAAGCGGTGAATCTTTGATTAATTCGCGAGTAAACAACGTTGGATACGTGCCACAACGCCACGATATTGCGTGGGATTTCCCACTTTCTGTACTAGACGTGGTAATGATGGGCCGCATTCGTCACATTGGCTACGTTCGTCGCGCAAAAAAAGAGGACTACGAGATAGCGCTCGCTTCTCTTGAGCGCACAGGAATGGCGGATTTTAGGGATCGCACAATCGGCGAGCTTTCGGGCGGGCAAAGGCAGCGCGTACTCGTTGCGCGCGCTCTTGCAGGGCAGCCGCGTTTGCTTCTTTTAGATGAGCCATTTACAGGCTTAGACATGCCTACTCAAGAGCTGCTCACGAGTCTTTTTTTGGATTTAGCAAAGTCGGGAGAAGCTATTTTGATGAGCTCGCACGACATAATCGGATCTATAAACTCGTGTTCTAGAATCATGCTTTTCGACGGAAGCATAGTGGGCGACGGCGCTCCAGAATCGTTAAACGCAAATCAATGGGTGCAAACATTCCATGTGGATGCGCAAAATCCACTAATCAAAGCTGTAGAGCGCGTTATGGCGCATGAAAGTGGGGCAGAAAAGTAATGCTATCTCCAATCGACTTTATACAAGACCTTACAAACCCAGACCTTTGGTTCTTACTCAAAGCGCTTATAGTAGCGTGCCTTTCTAGCGTAATATGCGGAGTTGTAGGATGCTACGTAGTGCTACGCGGAATGGCGTTTATTGGAGACGCAGTAGCGCACTCCGTTTTTCCAGGACTCGCAATCGCATTTGTGTTGCAAGGAAACTTGCTGTTTGGCGGCGCGCTCGCAGGAGTTGCAACCGCGCTAATCGTATCAATCTTTAGCCAAAATCGTAGACTTCGCGAAGACTCGTTTATAGGCGTATTTTTTGTGTCTGCCTTTGCGCTGGGAATCGTAGTAATCTCAAAGGCTTCGGGCTATGCAGGATCCTTGGAATCGTTCCTATTCGGCTCCATTACAGGAATACCAGACTCCGACATTGCTGTAGTGGCAATAACAGGGCTAATAATCGTAACGCTTCTAATGATGTTCCACAAAGAGCTAGTATGCGTTTCAATGGATCGAGAAACAAGCCGCGCAATGGGGTTGCCAGTAGCGTGGTTGGATGGAATGCTATACGTTTTAGTTGCGATTGCTGTAGTAGTATCTGTGCAAATAATTGGAAACGTGCTTGTTTTAGCGCTTTTGATTACGCCTGCGGCGACTGCGCGATTGCTTACCGACAGACTTGGGAAAATGATGATTTTGGCGCCTGCTATTGGGTGCGCTTCTTCGATTCTTGGAATGTACTTGTCTTGGAGTTTAGACACTGCTACTGGCGGCACAATCGTTTTGGTTGCGACTTTTATGTTTGTTCTAGCGTGGGTGTGCTCGCCTAAACATGGGTTGGTGGCGAGGATTGTGCCGAAACTGCGATCAGTCGTTTCGTAAAATTGCGGTTTATAGTTTGCGGCACAATAGACGTATGGTATCTAAAGGAAAGCCTTCGCCTAGAAGCGCAGTTAAGCCGCTCAGTGATGAGCAAGTAGAACGCTTAGCGCGAGCACACAAGTTAGTTGATCCTACTTATTACTACCCAACTGGCGCGCGGACGCCAAATACGGCAGAAATCAACGCGCAAAATCCAAAAGCAACTGAGCGTCTCCTTGAAGGAACGTCTCGCGTGCTTAGATCTCGTTGCAAAGTGCGCGCATGGGGATTAGAGAATGTGCCAGAAGAAGACGTGTTTATAACCGCTTGCACGCACGTTACAATGTTCGACGTTTTCGTGCCAATGACGTCTCTATTCCACCAAGGCCGACGTCCGCGATACATGGCAAAAGCAGAGCTTGCGCATTGGCCAATCTTAGGAAAATGGTTCCAGCTTGTTGGCATGCAACCAGTTCCACGCAGAAGCGGAAAAGCACGTGAAATCGAAGAAGAATCGATTAAAATCCTAACAAACGGTAGGCCGCTTAGCGTATGGCCAGAAGGAACAGTTACGCGCGACCCTCAAAAATGGCCTATGAGCATGAAGCCAGGAATCGGAGTTATTGCGCTCGAAGCATCGCGTAGGCTGGGGCATCAAATTCCGCTATTTTGCGCTGTTACATGGGGTGCTGCAAGCATCAATCATTGGTGGCCGTGGCCAAAGAAGAACGTTGTAATGTGCTACGATGCGCGTCTTGATTATTCGGATCTTCTAAAAGATATGGAAAATTGGGGTGATTTGCCGCCTATGGAGTCTGCTGCCGAATTGGCTCGTCGCGTACGCGTACGCATGACGGAAATTATGGAAGAGATCCGCGGAGAAAAAGCACCAGAAGGATACTTTGACTATAGACTTATGAAGAGAGTCAAAGAATAGTGACTGTAAATTTGCGGTTCACTAAGCCGTAAAACTTTTGTGAATCATCCGTAAAGCGGGCTGTGTAGAATTATGCAATAGTTTGATTAAAAGTATGCAAACATAAAATCGTAAATACTTAAATCACAAAAGTATATAGATTAAAACCGAAAGGCTAGGCGTAAACATGAACGTTACGGTGTTGGGTGCTGGAGCTTGGGGTACGGCGTTTGGGCAAGTGCTTGCAGACGCGGGAAATCAAGTGACAATGTGGGCAATAGAGCCGCAAATTGTGGAAGGCATTCGAGATAATCACCGCAACGAAGTGAGGCTGCCAAGCGTAGAGCGTTTGCCAGAAAACATGACTGCTACTGGGGATCGCGAAGAAGCTGTAGCAAACGCAGACATTGTAGTAGTTGCGATTGCAGCACAATTTGCGCGCGTTGCACTCGAAGAATTTGCTGGCAAAATTCCGCAACATGCGATTGTTGTTTCGCTTATGAAGGGCATTGAGCGCACAACAGGCAAGCGTATGGACGAAGTTGTGTGCGAAGCTTTAAGCTTACCGCGCAACCGTTTTGCAGCATTATCGGGGCCAAACTTAAGCAAAGAAGTGGCATTAAGGCAGCATGCGGCAGCGGTTGTGGCGTGCGAGAATCGCGCAAATGCCGAAGTGGTGGCAAAAGCTTGCTCAAACAGCTACTTTAAGGCGTTTGTATCAACCGACGTAATCGGCGTAGAGATGTGCGGATCGCTTAAAAACGTGGTTGCGCTCGCAGTTGGCATGGCTCGAGGCGCAGGATACGGAGAAAATACAGCAGCTATGATTGAAACGCGTGGACTTGCAGAGTTGACGGCATTGGGCGTTGCAGAAGGCGCAGATTCGCGCACATTCGCAGGACTTGCAGGCTTTGGTGATTTAGTTGCAACTTGCGGGTCTCCGCTAAGCCGCAACTACACTTTTGGATCAAATCTTGGGAAAGGCATGAGCGTTGAAGAAGCAACTGCCGTAAGCAATGGTGTGGCTGAAGGCGTTCCAACTACTAGCGCGGTTGTTTCAATGGGTAAGCGTTTGGGAGTTGCTACTCCGCTTGCAAGTGCGATGGCTCGTGTGCTAGAAGAAGGAATATCGTGCCAAGAGATGCTTGCAATGCTTTTCGATAACGATGTTTGCGAAGAGTAGTGAAATTCCTTATAAGCCGTGCGCGTAGAGAATTCAAAATAATTAAAATAATTAAGATAATTAAAATAATTTTCAAAGGAAAAAAATGACTAAAAAGCGTGTAGTGTTCTTGTATGGCGGTAAAGCAGACGAACATTCGATTTCTTGCATATCGGCTGCTGGAGTACTCAGTGCTGTAGACGAAAGTCGATTTGAAATCGTACGTATTGCAATAACAAAGCAAGGCGAGTGGATTGTTGGCGGCGAAGATCCGCGAAACTTCCGCATGGAGCAAGGCGAGTTGCCAGTAATCACAAAAACCGAGCAGACGCGCGATGTTGTGCTAGACCCAGCTAAAGGTGCCGACGGATTTTTGGTGAGAGATGCAGATGGCACGCTTACAAGTTTGGGTCATATTGACGTTGTTTTTCCGGTTCTTCACGGCCCAAACGGTGAAGACGGAACCTTGCAAGGTTTGCTAGAAATGATGCAAGTTCCATACGTTGGTTGCGGAGTTTTGGCATCCGCCGCATGCATGGATAAGTATTACGCTAAGCAACTTTTTAAGGCGGCTGGAATTGATGTTGCTCCAGGAATCGCGCTGGATGTGCGAAAGTTCGCTAATGATTGCGCAAATCACTTTGACGCGTACGCAAACGAAATTCTTGAGCAAGTTGAAGAAGCAAAACTCGAGTATCCACTTTTTGTAAAACCAAGCCGAGCAGGATCTAGTTTTGGAGTTACAAAAGTTGAATCGCGCGATGCTAAAGCTTTAGCAGATGCCGTTTTTGAGGCTTCAAAGCACGATTGGCGAGTATTGATAGAGCAAGGAATTGACGCGCGAGAAATTGAGTGCGCGGTTCTTGCCGCTCGCGACGGCGAAGAGCCTAAAGCGAGCTGGCCTGGAGAAGTTGTGCTGGACAAGCGTCAGGCTGGCGAAGACCAGTTCTACGATTTTGACAGCAAATACATGGATTCCGCAGCTTCGCACGTGGAAGTGCCAGCAAATCTGCCAGAAGAAACTTTGCAGCGCGTTCGCAATACTGCGCTCGCAGCGTTCAAAGCAGCGGACGGTCGAGGACTTAGTCGCGTGGATTCTTTCGTTACTCCAGAAGGACATGTAATGATTAACGAGATCAACACCATGCCTGGATTTACGCCAATTTCCATGTATCCAAAAGCTTGGGAAGCAACAGGAATAAGCTACAGTGATTTAATCACAAAACTTATTGAAGGCGTGATTTTAGACTGATACAATCTTCAAAAAATCATGGTTTTTGAGGATTAGTCGCCAGCAACCGAAGAATTTGTGCAAATTTGCGCAAATATCAAATCTTAAAGTCTGTATAAAATCAGGTTTAAGAGAAAACTTAAAACACAAACGAAGAGGTAAAAATGCGAAAAACTCAGCATAACGACATGTACCATTTAGCGCGAAAACGTCAAGGAGATGTTGGTGTATCGCTGTGCTTATTCCTATTTGTTTGGATTCTTGCAACTATTTTAATAGGTGAACTTATAGGCTTGTTCATTCCAAAAGGTGTTCTAAGTCCTTCATTAAGCTCCTTCGTTTCGTCAGACATTGCGCAATACTTAATAGCGTTGCCGATAGCGATGCTTGTTTTAAGACGAGTGCCAGCGGTAGAAACACGCAAATTCACAATGACATTCAGACAGTTTGCTGGATTTTTCGCAGTGAGCGTACCGATAATGTATGCAGGAAACTACCTAGGTTTGGCGATTTCTGCGCTTATATCTGGCGGAAAAGCTGAAAACAGGATTGCAGATATAGTGGCAGGCGGAAACGTATGGGAAACCATGATTTTCGTTGTTTTCCTTGCTCCAGTTGTGGAGGAATGGCTGTTTAGAAAGCAGATTATAGACAGGCTGCGAGTGTATGGCGAAAAGCGCGCGATTGTGTTCTCGGCTCTGGCGTTTGCGTTGTTCCATATGAACATGTTCCAGTTCTTCTACGCTTTTGGGCTGGGACTTGTGTTCGGCTACATGTATGCGCGCACATCGCAGCTTAGATACAGCGTTGCTTTGCACATGATTGTGAACTTCCAAGGAAGCGTTATAGCGATGTGGATTTCCGACAATATGATGGATTCAAACGGGAACTTAATTAAAGTTGAGAATCTTACAACGCAAGAAATCGCGGATTTGGCTCCTGGATTCATGTTTATAGGTCTTTACGCGATGTTCATGATTGTTATGTTTGTGTTTGGAATTGTGCTGTTAGCAAGGAGTAAAAAATATCTCGAATTCTACGATTCGCCGCTTGAAATTCGCGGAAGTGCTGGAATAAAGGCGCTTTACGGAACAGTCGGCATTATGGGTTTCCTTGTGGTTTCAGTGCTTATGAATATGATAATGCTTTTTGTGTGAGCGAGAACGCGTTTAGTGTGATTTCGGATTACGGGATTATTTGTGATTGATTAGTGTATTGGAGGCGATTTTATGGTTACGGTAAATGCAGAAAATGCAGAAAATAGTGATGGATCGGTTGCTGGCGACTTTTCTGCTGAGCCAATCCGCGTGGGTCTTTTAGGCGCCGGAACAGTAGGATCGCAAACAGCGCGTCTAATAGTGGAAGAAAACGCTGACTTATCGGCGAGAATCGGCGCTCCGCTAGAACTTGCAGGAGTAGCATGCTTGCATCCAGAAGATGTGGACGCTCCATGGATTGCCAAAAATCTTCTAAGCGCAGACGCTCTAGCATTATGTGAACGCGAAGATATAGACATAATCGTTGAGCTAATTGGCGGTTTGGAACCAGCGCACACATTTGTAAAAACCGCTCTAGAATGCGGAAAGTCGGTTGTAACAGCAAACAAAGCATTGCTTGCAAAGTTTGGTCCAGAACTCTACGATTGCGCGCAAAAAAACGGAGTGGATTTAAGTTTCGAGGCGTCTGTTGCAGGTGCAATCCCAATTTTGCGTCCGCTTAGAGAGTCGCTTGTAGGCGACAAAATCACGCAAATTTTTGGAATCGTAAACGGAACTACAAACTATATTCTTGACGAGATGACGGTTCGCGGTCTTGATTTTGATTCGGCTTTACGCGCGGCTCAAGAAAAGGGGTACGCGGAGGCGGATCCTACAGGAGACGTTGAAGGATTTGATGCAGCAAACAAGGCTGCTATTCTTGCAACACTTGCATTCCAAATGCCAATAAGCATTGATGACGTTAGTGTTGAAGGAATTAGCGCGATTACGGCTGAAGACATTGCTGCGGCAAGTGCAGAAGATCGCGTGATCAAGCTGCTTGCAGCGGTTTCTTGCGATTCGAATGGATTGGTGAGCGTAAGCGTTTACCCAGCGTTGGTTAGCAAAGAGCATCCGCTGGCCTCCGTTCATGGCAGCTTTAACGCCGTTTTTGTTAAAGCGCAAGCGGCGGATGATCTTATGTTCTACGGCCGCGGCGCTGGTGGTGCGCCAACAGCCAGCGCGGTTGTTGGAGATATTGTTGGAGCTGCTAGAAACATAGCGCGCGGTTGCAGCGATGCCAGCGTGCCAATGTATAACGCAAAATCTTTGGCTTCCACGCGCTCGATTCGTGCGGATTTTGTTGTGCGATGCAGCATGGAGGATACTTCACTTGCGCTTTGCAGCGAAGTGATGGATGTGTTTGATGCGCATGGAGTTAACGCGGAACGATTGCCTATGCTTTGCCAAACTCAATATGAGGGCGAGGGCGATTGCCCAGCTTGCGGAATCGGCGGTCCTGGCGATTTGCGTGTGCTTGTAAAAGATTGTACAGAGGCGGATTTGAGCGCAATTCTTGCGGATTTGCAAAAAGTGGATGTTGTGTGTGCAAAACCGCTTGCTTTGCGAATTATTAAGTAATTGAGTAATTAAGTAATCGCGTAATTGAGTAATTATTGAGTAATTAAGTAATTAAGTAATTAAGTAGGCTGCTCGAACGGAAAAGGTGCGAAATGAAACCAGTATGCAACAGTGTGTCAGTTTGCGTGCCAGCAACCAGCGCAAATCTTGGGTCGGGATTTGACGTTGCAGGAATTGCGCTTGATTATGCGGATTCGCTAGTTTTTACGCTTGATGATACGCTTGACGATTCGCAAGATGTTCGCGTGATTATTCACGGCGAAGGCGAAGATACGTTGCCAAAAGACGAGACGCATCTTGTTGTTCGCGCATTTCGCAAAGCGTGCGAAGCGTTTGGCTTGCCGCATTTGCGCTTTACTCTAGAAGCGCATAATCGCATTCCGCAAGCGCGAGGAATGGGATCTTCCGCCAGTGCGATTGTTTCGGGCGTGGCTGCAGCTTGGGCTTTTGCGCATAATGGAAATCTTAATAAGCAGGCGATTTTTGAGCTTGCAGCTGCGATTGAAGGACACCCAGATAATGTTGCTCCAGCGGTTTTTGGCGGATTGACAACCAGTTGGAAGAATGGCGATGAGTTCCACACTGTTCGATACGGCGTTTCTAAGCAAATTCGTGCAACGATTTTCGTGCCAAACTTTACTCTTTCAACGCAAATGGCTCGCCAAGCGCTTCCAGAAACAGTGCCATATGTAGATGCCGTATTTAACGTTTCGCGCGCTTGCTTATTGCCGATTGCGTTTGGTGATTTTGGTGATTTTAGCGCGTTTGCTGATTCTTGCGATTCTTGCGTAAAATCCACTCTTTCTAGAAACGATTTGCTTTTTACAGCTACTCAAGACGCTATTCACCAGCCATACCGAGCAAGTCTTATGCAACCAACTTGGGATTTAGTAAAAGCTTTGCGAGATAAGGGGTTTGCAGCTGCTATTTCTGGAGCTGGATCTTGCGCGGCGGTGTTCTATGAGGAAAAGTCGCCAGCAACCGTAGATGAAAATAACGCTACTAATATAAGAGAAAAAATAGAAAAAATTGCAGAACCGCTTTTAAGCGGCTGCGATTGGAAAGTTTTGCACGTGCATGTTGATTCTATTGGCGTTGCAATAACTCGCGAATAATTTGTGTGAAGTTGTAAAAAGGAAGAGTAAGGTATGACAGTTTCGTTGATTTTAGCTTCTCAATCGCCAGCGCGTAGATCTGTGTTGACTGCTGCAGGCGTGATTCCTGTGATTCACGTGAGCGAGGTAGATGAGCCAGCGGCGTTGCGTAATGCTGCAAATGCGCAAGGTGTTAGCGTGGAGCAGATGAGCGCCGAGGAGCGCGTTTCGATTTTGGCGCAAGCAAAAGCTTTTGCGGTGTATGAGTCGTGGAAACTTGTTGCAAATGCAGCGGCGAGCGCTAGTGGCGATTTGGTTGTGGGGTATCCGCTGGAGGCTGAGGTTGAGTCTGCAGAATCTGAATCTTCTGAAACTGGTAGTAACTCCTTAGCAAACGATTCGCAATCGCATGTAACGCATAACGTAGATACTGCACAGACTCGCGATTTTTCGGGCGTAAAAGTTCCTACTAAGACTTTTGATATTCACGATTTTGCGCACGTGAACAAGTCTTCTGCTGATTCCAATAGTGTGCTTATTGTTGGCTGCGACTCCATGTTTTTGCTAGACGGCGAATGCTACGGCAAGCCGCATACTCCTGAAGTGGCATTTGAGCGGATTAAGCGAATGAGCGGAAAAACTGGAGAATTGTTTACTGGCCATTGCTTAATCGACACGAAAAGTGGCAAAACAGTGTGCAAAGTGAGCCGCGCAAGCGTGACTTTTGCGCATATGAGCGATGAGGAGATCCGCGCATACGTAGAAACTGGCGAGCCATTGGAAGTTGCAGGATCCTTTACGCTAGAAGGCTTTGGCGGGGCATTTATTGAGGGAATTCAGGGTGATCCGCATGGAGTTCTTGGGATTAGCTTGCCGCTACTAAGGCAGATGGTTTGCGATTTTGGGTACGCTTGGCCAGATTTGTGGAATAGTCGCAAGTTAGAAAGCGAGGCGATTAAAGACGATCCAACTTCCGAAGAAGTGCCTAAAGAAAACGTGCATCAGCCAGGAGATGGATGGGTTATGTGCGATTGTGGGCGCAAGCATTGGGGCCACAATGGCGCGGCTGGCGTGTTGCTTGCTAGGCGAGATGAGACCACTGGGCGCGTGACTCACGTTGTTATGCAACATCGCGCGCTTTGGAGCGCGGAAGGTGGAACGTGGGGGATTCCTGGTGGCGCAATATCTGATGGTGAAACTGCGATTGAGGGCGCGTTGCGCGAGTCGTTTGAAGAAGCGAACATAACGTCTCAAGACATTGATGTTGTTGGTGCGTATTGCGAAAATCACGGGAATTGGTGTTATACAACAGTTTTTGCGTTTGAAAAGCTGGGGCATAGTGTGAATCCGTGCGCGCACGACGACGAGAGTATGGAAATCAAGTGGGTGCCGATTGATGATGTTCCGAAGCTAAAGCTGCTTACGGCAATGCGTACGGATTGGCCGTCTTTCCGCGCTCGCCTTGATTCTCTTGCTGTGCGAAGACCTGCCTGAGTGCTTTGGCTGCGCGAGCGGTATTTCCGCGTCGGTTGCTTCCGCTTTTTGCGCGACGACCTGCCTTTCCTCTTAGAGCGTGCGAGCGTATTTCCTATTTTGTGTTGCGCGCTACTTACTTGGTATTGCGCGAGGTTTGATGTATTTCTCTCCTCGCAACTCCCGTCGCTATGCTCCTCTTTTATTGCTCGTATAGAAATACATCAAACCTTCTGAATATCTAAAACTTTTTCGTATCTTTCATCACCGAGATTCTCGATTTTTCTTGCTGCTTCAGCGAATCACCATTTCATGCTGAGGTTCGCTTCATCCGCTGCGAAAAATCTCGAATCTCTACCTCACTTGGTGTAACCTATGCAACCTTGTAGTGTGTTTGTATCATAATCCGAGTTTGTTGATTCTTATCTGTGAAATCTTATAGAATTATGTTTATGCGCTGATGCATGCTAGTTTTCTGCTAGTTGTTAGATGTTTTGTGACTTGTGCTTGATTCTGTAATTTTGCTTGTGATTCATGGGTTTTGTGTTAAGTGCATAGAAATAAAGTAAACAAATCAAATAAAGCAACTATTTGCGTAGATTTGCGTAAAAATTAGGGGGAAATTATGTCTAATGCGTCAAATATTAAAAAAGATATTATTAAGGCAAAAGGCTTTACAATTCAGGTTTATACGGAAGATTTTATGAATGATTACGTTAGTTTAACCGATATTGCGAGATATAAAAACAAAGAAGAGCCTAAAGATGTTGTGAAAAACTGGCTGAGAGTGAAGAATACTATTGAATTCTTGGGATTGTGGGAGAGTATTAACAACCCGAATTTTAAAGGGGTCGAATTCGACTCCTTTAAGAATGAGGCTGGTTCTAATGCTTTTACTTTATCTCCTAAAAGATGGGTAGAATCAACAAATGCTATTGGCATAGTTTCCAAATCTGGTAAGTATGGTGGAACTTAGAAATTTGGCGCGAACGCAGATTTTATCTCTTGAGAATTTGAATAATTCTGGAATGAAGAGTTTGGATTCTGTGCTAAAAAATTGAGTTTGCTCAGGCTGAAAGCACGGTGTGCTTTCAGCACAAGCGAAGACATTAGCGCAGCTTACCTGATAGTTTAACTTAGAAGTAGACTTCCAGCTTTTGCTAGTTTTCGTTAAATGTAAAATCGCGCGATACCCTTGATTTCGTGAAGATTTAGAGAAATAGTACATCGATTTTCGTGAAAAATCGGCATATTTTTACCCTTGATTTGGTGAAAAATCAGCATATATTGACATTGGTTTTCGTGAAATATATACTATGAAACATAGTGTTTTCAACGGTTTTGTGTTAATTAAAAGTGGTATTAAAAGTGGTGTTATATGTTAAGGCGAA
This sequence comes from Gardnerella sp. KA00390, assembly GCF_049244075.1. Lineage (GTDB taxonomy): Bacteria > Actinomycetota > Actinomycetes > Actinomycetales > Bifidobacteriaceae > Bifidobacterium > Bifidobacterium vaginale. The sequence continues at coordinate 243,401 of NZ_CP058372.1, forward strand.
AATTCTATCAAAAAATGCTCGATTGGAAGAATGCTGATCGCGGTTCAACAGCACTTTTGGTAACGGGTGCTCGAAGAGTTGGGAAAAGCACTATAGTTGAAGAGTTTGCAAGAAATGAGTACAAATCTTATATTCTTATTGATTTTTCGCAAGCTTCAAAAGATGCGCTTCGGTTATTTGAAGATTATCGTTCAGACTTAAGCACTTTCTTTACGTACATATCTGCACTGTATGGTGTGAAACTTTATAATCGCGAATCGGTAATGGTTTTTGATGAAGTGCAATTTTTCCCACAGGCTAGAGAATTTATAAAACAACTAGTTGCAGATGGTAGATACGACTATATAGAGACTGGCTCGTTACTTTCGATTAAACATAATGTTGAAACAATAGTGATTCCGTCTGAAGAACAAGAAGAACGCATGTATCCTCTTGATTTTGAAGAATTTCTGTGGGCTTGTGGAGAAGAAAATCTATCGACTGTTATTAAGAGTTCATTTGATGAGTTAAATCCTTTGCCAGATGCTTTACATAAAAAAGCGATGCGACTTTTTAGAGAATATATGCTAGTTGGTGGCATGCCGCAGTCTGTAAATGAATATGTTGCTTCGCGGGATTTTGCTCGAGTAGATAGGGTTAAGCGTCGTATTCTCTCACTCTATAGGCAGGATGCTGCAAAGTTTGCAAAAGGGTATGAAATGAAAGTTATGGCTGTGTTTGATGGAATACCAGCACAGCTTTCTAGGCATGAAAAAAGGTATAGGATTACGTCTTTGGGTAAGAATGCTCGTATGCGCGATTATAAGGATGCGTTTTTTTGGCTTTCGGATGCGAGTATTACAAATAATTGCTACAAATCTACAGATCCAAATGTAGGCTTGAATCTTAATGCGGATGATGCGTTAGTAAAATGCTATATGGCTGATACTGGGTTGTTGGCTTCTATGATACTTTCAGATAGTAGTATTGCGTCTAATGATCTTTATAAAGAAATTTTATTTGGAAAAATCTCAATTAATGAAGGAATGCTAGTTGAAAACGTTGTTGCTCAACAGCTAATAGCATCTGGGCATCGCCTATTTTTCTATTCAAATAGAGATAAAGAAAATTCGGAAAATACTATGGAAATAGATTTTTTGATTTCTAAAGCTTTTCTGGATTCTGCTGGCAAAATGCGTATATCTGCGATTGAAGTTAAATCTGGAAATGTGTTCAAAACGGTTTCTCTTGATAAATTTAAGGCGAAGTTTTCAAAAAGAATTGGAACGAGTTATGTGTTTGCTCCTAAACAGCTTAGCGTTAGAAAAGATTTGAATTGCATAATATTACCACTTTATATGTGTGGATTGGTGTAGCGCTCCGAATTGTCTTTTCGCGCTACGCTCTAAGCGAAAAGGCAGGTCGGAGCGAACGGCTATTAGTAGCCGTTCGGCTGATTTGCGCAAATTTTGTGTAAAAAATGACGCGTGTTTTTGTGTGAAAATATTGATTTAGGGCTACGGGGGGGGGTATTCTAAGTGCTGATAGTCCATGTTTTTATGGATGAGATTTCGAGAATATTCAGTTGTATTCTTGCGATTGCTCTCTTCGCACGCTTATACGTGAGAAGGAAGAAGAAAGGAAGATCATGTTGAATAAGAAAGCGATTGCTGGTATAGCTGCCGCATCAATCGTGGTATCTTGCGGATTCGTCGGTAGCTTCGCCTTTGCTGACGAGGTTCCAGCTAATAATCCTGTAACAACCCCAGCTGGATACCCTGACGAAGTTCCTAACAACCCTCCAAAGCCAGCCCCAGTAACTACTCCAACCGTTAAGCCAGAAGATGATATTTATGGCTCTGGTTCGGAATGGGACCAGCTCCAGAACACTGAAAATGAGTATGAGAATTATTACGACCAAATGTATAATACTCATAAGAATTATAATGGTAATGATAAGCCATTGCCAAAGTTCGACCCTCACATGTTTGATGAGGACCATGACCCGAACGGCAATGATACTAAGCCAGAGATTCCAGTCAACCCAGACGAACATAAGACTGACCCTCAGACTCCTCCAGCACCAGAACCAAAGGTTGACACTACTAAAGAAGATGCCGAGTTTAAGGCGGCTCAAGATTTAGCCAACCAGAAGGCTCAAAACGCGTTGCTCCTGAAGCAGATGGCAGAAGGTAGTGTTAAGGCTTTGCAAGCTAAGATTGATAAGGCTACTGGTGCTGAAAAGACGAAGCTTCAAGAACAGTTGGAAAACGCTCAAAAGATTGCCAGTTCTTTCAGCGAGTTGAACGATAAGGCTACGAGCGTGGCTAAGGCTTACACTCAGGCTGCAACCATTCGCAGCGAAGTTAAGGCTCTTGAAGGTCAAGTTGCGACCGCCCAAGCAAAGTTTGACGCGTTGGCAAAGCAACAGACTGGTCCATCTGGTTCCGAAGCTTACAATAAGGCTGCCGAGGAGCTTGGAAAGTTACAGAAGCAGCTTAAGAACAAGAAGAATCTTCTCACGGCTGCTAATAAGGGTGTAACTAAGGCCGAGGAAACGCTTGTAAAGCAAGAAACTAAGGTTCAAGAAGTTCAGAATCCTAAGAAGGAAGAACCAAAGACTCCAACAATTAGTGAAATTCTTTCCACTATTGATGGTGACAAGGTTGCTGATTATAAACTCACCCCAGCTGACGTGAGTAAACTTGTTGGCGAAAAGAAGAATACAGATCCAGTGACGCCAACTCCAAAGCCTGTGAAGCCTGTGAATCCAAAGCCTGTGACTCCTGTGAATCCAAAGCCTGTGACGCCATCGGTTACACCGTCTGTGACGCCAACTCCTTCGACTCCATCGGATGATACTCCATCTTCTGATGATGACACGGCTCCATCCTCGTCTTCCACTCCGTCTGTAACAACTCCATCCGCTTCGACTACTGCTGGCGCATCTCAGTCGGCTCCATCCGCTGCTCCTGCTGCTGGTGTTCCTGCGGCTCCTGCTTCTGTTGCTGACTTGTTGCCAGGATTGAAGGGCATGCTTACGGTTGGTGCTAATAATGTTGCTGTTGCTGGCGCTGTTAATAAGGTGACTTTGAACATTTCTAACCAGGCGTTCCTTGACAGTTTGAATCGTGATGGTTCTGCTAAGGCTTATGCGTTCATTTACTCTAGCCCACGTCTTCTTAAGGGTGCTGATGGTGCTAATTATGTGACTGTTCGCATGGTTAATGGTAAGCCTCAGTTTGATGCCATGTTCCCAGCTGGTTATTCTGGCAAGCATACGGTTGTTCTTGTTGATGAGCAGGGCAATCAGCTTGGTTGGACTGATATTACTGTGAAGAATGGTACTGCTACTCAGGGTGAAGGATTGCCTAATTCTGGTGTTGGCATTGCTTTGATTGCTTTGACTGCTAGCGTTTTGGCTGGCGCTGGTGCAACCTTCCGTAAGATTCGTCGCTAAGCTACCGCTTGTGTTTAGTGCTGAATGGTGCTGAATACAGTAGAGACTAATATAAAAAGGTCTTTGTGCGTAATGTGTGCAAAGACCTTTTTATATGCTTTGCACTATTTTGTGTTATTTTGTGTTAAATATAAAATTGAGCGGTACCATTGATTTCGTGAAGATTGAGAGAAATAATACCTTGATTTTCGTGAAAAATCGGCATATTTTTACCACTGATTTTGTGAAATGTTTATAGCAAAACAGTAGTGTTTCCAACGGTTTTGTGTTAATTAATAAATGCTTTTAATATGTCGCCTGTTTTCGTTTATTTTTATCCCGAGTTTGTTTCCAAAATCTCCAAATACGTAAACAATCTCGGGAAAATCGCTCGCGCGTTACAGCGCGCTCACGTCTTCGCCTCGCGTAAAGTCCACTGGACTTTACGTTTGAGCGGCTCAGCGCTCCGAATTGCCTTCGCGCGCTACGCTTTGAGCGCGAAGGCAATTCTCGCGCCCGTGTTTGTAGTCAGATTTGCTTAAAAGGGAACAAATGCGGGAATCTAGTTGTGTGCGATTGTATTGTAGTGTTGCATTTCGTGTGGTGTTGGTGTGGCGTTGGTGTGGCGCTGGTTTGTGTCGGCGTGTTGCGTGTGTGGGTTGTGTGGAATGTTGATTTTTCAATGGTTTTATAGTGTTAGTGTTCTTGTTCGAGTAGTTTCCTGAGAAAAGTCTGGGAAAATTCTTTAAAAACCTTGAAACAATGTGTTTTTACGGTTTTATTAGTGTTAATCCGCAAATATTATGGTGAAAATAGTTTTTATTGTGGATTAGTTTGTGTGTAACATTATTTTTTTCTGTTTATTTTGTGTGATTGGGACTTGACTTTTTTAAACGGGGGGGGGGTATGTTAATAACAGCTGCTAGCTAGATGCTCTAGATGGTGGTTATCCACAATGTTTTGAATGTTGTTGGATGTTTAAGATTTTTCTTCGTGTACCTGCACGGAGGAGAAGAAGAAAGGAAATTAAAATGATGAATAAGAAGGCTATCGCCGCTTTCGCTGCTGGCGCTACTTTGCTTGCCGGCTTCGCAATGGCAACCCCAGCAATGGCTGCAAAAGTTCCTGCTACTGATACTGAGCGTACTCAGTTAGCTCAAGAGGCAGAACAGCGTGGACTTGGTTTTGTAGCAAATAATATTCGCGCCTCTAAAACAAGCTCTTACCAAGATCTTAAAGCCATGTTGCAAAAAGCTGAGGATGAACAAGACGCTGCAGAATCTCACCGTCTTCTTGATTATCCAAACGGTACATTGAATAATTCTTCTGCTGAGGGCGTTGCTGCTGAAGCTCGTAAGCGTGGTATTGCGAATCCTACGGTAGATGAGTTCCAGCCTGATTTGCTTGCTCAGTATGCTGGTACTCGTGCTGAGAAGCTTGGTAAGGCATACAATGATTTGCTTGATGGCAAGATTACTGAGGCTCAGTATCAGGCTGTGAAGAAGGCTGTGTTTGGTAGCAGCGAGTACACCGAGGATTCATTGGATTCAAAGCAGGACGACAAGCAGGCTCCTAAGAAGGATGACAAGAAGGATGATACTACCACTCCTGATCAGAAGATCAAGGATCTTGGTAAGTTGAACTTGTCTGATGCTGCTAAGAAGAAGCTTGCTGTTCATTACGTGTATAAGGCTAAGCTTGCTTTGGATGAGGCTGATAATAATCTTGCTGAGAAGAAGGCTGATTATGCTGCTAAGAGGAAGACTCTTGTTGAGACTATGAGTGAGCTTGCTGCTCGTAAGGCTGCTGCTGAGAAGGCTAACCAGGATTTGACTGATTTCTTGGCTTCTGGTGAGAATAATTCTGCTAAGGAAACTGCTCTTCGTGATGCTTTGAACCGTGCTCATGCTCATGAGCAGCGTGCTTTTGATGCTGAGCAGAAGGCTGAAGCTGAGTTTAATGCTGCTCGTGATGCTGCTTTCGCTGCTGTTGCTGCTTATAACAAGGCTTTGGCTGAGTATAAGGATGCTTATAATGATGCGGTTCGTTTGGGTGTGAATCCTGCTGCTCTTCCTCCTGTTGTGACTTCTGATCCTTTGGCTGCTGATTTCCCAGCTGTTCCTGGTACGAAGCAGATTTATGCTGATGCTTTGAATGGTAAGTTTGGTCCTGCTGCTCAGGCTTCTGCTAAGAAGACTGAGGTTGCTAAGGCTCAGTCTGCTGCTCCAGCTGCTGCTGGTAAGGCTGCTGCTAAGGGTGAGCTTGCTGCTAAGGGTGGTAATGGTCATGGTAAGTCTGGCGAGAAGCTTGGTAATGCTGGTGTTGGTGTTGCTTTGACTGCTTTGGCTGCTTCTATGCTTGCTGGTATGGGTGCTGCTGTTCGCAAGATGCGTCACTAAGCATTATTTACCACCTTATTTAGGGTTTGCGCTCAACGACTGGTGTGGTGTTTTGTAGGGAAGCATCACACTGGTTTATTCCCGATTCTCTTTGGTTTTATTGTTTTAACATTGGTTTGCTATTGTTTTTCTTTTCTTCCCAGTGTTGATTCGTTTAGCTTGTTGGGTTTTGGGTGTTGAGTGTTGTTGCTTTCGGTTTTGTTTGCTACTAGGGGCTTTCAAAACCGGAAGCATTTTTTTGTGTTTGTTTATTTTTGCCAGTGTTTGTAGTTATATTTGCTTAAATAGGGAACAAATGCGGGAGGATTAGTCACCCTAAAACTGCTGCGATTAACGCAATACAAATCGGACTCGTAACCGTAGAAAACAGGATTCCATCGCGCGCAAAACTCAAGCCAACATTGTATCTTGCAGCGTAATTGTACACGTTTTGACCAGTCGGCAGCGCCGCCAGCACAACACACGCGTAAAGAGTGGCACCTCGGAAACCCATAACAAAATAAGCCAATAAAAACGCAATAATTGGCATAATCAAGTTTTTCAGAATAGCAACAGTCGCAATAGCAGCACGATTAGAATCTTTTTGTAGCGGCTTGCTGCCGTAAAGTGACATTCCAAAAGCCATTAAAATCATAGGAACCGCGGAATCGCCAATCATCTTAATCGGGTCATAAAGAAAATTCGGAACAGGAAAATAGCCAACTTTTGCGGAAATTGCCGAAATAATAATTCCTCCAAGTGAACCAATTAAAAGTGGTTGTTTAAGCGGCTGTTGAGCAATGCGTTTAAGCGAGCACTTTCCAGTAGTTGTAACGTCTAAAACCGTTAGTCCAACAGGCGTAAAAACAGCTTGCTGCATAACTAAAATCGGTGCAACAAGTGCAGGGTTTCCAAGAATATAAGTTGCAACAGGCAAGCCAATGTTGTTTGAGTTTAAGTAAAGCGAGTTAAGCGCGCCAATTGTGCAATCTGCCGCAGGAAGACGGAAAAACAGGCGATTAAGCAGAATAAATGCAACGCCAACAATCATTGCGGAGAAAAACGCAACAAAAATTGACGAGTGGAAAATCTCAAAAATTGGCTCTTTTGCAAGTATTGCAAACATTAAACAAGGACTAGAAACAAAAAAGCTTACGCGATTAAGCACCATTTGTGCTTGCGATCCGCCGATGCGAAGACGCGCGGTTACGTACCCTGCGGCAATGACGATGCCAATTATGCAAAAGCCTTGCATAGCACTGATTAAACCCATGAAAACGATTTTAGCGCTGATTTTTGGATTGTGGGTAATGCGCAATCGACTTTTATTGGCGTATGTTACTTTTATTGGCGCATGTTATTTGACGTTGCAATATGGCATACTAGAAAACGGTGGCGCTGCAAGCCGCCAGAGCATTCGACGGCGTCGATCCCCTCACGTGATTTTCACGCATGATTTTGGGCGAGGCTGGTGTCCGCTGTCGTGCAGCTAGACTTTATTGATAGCCTTAGGGGTGGCTCGCATAAGCGTGTGCATTCTTCAGGCTAAGAGCGCGAAACTATTGCAGAGTTTCGCTAGGAGCATAGTGCCCAGAGTAACACGAGAAGGCTTCACCGTGCCCGAAGCCAATAATGATAAAAATGAAGATAAAAATCTTTCATTCGTAGCAGCAAATTCAAGCGCGAACGAATCTACTAACGCAGATGACGAGCAAAGATCAGCAGCTGCTTCAACTGTTACATCACCCGTTACAGCAGGTGTTGTCAATGTGGTTTCAGGTTCGCAAGACGCAGCGTCAAGCACAAGACGCAGGCGTGCTGGAAGACGCGTTGTAAGAGTTGCAGGAGCAGCTGGCGAATCGATGAAACTACACGTACAAGGCGGAAACGATTACGATACACGCTCTGAGGAAACTGAATCTGAAAGTGTTGTTGAGCATCAAACTCCTGTAAGGCCGATAACATCGCTACTTTTTCAGGAGCCTGTTTTACCTCATCGTTTGCCTGAAAACAATAGTCGTATGCGCGATTTAGATTACGACGATGATGCAAATGAAAGCGATAGAGAAAACAGTCGAGATGATTTAGACAAAGACAATAGTCGCAGTTCACGAAAGTTGCGTAAAACGCGTTCTGGCAGGAATGACAGGAAGAATCGCAATGAAGACGAGGATTTAAGTAGAGTACGTAGTCGCAAAAATCGCAATAATCGTAACAATTTTGACGATAACTATGATTCTGAATCTGACGATGATACACGTGTTATTCGTGTGCGTTCTAGAGTAAATCGTGCAGATCGTGCAGATCGATCTAATCGTGCAAATTCTGAAGATTTAAACGAAATTGATAATAGAAGCGATAGCAGAATAAGTAGAAATAATCGAGATTATCTGGATAAGGATAGCTTGGATAAGTCTAATTTTGATAAAGCTAACCTTGACAAAGATAATGGTGACAAATATAGCGAGAATAACAATAATGGTCGTAAGAATCGTGACAATCAGGATAATTACGATGATCAAAATCATAGAAAGTCACGCAAGAATCGCAGACTAAACGCTGCCGAAAGACGCGCCGCCGCAGAAGTCGAGCAAATAGAAGAAGACCTTGAATACGACGACATAGTTTATTCTCCAATCGATGATGTAATTGACGAAAGAATTGAAAATAGTGTTGAGTCAGATAATGATGTAGATTCTGAATCAACCCGCAAGTATACAAAAACTTCTGATTTAGAAAATAATGATGATGAAGACGGAGAAATGATAACCCGTCGTCGCCGTCGTCGCAGACCGTCTCGCGCAGATAAGGAAGATAGGACAGATAAGTCTGATAGATCAAGCCGTAGAACAACATCCGGCCTATCTTCGGATGATTCTTCATACGCTGACGATTATGACATAAACGAAATAGAAGTTTCTCAAGAAGACCGCGATTTAATTCCAGATCCAGACGAGTTGCGATCTCAAGATGACGAGGAAGTGTACACTCGTCGTCGCCGTCGTCGCAGGTCGAAATCTTCTGACGATTCGTCTCAAAGTTCCTCAAGTTCGCAAAGTTCGCAAAATTCACAAAGCACACAATCGCGTTTTGTGTCAATAGACTCCGATTCATCTAGTCGAAGATCTAGAAAACAGCAGTATATTGATGAGATTACGGATATTGAAGGTTCTACGCGACTTGAAGCCAAAAAGCAGCGTCGTCGTGACAATCGCAGGGAGCGTAATCGCCAAAACTTGCTTATGGAGCAAGACTTTTTGGCAAGGCGTGAAAACGTTGACCGACTTATGGTTGTGCGTGAACGCGATCGTCACACGCAAATTTCTGTAATCGAAGACAATATTCTTGTAGAACACTATGTTTCTGATATTCAAGAAGTTGCAACAGTAGGAAATATTTACCTTGGTCGTGTACAAAATGTGCTGCCAAGCATGGAGGCTGCATTCGTAGACATTGGTCAGGCTAGAAACGGCGTGCTTTACGCTGGCGAAGTCAACTGGGATACAACCCGATTAGAAGGACAGCCGCGAAGAATGGAGCTTGCGTTTAAGGCAGGAGACCCTGTTTTAGTGCAGGTTACTAAGGACCCTATAGGCCATAAGGGTGCGCGACTAACATCTCAAGTAACGCTTGCTGGTAGGTTCCTTGTGCTTGTGCCGTCTGGAGCGATGACGGGCGTAAGTCGCAAGCTATCCGACCGTGAACGCAGCCGACTTCGCGCAATCGTAAGCAAAATCGCGCCTAAAGACATGGGAATAATCATTAGAACCGCCGCAGATGGTGCTAGTGAAGATGCGATTGAAAAAGACCTTGAATCGCTTGTAAAACAGTGGGAACGAATCGAAACGAAGCGAGAAGAGTTCTTGCATGGCAAGCGTCCAAAGCTTTTGCAAGGCGAGCCAGATGTGGCTATTCGTGTTGTTCGAGACATATTTAACGATGACTTCCAAAAGATGATTGTGGAAGGCAAGGGCGCGTATGACCGCATTTGTGAATACTTGGAGATGATGGCTCCTGATTTGCGCAGCAAGATTGAGTATTGGGATCCTGCTGAGCATGAAGGCAAAGACGTGTTCGACAAGTGGCAAATCGACAGCCAGCTTAGAAAGGGCATGGAGCGCCAGGTTTATCTTCCTGCAGGCGGTTCAATTGTTATTGACCGAACGGAGGCAATGACAACGATTGACGTAAATACGGGTCGTTTTATTGGTCGCGGTAAGTCTTTGGAAGAGACTGTGACTCGCTGCAATTTGGAAGCTTCCGAGGAGATTGCGCGTCAGCTGCGACTTCGCGATATTGGCGGCATGGTTATGATCGATTACGTTGACATGGTTATGCCAGCGAACCGCGATCTTGTTTTGCGCCGTCTTGTTGAGTGTCTTGCGCGCGACCGCACAAAGCATCAGGTTGCAGAGGTTACATCTCTTGGCCTTGTCCAAATGACTCGTAAGCGCGTTGGACAGGGTTTAGTCGAGGCGTTTTCGGAGGAGTGCCCGACTTGCAAGGGTCGTGGGTTTATTCTTCACGACGAGCCGACTGTGTCTTCGGAGTATGCGGATCCTTACGCGCTTAAGGGCGGTGATCCGTTTATTAAAACCAATAAGCATGGTCATGGAAGTATTGCGGACCCTATGCCTGTGGTTAAGCAGGAGTCCAGTGCGGATGTTCGCGCCAAATTAGCGCGTATTGCGGCCGCTGCAGCGTCGTCGGCTTTCTTGGAGGAGTCTTTGCGCAAAAGTGACGAAAAAGACGATAACGATAATAAAGACGATAACAATAATGATGTGAATGCTGTAGCTGCAGATGACGTTGCTAATGGTGACGATGCAGACGATAGTGTTGTTGACAGTGTTGACAGTGTTGATGAATCTTCGGTTGCTGGCGACTTTTCTGCAGTAGATGCGAGTAATGAATCTGCAGAAAGCAGTGAAGAATCGCAAGTAGTCGGAAAAATTGAGGAATCTGATGATTCGCAAGAATCTCAAGAATCCACAGAAAGCTCTCAAGAATCTAGTGAAAACTAAAAAATAGACGCAAAGTATACGGCTCGAGTACAATAATGTCTATTGCTTATTTCGACTTTATGAATTAAGACTTGACGTTAGTACAGGGGTCGGTGTAATTTTGATAGTCGGTGTCTTGCCGCAGGTTCAACGCTGCGCGTGAGGCAATAGTAAAGCTTTCAATTTAGCTAAGGAACGAATTATGTACGCGATTGTGAAGGCCGGTGGCCATCAAGAGAAGGTTGAGGTTGGAGACGCCATCCTCGTAAACCGTCTCGATGCAAAGAAGGGCGATACCGTGGAATTCCCGGTCGCGCTCGTTGTTGACGGTGCTAAGGTGACCTTAAGCGCTAAGGATCTTGCAAAGATCACAGTTAAGGCAGAAGTTCTTAACGACGAAGCTAAGGGTCCAAAGATTAGCATTATGAAGTATAAGAACAAGACTGGCGTGGCTCGCCGCAAGGGTCATCGTCAGAAGTTGACTCTCGTCAAGATCACGGCCATCGCCTGATTGACGGTGTTATAAACCTGAAAGGACAGCAAGATGGCACATAAGAAGGGTGCGTCTAGCTCGCGCAACGGTCGCGACTCACAGGCGCAATATCTTGGCGTTAAGAAGTTCGGTGGAGAAGCTGTTGTGGCTGGAAACATTATTGTTCGCCAGCGCGGCACCAAGTTCCATGCAGGACAGAACGTTGCTTTGGGTAAGGATCACACGCTGTACGCTTTGGTGGACGGCAATGTGAAGTTCGGCATTCGTCGCGATCGCAAGGTTGTAGACGTAGTTACCGCCTGAGTAACTCATTAATCTTCTAGCCGCACCCCGTTCGGTGCGGCTTTTTTGTTTTTGCAAATCTGGCGAGTATTGAGCATCAAGTAAGGTAAAAGTTATGAGCGATTTTGTAGATCGAGTAACAGTACACGTTAAAGGCGGCGACGGCGGCAACGGATCCGCAGGCGTGCGCAGAGAAAAATACAAGCCACTTGCAGGTCCAAACGGCGGAAATGGCGGAAATGGCGGAAGCGTTATATTCGTAGCCGATCGCAACGCTAACAGCCTACTCGACTACCGATTCATGCCACATCGCGTAGCGCAGAGTGGCACAATGGGTTTAGGTGATACAAAGGACGGCTCCAAAGGAGAAGACCTTATGTTGCCAGTGCCAGTCGGAACCGTAATTTTTGAGGCGAAGGGTGCATCGGGCGCGCAAAAAAAGCCAGGCAACGTTTTGGCTGATTTGCAACATGTAGGCGACACATTCGTAGTCGCAGCAGGAGGTGCTGGAGGCCTTGGAAACGCCGCTCTTGCCAATAAAACTCGCCGCGCTCCAGGTTTTGCACTACTAGGCGAACCTGGCGAAGAACGAGACGTAATCCTAGAACTAAAGTCGATAGCAGACGTCGCGCTAGTGGGCTTCCCGTCTGCAGGAAAGTCAAGTCTTGTAGCTTCAATCAGCGCTGCAAAACCAAAAATCGCAGATTATCCGTTTACAACGCTTGTTCCAAACCTTGGTGTGGTCAGCTTTGGTGAATACCGCTATACAATCGCAGACGTGCCAGGATTGATCCCAGGAGCTTCCGAAGGAAAAGGGCTTGGGCTAGAATTTTTGCGCCACATTGAGCGCACGGAAATAATCGCCCACGTAATCGACTGCGCAACGCTTGAACCCAATCGCGATCCAATCAGCGATTATAAGGCTTTGGAACACGAGCTTTCGCAATACGCAAACAAGTTGGATTTGCCGCTTGGAGCGATTCCGATTCCAGAGCGTCCGCGAATTATTGTGCTAAACAAGATTGATGTGCCAGAGGCAAAAGAGTTGGCAGAATTTGTGCGAAGCGACTTTGAAAAAATGGGCTTTCCAGTTTTTGAGATTTCTACTGCGTCTCACGAAGGCTTGAAAGAGCTTGGTTTTGCGCTTGGAAAGATGGTGGCTAGTATGCGCGAAAAGCTTGCTGAGCAAGAGGCAGCGCGAGAAGAAGAGCGAGTTGTTATTCAGCCGCTTGAACAGCCAGCATTGAGACGACGCAGAGATGATGGCCGCGGAAGTGCTAGCGACTTTACAATCGAGCGCGAAGAAGACAAAAATGGCGACTTCTGGTTTACTGTTACGGGCGCTAAGCCAGAGCGTTGGGTTGTGCAAACAAACTTCGACAACGACGAGGCAGTTGGCTATTTGGCGGATCGCTTAGCAAAACTTGGTGTAGAAGACGAGTTGCGCAAGAAGGGTGCACGTCCAGGAGACGAGATTAGGATTGGTCGCGGAAACCGCATGGTTTGCTTCGACTGGGATCCAAGCATTGTAGCAGGTGCGGAAGGTTTGGACGGCGCTAGCTTGGGCGCGCGTGGAAAAGACTTGCGACTTGAAGCAAATGACCCTAGAGGTGCAAGACGCACGAATGCGGAGCGCAGACGCGATTATCACATGATGATGGATGCAAAGAGCGCTGTGAGAGATGCGATGATGGCGGAGAGAAAGCAAGGTCATTGGGCAGATCCATCGGTAGATGACGACAAACACGATGAGCAGAGTTTATTTGGACGTGGTGAGTAAATGATTAATAAGGCAGTTGAGCCTACCGAAGATGAGATTCGGCGTTCAATTAGCAATGCGAACACAATAGTCGTAAAAGTTGGCTCTAGCTCGCTTACAGACTTATCTGGTCATTTAGACGTGCAAAAATTACGTGCTCTTGTTACGGCTATTAGCCGTGCTCAAATGTCTGGAGCTAATGTAGTTTTAGTATCTTCTGGTGCTATCGCAGCGGGATTTGGACTACTTGGTTTTAATGAACGTCCTAAAGATGTGCCGACTCAGCAAGCAACAGCATCAGTTGGACAAGGCTTGCTCATGTACCAATATGAGTCAGCATTTGCTGAATTCGGCATAAGAGTAGGGCAAATGCTACTAACGGCAGACGTTACTATAAGCCCTTCGCGTTATCGTAATGCCCAACGCACAATGCTTAGGCTGCTAGAATTGGGCGTTGTGCCAATCGTAAACGAAAACGACGCTCTGTCTAGCAACGAAATACGTTTTGGTGATAACGATAGGCTTGCGGCGCTTGTGGCGAACATTGTGCGAGCAGATGCGCTGGTTCTTTTAACAGATGTTGACGCGCTTTACACGGCTCCGCCTAGCGAACCAGATGCTAAGCGGATTGGTTTTGTTCCCGATGTTACGCGCGCGTTAGATGATGTTAAAGTTGGCTCCAGCATTTCGGGTGTAGGCACAGGCGGAATGATAACCAAGATGGATGCAGCGCACGTTGCTGCTGTTTCTGGAATCCCAACGCTTTTGACATGTGCTAGTAACGCGGAGGACGCACTATCGGGGAAAGCCGTTGGAACCGTGTTCGCGCCACTAAATTCGCGCGCGTCTTCCAGAAGACTTTGGATTGGTTTTGCGTCTAATCCGCATGGCTCGATTATTGTAGATTCTGGTGCAGCTGCAGCCGTTCGAGGAGGGAAAGCAAGCCTGTTGGCTGCTGGAATCGTAGGGGTTGCTGGCGACTTTTCTGCAAGTGATCCAGTGTGGATTGATGACGAGCATGGCAATCATTTAGCCAAAGGGCTAGTTGCATTTGATTCAGATGAGATACCGCAGGTAATGGGGCTTACAACAGATGATTTAGAGGCGACTTTGGGGCGGCAATACGCACATCCTGTGGTGCATCGCGACAATCTTGTGCTTTTATAGCATTTGCTTGCTTTTGCGTTTTTCTTACCTACTGTTGCGAGAGGGCTGGCTAATTCTTGTCTCACAACGCTCCGCCTATTACGTGTAGTCTAGAGTTGCGGTTGTTCCGTTTTGGCTTTGATTTTGTTTTTTGGTTGAAGTTTATTTGTAGTGGTTGATCATTGGATTATTTGGTATCGGCTGCCGCTCTTATACTGTTCGACCAAGAATCACCCAGCCCTCTTACATGCTTGAGCAATTGTGTATAGCTTAATCACCGAGATTCTCGATTTTTCTTGCTCTCTCGGCGAGTCACCACCTTTCGGCGCTGAGGCTCACCTCGCTCGCGGCAAAAAATCTCGAATCTCTACATCACTTGGTGCATTTTCGGGAAATAACGTGTAATGGTTACACTGTAGAGTATGGCAGAAAATATCGCAGCAAATACGGCAGCAAACGCATCAAACTCTCAATGGCGCTCTATGAGCAATCGCATTAACAAAGTGGCACCGAGTGCAACGCTTGCTGTAGATGGCAAAGCAAAAGCAATGAAAGCCGCAGGAATCGACGTTATTAGCTTCGGCGCAGGCGAACCTGATTTTCCAACGCCGCTCTACATTGTTGAAGCCGCAGCCGCCGCATGCAAAGACCCAAAAAACTACAAGTACACGGCTACGGCTGGTCTTCCAGAGCTTCGCGAGGCGATTGCGCGCAAAGTCAAGCGCGATTCTGGCTACGATGTTTCCCTAAATCAAGTTGTTGTAACGAATGGCGGCAAACAAGCTGTTTACGAAGCATGCCAGATTTTGTTAAACGATGGCGATGAAGTTATAATCCCAGCGCCATATTGGACAAGCTACCCAGAGGCAGTAAAACTTGCAGGTGGTGTGCCTGTGCCTGTTATGTCTGGCGCGGATCGCGGTTTTGAGCCAGATATTGAGGCGATTGAGGCGGCTCGTACCCCACGCACGCGTGCGATTATTGTAACTTCGCCTTCTAATCCAACAGGCGCTATTTGGAGCGCACAAACGATTCGCGCGATTGGCGAATGGGCTGTAAAACACCATATTTGGGTGCTTTCCGACGAGATTTACGAGCACTTGCATTACGACGGCGTAAAAACGTCGTATATTGGCGTAGAAGTGCCAGAAGTGCGCGACCAGCTGCTTGTTTTGAACGGTGTTGCTAAAACGTACGCAATGCCAGGTTGGCGTGTTGGCTGGATGGTTGCGCCGCTTGATGTCGCAAAAGCTGCGATTAAGCTTCAAAGCCACATGACGTCTAACGTTTCCAATATTTCACAGCGAGCAGCTCTTGCAGCGGTTGGTGGGACCTTAGATGAAGTTGCAAAAATGCGTGATTCCTTCGATGCTCGTCGAAAGGCTATTGTGCAGGCGTTAAACGATATTGATGGCGTGACTTGCCCTCTTTCGCACGGAGCTTTCTACGCGTTTGCAAACGTTGAGGCACTACTTGATCGCCCGATGGGCAAGGATTCTAAGATTCCAGGCACGTCGTCTGTGCTTGCGCAAATGCTTCTTGATGAAGCGCATGTTGCCGCTGTTCCTGGAGAGGCTTTTGGTGCGCCTGGCCACTTGCGATTCTCGTGTGCTTTAGCAGACAGTCAGCTTGCCGAAGGTATGAGGCGTATGAAGCAGTGGATTGAAGGCGGCAGCGCGTTTTAAAGGCGCCAGCGCGTTGTTTACGCGCGCAAAAGTCGCCAGCAACCGCGCGTTTAGCGACACTCGCTAATCATAATAAAACCCTTAAATCTTGCCCTTCCGCTAACATATCTATTTGGCGGTTTTGCCAAGTCAATCTTTTTAAGGTATGATTAGCAAGTTCACCTAGGGATGTGGCGCAATTGGTAGCGCAACGGTCTCCAAAACCGTAGGTTGTGGGTTCGAGTCCCGCCGTCCCTGCCAGTTTTATTGTTAACAATTTTCAAACGAAGGATTCAAGCATGGCCAAGGCAAAAGAGAAGAAGCCGAATTTGTTCATGCGTATTGGCATGTTCATTAAGCAAACTATTGATGAGACTCGCAAAGTCGTTGCTCCTCACGGCAAGGAATTGTTTGCTTGGTCAGCTTCCGTGTTTATTTTTGTTATTTTCTTGATGGTTTTCGTCACTGTTATGGACTTCGGTTTGGGTAAGTCTGTTATGTGGCTGTTTGGCTGATTTCAACGAATTTTGAGGGTGTGCGAATATGACTGACGAGTTGAATCTCGAAAATGTTGATTCTGTGAATGATCTTGCGGATTTTGACGCAGCTGATATTTCGGTTGATGCTGCAAATGTTGAGAACGCAGATGCTGCAGATACTGTTGTCGTAGAAGATGCTTCTGAAAATAGTGAAAACGTAGCTGGTGAGACCGAGTCTCCTGCTGAGCCTGCTGAAACGGTTGCTGGCGATTCTTCCGCTGCGCAAGAAGTTGATCCTACAGATGCTGGTGCTGCCGCTGTTGCGGAATTCTCTAAGACTTTGCGCACTCTTGAAGGCAAGTGGTACGTTCTCCACACCTATTCTGGCTACGAGAAGCGCGTTAAAACTAACGTTGAATCTCGTGTACAAAGCTTTGGTTTGGAAGACAAGATTTTCCAGATTGAAGTGCCAATGGAAGAGGTTGAAAAGCACACCGACAAGGGTAAGAAGGTTATTACCCGCGTTCGCGTTCCAGGTTATGTGCTTATTCGTATGTGGCCAGATGAGAATGCTCGTCGTATTGTGCGCGAAACTGAAGGCGTTACTGGTTTTGTTGGCCCATCTAAGGAGCCTGCTCCTCTTAGCCGTAAGGAAGTTATCGATATGATGGCTCCTATGATTGCGTCTGAGGCTTTGAAGAAGGCTGGAGATAAGCCTGCTGCGGCTCGTAAGCGTACCGTTGAGGTGGCTTACAAGGTTGGCGATCAAGTTACAGTTACCGATGGCCCATTTGCGACTATGGCTGCCGTGGTATCGGATGTGGATCCTACAACGCAGAAGCTTACGGTTCTTGTTTCTATCTTCGGTCGCGAAACTCCTGTGGAGCTTGGATTTAACCAGGTAGAGCCTATTGTTTGATTTTTAATGCGCGTTTTGTGATTGTTGCGCGTATCTGATTTTATCAGTGCATAAGTCGGGGTGTGGTGTTTGCTGCATCCCGACTTTTGTTTTGCTTTGTTTTTTTTTGGGGGGGGGGGATAATCCGTAATTTTGTAATGTAATTTTTTATAATTTAATCAAAAACCCCGAGCTATTAACCCGGGGTTATGAAAGAGAAGAGAAGAAGAGAGGTTCAGTTATTAGTTCTTGCAAATCATTCGTTATGTTGATTTGCTTTTTCCTTGATGTCTCTATAATAGGC
The DNA here is from genome assembly GCF_049244075.1 of Gardnerella sp. KA00390. GTDB lineage: Bacteria > Actinomycetota > Actinomycetes > Actinomycetales > Bifidobacteriaceae > Bifidobacterium > Bifidobacterium vaginale. The sequence goes on from NZ_CP058372.1 coordinate 261,225, forward strand.
ATCCTTTACTTAAGACAAAGATGTTATTGCCTGTGAATTACCTGAAAATCTTGTAAAAAATCTCTACGTTTCGCCATTTTTGTGTATATTTCTTTATTTTTCTGTAGTTCGAGTGCAGTCTTAATAATTTCGCGTTAAATTCTTTGAATTTTGTTAAATCTTTTGTTGATACTGTTCTCTGATGTGCCGTATGCTTGAATCATGTCAGAAATTGCAGAATCTACGAATAGCGATGAGTCTAAAGTTTTACCCACTTCTGAATCGGCTAATTCTTCTGAATCGGCTAATTTGCCGATGTCTATTTCTGCACGATTAGGTAAATTGCAATTCCATCTTTCTGGCAAATTTCGTGTTTTGCAGTTTGCAGATGTTCAGGATGCTCCAAAAATTAGCAAAGATACAATTAGGCTTATAGAGTCCGCTTGTGATGCTGTTAAGCCAGATATTGTGATTTTTACGGGTAATCAAATTGCTGGATATGTTAAAGATTTTGCGGATACATTTGTACGCAGACGCTGGTCTTCGGAGGCTTTCGACTCTTCCTCAGGACGATTTTCTGATAATTACTCGCCTAAGGATGAGTCGTATGCAGAAAAACTAGATGCAACGCGAAAAAAAGTTATTGAGCACATTAAGCGTATGGTGCAGCCTTTGGAAGATCGTTCAATTCCATGGGCGCTGACTTACGGAAACCATGATTTTCAATGTGGGTTAAGCAATGAAGAATTGGATTCTTTGTATCAAGAGTTTAAGGGTTGCATGAACCGTTCTTCGCAAAACAAGTCGAATAATTATGATTCTTCTAGTTGCAATGTTGCAGCTTTGCAATCCACTAAATGCATATTGCCAAATCAAATTATTTTTCCTTGTGAAGCTGGTACGTTTGCGCTTCCAGTTATGGATGTGAATCAGGAAAATGTTATATTTTCATTAGTTTTGGTTAATTCTGGAGACTATGAGAAGAGTGGAGGTTATGGGAAACCTTCGGATAAGGCACTTGATTTTTTGAGAAATTTGCCAAAGTTATCGCCTCCAAAATTCTGTGTTTTCCAGCATTTTCCTCTTCCTCAATACTATGGTTTAATGCGTGAAGTTTCTAAAGATTATGCGTCTCAGGAACATGCGATCGAGGGGTACAGGCGTTTTGCTGGAAAATATTACGCGTTAGACGATAATCGCGTTTTGCCAGATGGTTATCTTGGAGAAGGTGTGAGTTGCCCAGATAAAGACAGTGGGGAATATGATATTTTGCAAAAGATTGGCACTTTCGCTTTCTGCGCAGGGCATGATCACAGAAACGCGTTTGCTGGACGTTGTAAAGATTCGGATATGCTACTTATGTCTACTGCAACGTGTGGTTTTGGATCTTATGGGCCAGCTGCATCTAAATGTGGTGCAAGACTTATCGAATTTGACATACGTCACCCATACGAGCCTAGAACGCAAATGCTTGAATTTGGTGATTTAGTTGGAAAACCTTCGTCTAAAAAGGCGTATACTTATGGTCTAAACGCGGATTGCGATCACGATTTGCCAGAAGTAGATTTATTGCAAAAACCTTCGCTTTTTGCAAGGCTATTGAGAAGATGGCGGTCTCGCGCAGCAAAGTAGCTTGGTTAATGCTCGAATTGGTATGTGTTATTGGCACGCATGTCGGTATTATAGTGATTAGTTTTAGTTGCAAACGAAAGAGGTAAATGTGTCTGCGCATAATACGGCTGAACAGAACGAAAGTGGCATTGACGCTGCAGACGTTTTGCATGTAGAAGGTGGCAAGCCGCTTAACGGAGCTATTAAAGTTCGTGGTGCAAAAAACTTTGTTAGTAAAGCAATGGTTGCAGCTTTGCTTGCTCCTGGGAAATCCGTGTTAAAGAATGTTCCAGAAATCAGAGATGTTCACGTTGTTTCTGATTTGCTGCGTTTGCATGGAGTAAACGTAGATGTTGATGGCGCTGCAGGCGTTGTTAGTATTGACGCAAGCAACGTTCAGCTTGCTGATGTTGCAGACGTAGATACATTATCAGGATCTTCGAGAATACCTATTCTCTTCTCTGGTCCGCTTCTTCACAGACTTGGTGAGGCTTTTATCCCAGCTTTAGGTGGGTGCAATATTGGAGGGCGTCCAATAGATTTCCATCTTGAAACTTTGCGTAAACTTGGTGCGAATGTAGATAAAGATCATGAGGATGGTATTCATATTACTGCTCCTAACGGCTTGCATGGCACTAAAATTCATCTACCTTATCCATCGGTTGGTGCCACTGAGCAAACTCTTCTTGCAGCCGTGCTTGCAGAAGGTAAAACAGAGCTTTCGGGTGCTGCAATTGAGCCAGAAATTATGGATTTGGTGGCTGTTTTGCAAAAAATGGGCGCTATTATTTCTGTAGACGTTGATCGAACATTTAGGATTGAGGGCGTTGATAAGCTTCAAGGCTACAATCATACGGCTTTAACAGATAGGATTGAGGCAGCATCTTGGGCTTCTGCTGCGCTCGCAACTCATGGTGACGTGTTTATTAAAGGGGCTACTCAGCCAGAGATGATGACCTTCTTAAACGTGTTCCGTAAAGTTGGTGGTCAGTTTGACGTTACTGATAACGGTATTCGATTCTGGCATCCGGGTGGTGATTTGCATCCTGTTGCTATTGAAACCGATGTCCATCCTGGTTTTATGACTGATTGGCAGCAGCCTCTTGTTGTTGCTTTAACTCAAGCTAAAGGTTTGAGTATTGTTCACGAAACTGTTTATGAGAATCGTTTTGGGTTTACAAAACCACTTGTTCAAATGGGCGCTATGATTCAGTTGTATCGCGAGTGCTTAGGTTCTCTTCCTTGCCGATTCCAGCAGCGAAATTACAAGCATTCTGCTGTGATTTTTGGTCCGACGCCTCTTACTGGTCAAGATATTGATGTTCCTGATTTGCGAGGCGGTTTTAGTCATCTTATTGCGGCTCTTGCAGCTAAGGGTCCATCTAACGTTAAGGGTATTTCGCTTATTGACCGTGGTTATGCAGATTTCCGCGGTAAGTTGACTGCTCTTGGCGCGGATATTGATTGAGCAATTTGAGTAATTTGGGCGATTTGAGCAATGTGGATAACTTTTCCCTTATTTTTCTAGGGTTTTGATGGCTTTGGTACACATTGTTCTATAAGTATTTTCAATACGCAAATTAGTCTATAAAGTTTGCAGCACAGGATTATTGTCATTTTGATTTTATGAAAGTGCGGCAAATATGGTTTGTGTGGGCGGAAGATATCAGATTCTCGGAAAACTTGGAGCTGGAGGAACATCTACTGTTTATCTTGCGGTAGATAATGTTCTTCATAAGCAGTGGGCTATAAAAGAAACTGCTACTGATTTTGATGACGATAAAAAAGCCTTGATTTTGCAGTCTTTGCGCGCAGAAGTTGAGGTTTTAAATCATTGCAATCATCCTTCTATACCTAGAATTGTTGATTTTTTTGAGGAGAATGGCAGAGCATACGCTGTTCGCGACTATGTTGACGGATTTTCTTTAAAATCAATGATTTTACAAGAAGGTGTTATGAGTCCTGCCGAAGTGTGTAATTTAGGTATACGATTGTGTGGCTTATTGCAATATCTTCATTCACTTAATCCTTCTATTGTTTATTGTGATTTAAAACCATCTAACATTATGCTTGGTGCGGATTCAAAAGTTTATTTAATTGACTTTGGATCTGCATTAGAAATTAAAAATAAAGATGGTGTGTTGGTGCAACCAAGCAGATTTAAACAAGATGCGCGTTTTGCTACTCGTGGATTTGCTGCTCCAGAACTTTTTAAGCCTGAATCCAAAATAGGCGTTTTTACTGATGTGTATTCTCTTGGTGCTACATTGTGGTTTGCTCTTACGGGTAAATGTTTTTCTGATAATAAGACTATAGACTCAGAAAACTCAGAGCATTATGATGCTACAAAGCACTTTACTAATTTCGACTTAGCTGATGGTGGTTTTGCTAACGATCTTCAAGCTGTTTTAATGCGCGCCATGTTAGAAAATCCTTTGGAGCGTTATGCGGATTGTAAAGAATTTGCTCAGTCGTTAGAGGATTGCTTAGAAAATTATTTAGGAGACAATTTAGATTCTGGCGTAGAGGGTATAGAAAATATCAGGTCGCGTGTAAATCATTATAAGAATAATCGTCGTGATAAACGTAAGAGTAGTCGTAGGAGTATGCGTAAAAATACTCATAAAAAGAGTGGTAGGAATAGTTATCGAAATATTGTAATCAAAATTATTTGCTGCATACTGATGGTTGTTGTTGGCTGCTTTTTGATAGGAACATCATTGCATTCTTTAACATCAAATAGTCAAATAAGTAGTCGAAAAAATGATTATGTGCAACTGACTCGTAACAATGATGAAAAAAGAAACAAGAATGCTATAGAGAAAATAAGTGATGTTGAAAAATATAAAAACTACATGAGAACAGCGGCAAAATCAGTGGATTCTAAGCAGGTGATTCAAAATGTTAATCAAGCCATGCGATTGCAAATAAAACTTTTTAATGCAAATATTCAGCCGCTTTCCATTCAACCAATACTCAGACTTTTAGTGCATCAAATTGAAGATTTTCGGTGGACTCTTGATGAAAGAGAAGATTTTACAGCGTTGATTAATGAGTATAAAAACACGCTTAAAAAATCTGAAGATTGGTATGAACTGTGCTTATCTGTGGGTAAAGCATATTGGTATTATAGCGTTGAAAATGGGGAAGAAGTTAGTGATTCAAATAGAAAAACTCGCATAACAGCAGCATCTGAATGGTTTAAAGAAGCGTTAAAAGGTGTTAAATCAAGAGACTATGAGTTGGCATCAATGTATTATTCGATTGGAAGTGAGTATTTAGGCTTTGCATCTTATGCGGAAGGAAAATACAAGCCGCAAAATGTTGATTATATTACGAAATTGCATAATTTTATTGAAAATGCTAAGAAAAATCAGAACGAGATTGTAAAAATAGATGCGTGTGAACTTGTTTTTAATTCGCTAAAATCGTGGATTAGTTTATTTAAGTCTTATGCTGTTAGTCAAGATAGTATTGAAAATATTTTTGACGACGCGTTAGATTTAGCGCGATCTATAAAGTCGCAAAATAAAAACGTTGACAATAGAGTTAAACAGATAATGAGACAAGCGGATCCGTTAATTGATTCAATTGAAAATATATTTGACAATGGCGGCTCTTAGGATTTGCAAAGAAAAAGCCCACTGCGGTGGAATGAATGCAGTGGGCTTAGTGGAGCTAATGGTAATCGAAACCACGACCTCTTCGATGCGAACGAAGCGCTCTACCAACTGAGCTATAGCCCCATTGTTCTACAACAACTCTGCACACTGTACTACAAGGTGCGTAAAAGTACAATGCTAAACCGGTATGGAGTGTTGCAAAAAACGTTTAAATGTCAATAATAATGCGCCTAATGCTTATTTGTATTTTCATATAGTGCACACATTTAGTATGCATATGTGGAAGCTACATTGCTGTCATAAATCCGCCAAAAATCACCACAAGAATCGCTAAGACTTCAATAGTATAGAACATTATAAATGATGCCCAGCTGCAAGTCAGCACATTTAAGCGTGATGTTTTAGGCACTATTACAAGTAGTCCTACGAATAAAACAGCGTATACAGCAACGCCAAATCCTGCAGATATTATTCCAAGGTTTGCTGCATTAGCTAGTCCAGCTGCAGACCCATAAACGACGTATGTTGAGTACCAAAAGCTTAGTCTTAGCAAGCATAAGCCGCTTATAAATTGTTCAATCGTTAGAAAAATAACGAATAAAAATCTCCACAGCCATTTTTTAGACTCTATTAATGCCATTGCTAGTGTTGTAGCTGTTGCAACGGTTGTAACCCATGCTATAAACACAACGCCTTGTGGTGTTAAACCAGAATAATGTTGAACAACCCATGAAGTGTGTTGTACTGCTAATGTTCTACCTATCCAATATGGAATGACTATTGCTGCTAGAAGCACTGCAAAGTAGAGTATCCAGCGTTTAGGATTAGAGTGACGTTTGGAAATATCTGCTATCGATAGCTCAGATTCCAATTCGTTAGGTGATCCAAGTGTTTTATCTGCGTTAGCATCAGTGTTTGCTTTACGCTGATCCATCTTTTGCCACTCTCCTTTAAACGCGTTAAACACTTTAAAGCTAGATCAAATTTGTAATATCAAATTCTCAATGACTACATTACCAGCAAAATAAAATATACGCGAAAAACGCCTGATTGTTTGTAAAAAATCTCGAATCGTTAGCTTGTTAATCAGCTTGTTAATCATGTTTAATCGTTAGTCTGTGTTGCGTGTGCAAGGTAAATGAGCGAGTGTTCCTGGTTTTGTAGTCAAATATCGGCTTTAGGGAAACAAAGTCGGGATTCAGAAAGGAAACAAAGTCGGGATTCAAATCGTAATCTTATAATCTAAAGCGTGCAATATAATTGTTAATCCGCGCAAAATGCGTGCCGAGAAAATGCAACACGGTACTACAAAACAGGATTTTAGGTATTCTTATGGGATTTATTCATTTTATTCTTAATCTTCTTAAAGACCCGCGTTCAGCTATAGCTGGTTGGATTGCTATGGGTACAGCTCCTGCTTTGGGATTAATATTCTTAATCATTTTTATTGAAACAGGCGTTGTGTTTTTCCCATTTTTGCCTGGAGATTCTTTGCTTTTTGCAGCAGGATTCTTTGCTGCTCCAGATTCGCAAACTGGTAAAAGTTCTCTTCCGCTTATGCTTTTGCTAGCGGTTGTGTGGATAGCACCTATTGTTGGCGACCAGTGCAATTATTTCATCGGACACTTTTTCGGCAGAAGAATTGTTGAATCTGGTAAAGTTAAGGCATTGACTCCAGAACGCGTTGCTAAAACAGAGAAGATGATTGATAAATGGGGTCCTCTTGCTGTGTTTTTAGGTAGGTTTTTCCCGTTTATACGAACTTTTATGCCTTTTATTTCGGGTATTTCTGGAATGCGTTGGACTCGTTTTACTCCTTTCTCGATTCTTGGTGGAGTGGTATGGTCGTCGCTTTTTACAATGCTCGGATATTTCTTCGGAAATATTCCTTTTGTTCAGAAGAATTTTGAGCTTGTTATAGTGGCGATTCTGCTGATTTCTCTTGTACCAACGTTTATTGGACTTTATAAAGCTCATGCTGCTAACAAAGCTAAGAAATGTTTGGAGAAGTAGGGTATTAGTAGAATTACGAGTATTCAATCGAATTAATCTTGTTAACACGTTGTTGTAGAATCAACACTTGGCGTGTAACGCCCGCGGATTGAGAGCGCTGCATCATAAGGTTGCAGCACCGCGCAGTGATATTAAGGAGGACGCCGTGGCATTGACGGCTGAAGATAAGAAGAGCATCATCAACGAATACGCGACACATGAGGGTGACACGGGTTCCCCAGAGGTCCAGGTTGCTTTGTTGAGCAAGCGTATTGCTGACCTTACTGATCACTTGAAGGAGCATAAGCATGATCACCACTCTCGTCGTGGTATGATGCTCATGATTGGTGATCGTCGTCGTCTTCTTGATTATTTGAAGCGTGTAGACATCAACCGTTATCGTTCTTTGATCGATCGACTCGGATTGCGTCGATAAGTCTTTTTTGCCCGGGCATAAGCTCGGGCTTTTATATTTTCATGATGAATATTTTCATTATGTATTTATCGGGTTTATCGGTTTTAGTGGGTTTGAAGTAGAATAGAAAAGCTTGAATTAAATCTATTAGTTTTAAACAGACTTATAGTGTCTAATTTGTAGAGTTATGGAAAAACTATAGAAAATATTGTAGAGACTTATATTTTTGGATTTTAGAATTTAGGATTCATAAGATTTATAACTGAAGATTTAGAAGCATAATTGAATATGGATGATTGAAGTAGCCGAAACAAAAAACACTACGAAAAGAAACATTGGCATATGCAAATTTGCAAATTCGCGTGGATGTTAGAGGTAAACAAATAACAAAAGCGAAGTTGTCAATGTTATTACGCATGTTGGTTGATTAGGTAAGTTAAGAAAAGGAGGAACCCGTGGAGGGTCCCGAAATTAAGGCTGTAGAAGCCGTTATTGATAATGGTTCATTTGGAAAGCGTACGCTACGCTTTGAAACTGGTCGCCTTGCTCAGCAAGCAGACGGTGCTGTTGCCGCATATTTGGATGATGATTCCATGATTTTGTCGACGACGACTGCAGGATCTAGCCCAAAGGAAAATTACGATTTCTTCCCATTAACTGTTGATGTGGAAGAAAAAATGTATGCTGCTGGAAAGATTCCAGGATCTTTCTTCCGTCGTGAAGGCCGTCCTTCTAACGAAGCAACATTAGCGTGCCGTATTATTGACCGCCCATTACGCCCATTGTTCCCACACACTTTGCGTAACGAAGTGCAAGTTGTTGAAACAATTTTGGCAATTAATCCAGATGATGCATACGATGTTATTGCTTTGAATGCTGCATCTGCATCTACTATGATTTCTGGATTGCCATTTGAAGGCCCAGTTTCTGGTGTGCGTTTGGCTTTGATTGATGGTCAGTGGGTTGCTTTCCCACGTTGGAGTGAGCGCGAGCGTGCAGTATTTGAGATTGTTGTTGCTGGTCGTGTTATTGAAAATGGCGATGTTGCTATTGCAATGATCGAAGCTGGCGCTGGCAAGAACGCTTGGAATTTGATCTATAACGAGGGTCAAATCAAGCCAGATGAGGAAGTTGTAGCTGGTGGTTTGGAAGCTGCAAAGCCTTTTATTAAGGTTATTTGCGACGCTCAGAATGAGTTGAAGCGTATTGCAGCTAAAGAAACCAAGGAATTCCAGCTGTTCCCAGAATACACTGACGAACTTTATGCAAGAATCGATGAGATTGCTCATGCTGATTTGAACGAGGCTCTTTCTATTGCTGAAAAGCTCCCACGCCAAGATCGCATTGCTGAAATTAAGGAAGGCGTGCGTGCTGCAATCGCAGAAGAGTTTACTGATATGGACGATGAGGAGAAGGAAAAGGAACTTGGTAACGCCTTCAAGGAGTTGCAGCGCCAGATTGTTCGTCGTCGTATTTTGACGGAAGATTACAGAATTGATGGTCGCGGTTTGCGCGATATTCGTACGCTTAGTGCAGAAGTTGATATTGTTCCTCGCGTTCACGGTTCTGCGCTATTCCAGCGTGGTGAAACCCAGATTTTGGGCGTAACTACTTTGAATATGCTTAAGATGGAGCAGCAAGTGGATGCGCTTTCTGGTCCGCAGACTAAGCGCTATATGCACAATTACGAAATGCCTCCATATTCCACTGGTGAAACTGGTCGCGTTGGATCTCCAAAGCGTCGCGAGATTGGTCATGGTGCTTTGGCTGAGAAGGCTTTGGTGCCAGTTTTGCCAAGTCGTGAAGAGTTCCCATACGCTATTCGTCAGGTGTCTGAAGCTATTGGTTCTAACGGTTCCACTTCTATGGGATCTGTTTGCGCGTCTACGCTTTCTTTGCTTGCAGCTGGTGTGCCTTTGAAGGCTCCAGTTGCTGGTATTGCTATGGGCTTGGTTTCGGGAGATGTTGATGGAAAGCATATCTTCAAGACTTTGACCGATATTCTCGGTGCAGAAGATGCTTTCGGAGATATGGACTTCAAGGTTGCTGGTACTTCCGAGTTCATCACTGCTTTGCAGCTTGACACTAAGCTTGATGGCATTCCAGCTGATATTTTGGCTGCCGCTTTGCAGCAGGCTCACGAAGCTCGTGCAACGATTCTTGAAGTTATCAACGAGTGCATTGATTGCCCAGCTGAGATGAGCCCATTTGCTCCACGCATTATCACAACTACGATTCCTGTAGATAAGATTGGTGAAGTAATCGGACCTAAGGGCAAGATGATTAACCAGATTCAAGAAGAAACTGGTGCCGAGATTGCCATTGAAGATGACGGTACTGTTTATATTTCTTCTGAAGGCGGCGAAGCTGCTCAGAAGGCGAAGGAAATCATCGACTCTATTGCAAATCCTCGTATTCCAAAAGCTGGTGAAACTTTCACTGGTAAGGTTGTTAAGACAACAAGCTTTGGTGCTTTCGTAAACTTGACTCCTGGAAGTGACGGATTGCTGCACATTTCTCAGATTCGTAACCTTGCTAATGGCGAGCGCATTGATACTGTTGAAGATGTGCTTAAGGAAGGCGATAACGTAGAAGTAATCGTACAAAGCGTGGATGAGCGCGGTAAGATTTCTTTGGCCATTCCAGGTTTTGAGAATCAGGAATCTTCTGCTCCAGCGCCTCGCGAAAACCGTGGTCGCGCTCCTCGCGAAGATCGTGATGATAGGGATGATCGCAGAAGCGATCGCCGACGCGCTCCACGTGACGATAGGGATGATAGGGACGATAGGGATGAGCGCCCTCGCCGCCGTAATGTTCGTGATGATCGTGATTCGCGTTATGACGATAGGAATGATCGAAACGATAGAAGCGATCGTTCTGACCGTTATGAGGATCGTTCTTCCAGAAGGGATGATCGCAGGGATAATCGTTACGATAACAACGATTTTGAAGATCGTCCTCGCCGACGCGCTCCACGTGAAGATCGTTATGATGATAGGGATGATCGCAGGGATAATCGCGATGATCGCCATGAAGATAGGTCTGCTCATCGCAATGCCGATCGTCGTGGAAACGACCGTAATCCACGTTACGCAGCTGATGACGATCACTATGATGAGTATCGCGCGTCTCGCGAAGAGCGTTCTGAGCGCCCTCGTCGTAGGATCCGTCGCGATTTTGACCCATTTGACGAGGATTAATCTTAAGTCAAATAGATGAACGCACAAAAGCGTAGTCGCATAAAATAAAAATAATTCTAAATGCCTTCAAGTAGCTTTTGCACTTGGGGGCATTTTAAAACGGCTTAAAATAAGGGAAATACTATTATGGATCGCACTTTAGGGTCATTTAAAACCACTTCTATTGGTTTTGGTGAAATGCCATTGACGATTGAAAACAATCTTGGACACGATATGGGTATCGAAACTATTCATGCAGCTCTTGATGCAGGCTGCACTCATATCGATACAGCATGGGCATACTATTGTTCTGGCGGCGAGGAACAAACTGGAGAAAAGCTTGTTCGCGAAGCTTTAGAAAGTTGGAATGGAGACAAGTCCTCTATTTTAGTTGCAACAAAAGTCGGACACTTCCGCAACTTTACTGACGGACGACCAACATGGGGTAAAGATGGTAAGCCAGAGCATTTGATTGCGCACGCTAAAGAGTCAGCAATGGCTCTTGGCGTAGATACGATTGATTTGCTTTACTTCCACAGGCCAGATCCAGAAGTTCCATACAATGAGTCGATTGAAGCAATGCAACAGCTGCTCGATGAAGGAGTTGCGCGCGAAATTGGCATTTCTAACGCATCTGTTGAGCAGATTGACATTGCGCGCGGAATTCTTGGAGAAAAGCTTGTGGCTGTGCAAAACCAGTATTCTCCAGTGCATTTAGAGAATGAAGACACGTTGCAATATTGCAAGCAGCTTGGAATTGCGTTTGTTTGCTGGAGTCCTCTTGGAGGGTTCCGTCACCCATATGACGAGCATCTTTTTGACCCATTCCGCAAAGTGGCAGATGCTCATAAAGTTAGCTATCAGCAGGTTGTTTTGGCTTGGGAGCTTGCTAAGGGAAATAACGTTTTTGTTATTCCAGGCGCTCATAGACCAGCTACAATATTGGATAGTCTAAAAGCTGCGGATTTGCAGTTAAGCGATGAAGAATTAGCTTATTTGGGCTAACTTTTACGGCAAATAACTTGTTACAGCAAATAAAACAAAACGAAAGCGAATAATATGCAGGAAACTAGCGTAGCAGGAATGCCACTTGCTCATGAAGACGAGCATGGGTTGCCAATTCCAGTGACAATTCCAGTGCCATTGGGATCGCACGCTCACGCCGTTTTTACAACACGATTAGGTGGCATTTCCGAAGGTGATTTTGCGTCGCTTAACCTAGGTGGCAAAGCTGGCGACGATGCTAAAGCTGTGTTTAGCAACCGTTGTGCTTTGCAAAATACTCTTAAAGCCGACTTGTGTCTTGTTAGCCAAGTGCATGGAAATAGCGTATTTGATGCAGATTCAATAGTTGATTCGTGGAACACTCAGTACGGTTTCGATGCAACAGGTTTTGCAGATTCAAAAGTGCGAATTGAGGCTGATGCGCAAGTTTCAACAGCATGCTCACTCGCTTTAGGAATGTTTGCTGCAGATTGCCTACCAGTTTTACTTGCCGATAGTGAATCTGGAGTAATAGCTGCAGCGCATTGCGGACGAAAAGGCTTAATGGCTGGAGTACTTGATTCTACCATTGAAGCAATGTGTGAAAAAGGAGCCGAACGCTCGAATATAACAGCTGTTCTTGGACCATGTATTTGTGGCGATTGCTATGAAGTTGGCGAAGAAATAGCTAGCGACTTTGAACGCAGATATCCACAGACTGCAACGCAAACGCGTTTTGGTGGAGTGGGAATTGATATTGCTGAAGCTGCCCGCATTGATTTAGCGCTGGCAGGAGTTGCAAACGTTGTTGACGCTTTGCCGCGAGTTACAGCTGCAACTCAATATTTGGCAGAAGACGAAGAATTGAGTACAGTTTGCGATGTTGATTGCGAAGGTGGAACGCTGAAAAGTCGCCTTCAGGCGTTGCAAAACCCAATGTGCACGTTGGAAAATCCACTCTGGTATTCTCATAGACGCGCAGGTCTTGCTGGAAAATCACATGAAGGACGATTGCTTGCACTTATAGTCAAAGATAAGTAAAAAGCAAAGCTATTCGTAGAAAGCTATTGTTATGAAGCAAATTAACGTAGTTATTTCAGGATTTGGACCATATGCTGATCTTAGCGTAAACCCGTCTTACGAAGTGCCATTGGCTTTAGAACAATATTCAAGTCAGGAGCTTGATCTTCCAGAAGATGTTAGAGTAAATATCAAGTCTGTAATGCTGCCGATTAGCTTTGCAAACGCATGGCCTCAGCTTTTAGAAATGATTAATGCGCAAGATGCGGATATTGTAATAGCAACAGGGGTAAAACATACTGCTCGCGGAGTGCAATTAGAACGGTGCGCCACAAATATTATGGACGCAACTAAACCAGACGTAGATAACCACACTCCACAAAGTGTACAAATTGTTGAAAATGGACCATCTGCATATTGGACTAGGTTGCCATTGCGAATGATTCTGAACGATTTTGCTCACGATGCAATAGCGTCAACACTAAGTTCGGATGCAGGAACATACGTTTGCAACTCACTGTTTTATAGGCTATTAAATTGGGCGTCCAATAATTCTAAAAAGCAGATAATCGCAGGATTTGTAAGTTTTCCTCCAGTTGTTGCAACTCATGACGCTAGGCATGGGCTGCCGTTAGATTCGCAAATAAAAGCTGGTCAAAACATAATTCGTGAAGCCGTAAAATACTATATGAAACCTTCATCTTTAAGCATATTGCTCGAGTAGTTCGCTCGACACGCCCGAGTGTTTTTGCGTCTAAAGTGATAGCGTTATTGCTGATGGAGTGTGCACGATAAGTTAGTGAATCGTGCGGGGGTTTGTGAAAGGAAAAACTATGGTGCCAGATCGTTTCCCAACTGCTTTGCGCGGATACGACAAAGATAAAGTCAACGAAGCCTTTTCTAACTACGAGCGCACAATATCGCGTCTGCGTGAACAAGTGCGATCTAGTGACGAATCTATTCTTCAATTGCAAGCACAATTGCAAGAAGAAAAAAATAATGTTAAACGTGCAAAAAGCGGGAATACTTTTGCATCTTTGGGCGCAAATGCGCAACAATTACTTGCGTCGGCAGAACAGACGAGTTCGCAGCTAATTGAACGCGCAAAGCAAGACGCTGCGTCGATTAAAAAAACTGCTCAGGCGCAGGCGGGAACCTTGCTAAACAATGCAAAATTAGACGCAGAGCATTTGCTGCAAGAGGCTCAAACAAAAGCGGATACGCTGCTTTCTACAGCAAGCAACAAGGCAAGCCAGATGACGAGTGCGGCAAAAGAAGACTCGCAGCGTTTGCGTGAAACAACAAACAAAGATGTTACTGCACAAAGAGATGCTGCAACGCTGGAAATAAACAACGCTAGAGAAGAACACACGAAGCGAATGGCATCCGAAAAATCCGAGCAGGAGCGAGCAATTGCACAGCTAAAAGCGGATGCAGCGCAGAAAATCGCGGAACAGAGGTCTGCGGCAAACGCGGAAATTGCTCATGCTAAAGCAGAGACAAATGATCAGATTGAGTCGGCTTTGGCAGAAGCAAACAAGAAACTTGCAGACATGCAGGAGCGAGCAACAAAGATGATGGCGGATGCGCAGCGCAAGGCTGGAGAAATCACGGATGCTGCAGCTGCAAAGGCCCAAGAGATTGCAGACGAAGCGCAAGTTGAGCGCACGCGTACTCTTAGCCAAGTTAGTGCAGAAGTTGAGCAAATTAGAAACGATATTGCAGCTCAACAAGAAGAGGCCACAAAAAAGGTGAACGAGCTTATTTCTGGTCTAAAAGAGCGCGAGCGTGCTGCGCAAGAAGAGGCTGATGCGCTTGTTGCTAGGGCAAAAACTATTCATCAGGATGCGGATAATTATGCTGCACAGGCGCATAAGGATGCGGATGCTCAGGCTGCACAAATCGTTCGTAAAGCTATGCAAGATGCTACGGCTCAAGTGGAAGAGCGTAGGGCAGCAGCTCAGCAGGAGCTGGATGGTATGACGGCGCGCCTAACACAATTGCAGCATAGGGAAGCGCAAATTACGCAACGTGTTACCGAGCTTAGGTCTTTGTTTGCAAACGCTTTTTCTGGATTTGATTTTGGTGATGCTGTTTCTGGGCAGGGGCATTCTGGCGATTCTGCAGATGCGGATGCTTCGGATAATAGCGATGCTGATGCCCAAAAACAGGCGAGGAAAGACGCACAAGCCCAAGTTGAAGAAGCTATTGCTCAGGAATCCTGAGTTGCGAGTTGCGAGTAGCGAATTGTGCTGTGTGGTGGATTTATAAGTGAAAACTCATAAAGAAAATCAGTAAAGAGATTCCACGGAAAAGTCGCAAGCATCCGAAGATTTGCATAAAAGGCTAAAATAAACTATAAAAAATAAAGATAAAATAAGGAAAAACAAGAAAGGTTAGACAGTGACTGAGATCTCTGAATTAAGTGCCGAGGCTTTGCAAGGTTTGCGTGACGATTTTGACGCAAATCCATTGAATCGTTTAGCAATGAACGGTGTTACTGCCGCTGGAATCGACAAGGTAGCGCGCAACTATGACCGCGCGCGTTTATTGCAGCGCCGATTCTCAACGGTTGTGGATAATGGTGACGCAAGGCATCAGGATCATTCTGGTCGCTGCTGGCTATTTAGCTCTTTGAACGTTGCGCGATTTGTGGCTAAAAAAACGCTTAAAGTTAAGGATTTTGAGTTTTCGCAAAATTACGCAATGTATTTCGATAAACTTGAGCGAATCAACTATTTCTTAAAGGATGTTGCTGCTCTTGTTCGCTCTGGTGAACCAGCTGATTCTAGACTAGTACAGCATTTGTTGCACGACGTTATGGGTGACGGCGGTCAGTGGACAATGGCTATGAACGTCTATAAGAAGTATGGTGCCGTGCCTAAAGACTTGTATCCAGAAACGGAGTCGTCTAAAGATACGGACGCTATGAACACTCAGCTTCGCCGTTTGTTGCGAACGGCTGTTGCACACATGTACGCTAATGCTGCAGATATTGACGACATAATTGCGGAAACTACTGCTGCAGGTCATAGGATTCTTACAATCCACTTGGGTGAGCCGCCAAAGAGCTTCGACTGGGAATGGACGGACGAGGACGGAAAGTTCCATCGCGATGGCGAGATTACGCCAGTTGAGTTTTGGAAGAAGTATGTTACGGCTGGGCTGGAAGATTACGTTTGCTTAGTAGACGATCCGCGTGCGGAGCATCCAAAGGGCAAGAAGATTGCGATTGAGCACTTGGGTAACGTTGCTGGTGGAGACGCTACGGAATATTTGAACGTACCAAATCAGTTTATGAAGGATTGTGTGCGTAAGATCCTCGTTGAGCAGGGCATTCCAGTTTGGTTTGGTGCGGATTGCCATCCTATGATGGATCGTGTAAACGGTGCTTGGGCTACGGATTTGTTTGAGTATGATCGCGTTTATGGCGTTGATTTTGATTTAAACAAGGAGCAGCGTGTGCGTTTTGCTGATTCGGCGATGAACCATGCGATGGCGTTTGCTGGGGTTGATGTTGCGGAAGATGGCACGACTACTCGCCGCTGGCGAGTTGAGAACTCTTGGGGCGCGGATATTGCCGACAAGGGTTACTTTACTATGAGTGACGATTGGTTTACTGAGTACGTGTATGAGGTTGCTGTGCCTAAGGCGCTTTTGCCAGAGGAGTATCGTAAGGCGCTTGAAGAGCCAGCAATTGTTTTACCGGCGTGGGACCCAATGGGCGCTTTGGCTTAACGCGAAGCTGCATAATGCGCTTCGCGTTACTCCAAAGCGCCCGAGCTTGCTCAGGTTGAAAGTCCAGTGGACTTTCAACGCAAGCGAGGACGTTCGCGCGCTTAGACCGCGCGAATGTTGTAGCTTAGGTTAATTTCACTAGGAAATTACCCTACTCGAGTGCGCTCGAGCTTGCTCAAAGTTGCTAGGTTAGTGCGTTTATTGTTCAAAGATTGCAGAATCGTCAGTTGGATATCCGTTTGAATACGCGCTTATTATGTGTGAAACTACGATATCTGCAAGTACACCTATAAAATCTTGATTTTCGATACTTACAATCGCATCATTATTTATTTTTCCGTCTTTGTTTATTGGGAAAATCGTTTGATTTAACGCGTCTAGTTCTTCTCTTGCACAATCCATATAGGCTATTGCAACAATAGGTAGTTCTTTTCCTGTGGCGTTGTCTTTAGCGATTCCTGATTCCAGGTTTTGCTTAGGTATCTCATAGACTTTTTGACGCAAGTCACTTCCACTTGATGCAAAGTGCATAAGTGTGTTTGAAATTGTAGCCGTCATGTCGCTTTGTCGAAGTGAAACGTTTTTTGCATCTCTAGCAGCTAGTGTTTGCAATAGAAATGCGAGTTTGTCTTGTGCTACAGCTGCTTTTGCTAGCGGATCATGATTCCAGTATAGGTTTTTGTTATTGTCTGCAAAGTCTTGGATTTTTTTGTAAGAGTTTAATTCTAGTTGCTCAGCTAGCTTAATTGTTTCAGCATTTCCAGTTTGATTTAAATTGGCTAATTTCCAAATGTTTTGGGCACTGAACACAACGCCTTGAGCGAATCTACTGTTACATTGAACTGCGACTTTTTTCCATGTGTCAGAAGCATTCTTTAAGTCTTTAGATGTTAAGTTATTTATTTTTTTATCCACTTTTTCTTGGATTGATTTTGCTTTTTGCATAATTTTGTAGCAAGGTTCGTGGTTTTGCAAAGAATGCAGATTGTTGTTTTTTAATTCTTTTGTACTAGAACATGCACTGAAAAGCATCGTTATTGTCATTAATGCTGCAACTATTAAAAGATGATTTTGCGTATGCTTTTGATTGCGCTTTTGATTGTGTTTTGTGCGCTCTAATAGGCTTCTTAACAAAACAAACTGTGTCTGCATAATCTACTAAAATAGTCCGTGACTGTGACCAATGTTTGCTTGTTTTGCGTTTGGCATTGTATGCTTAACATTTTCAATTGCAGTCATAAGATTTTGTGCTTTACAACCGTTGTTAGATTTAGATTTTAACGCGTTTGTTGTGTGCTAATCGCGATAAAAGAAAAATAAGTTAATTTTATAAGTGAATTTATAAATGAATTTTCAACAGGAGGACATGCACGATGGAATTGGATTTGGCGGGAATGCATCAGCTTGCGGCGCAGCAGGGGATTAATGCCGAGGAGCTGGACGAGGCACTCGCCGAGGCCTTGCGTCTTGCATACATGAAGACTTCTCACCCAGCTAGGCATGCTCGCGTTGAATTAGATGAGCGTGCTGGCAGCTTTACAGTGTGGGCAAAAGACGAGATTCCTGGAGTTCCTACGGAAGATAATCCTCATCCAGCACCAACTCTTGGCGAAGAATACGATGATACACCTCGTGATTTTGGACGTCTTGCTGCTGCTACGGCACGTCAGGTTATTACTCAACTTTTCCGTAAAGTAGAAGATGACCGCGTATTTGGTGCTTTTTCTGGACAAAAAGGAAAGTTGATTAACGGCGTTGTGCAGCAGGATTCTAAAGATCCTTCTAATATTCATGTTGCTGTTGGAGATGTTGAGGCGATTTTGCCGCGTCGTGAGCAGGTTCCAGGTGAAAGATATCGTCATGGTGAGCGTATTCGTGTTTACGTTGTGAACGTTGCTCGTGGTTTGCGTGGTCCAGAAATCGTTGTTTCTAGGTCTCATCCTGATCTTGTTCGTAGACTTTTTGAGCGCGAAGTTCCAGAACTTGTTTCTGGAGCAGTTTCGATTATGGCTATTGCTCGCGAAGCTGGCGCTCGCACTAAGATTGCTGTTCGTGCCAACACGGAAGGTGTTAATCCAAAGGGTGCTTTGATCGGTCCTGGTGGTTCTCGTGTTCGTGCTGTTATGGAGAATCTTGGTCCAGAAAAAATAGATATTGTTGATTGGTCGGAAGATCCAGCGAAGTTTGTTGCCGCTGCTCTTTCTCCAGCAACAGCAACACAGGTTCATGTTGTTAGTGAAAAGAGCCAGACAGCTGTAGCGTTTATTCATGATTCTCAGCTTTCTCTTGCTATCGGTAAGGAAGGTCAAAACGCAAGGCTTGCAGCAAAACTTACTGGTTGGAAGATTGGTATTGAGTCTGCGGAAGAACATGCTAAGAAGCAGGAAGAAATGAATGCTGATTCTAAGGTTTCAGCAGAGTAACATCCCGTGGATTAGCATTAGCGACACTCCCGAGAATCCAACGTTTCGAGTATGCTGAAAGCTGCAATTTGGGCTTATGCGCAGCTTTCTGCCTAGTGGGAACGAGGTACGGAAAATCATGGTTGAAATCATGGTCGCACGATGAGATATCGCATTATGAGGTATCTCACTAAAGAGCATAAGAATAAGAATCTTATAAAAATATAAAGTGGCTGCGTTCGTTTTGCGCTGCCACAGACTGAGGAGAACACTGAGTGGTAAAAAAGCGCGTATACGAACTAGCTAAAGAGTTTGGTGTAGACAGCAAAACCGTGTTGGAGCGGTTGAAGAGCATGGGCGAATTTGTTAAGTCCGCGTCTTCAACAGTAGAGGCTCCTGTTGCACGTAGATTAAAAACAGAGTTTGCGTCCGCTGGATCATCTTCTGGATCGTCTGCTGCAAAGAATGATGCGAAACCTGCTGCAAATAAGAATGCTGATAATTCTTCGAATAAGACTAATCATTCTTCTAATAAATCGGAGTCGTTGGCTCAGAATAATGCTGAAAAACGAAATTTGGATAAGTCTTCAGAAAAAGCTTCGGAAAAACAGCATTCTTCGCAAAAGTCACATGATAATCATGATAATAGTGACAATAAAGAAAATCATTCATCTTCCACTCCAAATGGTGTAATTCCTAAGCCTTCTGCTGGTCACGTAAAGCCACATGCTATCGCTAACGCTGATTCTAAGCGTGGAGGCGATAAGCGTGGCGAAAATCGTAACGATGCACGAGGCGATAAGCGCGGGGAAAATCGTTCTTCTAAGTCAGATCGTTCTTCTCAGATGCCTCCACGCCCTCGTCCGCATCAGGGTGCTGGCTCTGGTTCTGCTCCTCGTCCAGGTAACAATCCGTTCAGCCGAAAGCAAGGTATGCGCGCTCCTACACCTGGTGATATTCCTCGTCCTCACCCAATGTCACGTCCAGGCGCTGCTGCAGAAAATTCTCGTGGAGCAAAGCCTGGTCAGGGCGGCGGTAATGGCAACGGCGGTGGTCGCGGTCGCGGTGGTCGCGGAGGCGCTCGTCAGGGCGGCGGTAATGGTTCGAACCGCTCTTCGCAGTGGTCTGGTTCACATCGTCAGGGCGGCGGTAATGGCGCAAGCTCTCGTCCGTCTGCAGAATCGCGCTTTAATGCAAATCAGGCTGCAAGCTTCCAAGCTGCGGCTGCAGGCGCTCCAAATGCTGGTCCATCTCGTGGCAGTGGTCGCGGTCGCGCAGGTGCTGCAGGCGCATTTGGTCGTCAGGGTGGAAAGTCCTCTAAGGCTCGCAAGAATCGTCTTGCAAAGCGCAGAGAATACGAAGAGCTTAAAGCACCAGTGATTGGCGGCGTGCGTATTCCTTCTGGAAATGGCGCTACGATTCGACTTCGTCAAGGTGCAACGCTTTCTGATTTGGCAGAAAAGATTGATGTAAATCCAGCTGCTTTGGTAACCGTTTTGTTCCATCTTGGAGAAATGGCTACAGCTACTCAGTCTTTGGATGAAACAACATTCCAGATTCTTGGCGAAGAAATCGGTTGGAATATCAATCTCGTTTCTGCAGAAGAAGAAGATAAAGAGCTTCTTCAACAGTTCGACATTGATTTGGATGAAGAAGAACTTCAAGAAGACGATAATCTTGTAACTCGTCCTCCAGTTGTTACTGTTATGGGTCACGTTGACCATGGTAAAACTCGTTTGCTTGATACTATTCGTAAGTCGAATGTTGTAGCTCGAGAAGCTGGTGGAATTACTCAGCGTATTGGCGCTTACCAGGTTACGGTTACTTTAGATGGAGACAAGCGCAAGATTACGTTCTTGGATACCCCAGGCCACGAAGCGTTTACTGCTATGCGTGCTCGTGGTGCAGAGCTTACAGACGTTGCAATTCTTGTTGTTGCAGCAGACGACGGCGTTATGCCTCAAACTGTTGAGGCAATCAACCACGCTCAGGCTGCTCACGTGCCTATTGTTGTGGCTGTAAACAAGATTGATGTTGCTGGAGCAAACCCAGATAAGGTGCGCGGTCAGCTTACAGAGTACGGTCTTGTGCCAGAAGAATACGGCGGTGACACCATGTTTGTGGATATTTCCGCAAAGCAGGGAACTAACGTAGATAAGCTTCTTGAGGCTGTTATTTTGACAACTGACGCTGAGCTTGATCCTAAGGCAAATCCAAACATGGATGCTCGTGGTGCAACCGTTGAAGCTCGACTTGATAAGGGTCGTGGCGCTGTTGCTACTGTTCTTGTTCAGCAAGGCACTCTTAAAGTCGGAGATTCTATTGTTGCAGGTACGTCTTATGGTCGTGTTCGCGCAATGCTCGACGAAAATGGCAACCACTTGCAAGAGGCAGGTCCTTCTACGCCAGTTCAGGTGCTTGGTTTGACTTCTGTTCCAACTGCAGGAGACTTGTTCTTAGTCACATCCGACGATCGTTCCGCTCGTCAGATTGCCGAAAAGCGCCAAGCTACAGAGCGTGCAGCTCAGCTTGCTAAGCGTCGCAAGGTTGTGTCTCTTGAAAGCCTTAAGGAACAGTTCGCTAAGTCCGAAGTGGATATGCTCAACATTGTTATTAAGGGCGATTCTTCTGGTTCTGTTGAGGCTTTGGAAGATTCCTTGATGAAGATTGAGGTTTCCGACGAAGTTGGAATTCAGGTTATTCACCGCGGTGTTGGTGCAATTACTCAGAATGATGTGAACTTGGCAACAGTTGATAAGGCTGTGATTATTGGCTTCAACGTGCGTCCAAACCGTCAGGTTGCCGATTTGGCAGACCGCGAGGGCGTGGAAGTCAAGTACTACTCGGTTATTTACAAGGCTATCGAAGATATTGAAGCTGCTTTGAAGGGTATGCTTAAGCCAGAGTTTGAAGAGGTTGTTACTTCTCACTCTGAGATTCGTGAAATCTTCCGTTCTTCCAAGTTTGGCAATATTGCTGGTGTTATGGTTCAAGACGGCGAAGTTAAGCGCGGTACAAAGTGCCGTATTTTGCGTAACGGTGTTGCTACTGTTAACGATCTTGAAATCTCCAGCTTGCGTAGATTCAAGGATGATGTTCAATCCGTTAGCGAAGGCTACGAGGCAGGCATTAACCTTGGCAGCTTTAACGACATTGAGCTTGGCGATATAATCGAAACCTTTGAAATGAAGCAGATTGAGCGCAAGTAATTATGGCAGGAACAAACCCTAGAGCCGCGCGAATTGCGGCTCTGATTCACAGAGTGATTGCGTCCAACATGGAGGCTCATTTACACGATAAGCGACTTGCTAATGTGACTATTACAGAAGTGAGAGTTACTAACGACTTGCAGATCGCTAAAGTGTATTGGACACAGCTTGGCACTGTTGGTAAAGAGCAGGGTGAGCGTCAGCGTGCAGCCCAAGCTTTGCAACAGGCTAAGGGGCGTTTGCGCACTCTAGTTGGAGCTAAGGCTGGATTGCGTTTAACTCCTCAAATCCAATTTGTTTACGATGAGGTTCCTAGTGAAGCTCATGAGATTGAAGACATTTTGGTCGCCGCGCGTAAGCGTGATGAGGAGCTAGCTAAAGCGCGAGAAAATGCTCGGTACGCTGGTGAAGAGGATCCGTATAAAAAGCCTCGTGAAGATGAGGATTTTGACGATTCCGATGATTCTGATGATTTTGATGACTCCGACGAGTATGAGGATTATGAGAACAGCGAAAACGATTTTGTAGAAGATAAGTCGCCAGCAACCGACGATTTAGATGATTCTGCTCATTTGGAATTATAGTTTTAAATCAAATAATTAATCAAATAAAATTTAGTAATGAGTAGTTCTCAAACATCATCTTCAGGCATTTTATTAGTAGATAAGCCGAAAGGCGTTACCAGCCATGACGTTGTGTCTTGTGCAAGAGGATTGTTGCACACTAAACGCGTAGGTCATGCGGGAACGCTTGACCCAATGGCTACAGGATTGCTGATTCTTGGTTTTGGTAACGCCACTCGCTTGCTTAACTATTTGCTTGGTCACGATAAGACTTATGAGGCTGTGATTCGTCTTGGCGAATCAACCAATACGGATGATGCAGATGGTGATGTCGTTTCAAGTGTTGATGATGAAAATAGCATTCTAAACTCTGCAAATACTGATGAGATTCTTAAAGAATTGCGTTGCGTAATCGCTAAGAATTTTACTGGGCACATTATGCAAACTCCAACGGCTTTTTCGGCTATTAAAATAAACGGTGTGCGTGCTTATGACTTAGCGCGTGAAGGTAAAGATGTTCATTTAGAGCCGAGAGAAGTTGTTATTCATGACTTTTCGCTACTGGATGCGCGCTTTAATGTTGGTGTAAGCGGTGCAAAAGTTGTTGATGTGCGTGCGAGTGTTTCTTGTTCTAGCGGCACGTATATTCGCGCACTTGCTCGCGACTTAGGACGTGTTCTTGGTGTAGGAGGACATTTAGTAAGTCTTAGGAGAACTCGAATTGGCGAATTTTCGGTAGAAGATGATAGGGTTCTTAAACTTGAAACTAGGATTCGTACATTTACGGACAAGAATGGCGTTACTCAGACTCGCGCAAAGGCTGTTGTAGCTGACAAACACGATAGTGTTTCTGACTATTTTTCTGACAGTGTTTCTAACAGTTCGGTTGCTTGCGACTTATCTGGAGATTCTTCTTGCAAAAAATCTGCACAAAAAAACTATGATTTACAAAATCGTGTTCTAAGTATGTTTGAATCCGCAAAATTAACCATGCAAACAGTTGAAATCAGCGAAAATCAGGCTAAAGACTTGCGTTTTGGTAGAAAAATAGTGATTCCTGCGATTAGCGAAAAAAATACTATTGCATACGTAAAAGCCGAAAAAGATGAGCAAAACGATGTTGTTGCAGTTCTGGAAACCGCTGAAAAGTCGCCAGCAACCGCAGGGGGAAGCAGAGCGTTCTCCAAGTTACAAGAAAAAAATGAAAAAAACATAAATCAAATAGAAGCTAAACCTATTGTGGTATTTGTACAAAGCTAGTTTGCTGGTAAAATAGTTAATAGTGTGAAAATAAGGGTTCGCGGCAGGAATGCTGCTTATTTCGGATAGTTGCGAATAGTAAGGATATGATGAAGGTCATCAACATTCGACCAGATGCCAACGGCATGATTAATTGGCCAACATTAAGTGCTCAGCGTAAGGCGATTGTTACGATAGGTGTGTTTGACGGCATGCACCTAGGGCATAGAAAAGTTATTGAACGCACCGTTGATCTTGCTCGCAAAAACAATGCGTTTTCTGTGGTTATAATGTTTGATCCGCGACCAAGCGTGGTTCATGAAAACCCAGATTTATTCGACGATTTTGGAGATAACGCGCAGATTCCAGTGGATTCGCAGGCGTTAACAAGTGTTCGTCAGCGTCTTAGGGTTTTGCAGCAGCTAGACGTGGATCATGTGATTATTGTTCGATATAGCTTAGCTTTTGCTGCAAAATCATACAGATTCTTCCTAGGGCAGCTTGTTGGAAAACTTGGTATGCGTGCACTTGTACTCGGGTCGGATGCAGCTCTTGGAGCGCGTAGAGCTGGGAATGTTCATGCGATTAAGGAGCTTGCGCAGGCTACGGGCGTTTTTGATTTGGTTGTGGTAGACGATTTTGGTCCAGGGGATGTTCGTGTTCCAGACCCAATTGTGCCAGAAGTTCCGTCTGAAGATGGAGAGCCAAAAGACCCTGCGGATGGTATGAACAAGGCGGAATATCGCGCTTGGAGTAAAGGTATGCCGAATAAGAAGGTTCGTGCTTGGAGCTCTACGAATGTGCGATGGATGCTCGCGAATGGTAGGGTTCGCGATGCTAGGGATGTTCTTGGTCAACCGCATAGAGTTGAGGGTATTGTGGTTCATGGTGCCGAACGCGGTCGTGAAATCGGTTTCCCAACAGTGAATTTGGGCGAGCGTATTGATGGGTATGTGCCTGTTGATGGAGTTTACGCTGGCTGGATTGTTGATTTAGATGCGGACGAAGCTAGTGCCGATAATTTGCATTCTTCTAGTATTCCGAGTGTTGGCGTTTTGCGTAAGGATGAGTTGCATCTTGGAGTTCATTCGCCATGGCGTTGGGCTGCTGCGATTTCAATTGGAACTAAGCCAACTTTTGCTGAGTCGAATGAAGGTGCTTCTGTTAAGAATGTAGTTTCTGGTGATTCTGGCGATATCTTTGAATCTGATTCTATCTCTGATTTTGGCGCAGATTCTTCTACGTATCCTAATGATAGTGAAAATCGTGTGGTTGAAGCTTATGCTTTAACGGATAAGTGGCAGGATTTGTATGGTCATCGCATTTGCATTGAATTTGCGCAATTCTTACGTCCTCAACATGCCTTCGATTCTGTTGAGACTCTTAAGGATGCTGTGAGACACGATGTTGAGAAAGTGCGAGAAATAACTGATGCTGAAAACCGATAAGCTGGTTTAGATTAGTTTAGGCTGATTTTTCTTGATCTAGTTTGATTGGGATCTGATTTAATTAGATTATTGGCTGAAGCTGCGGTGTTTTGTGCTTAAGATTGGCGGTGATTATGGAGTTGGATATTAATAGCAGCGATATTAGTGGTATTGAGCCTAGTACAAGTGATCTTAATTGTAAATCGTTTAATAACAGCAATGCCTTAAATCACTCGGATGCTCGTGCTGTTAAAAAAGCTGTTGAAGAAGGGAAAAATCCACTCGATTCATCTAAATTCGAGCGCTGGGAAGACCAGGTTGGAGTAGATCGTATAATCAACCGTCGCGTGTTGGAGTTGGAGCCGCTTCCCACTCCTGCACAGGTTCTTGGTGAGTTGCCACTTTCTCCGTATGCGCAAGATATTGTTGCAGAGTCACGCGATGAGATCCGCAGATGCCTTAATGGAGATGACGACCGCCTTCTTGTTATTGTTGGACCGTGTTCTGTGCATGATCCTAAGGCAGCTCTTGACTACGCGTCTCGTTTGGCTGATTTGCGCGCAAAGCTCGAAGGTGAGCTTTTGATTGTTATGCGCGTTTACTTTGAAAAGCCGCGCACAACAGTTGGCTGGAAGGGCTTGATTAACGACCCCGATATTGACGGCACGCACGATATTCACAAGGGTTTGCTTTTGGCGCGTCGCACGCTTCTTGGAGTTTTGGACGCTGGTTTGGCTGCAGCAACCGAGTTTTTGGAGCCGACTAGCCCGCAGTTTATTGCGGATGCTGTTAGCTGGGGGGCGATTGGCGCACGCAATACGGAATCGCAGATTCATCGCCAGCTTGCTAGCGGTCTTTCTATGCCAGTCGGATTTAAGAATGCAACGGATGGCTCTGTTACAGCCGCCGTCAATGGATGTTTGGCAGCTAGTCAGCATCACACTTTCTTTGGAATCGACCATCTTGGACGCGCTTGCGCTGTACAAACACTTGGAAACCCTGATTGTCATGTTGTTTTGCGTGGCTCTAGCAAGGGTCCAAACTACGATGCGGCTTCTGTTGCTGCTGCTGTTGCATCGGTTCGTTTGAGGCTCGGCGCGGATTGCGTGGCGTCTAATGGCGTTGTAATCGATTGCTCGCACGGAAATTCGGGCAAAGATGAGAATCGCCAGATTCAAGTCGTGCGAGATATTGCGGATCGTCTTGCACATGGCGAAAAAGGCATTAAAGGCGTTATGATGGAGAGCTTCTTGCAAGGCGGAAACCAAGATCCTGCGCCTTTGAGTGAGCTTGAGTACGGAAAGTCGATTACGGATCGATGCATTTCTTGGGAAGATACCGAGCGATTGCTTAACACGCTTGCGCAGTCTGTTTCTTCTCGCCGACTTAAGTCTTGATTTTCCCGAAAATGTTGCTTTAATCGGCGTGTCGAGCTACAAAGTCGGGAAGATTTTCCCGAAAATGTTGTGCGATTTCCTATATTTCCTTGCTTGGTGTTGTAGGAGGGCTGGCTAATTCTGCGCTCGCGCGGATTAGCCGCGCTTACGTCTTCGCCGCATGTAAAGTCCACTGGACTTTACATTTAAGCGGCTCAGCGAATCGAGGTGACTTCTCGCGCGCTATGCAGCTCGAAGTCGTCGATTCGCACAACGCTCCGCCTCTTACGTGTTGTCTGTTGTTGCGGTTGTTCCGATTTGGCTTTGATTTTGTTTTTGGGTTGAGGTTTGTTTGTAGTGGTTGATCATTTGGATTGTTTGGTATCGGCTGCCGCTCTTATACTGTTCGACCAAGAATCACCCAGCCCTCTTACAAGTCTGAACAATTGCGTATCGCTTAAACACCGAGATTCTCGATTTTTCTTGCTACTTCAGCGAATCACCATTTCATGCTGCGAATCGACCTGCATGAGCGCTTAAAGCGTAGCGCGCGAATGCACTTCGATTCGCTGAGCTTGCTCAAAGTTGAAAGCACAGTGTGCTTTCAACGCAAGCGAAGACGTGAGCGCGCTGTAACGCGCGAGCGATACGCTTCATCCGCTGCGAAAAATCTCGAATCTCTACCCAGCTTGCGCGAACGACACGACACGCCGTGTTTTTTTTAGTTACAAACTATTACAATAAATCCTAAAATAGTCAGCATTTTTGAACAAAGGAGTGCAAAATGTGCGAATCGCCAGCCCCTGAGTACAACAATATTCCCCAAGATAAAGATGGCGTTTTAAGCCGCGCTCTGCCAATTGCGCGATACGCGATTTTTGCGCTTTTGCTTGCTGGCGCATTTCTTCTGGCGTTTGCGTGGTATCGCGGCACTCACAGCAAAGGCTACACTGTTGTTGCCTGTTCTGCACTATGGTTTAGCGTTATTGTTCCGTTTATTACGTTGATTGTGCTTTGCGTTTTTGTGCGCGGGTGGCGTCTTGTTGTTGGCTCTACGATTTGCGTTTTGCTAATAGCGTCTTTCTTTGGGTTTATTGCGCTTCAAAATCAAATCATGGAGTTTTTGAATGTTCCCGCTACAAATCCTTGGTTTGAATTCACGTGCAGCGCTTCGCTAAAAATTGCAACCGTGTCTTTTGTTATTATGTGTTGTGTAAGCGTATTTTTGATTAGACGCAATGCAACGCGCGAGATTAAATACAACGCGCGAGATTAAATACAGCACATACGATTAAGACTAAAGGATGATTTGACGAATGCCTAAGTTTACAAAAATTGCCATTATTGGCGCTATGGAAGAAGAAGTTGCGCACATTGCCGCTTCTCTTAGCAATGTTAAGCATAATAAGGCAGCCAGCTTAGACGTATCTTGTGGCGTGCTTGAATGCGAAGATGGCGGAAAAATCGAAGTGGCTGCAACGGTTGGCGGAATGGGACTTGTAAATGCCGCTGCAACCGCACAGTATTTAATTGATACGTACAAGCCGCAGGCCGTAATCTTTTCGGGAATTGCGGGAAATCTTAATAAAAATTTGCATACAAATGATGTTGTTCTTGGAAAAACATTAAGATATTTAGACACTGACATGCGCATGATTAATCAGTGGAAGCCGTTTACAAACGAATATCATTCAGACGATTATCTTCTTAAAACAGCAGACAGCGTTTTAACAAAGATGGGCATTAACCACATTTTGGGAACAATCGCATCTGGCGGATATTTTGTAGACACGCCCGAAAAAGTGGCGGAAGTTATTGAGGCGACTCAAGCGGATGCTGTAGAAATGGAAGGCGCTGCGATTCTTCACGTTGCTGCAAGAAACGACGTTCCAGCGCTAGTTGTGCGCGCAATGAGCGACAATGCAGACACAAAATACGAGGAATTCCACACTTTCGACATATCGGAATACGCGGATACTGCCGCAAAAATGACAGTAAATATTGTTAGGAATTTGTAGAGTTCAACACGCCGATGTGGTCGCCGACGCGCAGCATCGCCAAACAAAAGGCGAGTAGCGCTAAATGCCGCCATTTTTTGAGTGCAATCAGATTTTGGCGGCAAGGTTTTTACCCCACTCTTAAGATTGGCATCGTTAATAGAAGAAAAAAGGTAATAAGAAATAAAAGATGCCAGTTTTAAACATTAGTTAAATAGTTAAGAGGAAAATTTGCGGTAGGTTATACGAGAAACGCAGATTGACTGGCATAATGGCAATTCTTCTTGAAAGGAAATGAAGAATATGCGTAAAAATGCAGTAAATAATGCAGTAGAAAATCAATCAATAAAGTCTAACACAAAGTGGAATATGCGCGCGATTGCAGCAGGATTGTTAGCGTCCGCAACTTTAGTGAGCTTTGCGGCTTGCGGAGATAATGTTCCTGCAAGTAGTTCGCAATCGTCCGCAAATACTAGCGCAAAAATCGTAGGAAACTTCCAAGGCTCGGGTGCGTCTTCCCAGCAGGTTGCTGTAGAAGCGTGGATTGCAGGATTCCAATCCAAAAATCCTGGCGCAAAAATAGCATATAATCCAACTGGCTCGGGTGCAGGAGTTACAACGTTTATGACGGGCGCAACAGCTTGGGCTGGATCCGATAAATCGCTAAGCGACGACGAGTTAGAAAAATCAAAGTCGGTTTGCGCAAATGGCACTACGGCTTTCGACGTTCCAGTATACGTTTCTCCAATCGCAGTAATCTTTAATCTAAAAGGCGTTTCGGATGCTGGAAAACACATAAATATGGACGCTTCTACAATCGCAAAAATCTTCGACGGCAAGATTACGCGTTGGAATGACGATGCTATTAAATCGCAAAATCCAAAGCTAAAGCTACCAGATAAGCCGATTACAGTTGTTCACAGGTCCGATAAGTCTGGCACAACGCAGAACTTCTTAAGCTACATAAAAGACGTTGCACCAAACGATTGGACCTACGATCTTAGCGAAAATTGGCCAAATAGCGTAGGTCAGGGCGCAAAAGGCACATCTGGCGTTGTTTCCACAATTCGCATGGCAGACGGAGCGATTGGATACGCGGACTTCTCGCAAGTTGGAAAGCTTGGAACTGTGGCAGTAAAAGTGGGAGATTCTTACAACGAGATTAGCCCAGAAGGTGGCTCTATAACCATTAACGATTCAAAGGTTGACGAAGATGCTGCAGCAAAATCAAAGCATCGCGTTGTTGTTAAAATAAACCACAAAACGGAAGAAAAAGGCGCTTATCCGATTGTGCTAGTTTCTTACGATATTGTGTGCGGTGCTTACAAAGACGCGCAAACTGCACGATTTGCAAAGTCTTGGCTTAGCTACGTTACTAGCAAAGATGGCCAGGCTGCGGCTCAAGATGCTGCTGGAACTGCGCCTTTGCCAGAAAAGCTTATGGGCAGGATTAACAAGTCGATTCAGTCGATAGGCAAGTAAAAATAGCATTTTGCAAAGATTTTAGAGTAGTTAATATAGTAGTCAATATATTGCTGCTGATAGCATTTATATAATGACTACAAAAGGAGCATGAGTGAGTTCTAAACAAAGAACTGAAATCAGTAAAGATGCGCACAAAAGTGGCCATTTTGCAGGTGGTTTTGCAGGTGGTTTTGCAGACCGCTTGTTCAAAAGCGTAGCTCTTGCTTGCGGATTGCTGATTTTAATGGTGCTTACAGCTGTTGCATTGTTCCTGCTGTTTCAAGCGTTGCCGATTGTAGGCGCAAACAAAAACCAAGTAAGTCAAGTATTTTTGGACTTTACTGGCGGCAAAGCGCACGATTTTCTAGGCTACGTAGCGCCAATGGTTTTTGGAACTGTTCTTATGTCTGCGCTCGCTCTGCTCCTTGCATTCTTTATTTCGATTGGAATCGCGCTGTTTATAAGCCACTATGCTCCGCCAAAAATGGTGCCGCTTTTAAGTGGTGTAGTTGACTTGCTTGCTGCGATTCCGTCCGTAATCTACGGTCTTTGGGGCGGATTGGTGCTCGTGCCATCTATATACCCGTTCTGGAAGTTTATTTCGCACATCTTTGGCTGGATTCCGCTTTTTGCAGGCCCTGCGGCAAGCCCTTCGCGTAGTGCTGCAACCGTTAGCATTGTTCTGGCAGTTATGATTTTGCCGATTATAACTTCTATGGCGCGAGATATTTTCCAGCAAGCGCCGCGATTGCAGCAAGAAGGCGCGCTCGCGCTTGGTGCCACAAAGTGGGAGATGATAAAGCTAGCGGTTTTGCCGTTTGCAAAGTCGGGAATTGTTTCCGCATCTATGCTTGGTCTTGGTCGCGCTTTGGGCGAAACAATGGCAGTTCTTATGATTTTGTCTCCAGGATTCACCTTTAAATTCAACATTTTGCAAGCTTCGCAAAACCAAACGA
Source organism: Gardnerella sp. KA00390 (assembly GCF_049244075.1). Taxonomy (GTDB): domain Bacteria; phylum Actinomycetota; class Actinomycetes; order Actinomycetales; family Bifidobacteriaceae; genus Bifidobacterium; species Bifidobacterium vaginale. Next base: position 292,399 of record NZ_CP058372.1, read on the forward strand.
TTGCAGCAAACATAGCAGCGCAATACCCAGAAGCAAACGGATTGGGTGTTAGTGCGCTTATTGCTACAGGCTTGGTGCTGTTTGTTATTTCATTCGCTGTAAACCTTATTGCGCGCAAAATCACGGGAAAGGCGAGTGCATGATGCAAAATTCGCAATCGTTACAAGTTGGCTCCGTTGGCTCTGATCATACTGTTAGCGCAAGCAGCGAATCTCCAAAAATCGACTTTAACAAGTTCCGCCCAACGCGCTCTAGAATCGCAAGTCGCAAGCGAAAAGACTTGTTTATGCGCGTTTTAATCTTTTTGTCTTTTGTAGTTGCGCTAATTCCGCTACTTTCTTTGCTTTTAACGACTATTGTAAACGGCATTAAGCGATTAAACCTTGACTTTTTAACGCATAATATGACTTATGTTGTTGGCGGCGCTGCTACTGGTACGGGCGGTTACGGTGGTATTTTGCACGCCATTATTGGAACGTTGGAGATTACGCTTGGCGCAATGGCAATTTCGATTCCGATTGGAATTATGTGCTCCGTGTATTTGATTGAGTACGCGCGAGGCAGCTGCTTAGCTAGGGTGATTAATCTTGTTGTAGACGTTATGAGCGGAATTCCTTCGATTGTGGCTGGCTTGTTTGCGTTTTCTAGCTTTACGATTTTTGTAGGACCTGGAACAATCAACGGTTTTGAAGGGTCGGTTGCGCTTTCGCTGCTTATGCTGCCAACTGTTGTTAAGTCGTGTCAAGAAATGTTAAAAATTGTGCCGAACGATCTGCGTGAAGCGGCGCTTGCTCTAGGCGTTACAAAGCAGCGCATGATTACAAAAATCGTGTTGCGAACCGCGTTGCCTGGCATTGTTTCTGGCTGTATTCTTGCGGTTGCGCGCGTGGTTGGAGAGACGGCTCCGCTTTTAATGGCAGCTGGGTTTATTGCATCCACGAATTTCAATCTTTTTGACGGGCAAATGACTACTTTGCCAGTGTACGTTTACCAGGAATATTCCAAGCTTTCGGCGAATTGCCCAGCTAACGCGCTATCTTCGTGCGTTACTACGATTCCGATGGAGCGTGCGTGGGCGGCGGCGCTTGCTTTGATTGTGATTGTTTTGCTGCTGAATATTATTGGGCGAGTTGTGGCTCGTGTGTTTTCAGTAAAAGCGAAGTAGAGCGAAATAATGCGAAATAATGCGAAATAAGTCGAAACAGAGCGAAATAGATTTTAGAAAGTGAGGCGCAAATGGGTCAGCGCATTGATGTTAAGCATTTGAACATTTACTACGGCGATTTTCTAGCAGTAGAAGACGTTAACATAAGCATTGAGCCAAACAAGGTTACTGCTTTTATAGGGCCTTCGGGATGCGGAAAATCAACGGTTTTGCGCACTTTAGACCGCATGCACGAGATTACTCCAGGCGCTCGCGTGGAAGGTCAAGTGTTGCTTGAAGGCCGCGATTTGTATGGCAAAGATGTGGACCCTGTAGCTGTTCGCCGAGATGTTGGAATGGTGTTCCAGCGCCCAAATCCTTTCCCAACAATGTCTATTCGAGAAAACGTTCTTGCAGGAGTTCGCTTAAATAATCGCCATATTTCAAAGCAAGATGCCGACGACCTAGTTGAGTGGGCTTTACGTGGCGCGAATTTGTGGAACGAGGTTAAAGATAGACTCGATAAGCCAGGAATCGGGCTTTCTGGCGGCCAGCAGCAACGACTTTGTATTGCGCGAGCCGTGGCTGTGCATCCGCAAGTGCTTCTTATGGACGAGCCGTGCTCTGCTCTTGACCCTATCTCTACTCTTGCTGTAGAAGATTTGATTAACGAGCTTAAGCGCGATTACACGATTGTGATTGTAACGCACAACATGCAGCAGGCAGCGCGCGTTGCTGATTACACTGCGTTCTTTAACCTTAAGGCGGTTGGAAAACCAGGGCATCTTGAGTATTTTGCAGATACCACCACTATGTTCAACAATCCGCGCAATGCGGAGGCGGAGCGCTACATTTCTGGCCGCTTTGGGTGATTTTTGCAGCGATTTCTGTGTGTTTTCTGCGCGATTTTTAGGCGATTTTTGCATAATTTTTGCGCGATTTTTCTTTGGTCAGCACGTGCGCGTAAGGTCGAACCTGTTCGGTTGTTCAAAGTTCTATAAGTCGTTTCTAATTCTCGCGAGTTTTCTAGAGTGTTTATTCGGCTTGTGCTTTGCGCGCCGAGCGAGTCGCAGTAACCTCTGCGTGAATGCCCAAATGTAATTGCGTCCGCGATTGCTCAAGTGCTCTCGCCACGCTTTTTATGGTCTTTTGCGCTGTAAAACCAAGGAACAGAGAGTTTATGGAAAAGTTCTTCCATCTCAAAGAAAACGGCACGAATGTATCAACGGAGATCACTGCAGGTCTCACTACATTCTTTGCAATGTCGTATATTATCGTCGTAAACCCAATGATTTTAAGCCAAACTGGCATGCCTAAGGGTGGCGTTTTCCTCGCTACAATCATCGCAGCAATTATTGGCACACTTGTTATGGGCTTGTTTGCTAACGTGCCTTACGCTCAAGCTGCTGGCATGGGTCTTAACGCATTCTTCACATACACAGTGTGCTTTGGCCTTCATTTTACGTGGCAAGAAGCCATGTGTATGGTGTTCTTGTGCGGTTTAATTAACATTATTATTACCGTTACCAAGATTCGTAAGATGATTATTCGTGCCATCCCAACTTCGTTGCAACACGCGATTGGTGGTGGCATTGGTTTATTCGTTGCATACGTTGGCATTATGAGCGTTGGCTTAATCACCTTTACTTCTAAAGATCCTGCAGCCGCCGCTAAGAGCAAGCCAACCGCTGCTATTCCAGGTCTTGCGGTTATGAACAATCCTATTTTGTGGCTATTCCTTATTGGACTTGTTTTGGCTATTGTTCTTACTGTTCTTAAGGTTCGCGCAAGCTTGCTTATTACGATTATTGTAACCTCTTTGATTGGTATTCCGCTTGGCTTAACTTCGCTAAATAATGCCGTTTCTGTTACGGATGCTTTTGCCCAGCTTCCAACCACCTTTGGTGCTATTTTTGGCCCGCAAGGTTTCCCTGCTCTCTTCTCTAATCCAGCACGCATTCCGCTTGTTTTGGTAACTATTTTCGCCTTCTCTATGTCGGATACTTTCGACACTTTGGGAACGTTTATTGGAACAGGCCGCAGAACTGGCATTTTCTCGGAGGCAGATGAGAAGGCTTTGGAAAACGGCTCTGGCTTTAGCTCCAAGATGGATCGTGCGCTGTTTGCTGATTCGATTGCAACTTCGGTTGGCGCAATTTGCGGTACTTCTAACACAACTACTTACGTTGAGTCTGCTGCTGGTATTGGTGCTGGTGGCCGCACTGGTTTGACTTCTGTAGTTGTTTCCGTGTGCTTTGCGCTTTCGATTGTTCTTGCGCCATTTGCTAGCGCTGTTCCTGCTGCTGCTACGGCTGGCGTGCTTGTAGTTGTAGGCTGCATGATGGCAAGCTCGTTAAAGGAGATTGCTTGGGACGATATTTCCGAAGCTATTCCTGCGTTCTTCGCTGCCGTGTTTATGGCGTTCTCTTACTCGATTTCTTACGGCATTGCCGCTGGATTCATCATGTACTGCTTAGTTATGACTTGCAAGAAGCGTGCTAAAGACGTTCATCCAATGCTTTGGATTGTTTCGCTTTTGTTCATTCTTGACTTTGTTGCTAACGCAGTTTTGTAAATCGAATAGTTAGATATTAGTTAAGTTAGATATTAGTTAGATATTAATTTAATTAATTATTTTAAGAGCGTATTTGATGCGTACGGTTGCTTGCGATTTTTCCGCGTGAGTTTGTGATAAGTCGCCAGCAACCGCGCGTGTTGAGTACGCTCTTAAATAATCCTAAATAAAAATAAATTATAAAGTTTGCGAAAAAATATTGACATTGTCGCGCGTGGATATTAAACTTGCCCAACGTAAACCACAGACCGTTGGTGGAGTCGCAAGATTCCTGAAAATGATGTGTCATGCCAGCACAGGTTGAGCAGTGATTGTTGCGATTTATTTGCGATTTTTCACAAACTTTTTAACACTATGTGTTTTTTGGATGCTCTGCCGTGCGCAGGGCTTTTTTGATATGTTATTTCCATTCCAGCGGCCAATTTAGGAAGGAACGCCATGAAGAGGCCCGAAAAGGAAGCGGTAGTTGCAGAGCTTACGGATTTGTTCCGTAACGCCGACGCTGTCTACCTTACCGAGTACCGCGGGCTTACAGTTCCGCAGATTTCTTCTCTGCGCGAAAAGCTAGGCCGCGATACTTCCTACTCTGTGGCTAAGAATACGCTTGCTCGCATTGCCGCTAAGGAAGCGGGCATTGAAGGTCTTGATGAGCTTCTTGCTGGCCCAACTGCAATCACCTTTGTAAAGGGCGATTTCATTGAGGCTGCTAAGACCTTGCGTGATTTTGCCAAAGAGAATAAGACCCTCGTCATTAAGGGCGGTTTCGCAGATGGAACCGTTTACGATGCCGAAGGCGCCAAGCAGCTGGCAGACCTCAAGTCTCGCCCAGAATTGCTTTCCGAGATGGCTGGCGCGCTCAAGGGCACCATGTCCAAGGCCGCCTACCTGTTCAACGCTTTGCCAACCAAGGCAGTGCGTACTATCGACGCTTTGCGCGAGAAGCAGGAAAAGGCCGCTTGATTCCCTTGCAGCTTGCTGCATGAGACCAAAAAATAATAAAAATGTTATGGCTCTAAGGCACAAGGTGTGTCTGGCCAAGTAAGAAAGGAAGCCATTATGGCTAAGCTCACTAGCGAAGAGCTTCTTGAAGCTTTCGGTGAAATGACCCTCGTCGAGCTTTCTGAGTTCGTCAAGGCCTTTGAAGAGAAGTTCGATGTTGAGGCTGCTGCTCCTGTAGCTGCTGTTGCTGCTGCTCCAGCCGCTGCTGCTGGCGCTGCTGAGGAAGAGAAGGACGAGTTTGACGTTGTCCTCGCTTCTGCAGGTGCTCAGAAGGTTGCCGTCATCAAGGCTGTTAAGGCTTTGACTGGCCTCGGCTTGAAGGAAGCTAAGGACATTGTTGACAATGCTCCAAAGCCAGTCCTCGAGAAGGCTAAGAAGGAAGATGCCGACAAGGCTAAGGCTGCTCTTGAAGAAGCCGGCGCAACTGTTGAACTTAAGTAGTTCTAGGCTCTTTTGTTAACTTTGTTAACGCATGCGGCTGGTTGCTAGCGTGATTTGCTGGTTAGCGATTTGCTAGCGCATTAGTCGCGAATGCGTTTTGAATGCGGCAAGGTTTTCGTGGTTTCACGAATTCCTTGCCGTTTTTGCTTTTGTTGCCAAAATCGTCGCGGCAAAGTGGCATAATAGGAAAGCTTGTGACTGGAGGAGTAATCCGCTAGCACAGCACAGCAATATAAGTTGCGGGAGGATCCTTAAAACGGCTTAATATCAACGTTTTAGGGCGCCGATTTAACCGCTTCAAAAGAAAGAAGAACCATATTATGGCTCCAAAAAAGAAAGTCTCTGCGCTTATTAAGCTCGAGATTCAGGCTGGTAAAGCAAATCCAGCCCCACCACTGGGTCCTGCATTAGGCTCCCACGGCGTAAACATCATGGACTTCTGCAAGGCCTATAACGACCAGACGAAGGACAAGATGGGTCAGATCGTTCCAGTAGAGATTACTGTTTACGAAGATCGTTCCTTTACATTTATTCTTAAGACTCCACCAGCTGCTGCTTTGTTGCTTAAGGCTGCTGGCATTCCTAAGGGCACCGAGAACCCATTGACCCACAAGGTTGGTTCTGTAACCAAGGCTCAGGTGCGCGAAATCGCCGAAATCAAGATGCCAGATCTTTCTGCACGAGATGTTGAAGCTGGTATGAAGATTATCGCGGGCACTGCTCGCTCGATGGGTATTACCGTTACCGACTGAAAGTGAGTGGAAAAAATGGTGAAGCGTTCTAAGAAGTATCGTGAAGCGGCTGAGAAGATCGACCGCAACAACCTTTACACCCCAGCTGAGGCTATTGCTTTGCTTAAGAGCATGCCAAAGCACGCTTTCGACGAGTCTGCTGAGGCTGTTATGCGCCTTAATGTGGATCCTCGCAAGGCGGATCAGTTGGTTCGTGGCGTTGTGAACTTGCCTAATGGCACTGGTAAAACCGCTAAGGTTTTGGTGTTTGCTCGTGGTCCAAAGGCTACTGAGGCTCAAGAAGCTGGCGCAGACATTGTTGGTGATGACGAGCTTATCGAGAAGGTTGCCGGTGGCTTCCTTGACTTCGATGCCGTTGTTGCAACCCCAGACATGATGGGCAAGGTTGGTCGCCTTGGTCGTGTGCTTGGTCCTCGTAGCTTGATGCCAAATCCTAAGACTGGCACCGTTACAATGGATGTTGCAAAGGCTGTTGCCGATATTAAGGGTGGTAAGATTGAGTTCCGCGTTGATCGTCAGGGCAATCTTTCCTTCCTGTTTGGCAAGCTTTCCTTCGACGATAAGGCTCTTGAAGAGAACTTCAAGGCTGTTGCCGATGAGATTCGCCGCTTGAAGCCTACAACCATTAAGGGTCGTTACATCACTAAGGTAACGATTACCTCTACAATGGCTCCTGGTGTTCCAGTGGATATTGCAAGCATTGCTGCGTGATTTTTAGCTAAGCATAGCTGAGTAATTTTTTAGCGCTGAAAATGGTGTGTTCTTTTTTAGAGCACATTGTTTTCGGCGCTTTTGCTTTAGAGCGCAGAATCGCGGATGCGCCCAATCGTAATCGCAGTTTGTAAAACGTACGCCTCTCTAGGGTCAGTGGCATCCCAGCCTGTTGTTTGCGCAACTTTGCGCAGTCGATATCGTATTGTGTTTGGGTGCACATTAAGGTTGTGTGAAGTTTGGTCTAGTGCGCCGCCAAATCGCAAGAAAGCATCTACAGTTTGCAAAGTCGGGTCGTCTGGGTTGTATGGTGCCAAGCTCTGATACACCTTAGTATATAAGGTTTCTACGGCGGTTTCGTCGCCTATAAGCGCGCGCTCTGGCAGCACGTCGTCGCAGCGTATTATTTGTGGCAAATGTGTTACAGACGGTGCAACAGCAAGCGCTGCTAGAGTTGCTGTGATTTCTTCGCATATTTCTTGTGCGCCGACTGCAATTTCGCTTATGCAAATTGGCTTACCTGATTTTGTAAATACTTCGCAAAGTTTGTTTAGCGCGTCTTGGCTTGGGTTTTCTTTTAAAGCTAGGATGATTATGTGTGACGGGGCGGGAAATTCATCGTTTTCTTTTGCTTGAGGTTTTGCGGCTATTTTCCATGTTTTTGTTCTAGATGTAATTGCGTCTTTTTGAACGCGGTCTACTATCGCATCGTATGCTCCACATGCGCCAAGTTGCGTCCATATGGTTCGTCGTAAAGTGTCTGTGTTGTTTTGCGGCGCGTGAGTTGTTGTTTTTCGTGTTGGACTGTCTTCGTTTATGTCGAGTGTTTCGTATGTACCAGCTATTGCTAGGAGTCGCGTATTTTCTTGCCATTGTAAGAGGTGCATTAGTGCGCTTACGCGGTTGTCTGCAATGCCGTTCATCAGGCACGCTCCAATTATTGTGTGTAGTCGCAGGCGTGTTGCTGAGTCGAAGATTTTTCCGTCTCGATTGTCAAATATTCCACTTGTGTCTTCGTTTTTTGGCGCGCATGGCAGTGGCGTAAATTGTGGTGTTTTGCTAGTAGCTTTTTCTGTAGTTTCGTTTGATTGTTTTCTGCGCCATAAAAGATGATGTTTTTTATGTGTTTCTGTTTGGTTTTGGTCTTGAGTTTCTTCGGCTTTTTCATCGCTGGTTGCTTGCGATTTTTCCTTAGCTTCGTTTGAGTTCCTATTATAAATATTGTTTCCGTTTGGCAATATTCCTGTAAGAATTGTTAGAAAATCAACATCTTCTGTGATGTTGCTAGTAGTACTATAGTCTACGTCATAAAGCTTGCTGGTTGTGTCAGCAGTAGAGTCGCCAGCAACCGCGCTATCGTAAAGTTCGTTGTTCATTTGTCACCTCCAATCGTTTCTATATTTAATTTTGGCAACTGTGGCAACTGTGAAGTATTTTCTATTTTTGTATTTGACGTTATATCTATAATATTATCTCTGCCAAGTAATTTAGACTCTCTTAAAAATGTTAGAGCTGTAAAGAAGAATACGAACGTAATAGGGAGCATATGTCGTTCAAAATTGTTTGCAGGAGCCAGCACCATTACTCCCATTAACAGCGCAAGAGGTATATGCAAAACGAGTGTTTTCCAACGTTTAAGAGCGATTTCTGCAACTCCGATAAGCAGTGTGCCAACAACATACAGGTTTCCGTGAATCAGCCAACCTAAAATCGGCGTATTACTCCACGATTCAACAGTATTTGAAACACCTGCACGCCATTCTGGTAGCCAGTAGCGTATCCACTCTGAGTTTTTTATGTTGTCAGTATTTATGTAGTATTCTGGTCCGACATAAGGGATGTCTAGAATGTCAAAATAACCGTAGGATTTTGCTAAGAATGCGTCCGTTGCAACGATTGGACTGTGTTTAACCATAAGCCACCATGCGTGGTTAAACTTTTTCATGTCGTCTTTTGTAATGTAACGCCAACGGTAGCTCACTTTTTTAGACTGTAAGCCAGAAGATTTTACAGGATCTGCGTCTTGAGGTGTGTATGCTTCAGCGGTTTGGTTGAGATTAAAAATTGGCGCAATTTCTCGTGCTGCTTTATGAGGTATGCTTTTTGGATCTAGTTTTGCGATTCTGGCTATCTGCTGAAGTTGTACTCCGCGGCTTTCAATAGGATCTCCGTTTATTATGGCTCCGCTAGATATGGCTATTATTATGGCTCCGTGTATAAGAATTGTTGGGAGCAGAATGCATAAAACCCATATTTTCCAACGTTTTATGCTGTAAAACATTAGAAGTACAAATTGAATTACAAGAATATACCACGCATATTTTGCTGCGATTAGCATAATGCAAACGCTTATTATCAGTTCAAGAATCGTGTGTTTGCGTGAGATTTTTGCGTTTTGTATTGTGCAGTGTAGTTCGTAAGATATTCCAAACCACCATACGAATGCAAATGCGAATAATGGTGATTTTGTTAGTGCAATTGTTGAAAAAACTACAAGTGGGCTGAATAAAAATGTGATTATTACGGCTGCGCGGAAGAAGATTGGCGTTGGTAAGACAGTTTGAGTTTCGCTTGTTTTAGATTTAACCCATGGTGTGTTTAGGAATCGGTTTGCTGTGGCGGCGCAACACCATGCTGCAAAAACAAATTGCATAATTGCAAGTAGTATGATTCCAGCATCGTTCGATTCGGTAAAATATCGCGATACTGCTGCTACAGCACCGTAAATCAATGTTAAAACAATGTTGTGCTGGTCGCTTAAATACGTAGGTTTTGCCGGCCAAAGATAGTGTGCTGTTGGGTATATGTCTGCTGGAACAAAGCTAAAGAATCCAATGTATGGTTGTTTTATGCCAGTTATTTGGTTCCAGGTCCAGCTGTATTCTCGGATTTGTGAGCAAATGTCTGCTCCGTAAGCTGCTAGAAGTGTTACTGGTGCCCACAGCCAGCCGATAATCAGTGTTAGGAAAATGTTTCGTTTTCTACAAGTTGAATGGTAAAAACACCATTTTAGAGTACGTTTTATTGAAAAAATTATCTTAGGCTTTTTAGCGGCGATGCTTCTAAATGGGTGAAAAAGTGGTTTTGTGATTTTATAAGTTGTGATTTTTAGTATTTTTAGTATTTTTAGTATTTTGTCGTTTTTGTTATTTTTCCCAAAATGAATGATGGATCTTAAAATAGCGTAATAAACGCAGAATACTGCTGCAAAAATAAGTGCGTTAACCCAATTAAAATCGGTTAAAGATCCCTGATTGCGGTAAATCACGCCTAAGCTTGTGCAAAGAGCGAGCCAGATGCAAGTAAATAGTATTAGTGCTTGAGTCGCAAGCTGACTTACGAGATTAAATATTGATGTTTTTGTCAAGCTTGTTTTTGATGTGCTTGTTTTTGGATCGATTTTCATTTCAGATTTCGTATCTGGTTTTATATCGTTTTTCGTATCTGGTTTTGCATTGCAAGTATCAGTAGGTTCTGCGACTGTTTTTGCGCTCGCGTAGTCATTTTTAATGAATTTCATATTGGCCTACTGATTTTTAATCCTAATAAGTAATTTGTGTAAAGTACTTGTGTAAATTATACCTGTTGCACAATCTTTTTAAATTATATTAAAATTTCTATAATTTCTGTATGAGTAATTTTTTTGAACGCACTAAAAATGTTGCAGACGGTTTTGTTTATTTTGAAGTTATTGATTCAACGCAGAATTACGCACGCAAAATTCTCGCTGATGGGTGCGCTGATGGGTGCGCTGATGGGTGCGCTGATGATTGCAGCAATATCTGTTTTGTAAAAAGACAAGACGAAATGCCTGCGATTTATGTTGTTGCTGCTTGCCATCAGACAGCTGGCAAAGGAAGATTGTGTAGAAAATGGGTTAGTAAGCCATTTGAAAGTTTACTAGCTTCTTTTGCAACGATTTTGCCAAGTAGCATTGTTAAGAATCCAAGTTACAATGGCTGGCTTCCTATAATTGCTGGTCTTGCTGCGCGAGATTCGATTATTGGCGCGCTAAAAGAGTTTGGCGCTACGCAGATTGAAAATGGGGAATTGCCAGATTATAGCAAGATCAGTCTTAAATGGCCTAATGATATTTTTATTGGTGACTGTAAAGAAGGTGGAGTTTTAACGGAGATTGTTTTGACTCCAAAAACGGTTGCTGGCGATATTGCCTATCCTAATGTTGGAGTTATTTTCGGGATTGGTTTAAATCTTTTTATGGATAAGCAGTCGCTTCCAATCGAGGAAGCAACTTCGCTTAAAATGCATTACGATAATCTGCCAGATTTTGCTGAGCTTGGGGATAATATAGCTGCGCGATTGGTGGAAAATCTTAGGATTAGGTTGGGGAAGTTTGTAAAGAATACGAATGAATACTCTTTGGATCTGCTTAAAGAAGCGAGTGAAGCATGTTGGACGTTGGGGCGCAAGGTGATTGTTCGCGCGCCGAATGATGACGGTTTGGGGATTGATGCTGGAGTTGACGATTCTAATAACGCTGATGATTATGAGTCTTGTGCAAAAAGTTTTACTAGTGTAGAAGGAATTGCTCAAAATCTTATGCGTGATGCTTCTATTCAAGTGCGTAAGGATTCTGGGCAGATAATAACTGTTCGTACTGGTGATGTTTGTGCTGTGCGAATCTAGGTGCATTCGCGCGCTTAGACTGCGCGAAGGACATTTGCGCTTTTTGTAGTTTGACACGCCGTGAATCAGCTACAAACTCGGGAAAACTTTCCGCATTTTGTTGTTGATTTTGTGGTTTTAAGCAACATTTTCGGGAAAATCTTCCCGACTTTGTAGTTCGACACGCCATTTTGAGCAACATTCTCGGGAAAATGATTTTGCGTTTGTTTTCAAAATTGCCAAATACGTAAACAATCTCGGGATAAGAGATAGGCAGAGTGAAGAGTGGTGTGGTGTCGGCGTGTTGCGTGTGTGATGTGTGTGGAATGTTGATTTTTCAATGGTTTTATAGTGTTAGTGTTCTTGTCTGAGTAGTTTCCTGAGAAAAGTCTGGGAAAATTCTTTAAAAACCTTGAAATAATGTGTTTTTACGGTTTTATTAGTGTTAATCCACAAATATTATGGTGAAAATAGTTTTTATTGTGGATTAGTTTGTGTGTAACATTATTTTTTTCTGTTTATTTTGTGTGATTGGGACTTGACTTTTTTAAACGGGGGGGGGGTATGTTAATAACAGCTGCTAGCTAGATGCTCTAGATGGTGGTTATCCGCAATGTTTTGAATGTTGTTGGATGTTTAAGATTTTTCTTCGTGTACCTGCACGGAGGAGAAGAAGAAAGGAAATTAAAATGATGAATAAGAAGGCTATCGCCGCTTTCGCTGCTGGCGCTACTTTGCTTGCCGGCTTCGCAATGGCAACCCCAGTATTCGCTGCTGATGGCGGTGCAAATACTCAGTCTCAGGAAGCTAAGAAGTCTAAGGCTGATTTGAAGAAGGAATTAGATACCGCTCGTGCTGCATATGAGGCTGCTGTTGCAGCTGAGAAGGCTGCTGATGAAGCTGCCACTAAGGCTGCTGCTGCTTTGACTGCTGCTGGTGATGCGCCAGCTAAGACTGCTAAAGTCGAGATTAAGGATGACACTAAGGTTCAGGGTCATAAAGTTGTTTCTGCTGCCGATGATGCTCCACAAAATGAGGTTACAGCTGCTAATAAGTATGTAGCTGCTTTCAACGCTGATGCTGATGCAAAGGCAGCTAAGACTGCTGCTGAGCAGGATAAGACTGTTAAGGCTACTACTTATCTTGCTGCCGAGCAGGCTTATTCTAAGGCTCCAGAACCAAAGGCTGCTCCATCTGATGATCAGAAGAAGGCTAAGGCTGTTGAGGCTGTGAAGACTGCTAAGTTGCATCTTGATGATGCTTTTGCTGCTTATACTAAGGATTATGCTGAGTATGAGAAGGTTAAGGCTACTTTGGCTGGTAAGGTAGCTGCTCAGGAAGCTGCTCAGAAGGCTTTGAAGGCTGCTCAGGATGCTTTGGAAGCTTACAAGGTTTCTGCTAAGGATGATTCTGCTTTGGCTCAGCGTCTTGCTGATGCTGTAGCTCGTGCTCAGGCTAAGGTTGATTTTGCTGTTGCTGAGACTGCTAAGGCTACTAAGGATTATGATGAGGCTAAGGCTAAGGCTGTTGCTTCTACTGCTAAGTATAATGCTGCTTTGACTAAGTACAAGGCTGCTTATAATGATGCAGTTCGTTTGGGAGTGAACCCTGCTGTTCTTCCTGCTGTTGTGACTTCTGATCCTTTGGCTCCTAATTTTGAGGATGTTCCAGGTGCTACTAAGGCTATGAATGATGCTGCTAGTGGCAAGCTTGGTAAGGCTGCTCAGCAGGCTGCTGCTAAGAAGGCTGATGCTAAGGGTGAGCTTGCTGCTAAGGGTGGTCATGGTAAGTCTGGCGAGAAGCTTGGTAATGCTGGTGTTGGTGTTGCTTTGACTGCTTTGGCTGCTTCTATGCTTGCTGGTATGGGTGCTGCTGTTCGCAAGATGCGTCACTAAGCATTATTTACCACCTTATTTAGGGTTTGCGCTCAACGACTGGTGTGGTGTTTTGTAGGGAAGCATCACACTGGTTTATTCCCGATTCTCTTTGGTTTTATTGTTTTAACATTGGTTTGCTATTGTTTTTCTTTTCTTCCCAGTGTTGATTCGTTTAGCTTGTTGGGTTTTGGGTGTTGAGTGTTGTTGCTTTCGGTTTTGTTTGCTACTAGGGGCTTTCAAAACCGGAAGCATTTTTTTGTTTTTGTTTATTCTCGCTCGTGTTTGTGCGTGTTTTGTAGTCAGATTTGGTGTTTTGGTAAACAAACGCGGGAATAGGCTCTTATGTTTTGACCTTGATAGCTTATTTTGCACTTCTACTAATAAGCGCATTTCTTTTATGACTTAGTTTCTGATTCTCGTTTATATTGTCTATTATTGATGAAGATATTGTATCGTCTTCCTCATCCTCTATTCCCGTCATTTCTCTGATTATTTGGACATAATTTGTTTCACTAACATCATGATTTCCAACGATTTTTCCTTGTCTTAGTACAACTATCCTAGTTGCCACTGCAAATACGTCTGGAAGATTATGGCATACCAATATAATTGTGCGACCCTGTGATCGTAGGCGTTTCATATAAGATAGGGTTTCAGCTGTTTGTGTTAAAGATAATGAAGCTGTAGGTTCGTCTAATAGTATGAGTTTTGGATCCGATAGTAGCATTCGTGCCAATGCGACAGTTTGACGTTGTCCACTTGATAGTAATCGTATTGGAGTATGTATTCTTATGGCACATGTTAGTTCTTGTAATGCCTTTCGGGCTTCACACGCCATTGCATCTTTATTGAGTGTATGACATGATTTATTTCGCATCTCTTTGCCTAAGAATAGATTTGATGTAACGTCCAAATTATCGCAAAATTCTTGTCCTTGAAAAACTGTTGCTATTCCAAGATCATTTGCTTCTCGTATGGAGTGCAAATTCACTTCTTTATCTTCAAAGATCATTCTTCCTTTTGTTGGTTGGATCAAACCAGATATTGTTTTAATAAGAGTGGATTTTCCGACGCCATTGTCTCCAACAATTGCCACTATTTCTTTGCTATAAATATCGAGTGTTATTGATTTAAGCGCTTCGGTAAAGCCAAAGTTTACGCTAATATCTTTTAGCTGTAGGAGTGGATTTTGTCCGTACATTACGTCTCCTTGTTGATATTGCTAATCATATTGCAATCGATATTACAACCTATTTCTATAGGTGTTGAGATGTTTTGTGATGTATTTTTTCTGCAGCATCAATTCCTTCTAGTGCTGCTCCTAGTGCAGAACAATTAGTAAGATTTGATGCAACCACAACTTGTATAGGAGTTAAAACATCAGGGAATAGTAAGCGGTGCAATGACTCTCTAAAAGCATCGACGAAAACTGATCCACTTTGCACTAGGAGTCCTCCTATAACTACAATTTCAGGGTCTACTGATGTGCATAGTTCTGCTGCTACTGTTCCTATTCGTATTGCAGTATCAGCTATGATACGTCTGCATCCTGGGTCTCCTTCGTTTGCTAAGCGTACAAGATCTTCTACAGTTAGATCTCCATGGGTAACTCTTAATAACGATGTGATTCGTTCTTCATTTATAAAAGTATTAAGGCATCCACGGTTTCCGCATGCACAAATGCTTCCGAGTGGATCAACTTGAATATGCCCTATTTCGCCTGCCATTCCAGTTACGCCGCGCCATATTTTCCCATCTGCCATTATGGAGGCACCAGCTCCGTCATCGGTATTTATGTATATGAAATCTGTGGTTTTTGTAACAGATCCTGCTCTTGATTCCCATACTGCGCAACAGTTTGCATCGTTATCTAAAGTAACTGGAATATTAAAAATTGATTGTAAATACGAAATAATGTCGAAATTGTTCCAATGTGGCATAATGCCAGGTATTGCTATTGTTTTTGTACGTTTATCTATTGGTGCTGTTATAGATACGCCTATTGCTATTAGTTCTTTTGCAGATGCGTTTATGTTGGATAAAGTTTCATTTATGAGTAATGTTGCTCGCTCGAGAGTTACATCTGGAATATGTTGTTTTGGTAATAGTAATGTTCGTTCCGCGATTATGTTAAGTTCGTAGTCAATAAAAATTAGATCTAGAGAGTGTCTGCTAATTTTTAGTCCTGCGCTTATTCCTTTTCTACGAGCTAAAGCTACGAGTGTTGCTTTTCTTCCGTTATGTATTGTGTTTTCTGTGTACAACCGCCCTTCTTTTACAAGTTGTCTTACAAGAGTTGATACGGTTGCAGTTGATAATCCTGTCGCTTCAGCAAGCTCTATTTGCGTAATTGCACCAAATCTGCGTATGTAAGAAAGTAATGCAGATCGATTAGCTTCTCGCAATGAAGTTTGGGATCCGAATAAATGCGACATAATATAAGCATATCTGTATTTTAAAGAATTGTCATTCGTTGATTTGATACTTTTGTTCTTTATTGGTTAAATTAACTGAATTTATATTAAATAATTGGTACAAGTAGTTGATTCATGTACGTTAAGAATTGTGTTAAATTTATATATTAAACAAAAAAATAGAAAAATTTGATTTATGTGTTTGACAACTTAACACAATAGTTTATAATAAAAAACTAGATAGCGTTGTAGCTGTCTATATCAAATAACTTTTGATGCAAAGGAGCGTCGATGAACATAGGTAAAAAAGCAATCGCTTTATTTGTAGGTATTGCTGTAGTTGCTGGTTTATCAGCCTGTTCAGGTTCAAGAGGTGGTGCATCCAAAAACGTAAGTCAAGGAATTGAAAAAGGTGCCACCATCGGTGTCTCTATGCCAACAAAGTCAGAGGAACGTTGGAATAAAGACGGTAATAACCTAAAGAAGAAGCTAGAAGATGCTGGATATAAAGTTATATTGAACTTTGCAGACGATAAACCAGCTCAGCAAAATGCAGATATTGAAAATATGATTAACAACGGCGCTAAGGTTGTTGTTGTTGCTGCAAAGGATGGTAGTGCTGTAGGACCTGCAGTAGAGAAGGCTCATGATGCTGGAGCTAAAGTAATTGCCTACGATAGATTGATTATGAATACAAAGGCTGTTGACTATTATGCAACATTCCAGCTTGAGCAGACTGGTATTCTTGAAGCAAATTATATTATTGATAAGTTGGGTCTTAAGAATGGTGCAAAGGGACCATTCAATATTGAGCTTTTCACTGGTTCTCCAGATGATAACAATGCTAAGTACTTCTTTAAGGGTGCATGGGATTTGCTGCAACCATACTTTAAATCTGGTGCCTTAGTTTCTCCATCTAATCATGGTGGTGGCGTGAATAAAGACTTTAAGGTTCAAGATTGGCAGAAGATTTCTGTTCAAGGGTGGAAAGCTGAACAGGCTCAAAAGGATATGGAATCAATTATTGATTCTGCATATGCTAAAGGTCAGCCACTACATGCAATATTAAGCCCTTATGATGGTATTTCGACTGGTGTTATTAACGCAATTGAATCTAAGCGTCCAGATTTAAAGCCAGGTACAGATAATTGGCCAATTATAACTGGACAGGATGCTATGGAGTCAGCTGTATCTTCAATTGCACGTGGAAAGCAGAGTCAGACAGTATTTAAGAATGTCAATAAGCTTGCTGAAGCCGTTTATCAGATGGTATTGGAAATTGCTAAAGGCAAGAAGGTGTCTGGTATTAACGGAAAGTTCAATAACAACAAGATAGACGTTCCTTCTAAATTGCTAAATCCACAAGATATTACTAAGGATAATCTTACTGACTTAGTGAAAGATGGTTATATAACACAAGAACGCTTTGATAAGTTAGTACATTAAAAATTAACTATCAATTTGAACTAATATGGGGGCACGATTAGTGCCATAGTTGTGCCTCCATTAGTTGAAACTGTGCGTTGTAATGATTGGAAGTAGATGATGTCGCATAAAGACACGATATTGAGTATGCAGCACATCACAAAAACGTTTGGTTCACTAAAAGCTCTTACTGATGTTAATCTTTCGGTTGATCGCGGTGAAATTCATGCAATTTGCGGCGAAAATGGTGCTGGTAAATCTACGTTAATGAATGTGCTATCAGGTGTTTATCCTTACGGATCTTACACGGGAAAGATTATATTTAACGGAAAAGAGTGTAAATATAGTAATATTAAAAATTCAGAACGTGATGGAATTGTTATTATTCATCAGGAGCTGACTTTAAATCCATTTCTTTCAATTTCTGAAAATATTTTCATGGGAAATGAATGCTCCAAAAATGGAGTAATTGATTGGAGTGAAACTCGCGCTAAAGCTGCAGAACTTCTTGAACGTGTTGGTTTGCCAGAAGATCCAGATACAAAGATTATGGATATTGGTGTTGGTAAACAGCAGCTTGTAGAGATTGCTAAGGCTTTGTCTAAAAATGTAAAGTTGCTGATTCTTGATGAACCAACTGCAGCATTAAATGATGAGGACTCTGCGCATTTACTACAGCTTGTTCGTCAATTAAGAGATGAACATGGTGTTACAAGCATTATAATTACGCACAAGCTTAATGAAGTTGCTGTAATAGCAGATAACGTTACTATCATTCGTGACGGATCGACAGTTGGTGAAATGTATATTACACCAGAAACGCCATTAGATTACGATGAATTAATTCGTAAAATGGTAGGTCGAGAATTAACCAATCTGTATCCTAAGCACGAAACAAATCAATCTGGTGAAGAATATCTTCGTATAACCAATTGGACAGTTCATCATCCAATGGATAATAGCCGAATAATAGTCGATAATGCTAATTTGTATGTTCGTTCTGGCGAAATTATTGGATTGGCTGGATTGATGGGTGCTGGCAGAACCGAATTGGCCATGAGTGTTTTTGGACGCTCATATGGCTCCAATATAACTGGTGATCTTTATATTAAAGGTAAAAAAGTCGAATTGCGCAATGTGCAAGAAGCAATTAATGCTGGTTTGGCTTATGCTACAGAAGATCGTAAAGGTTATGGTTTAAATCTTTTGCAGAATATTCGCGAAAATTCATCTATTGCTTCATTGTCAAAAATGAGCAAATTAGGTGTTGTTGATGGAAACATTGAACGAAAAGAAGTTGATGCATATCGAGAGAACTTTAATATAAAATGTCAAAACATTGATGTGCAAGTTTCTACGCTTTCTGGCGGAAATCAGCAAAAGGTTGTATTGGCAAAATGGGTTCTTTCTGATCCAGACATACTCATTCTCGATGAGCCAACTCGTGGTATAGATGTTGGTGCAAAGTATGAAATTTATGAAATCATCGATAAGCTTGCCGATCAAGGTAAAGCTGTTGTAGTTATTTCTTCTGAACTACCAGAATTGATTGGTATATGCGATCGTATTTATACCGTAAGTCAAGGCATTATTACTGATGATGTTAATAAGAATGGGTTTACCCAAGAATATCTGATGAAATGCATGACTAAGGAAAGGAATTAGCGTTATCATGAGCAAAAACAGATTAGCCCAAGATACGAAGGGTGAACAAAAATCAAGTATTCTTTCGACAATTACCGATAATGCAAGACAATATGGAATCGTTGGAGCTTTAATCGTTATTGTCGTTGTGTTCCAAATACTTACAAAAGGTGTTCTTTTAACTCCTAACAGTTTTGTTTCTTTAATTCAGCAGAATGCATATGTGATTATCTTGGCAATAGGCATGGTGATGGTGATTATTGCTACACACATTGATCTTTCTGTAGGATCTTTAGTTGCATTTATTGGTGGTGTTTGTGCACTGTTGATGGAACGTTATGGTGTTAATTGGGTATTAGCGATTGCTATATCAATTGTTGTTGGTTTACTTATTGGTTGCTGGCACGGTTTCTGGGTGGCTCGAATGGAGATTCCTGGATTCATCACCACTCTTGCAGGTATGCTGATCTTCCGCGGTTTATCTACGGTTATAGTTGGCGAATCTGTGCCTATCACTTCAGACGCGTTCCGTGGAATTGCTCGTAACTATCTTCCTAATATTCTCGGTTGGTGGGGTCCGTTTGATGGTCTTACGATTGTTCTTGGTCTTATGTGCATCGCTTTGTTTGCTTGGAGCCAAATTAATAAGCGTAAGCATGTAGAAAAAGTTGGATTAGTCCCAGAACCACTATCGATTACTGTATGCAAGATCGTATTTGCTGCTCTTGCAATCATATTTGTAACATATTTGTTAGCATCCTCTGGCAATTCCGAGATGGGTGGAACTCCAATTATGTTGGTGATTGTTGCGATTTTGGTAGTTGCATACAACTTTATTCTTACAAAGACAGTTTTTGGACGTCACATATATGCTGTTGGAGGTAACCGTAAAGCTGCAATACTTTCTGATATTGATGTTAAGCGTGTAGATTTCTGCTTGTTTGTTCATATGGGATTCTTGTCTGCTATTGCTGCTGTGGCTATGCTTTCTCGTCTGGCATCTGCTACTGCACAAGCTGGTATGGAATTTGAAATGGATGCAATTGCATCCTGCTTCATCGGTGGCACTGCTGTAACTGGTGGTGTTGGAACTATACCTGGAGCCGTTGTTGGTGCTTTTGTTATGGGAGTAATCAATCAAGGCTTGTCTATCATGGGCGTTGACACTGCAATTGTGAAGACAATTAAGGGTCTTGTGTTACTCGCTGCAGTGGCTGTTGACATAATGAGCAAGCGTCGTAAGCGCTAAAAATGCCGTATATATTGGGCGTGCGCTTCAGATATTACACAAGCGTTGTGAACGAAAAGTGTACGCCCAGTTTTGTTAGTTATTAATAGATATTAACAGGTGTTAATCAGAATAAAAGAACAATAAGGAGGAATATATGCCAAAAAAATATATTCAAAAGACTAGAATGTACGCTCTAACTACCTTTTTTATGTCGATTTGGTTATTCCAGTCTTTATATGGTTCTTATAAATCTGGTGATTTATTCGCTTGGTACACTCTTATTTTTTCATTGTGCTTATTAATTGTAATCGGCTATTGCGGTTACAACGCTTTTAAAGGATTCAGTCAAGAGCGTAAAGATAAGAGCGAGGATTCTAAAAAGTAATAAATGATTGGGTATTCAAGATTTTCTACATATTTGAATAAATGAATCTTATAAAAGCATGCAAAGGAGCATCATGTGTGATATTTCGAGCGTATCATCTAATAAAAAAGATATTATTAATGCAAACACATATCTTGGTATTGAGTTGGGTTCAACTAGAATTAAAGGTGCTTTAATTAATGGACAATATCAAGTTATTGCAGAAGGATCTTATAAGTGGGAAAACAAACTAGAAAATGGTTTGTGGACCTATGATCTATCTGATGCTTGGCATGGAATACAATCTGTTTTTTCTCAGATAAGTAATCAAATTAATAAAGACTACCAATTGCGTTTAAATAATATTGGCGGCATTGGTATTTCAGCAATGATGCATGGTTATTTAGCCTTTGATAATAGAAATAAGTTGCTTGTGCCATTTAGGACTTGGAGAAATACCAATACGCATGATGCTCACAGAATTCTTTCTAGCGAATTAAGTCTTAATATACCAGAACGCTGGTCGATAGCTCACTTGTATCAATGTGCGCTTGACAAAGAAGAGCACGTACATAATGTAGCATTCTTTACTACACTATCTGGCTATATTCATTGGAAGCTTACTGGCAAAAAAGTATTAGGATTGTCGGATGCTTCTGGAATGTTTCCTATGGATTCAAACATTTTAAGCTGGGATGAGAATGCGCTAAATAAAATTGAGAATCTTCCTGAAATATCTAATCAGCCTTGGAATTTGAAGGATATTTTACCTACACCTCTTTCCGCTGGAGAATTTGCTGGTCGATTGACAGTTGATGGTGCTTCTCTTCTTGACCCTAGTGGCATTTTGAATCCAGGAATACCATTTGTTCCTCCTGAAGGAGATGCGGCAACCGGTATGGTTGCAACCAATACATTAAAGCCTGGTACTGGTAATGTTTCGGCTGGGACATCTATTTTTGCAACTGTTGTTTTAAAGCGCCCTTTGTCAAAAGCTCATAAAGAGTTAGATATAGTTATGACTCCAGATGGTCATTTATCTGCAATGAGTCATGCTAATAATTTCACTACAGATTTAAATGCTTGGGTTAATTTATTTGCTCAATTTGCAGATGCAATAAGAAAACCAATATCAATGGATTTGTTATATACAAGCCTGTTTAATTCTGCTGTTGATAATGGAACTGAATTTGATGCTGGAGGAAATATTAACTACTGTTTTTCTTCTGGAGAGTTTCAAGCAGGTTTGGAAGAAGGACGATTTGTATTTGCTCGCGGTCCGCAAGCAAAACTTTCACTCGGAAACTTTATGCGTGCTCAACTATATGGAGCATTTTGTCCAGTGACTATTGGAATGAATGTTTTAACAAAAGAAGAGCATGTTGAAATTGATTCATTGCTTGGTCATGGTGGTATTTTTGCCACCCCTGAAGTTTCTCAGCGTATTGCTTCGGCGGCGTTTGGTGTTCCAGTAACCACTATGCCTACGGCTTCTGAAGGCGGATCGTGGGGAATGGCGATTTTAGCATCATATATTAGGCGAAAAAATATAACATTAATAGACTTTTTGCAAAATGAAGTATTTGCTCATGTGAATTCAGTTACCGTTTTCCCTCGTAAGGATGACGTGGAAGGATTCCAGAGATATTTTGAGCAATTTATGAGGTCATTGCCAATAGAACATGCAGCAATAACTACGATGCCGTAAAAATATTGTGCAAAAGATTGCTTAAGCAAGACTAAAAATAGTGTTTTCTCATCATATTTTTAAAAAATTTATTAGAAAGAAATAGTAATTATGAAAACTTTAAAAGATTATTCACAAGAAACTCAATCTGAGGTAAAACAGGTACGCGAATTAGTATCCAATTTGCATGATCAACTTATTAAATGGAATTTAGTTGTGTGGACTGCGGGAAATGTTTCTCAACGTTTGCATACTGCTGATTTAATGGTTATTAAGCCTTCTGGAGTACGATACGAAAGACTAACTCCTGAATCAATGATTGTTTGTGATCTAGATGGGAATGTTGTTGATGGATCCTATTCTCCAAGTTCTGACACAGCTTCGCATGCTTATATTTATAGAAATATGCCTGAAGTATTTGGAGTAGTACACACTCATTCGACTTATGCTACTGCTTGGGCTGCTATTGGAGAAAATATACCGTGTGGATTAACAATGATGGGAGATGAGTTTGGTGGTCCTGTTCCAGTTGGACCATTCAGGTTGATTGGCAGTGAGGCCATTGGGCAAGGCGTTGTTGAAACATTACGCAAATATCCTAAGTCGCCAGCGGTTTTGATGCAAAATCACGGTCCTTTCGTAATTGGAAAAGATGCAGAAAGTGCTGTGAAAGCTGCTGCTATGACAGAAGAAGTAGCCAAAACAATGTGGGCTGCTAGGCAAATAGGGAAAATAATCGATATAAAGCAAGAAGATATCAATTCTCTTAATAAACGATATCAAAATGTTTATGGACAAAACTAATAAAAAATAATCTAAAAACAATTACATATATAAGTCTTATAGGAGTAAATAATGGCTATGGAAAATCCTTTTGAGAACAAAGAAGTGTGGTTTGCCGTAGGTTCGCAAGAACTATATGGTCCAGAAACACTAGAACAAGTGGCAAAACAAGCTGGCGAAATCGTAGATTATTTAAATAATCAACATTCGATACCTGTGAAAATTATTTTGAAACCAACCTTAAAATCATCTGACGCTGTGCGTAATTTTATGGTTGATGCGTCTTCAAAAGAATCTTGTATCGGTGTTATTGCTTGGATGCACACGTTCTCGCCAGCAAAAATGTGGATTCGCGGATTAGAACTATTGCGTAAACCTTTGCTTCAGTTGAATACCCAGTATCATCGTGAAATACCTTGGGAAAGTATTGATATGGATTTTATGAATTTAAATCAAGCTGCTCATGGAGATAGAGAATTCGGTTATATTGTTTCTAGACTTGGTATTAGAAGAAAAATAGTTGTTGGTCATTATACGAATCCAGAAGTTTCGGATCGCATAAATACTTGGGTTCGTGCGTGTTTAGGCTGGTGGGCGTCTAACAATATGAACGTTATGCGTTGGGGAGACAATATGCGTAACGTTGCTGTTACTGAAGGAGATAAAACTGAAGCTGAGAAAATCTTTGGTGCATCTATTAATACTTGGTCTGTAAACGAATTAAATTCATATGTTAATCGTGCTACAGATAAGCAAGCTAAAGATTTGATAGAAGATTATAAAAATAAATACAATATTGATCCAGAATTATTAAATCAAAAATATGATTCTCTGTTAATTGCAGCTAAGCAGGAAGTTGGAATGGTATCCATGATGTGTGATTATGATGCTACTGCTGCAGTAGATAATTTTGAAGATCTTGGTGGTCTTTCCCAACTTCCAGGAGTTGCTGCTCAACGTTTTCCTTCCGAATATGGATGGGGTTTCTCGGCAGAAGGGGATTGGAAAACCGCAATATTGGTTCGTTTGGGATTAGTTATGGGGTATGGTCTTGAAGGTGGAGCTTCTCTTATGGAAGATTACTCGTATCATTTTGAGCCAGATAACGAAATGATATTAGGATCACATATGTTAGAAGTTTCGCCTTCTATTGGAAGTATTCAAAAACCTCGTCTTGCTATATATCCATTGGGTATTGGAGGAAAATCAGATCCTGTTAGACTCGTGTTTACTGCTGCTCCTAAAAAGGATGCTGTTGTGGTTTCTCTTGCGGATATGTGCAGTAGATTTAGACTTTTAATGAATATTGTCGATGTTGTAGAGCCGTCTGGAAGCCTAAAGAATTTGCCTTGCGCTCGCGCCATGTGGAAACCGCAGCCAAGTCTATCTTTGTCTGCGCAATGCTGGTTATTAGCTGGTGGATCCCATCATACTTGTATGACAACGTCAATTGGTAGAGAAGTTTGGGAAGATTTTGCGCGTATCTCTGGTGTCGAACTAGCTGTGATTGATAAAAACACTAATACCCAAGATTTTGAGCGCAATCTACAGATTTCTCAAATGTATTACAAGCTTAATGTTAAGTAATATTGGCATTATTACGTCTCTAGTGATGAGTGTTTGTTGTGTTATTATTTCCTTTGAAAATAATGGTCAATTTTATAGC
This sequence comes from Gardnerella sp. KA00390, assembly GCF_049244075.1. GTDB lineage: Bacteria > Actinomycetota > Actinomycetes > Actinomycetales > Bifidobacteriaceae > Bifidobacterium > Bifidobacterium vaginale. Next base: position 316,738 of record NZ_CP058372.1, read on the forward strand.
GAAGGGGTGCTTTAATGAATGAAAATATGCACATTGTGCCTAACATTTTATTATCGGATGGCAATTCTATACCACAAGTTGGTTTAGGTGTACTTCGAGTTGATAAAGTAAGTATGCATGATGTTGTAGAAAGCGCTCTTTCGTTAGGATACAGACATATTGATGCTGCAGCTGGATATAACAATGAGAATGAGCTAGGTGAAGTATTGCGCGAAACTGGTTTTAATACTGGCGAATTGCGAGAAAACCTATGGGTGACTACAAAGGTTAGAGATTCACAGCAGGGGTATGACAGTACTTTGAAGGCTTTTGATTCTCAACTTGCGGATCTTTGCTTGAACTATGTGGATATGTATATGATTCATTGGCCTACACCATTTAATTGGCGTTCTGCAGAAACATGGAAAGCATTTGTTAAGTTGAAAGAGGAAGGTAGGGTACGTTCGCTTGGTGTGTGTAACTTTATGCCTTCTGATTTGCAGCGTTTATATGATGAAGTTGGTCAGTGGCCTCAAGTGAATCAGATTGAATTGCATCCGAGCTGGCAGCAGTCTAATGTAGTTGATTTTTGCAAGAAGCATAATATTGCTATTGAAGCGTATTCTCCATTGGCGCGCGGACGTGATTTGAATATCGGCGATGGTGTTTTGGAAACTATTGCTAAGAATCATGATGTTACTTGTGCGCAGGTGATTTTGCGCTGGCATATTGAGCATGGATACATTATCATACCTAAATCTGTTTCAGAAAATAGGCAACGTGAAAATATTAATGTTTTTGGATTTAGTCTTAAGGATGATGAAATACGTGCAATAGATGATTTGAACACTAATGAGCGAATGGGGCATGACCCTGCAACGTTTAGTTATGCATAATTGTGTGGCGTTTGTTTTATTTGTATTTGTGAAGGGGTTATATATGTGACTTATTGATTCCTTGTCATCGAGGCTACGAGTGATTAATGGTGGACAGTATAAGTGAACAAAAAATTTTCGTAGCTTTCTCCTATAGAGCGGCATGAAGTTTGTGTTTTACATGAGCTTCATGCCGCTTTGCCCGTGTTTGTTTATTTTTGCCAGTGTTTGTAGTCAGATTTGCCCAAAAAGGGAACAAACGCGGGAATGGGGTTACGCTTATGTGAGCGCAATTACTGCGTAGTTCACAAAAAATCAATGTCGGAAAGACTTAAAGAAGTTTTGCGTTTCTGGGTCGCTGCAAGCGTCCATAACTTCGTATGGTGTGCCATTTTCTGCAACAACGCCGTTTCGTAGCAAAACCACTCTGTCGGCAGCTTTGTGAGCAAAATGCATCTCGTGAGTGGCCATTAAAATTGTGGTTCCTTGCTCTTTTAGTTCCGCAACCATGTCTAGAACTTCACCAACAAGCATTGGGTCTAGCGCGGAAGTAATCTCGTCTAAAAGCAAAAGTTGTGGGCTTGTCATAAGCGCGCGTGCAATAGCCACTCGTTGCTGCTGTCCGCCCGAAAGCTGATCCGGATAAGACTTTGCTTTATTTTCTAGCTTAATCCTAGATAGAAGCTCCATTGCGCGGCTTTCTGCACGGTCTTTGCTCCAATGATGAACTTTTCGCGCAGCAAGAGTCACATTATCTAAAACGCTCATATGCGTAAAAAGATTGAATTGCTGGAACACAACTCCGATTTGAGATCTAATTTGATCCTGATTTATACGAGGATCTGTAATATCTGTGTTTCCAAGCCAAACTTGGCCGTCGTCTACTCGCTCAAGCAGATTAATGCACTTCATAAGAGTGGATTTTCCGCTTCCAGAAGGTCCTAAAAGAGCCACCACTTCGTGAGGTGCAATATCAAAAGAAATGCCTTTAAGAACAGGTGTTGAGTTATACGATTTTCGAATATTGCTTAAGCGCAAAACTGGGGTTGAATCCGTGTAATCACTTGCATTTGTTTGATTGTTTGCGTTTATTTGCTCGCTCATTTGCTGACTTACCTTCTGGTTTGTTAAGTTATTCATCACACGGTTCCTCCGTTTAGCTCGCGTTTGCGCAGTCTTGCCGTATACCAATCGTTTAGAACAATAAACGGAATGCTCAGCGCTATAAATACAACGCTTGCTACAACGTATGGAGTGAAGTTATAAGAAGTTGCAACAGATATTTGCGCGGCTCGAACAGCGTCTACAGCGCCCAAAACCGATATGAGTCCTGCATCTTTTTGCATTGATATAAAGTCGTTCATTAAGGCAGGAGCCACTTTTCTTAAGCCAAGAGGAATTACCACTAATCGCACAGTTTGACCAGATGTTAAGCCAAGTGATCTTGCGGACGCTCGCATAGACGGATGCACGTCTTCAAATCCTGCGCGCAATACCTCTCCAACGTATGCGGAGTAGCTCATAACAATGGCAATTGTACCGAGTATTGCTGGTGGGATTCGCCCAAAAAGCTGTAATCCTGGTATGCCAAAGCCGATTAAGTAAAGCACAACAAGCATTGGTATGCCGCGCATAATAGTTGTGTAGAATTGCGCTATAGCTCGCAAAGGGAAAAGCATTGGGCTTACGCTTGTACGGATAACTGCGATTAAAGTTCCAAGTATTGCTACTCCAATAACAGCGAAAACAAGCACCTGCAGATTAAGCATTAAGCCTTGCAAAACGGATGGCAAAGATAACATAAAGTACTTGCCAGAAAAGAACGTTTCGCGCACTCTTGGCCAACCAGGGCTCATTGCAAGTGCCGCAACGCACACGCCAAGTAATACTAAAGTGCTTATTATGCTTGTTAAAACTGATTTAAGATTTTGCTTTTTGCGGATTGACCTACGCTCAAGCTCGATATTGCTTAAAGCGTATTCTCCAGCGTTGTTTGATTCACTGTTTAATGCATTGCCGTTAAGTACTGTCATTGGCGGCACTCAAGCCTTTCGACATAATGAATGATACGCACTATTGTAAGCACTTTTATGTGACGATTGGGTTACAAGTTGCTTACAATAATGCGTATTGGTAATGACGTTAGTACGATTTTTATTTATTTTTATTTATTTTTGGTTTAGTTTTTACTTAAGAACTGGCAGATTAGTCGTGTACTCTGCAAGCCACTTTTCTTGGAGCTTCTTCAAAGTACCATCTTTTTCTAGCGCATTCACAGCCTTAGTGACGTCTGCAGTAAGCTTAGAGCCTTTTGGAAGTACCAATCCAGTTCCTTCCTTATCTTCCGATCCTGCAATCTGTCCAAGAACAACACCTTCTTTAACCTGCTTGCTGCGCACAATGTTTACGGAAGATGGAGTATCTATAACAAGTGCGTCAATCTGCTTAGAATCAAGAGCCTGAACCAAAGCGTCATTATCGTTAAAGGTTTGAATATCGCTCTTAATCTTGTCTTTAGCAAAGCTGTAGCTTGTTGTTCCAACCATTGCGCCAATTGTAGCGGTTTTAAGGTCTGCTAAGGTCTTTGCGTTAGCAAACTTGCTATCTTTTTTGACCACAACACCCTGAGTTGCGTTGTAGTAACTTGGCGAAAAGTCTACTGCCTTCTTGCGTTCCTCCGTAATAGAGAACTGCTGAAGGTTAAAATCAAAGTATTTTGGTCCTGGGGTTACTGCGGAGTCGAAGGTTGTGCGAACCCACTTTACTTTGTCTTTATCGTATCCGAGTTTCTTTGCAACAGCGTATGCTACTGCAGATTCGTAGCCCTTGCCGTTTTCTGGCTTGTTATCGTACATCCAAGGTGTGTAAGTTGGCTGAGCTGTGCCGATTGTCAAAACGCCTGGAGTAATCGTCTTTTGGTTTGTATCTTGTGCGTTTTGGCTGCCGCATGCTGCTGTGCTAACCATTGCTGCCATTGCTAATGCTGCTGCTGCAATTTTTGCAGCAGCGATTGCTACGCGGTTGGTGTGCAAGTTGTTGTGTACGAAAATAGCCATTTTTTCTCCTTGTTTTTGCTAAAACCTTAAAATTTTTCGCTTACTCGTTTTTAAGCGATGTAAGTAGGTTTTGCGGCCGTACATTTGATAGTTTATAAGACGATAGATGCATTTAAGGCTTAATTGTTACAGAATTGTTATCGTGATTGTTTATAACGCGCTATATTTTGTTGATTTCATACATGGTTTTGTGGTGATTAGACTTAAGTCGTAGTATGTTAAGTGTCAGTTACATACGGTGTGTTGTTTTTTGAGGAGTGTTTTATGTTAAATAATTTTGAACATAGCGTGGCTGACGATTTTTCTGAAAGTTCTAAAGATTTTAGTCATCTTTCAAAACTTGCTGTTATAGTTGCACTTCAAAAAGAAGCTCAGCCTATTCTTCAAGCATTTTGTGGGGATTATAAAACTTGGGATTCGTATGGGGTTACTTTTATTCAGGGCAAAATCGCTTCTAATAGCAAAGGCGAAAATCCTACTCTTACAATATGTGTTGCTGGAATGGGAAAGTGCGCTGCCGCAGCTGCAGCTCAAGCGTTGATAATCGAATCCAATCCACAAGTGTTGATTTTTAGCGGAATCGCAGGTGCTTTAAATCCGCGTCTTAGTGTTGGAGATATTGTTATAGGCAAGAAACTTCACTATTTAGAAACAAATACGCAAATTATTGCAGAGTGTGCTCCGTACAAATCTGTTTTTGAATCAGATTCAAAATTATGCGATTTAGCTGTTAAAGAGGCGCAATTATTAGGATTTAGGCTTGAGAAGTCTTTGGAAGAATCCTCTTCGGTTGCTGGCGACTTATCCTCGGACTTTAAGCAAAGCGCGTCTAATGAAAATAGCGTGTCTAACGAAAATTCAAACAACGTTGCTTATTTGTGTGGAAACATAGCAACAAGCGACCAATTTAACACAGATCCTAATATTTTAGACGCTGTGCGAGCAACGGTTTTTGGCGATTGCGAAGAGATGGAAGGCGCTGCTGCTGCACATATTGCTGCTAAAAACGGTGTTCCATTCCTTGCGATTCGCTCAATGAGTAATCGTTGTGGAGAATCATACGAATCTGTGGACTCGCATAAGGATGATTTAGTTCTTGCAGCTAATCAAGCAGGATCGTTAACTTTGCGTGTTTTGAAGGCGCTTGTTAAATAACTGCAGACTAGTTTACTTATTTGAATCGTTTTGTTCTGCTAAATCAAATCCGCTGAAAGTAAACCCAGGGCTTACTACGCAAGAAACAAGAACATCGCCATCGCTTGGTATTGTTCTCTGCCATGTCCCAGCAGGAATTACAAGATGTCCGCGCGTGGATAAGCCATTGCATTCCTTAGTGTTTCCAAGAGTAAAACGCTGCAAATCTGCCTCATCACAAGGGGTTTGACCACATCCACCAAGTTCAATCGTAAGATTTGACGGTCCATGCCATAGCCAAATCTCGTCTGCATCAACTTTATGCCATGCGCTTGAATCGCCAGAAGGCAAAAGGAAGTAAATAAGAGAGGCCAATGGTCTTGGTGCGTCTGCGCCAGCGTTTTCGTCAATTTTCGTATTGTTTGTGCTCGCGTTTGAAGTATTTTCATTGTTGGTTGCGCTATATAGTTGCGCTGCTTGCCAGTCGCGGGTGTACCATCCGCCTTCTGGATGGGCTTCTAGCTGTAATTCTTTAACAAGATTTTTGGCGTAATCACTCATATTTTCTAAACTGACACTCATAATGCATGCTCCTTTTATTTTTCATATTTGCGTTAAATGTGTTCGTTAAACGTGTTCTTATCTGTGCTTGCATCAGATTATTGAGCAAAAGCACCATTATTGTATACAAGATTTCCAGAAATAACTGTTGCTTTTGCACTACCTGCACCGTGACGCACAAAATTGTGCAAAGTCTCTTCAACTCCTTGTGGCGAGCTTGTGTCTGTTGGAATATCAAAGAACGCAAGGTCGGCTGTTGCTCCAGCATTAATTTGACCAATTCTGTGCGGTCCTACGTGTAAGCCCATAACGCTTGCGCCGCCTAAAGTAAGCATGCGAATAATTCGATGTGTTAAATCATCTTTTCTATACCCTTGCGCTGTTGCTAAATCATAGACTTTTGCAGCGTCGTCTAAAACGTCTAAAGATGGGGAAGAAGATAGTGAATCCGTACCAATCGCAAGCAAGTTTCCTTCTTCCATGTAGTCGCGAATTGGCGCGTCTCTTTCCGTAACAGTAATGCGGTTGGATCTTGGGCACACTGCCACTCCCACTCCGCGTTGACGCAAAATTCTTCGGTCTTCGCCATCTGCCCAAACTCCGTGCGCAATATGTACGTCTGGTCCAAGGGATCCGAGCTGATCCAAAAACTGAATTGCGGAAGCTGTCATTCCATGTGCTTTAAGTTCGCTGTAGCTCGCCCAAACGTTAGCATTCCAATCTGGTGCGGAATACGTGGTGAGTGTATCGGCGTGATTTCCAGCCTCCATAGGTGTTTCTGCTAAGTGTATGTGCAAGCGCATGTTTAGCTGTCTTGCAATGTCTGGCAAATCCACAAAAGGTTCGGTTTCTAGACTGTAAGGTGCGTGTGGGCTAATTCCTATACTCGGCACTCTGCCGTTGTCCATCATGTGCCCAAGCATCTCGAGCAGCTTAGCGTAGCCTTCTTCCTTCCAGTCAACGTTTTTCCAGCCCATTACCTCCCAATAGGCTATCCCGTGCATGCCTTGGCTTGCAAGCGCTCCAACTGCTTCGATATCAGTTACAATGTCGGCAGCTGCAGTAGTGCCAGCTTCCACCATCATTCTGGCACCTTCGTATGCAGAAGTTTTCCAAGTCATCAATGATGGGTTATGCTGTTTTTCTTCTTGTAATTTGTCATAAACAACATTGAATCCTTCTTCCCAGTCTCTAAAATTGCGGTATTCGCCGCGGCCTACGCTTGCCATATTAGTGTATTGCAAATGCGTGTGTGCGTTTATAAGACCTGGTGTCATAAGACCATGCCAATGTCGTTCGTTGTTAAACATTTTCCTATAGGAATCGTTTGACATTTCATCTTTTAGAATGTCTAGTACCCACTGTCTTGTTCCAACGTGTACAACGCGTCTATTTGATACTGCTACGGCTCCTTCGGGAATAATAGGACCTGTTACTGGAATAACCATTGCTGCACTGTATAAGGTTACTTCGCTAAGCGGCGTTGGGTGTGCAAGTGCGCGTATTGGATCTGTAAACATTGCTTTCCTTATGGAATTATCGTTTAACTAATTTTGCTTCTGTTACTCTATTATTGCTTAGATTTGTTATGATTCGGTTAATTGGATTTCATCTAAATATTTTCGTCTTCGGCAAATCTTGTTAAATCCCATCTATAACCATTATCTTTATTGGATTCGCTAGCACTATATCCGCGTTCTGCTAATGCAATACTTGCTATTTGATTATCGGAGCTTTCTGGCAATTGGTAAATTCCAGAATCAAGCCGATTTTTGTCGCTATTTTTCTTGTTTTTCCCATTGTGATCTAGCAAATACGCTACTGCGCTTACTTGAACAGCAAAACTAAAGTCCATAATCTCAATAGGATTTCCACCGCCAGTAGTGTAATTTGTGCCGTCTCCTTCACTTATTAGTGTGATTTGCGGACCGCACGGAACTTGGATTTTTCTTTGTGAAGTTCCAACAACTGGCTTAAAATCAGGGATTTCGTCTAGTGCAATCTCGTTTGCAATTCCGCCAATAACAGCCAAAATCGCGTTTTCTTGCATGTTTTGCATGTGTTGCAATGTAATCGTGTGTCTAACGCCTGTTGCAGAAACAATCATATTGCTTTTTTTAACAACGCATTCAAGATTATGAGCTTCAAATCCATCGAAAACTGCGCGTAAGGATTGGACAGGATTTGTATCGCAAATCGTAACTTTTGCACCCAATGCGCGTATTCTTAATGCGAATCCGCGACCAACTGGACCGTATCCAACAACAGTTACTTTAGCGTTTTTAAAGCATTCGCTTCCAAGAATTTGCTGCATAGTAGTAACGCAAGTTTCGCCAGTTCCATGACGATTGTCAAAATCGGTTTTTAGAGCGCTGTTATTTACTGCAATCACAGGGTAGTGCAAGTGTCCAGCTTTTTGCATTGCTTCAAAAGCGCGCACTCCACTAGTTGTTTCTTCTGCAACTCCTATTAGATTAGCTGCGATTTGCGGGCGTTCCAGGCTTGCTAGGCGCGCAAAACTTGCACCATCGTCGATTATTATGTCTGGCTGTATTTCGTCTAAGAGTTTTAGCGCACCTTCATGAGTTTGTTCAGGTGTCCAATCTCGGTTTGCTTGTACTAAAATGCCTTCTTTTTTAAGCTGATCTGCTACTCTCTGGTCAGTTTCGTCTGGACCACAAAAAACGCCAACAATCGCTCCGTGCGCGTGCAATTCTCTAAGCAATACAGCTGTTTTTGGTTCCAACACAAGACAAACAGCTATTCTAACGCCTTCTAAATTAAGACCACTTTCTTGTAAATTGTTAAGTAGCGTGCGCATTACTGGCATATGTTTTTGCGCGTAATCTATTGCGTCTTTTCCGCTTAAATTAGGCGCATTAACCATAGTGTTTTCTATATTTTCGTAAGATTTAGTGGCATCAAAATCTGCGTATTGTTTACAAGTCGTAGGAATTATTCCCCAAGATTGCGCGCTCTGTAAGAATTTTTCCACATCACTATTTTGGTCACTATTTTTAGCATTCTCATTTTGAATATTGTTATCTCCAATAAACACGCGTGCCCCAGCAAGAGATTGGTTAGTTCTCTGCGAAGTAATAGCAACCCATTCGCTAAAATCAATCATATTAAACTCCTAAAAGCTCTTATATTTATTATCCCTATAATCCAAGTGCGTTCAAAGCTTCTTTTAAATTCTCTACTTCGATTATGTCAATACCGGGAATGCTAATTTTCTTTCGCATATTACACACGATCGCACGCTTATAGCCGATCCTAGATGCTTCTCTAATTCTGGGTTCCATTCTAGAAGCTGGGCGAATCTGACCAGTAAGACTAATCTCACCAATTGCGCAAGTTAAAGGTAAGACTGCCTTATTTTTGGCTGCGCTCGCCAAACTTGCCACTATTGCTAAATCGCAAGCAGGTTCTTTCGCCTTAGCTCCAGCAATCGTAGAAACGTAAATATCTTTAGACAAAAGATTTAATCCACCATGTCTATATAAAACAGCGGTAAGCATGGCAATTCTGTTTGTGTCTACTCCAGAAACTGCGCGTCTAGGGGCTGGCAGAACCGAATCTGTAACAAGAGCCTGAATTTCAATAGGTATGCTTCTGTGTCCTTCTAAAGTAAAAGTTACGCACGTTCCTTCATTTTTACAATCTCCATTAGAAGACAGGAAAAGCCCAGAAGGATCTGGAACCTCTTCAATACCATCGCCACTCATGTCGAAGCAGCCAACTTCGTCTGTAGGTCCAAAACGATTTTTAACAGCGCGAAGCATGCGTAATGCGGTTTGACTATCTCCTTCAAATTGGCAAACAGTGTCTACAAGATGTTCAAGCGTGCGAGGACCTGCAATCGAGCCGTCTTTTGTAACGTGTCCAACAAGAAGAATTGGAATATCGCAAGTTTTAGCAACGTCTATAAGCGCGCTAGCTACTTCTCGAACTTGAGTGGAGCCTCCTGTAATTCCTTCAACATCGCTAGAAACAATAGTTTGTGCCGAATCTACAATTGCAAGAGTTGGCTTATATTTTTCGATTAGCGCTAAAGCTGTGTTTAAGTCTGTTGTAGACGCAAGAAGAAGATTTTGACTTATGGCATTTATGCGTGATGCGCGCAATTTTACTTGCGACTTTGATTCTTCGCCAGAAATGTACAGGACTAAATTTTTTGTGTATTCGGCAGTGTTTTTTGCAGATTCGTTGCAATTCTTGGCAATTTTTCCTGCTGTTTCTAAAAGTAGAGTAGATTTTCCGATTCCTGGTTCGCCTGCTATAAGCGTTACTGATCCTGGAACAAGCCCGCCTCCTAAAACGCGGTCAAATTCGCTAAATCCTGTGTGGATTCGCATGCCATTATCTGCTGTAATTTCACTGATTGGCTGAGCATCTACGCTAGAATCAAGATTTGTTATTGTAGAAATGTTATTTTTTGCATTTCTAGATCTTGTGGAGGCTCGTGAAACTCCGCTTGTAGCTTTAGGCTCGTGAAACTCGCTTAATGTACCCCATTCGCCGCATTCTGGACAGCGACCATACCATTTTGAACCACTCCAACCGCATTCGGAGCATAAGTAGTAAGTAGTAGATTTTGCAGCCATGATTTGACGCTAGCTGCATTTGTAGACATTTTACCGTCATACTTTTGTGAGATAATCCAAGTATGTTGAACAGTGTTATGTGGGGTAAAAAATATGAATTCTTATGCGAATAATCCTTCTAACTCGGCTTCATCTGTATCTGCTTCTCATAACAACTTACGAAAAGTTCTTATAGTTGCCGTAATAGTGGTCGTTTTAGCTATAGTTTCCGCATTCATATGGCCTGGCTGGGCGTTAAATCGCCAGCAACCGCAGTCTGCTAAAACTCAGGTGTCTTCTGCAAAAACTCCGTCAATTAAGTCTAAAGATTTGCCTAGTACATCTACTGCACTGTTAAGATCTATGCCAGATAGTGTTCTTGATTTTGCGCGTGTTGATGCTTCTCCTAGTGCTAAATGGTCTTCCGCATCTCCTTTGGAAGAATACACTGTTAGATATTCTACGGGAGAATCTGGCAGTGATGTTTCAGTCGTTGTTGCTCAATGGAGTAGTCGTGATTTAGCAAATAAGCAATATGAGCTTTTGACTGATGCATTAGCTGGAAGTGATATTGCTTCTGGAAAGATTCAGGTTGCTGGTAAGGCTACTGGAAGCTATGTTTTGAAGGTAGATGATAATAGTAAGACTAAAGCTAGTGCCATCTGGCAAAATGACACTGTTGTATTTGAAGTGACTGGTTTAAAACAGTCTGTTGAAAGATTCTATAAGCAATTCCCAATGTAACTTTCGTAGTGATATAGGCTGTTTTGTACGTGTTTTTGTAAAATTTTGTTTTAAAATTTTCCAAAGTCGTCAAAACGGTGTAACATTAGGCAAGTTGCACACTTTACATATGAATGGAGGCTTCAGATGGGTTCTGTCATCAAGAAGCGCCGCAAGCGGATGAGCAAGAAGAAGCACCGCAAACTGCTGCGTAAGACTCGTCATCAGCGTAAGTAGTAGCTGTTTGGCGCGCCTGCCCGTTTGGGCACGTAACACTTTTGAAAGCGTTGGATTTTTCCAGCGCTTTTTTTTTTATTGCGATTGAAGACTGCAATGATTGAAGAATGTAAAAAATTTCCCGAAAATGTACGTAAAACAGTGGATTTTACGTACATTTTCGGGAAATGATTGGTTAAATTTAGATATGCAGTTTACTTATTTGGATTTGTGAGTGTGCGAGGTCCGTTTGGATCACCAACAATCACAGTGTCAACCATATTCAAGAACAATCCGTGTTCTACAACGCCAACAGTCTCAATCAAATCCTTAGCAAGCTCTTGCGGGTGCTCAATGCGCTCCAAGTGCAAGTCAACAACAAAGTTATTTTCGTCTGTACGCACTTCCTTGCCATCTGCATCAAGACGCAAAACTGGCTTGTATCCGCGCTTTTCAAACTTGCGAATCACTTGTGCAGATCCGAATGGAATTACCTCAACAGGAAGTGGGAACTTGCCGATTGTATCAACTACCTTGCTGGCGTCCACAATCCACACAATGCGGTCGGAGTTAATTGCAACAATCTTCTCCCAGAGCAATGCTGCACCGCCGCCCTTAATACCGTTAAAGTTCTTATCGACTTCATCTGAACCATCAATAGTAACGTCAATATGGTCAACATCGTTAATGTCAAGAATCTTAATGCCGTAGCCCTCTGCCTGCTCTTGCGTGCGTCGAGAAGTTGTGACACCAGTGAAGCTCAAGCCTTCTTCTTTTACTCTGCGACCGAGTTCGTCTACAAGAAAACGAACAGTAGAGCCGGTTCCAAGTCCAACCATCATGCCATTTTGTACAATCTTTGCGGCCTCAATGCCAGCTGCCTTCTTAAGAGCATCTTGCTGTGCTTTATCCATTTGTGCCTACTTTCTTATCTTTCTTGTTGGCGTGGCTAAAATAACAGCGCGTTTATAGCGTTTTTACCAACCGCCACTTATTTCATACATACTACATATTAGTCTGCGTTCAGATTTTATTCTGTTTGGTTTGCAGCTTTTGTTTGAATATAAAACTCGGTTGGATCTAGTTTAAGAGTGCCGTCTGGCTGAACATATCCGCTTACTTGTATGTTTCCTAATACGTATCGTGGTTGACCATTAAAGCTTTGGCTCGTATTTGGAGCAGGTGTGAATTGTAATGTTCCAGATACACATAATCCTGGCACTACTTGATATTTTTGTTCTGATTTATTTTGAGATTGTTTATTTTTACGCGACTCGTCGGATGCTTTCGATTCATCCTGTGTATTACTGTTACGCGTAGTTGAATCGTTAGCAACGCTGTTATCGGCGTATTTAATGGCATCATCATCGGATGTTTCACGTTTTGTTTCACGATGAAAATCGCCTTTAAAATCAGGATTAATATCCTTACCAACGCATCTTCCTATGTGATATTCTGCATTAGAAATCTTGCCGTCTAACAGCATTTTTGCGTCTTCTGGTACATCAACACCGTCTGCATATGTAGAAGAAATCAACGATTTCCATCCTTCTAGTGGCAGGTATCCATCCTTCAATCTGCTGCGGCAATCTTCAGCATAAGTTCTAGCCAGCTCATCAACTTTTTCGTTTCCAGCGTTTCCAGCGTGTCCCTTAACCCAGACGAACTTAACGGAGCCTTCGCGTTTAGTAATCTCCGAATCGATTGCGCGAATCAAATCTGCGTTTTTTACAGGCTCTTTTTTGGAGTTCTTCCAACCGTTCTTCTTCCACCCGTGAATCCACGTGGTTGAGCAGTTTATAGCGTATTGCGAATCAGTTTCGATTGTAAGATCCTCGCTTCCAGGGTGTGCTCTCAACGCTTCTAGTACTGCGCATAACTCACCAATTTGATTCGTGCCATTTGTGGCTCCGCCTGCATCCGCGCTTCCTGCATGTTGATGCTCGTGCGTGCTTCCTGCTTCATCAGTGTGGTCTGCCCAAGCCCAACCCATTGATCCATTTGGATTTCCAAGTGCTGAACCATCGGTAGAAACAACAATCATCACAAAACCTTTCAAAAATGCGCCGGTTGCAGATTGCAACCAGCGCAATTAGTAGATTCTTTACTTACGAAAGATTATTACGTTACGCTAAAGCCTTGTCTACTACAGCAGTAGCTTCCTCAAGCACCTTGTCAAGTGCCTCTGGAGAAACGAAGGACTCGGCATAAACCTTGTAAATATTCTCGGTACCAGATGGACGAGCGGCGAACCAATTGTTCTTGGTCGTAACCTTCAAGCCGCCAATCTTTGCGCCGTTTCCAGGAGCTTCCGTAAGCTTTGCGGTAATATCTTCGCCAGCGAGCTTAGTTGCTTCAACATCGTTGCCACTTAGAGCCGCAAACTTCTGCTTCTGTTCAAGAGTTGTTGGAGTATCTACGCGCTTGTACCAGCTTTCTCCAAAGCGAGCAACCTGATCTTGGTGAAGCTGAGCAGGGTTCTTACCAGTCTTTGCAGTAATTTCCGCAGCGAGCAAATCAGGAATCAAACCATCCTTATCGGTGGTCCACACGCGTCCGTCTTTGCGCAAGAAGCTCATGCCAGAGCTTTCCTCACCGCCGAAAGCAACTTCGCCGCTAAAGAGTGGGTCAACGAACCACTTGAAGCCAACAGGAACTTCCACAAGCTTAGCGTTAATCGAAGCAGCTACGCGGTCAATCAAGGAAGAAGACACAAGCGTCTTGCCGATAGCAGTATTCTTTGGCCAATCCGGACGAGCGCCGCCGAACAAGTACTCCACGCACACTGCAATGTAGTGGTTCGGGTTCATAACGCCCCAATTCGGGCACACGATACCATGGCGATCGGCATCTGGATCAGTGCCTCCAACCAAATCGTACTTATCCCAAGCGCCAGCGTTAAGCTGATCAACTAAGCCCTTCATTGCGTAAGGGGAGCTTGGATCCATACGAATCTTGCCATCGTGGTCAATAGTCATGAATCGCCAAGTTGGGTCAACTTCTGGACGCACAACGCCAATGTTTAAACCGTACTTTTCGTTCATAAGTGGCCAGTAGTTTACGCTTGCGCCGCCGAGTGGGTCAATTCCCAAACGCACGCCGCTAGAGCGAATCACATCGAAATCGATTACGTTAGCCAAATCGTTAACGTAGTGCTCGCGGTAATCGAAGCCTTCAACCAAATCAGACTTGATTGCTTCCTCGAAAGGCACGCGCTTAACGGACTTGTAGTTGTCGAGCAATTCGTTTGCGCGAGCTGCGATTGCGTTAGTTACGTCTGCTGGGGCAGGGCCGCCTGTTACAGGGTCGTACTTAAAACCTCCGTCGGTTGGAGGATTGTGCGATGGAGTGACGACAATGCCATCTGCCAAGCCGTCTCCGCTAAAGCGTTGAGTGCCGTCGGCTGCGCGATTATGCGTCAAAATAGCCTGAGAAACAACAGGAGTTGGCACGAAATCGCCGCGAGAATCCACGCGAACGTGAACTCCGTTAGCAACCAAAACCTCGATAGCGGTTTTTTGAGCAGGCTCAGAAAGAGCGTGCGTATCGCGACCAATATAAAGAGGACCAGTTACGCCAGCCTTCTTGCGATATTCAGCAATAGCTTGAGTAATAGCCACAATATGAGCTTCGTTAAACGAAGTTTTTAAAGCAGAACCACGGTGACCGGACGTACCGAAAATCACGCGCTGTTCTGGAATATTGGAATTTGGAACTTCATCATAGTAAGCGCCAACCAAAGCATCGACGTCTACTAGATCTTCTGGGGTGGCGGGCATTCCCGCATTTTTTGCTACCATAATTTTTTATTTTGCCACGGCGACGGTATTTTCTAATGTATTTTTCTATTTGTTTCTATGAGAGGGCTGGCTAATTCTTGTCTCACAACGCTCTGCCTCTTACGTGTAGTCTGTTGTTGCGGTTGTTCCGATTTGGTTTTGATTTTGTTTTTGTGTTGAGGTTTGTTTGTAGTGGTTGATCATTGGATTATTTGGTATCGGCGCCGCTCTTATACTGTTCGACCAAGAATCACCCAGCCCTCTTGTATGCTTGAACAATTGCATATCGCTTAAACGGCTGAAATCGGAGACTAAACGGCAGTATTTTGAGTCAAAGAAGATTGTAAACTCTCTGGTATGCGCACGCATAAAGCCTGTTTGTCTACGCTAAAACGCAAGTGTTTTGTGTAGCCTAAAATATCTCCATCAACTTGCACAGGAGCAGGTCGTTCTATCTTGACTTCTGCTTCAACACCTTGCGATTGGTCGATTTTAGAGTTTGTAGAAAGCGGACTTTGCTTTGCTTTTCCTGTAACGGTTTGGTGTACAACGTCTCCAAATAGGTTAGCCCATCCAATTAATCCGCCAGATGTGTCAATAATTTCGAAGTCTAATATGCCATCATCGTAAACGGCTTCTGGCATTAAAGAAAGCATTGGTATTTGTCCACAATTACCAGCCATAAGTGTGCGGAATGATATTCCTCTTGCTGTATGATTTGTACCGTTTTCTCTAATAAAAGTAACGTCTCCGCGATATTTTGGCGCAAATAAGTGTTTAACGCCAGCAACAAAGTATGCAAGCCAGCTTATGTTCTTTTTAAGCGCAGGATTAGTGTCGTCTATCATAAGAGCGTCGAATCCAATTCCTGCAATAATCAAAAATGCGTGACCATGGTCTTCATACGGTTTGTCGAGTATAAAAACACGCCCAACGTCAACTTTTTTAGATCCGTGGCTTGTTGCAACTCTTAGTGCTGCTTGAACATCATCTACTGGAATGCCCATGTTGCGCGCAAACAAGTTCCCTGTGCCAATTGGAATTATTCCCATCGCGTGGTTCGTGCCAGAAACCGCGCTTGCAACCGTTCTAACAGTGCCATCTCCACCAACTGCCACAACAACATTTGCCCCGTTTTCTAAGGCTTCGAGTGCGCATTCTCGCCCGTCTTTATTTAATTGAGTGTCTATTATTTCGTATGTGAAATTGTGTGATTTGCAATATTCTTTAATGTCAAGTCTATATTGTTCTGCTTGAGGTTTAGACGGGTTTAGTATGAAAGCGTAATGTACACTATCTCCGTGTCGCTCTGCGAGTTTTTCTGCTAAATGATGCTTTTTCAAGGCGCGCGTAACTATCATAATGATGAATGGTGCAAGTACTAGCGCAAAAACAATCACCATTAACGCAATCGTCGCTTGAATTGGCATATCTGGCATATTTATTATTCTTGCACATATCTTTAATATATGGTGATTATTTTTAGAATATTTGCGAATATTTGATTACTTTTCACATTTTCATCACGTATTGAGCATATTTTTTATTTTTGGCTCGCATTTCTATTATTTATTTCTATTATTTCTATTATTTCTATTTATATGTTTTACATTCCTTATGTGAGTTATATGCTAAGCAAGTGCTAAACTTGCCACATGCGATTTTTGTGCCATTAATCGAGCAGGGGTTTAAGAGTATGTCCGAGTTAGAACATAATAATCCAGACGCTTTTGAGTCTGAAAATATTGATAATATTGCTAATAATATAGACGTAAACAGTGTAGATAATTACAATATTGACAATAACGATATAAATCAGACTGCTGTTTTAAAGAATCGCCATAAGTCGAACAAGTCTGCACTGGTTCTTTTATATTCTTTGGTCATATTCGTTATACTCTTAGTCTGCGCTTTTCTTGGCACACAAGCGTATTTCCATGATCGTGTTGCCCCTGGTGTACATTTTGCTGGAAGTAGTCAAATTGTTGGCGCTCAGTTGGCAGCGGTTTCTAAAAATGTAGATAATGCTGTTGATAGCACCAAAATAGAAATTAAAGATGATCGTGGTAAAACAATCAACGCGAATTTTGAAGACTTGTACGTCAAAGTAGATAAGAGCGCAACGGTTAAAAATATAATGCGATCTAAGCATGATAACGCGTTTACAATGCTTATGCCTTGGGTTCAGAAGACTGTCGCTTTGCAAGCAACTCGAAACGACATGGATATGGATGCGTATATCATCAAGAAATTTGTTAACGATAAAGATCGTGCAATGCCTTATACGGCAAAATACGATTCTGGTTCTGAATCTTATGTGGTGGAAGATGGTGTTCCAGGTCGTACAGTAATAACATTGCCTGTTCGTGAGGCTGTTAAAAAATCGCTTGAAAATCCTGGTAAAACAGTAAAAGTTACTATTGAGTCTCGTAGGATTGAAGCACCGATTAAGCGTGATGTTGCTAAGAAAACTGTGGATCAGCTTAATAATATTCTTACTAAGAAAATCACTTTAAGTAATGGCGATTCAAAAGATTTTACGATACCTAAATCTGCAATCGCTTCTTGGATTAAGGTTAATGCTGATGAACAGAGAAAGCAGATTTCGTTTACTGTAGATAGGGAAGCAGTAAATACTTGGCTTTCAAAAGAGCTTGCTAAGAATCTGAACCAGCAGAAAATAGATCAGGAAGACACTTATAGTAAGAAGGGTCAGTTCATAATGACCACTCTTAAAGGTGTTAATGGCGTAGAGGTTCGCTATTCAAAGGATGTAGCAAACAAGGTTGTGGATACTATCGAAAAGGGTACAGACGCAAAGATTACGGTTCCAACAAATGTAGTAAAGTTTGCTGTTGAAAAGAAGATTGTTGAAATGCGTATTGTGGTTGATAAAACCACGCAGACAGTAAGCGTTTACAAAGATGATCAATTAATACGAACAATGCCAGTTTGCACGGGCTCCAATGGATATTACGAGACGCCAAATGGAACATTCCACATTTACTTACGTTATGACGTTCAAGCTATGCAAGGATTTAATAGAGACGGTTCTAGATACTATTTGCCTGGAATTACTTGGGTTAGCTACTTTAACGGTGGAATTTCATTCCATACAGCAAGGTGGAATGATGTTGGTATAGCACAAGGATACCCAGCAAAGCATGGTTCTCACGGCTGCATTAATATGTACGAGCAGGATTCTAAGTGGGTGTACGACAATTGCCCGCGTGGAACAATCGTACAAGTGGTTGGCGAGCAGCCAGATGGTCCAGTTCGTCAATAATTCATTGTAATAGTGAGTTATAGGCTTTATAAAAGTTATAAAATTCATAAAAGCGAGTAACAATTTGGCTAAATTGGATGACAATAACGCTGCAAAAGGCGGCGAACAAGCCAAGCAAGAATGTGATTCTCCAGCTGTAGCTAGAAGAATAAGCAGTACGCCTATTCAAGTGCGAGTTACAGCCACGCTTTTTGATGCTCCTTCGGATGAAGAGCGTATAGATAAAAAGCCGCCTCTTATTCGATTGGTCAGAAAACTTGTTACATCAAGCGTTGGATTTTGGATGCGTGTAAGCGGTAAGATTATGCGCCGTTTGGGTTGGTTCCCAAGCGTTGAGCCTTATATTGGTTATGGAACTGATAATTATGCTCGTCTGATTTGCCGTACGGTTCTTGCTCCTAAAGCTGGGCATCATTCTGTTTTGAAGCGCGGAATATATGCGATGCTTGTTGTCCCTGCTGTTAGGATTCGTGTTTCTTTAAGCATTGATGGTGTTCCTGTTGAATCTGCGCAAGTTGGTGATTCGTCTGTGTACGATAAGCCAGATGCTAGTTTCAACAGTGGTGCTGAATATTGTGTTTCAGACTGTTCTGGTTATCTTGATTTGATTACCGAAAGATCACTTAATGTTGGTGAACATAAAGTGTCTTACAAAGTAGATAATCGTGAGCCTGTTGATGCAAGCATGTTTGTTATTTCTGAAAAATCTACTTTAGGAATAATTTCCGACGTTGATGACACTATTATGGTCACTCAGGCTCCTTCTCCGCTAAGAGCAGCTTACAATCTGCTTATTATGAATCCAGAGCACAGGCATGCTGTTAAGGGTATGAATCATTTCTTTAATAAGATTCGTGATTTTGTTCCTAACGCCCCGTTTTTCTATCTTTCAACTTCTCCTTGGAATGTGGAAGCTTCTATACGACACTTCATTTTGCGTGAAGGTTTTCCATCTGGACCGCTTCTTCTTAGAGATTTAGATCCTAGACCTAAGACTTTTGTGCCGACTGGTCCTCAGCATAAGCTTGAGTTTGCTCAGCAGCTTATGGATGATTTTCCAGGTATGAGATTTGTGCTTATTGGTGATGATGGTCAGAAGGATCCAGCTACTTATGCGAGTATTATAAAAAAATTCCCTAATCGAGTTTTAGCGGTAGGCATAAGACAGCTTAAGGTCAATTCAACTATGACCGATTTTAGGAGAGCAATGTCTAAGGATTTTGGGGTTACTCTTGCGTCTTCTAGAATTGCAAGCGTTGGTGATGGTAATTTTGTTAATGCTAAAGGTGCTGCTGGAACTTTTGAAGGTGTCCCATTTTTTGCAGCTCCAGATGGTGAATCTTTGAAAGATATTATGATTCCATTTATTATGGATGCTGTTTAATGTTGTGTAGTTGATATTGTGTAATTGTGCAGAATTTTTATGTTTTCTATGTGTTGTAAAGGTTATAAATGCAAGATAGTTCGCTAAAAGTCGGTGAGTTTGATTCTTTAAATAAGGCTGCTGGTTGTAAGCCTATGACCGCTACAAAAATTGATTATGTTCGTGAGTTTCACAATGATGTGTTTGTAGATGAATATGCTTGGATGAAAGACAAAGAGAGCAAAAGACTTCGTGAATATATTGATTCTCAAAACAAGTACACTGAACAACGCGTTTCTAGGTTAGATTTTTTACGTAAACAACTGTTTAATGAGATGAAATCGCGTATTCAAGAAACGGATATGTCTGTTCCAACAAGAATGGACGGATATTGGTATTATGTGCGTACCGTAGAAGGTAAACAGTACGGGATTCAATGCCGAATGCCTGTTAAAAATGAGAATGATTGGGATCCGCCAGTTATAGATGAACGCGCAAATCCTGGAGAAACAGAAGGCGAAGAAGTTATTTTTGACGCCAACAAAGAGGCATCGGAATTTGGTGGAGATTTCTTCCAACTCGGAGGAATGGATATTAGTTTAGACGGCACGAGAATGTTGTTTGGTGTCGATACTAAGGGTGATGAAAGATTCGATTTTTATATTCGTGATTTTTGCAAAAGTAGCAATGGTTTTATAACTCTTCCAGATTGTATAAAAGGCATATCTTCTGCGCTTTTAACACCAGACGGAAAATGGGTTTTTTATGTGACTTTAGACAGCGCATGGCGACCATACCAGGTGTTTAGACATAAAATTGGAACTTCTGTAGAAGATGATGTAAAAGTTTTTGAAGAATTGGATGCGAGATTTTTTGTTAGCGTTTACGAAAGTTTCGACGAACGTAGCATTATGATAAACAGCAGCTCAAAAACAACTTCGCGCGTATTAATGCTTCCATTAAGCACTCCAGAAGCAGATTTTAAGATGGTGTTAAAGCCTATAAAAAACGTGGAATACGATGTTTCTTTCGCATGCTTTGAGAATGCTGGAGATGATGGTAAAGATATTCCACTCATGTTTGTAAGCCACAATCTTAAAAATCCTAATTTTCAGATTGATGTTATAGATTTGCGAAAGCGATCTGTGGAATCAATGCCATTTAACATTGGCGAAGGCGATTGTGTGGTTCAGGGATCTCCTTACGGCTGCAAAAATGGTGATTTATTAGAACCAGGAGCCAGTAAAAAAGCAGTTAGTGAACCGTATTATAACAGCAAAAATCCTAAGATTTTACAGGGAACTTGTGGATTGAGCATTGATGGTTTAAGCGTTTATAAGAATTATGTGGCTCTTTCTTTCCGAGCGAATGGCTTGCCTCAGCTTGCTGTTATGCCTAAAAGCAATGCTGTTGAAGATTTTAATGCTGGGCGACCTTGGCGTTTTATTAGGGTTGGAGCAGAAGGTTTTATAAAAGAAACAGCGGAAGAGTGGCAACCAACCGATGTTGTAAAAGATAATTTGTCTGATTTATCTAATTTATCTATCCAAAATCAAAATCAAAACACTGCTCGAATTGAACTGTCTAAAATAACCAATGAACAAGATAAAAATAGTCGTGTTTACCTTATTGGAGCAACTGGTAATCCTTCTTACGAAGCTCCAAGAATGCGTTATTCTTGTTCAAGCTATGCGACACTAGGGTCTTTGCGTGAAATAGATCCTATTACAGGCAAAGACGTTTTGCTTAAGCGTGGGAAAATTCTAGGCGATTTTAACGAAAATGACTACGCAGAAAAACGAGTGTGGATTACTGTCCGAGATGGAGAGCGCGTACCCGTATCCCTAGTGTGGCGTAAAAACACTGTGGCTAAATCACAAGCAATGTTCATCACCGCTTACGGAGCTTATGAAATAAGCAGCGATCCGTATTTTTCTGTGGCGCGCCTAAGCATGATGGATAGAGGAGTGCTGTTCGTACAAGTGCATGTGCGAGGCGGTGGAGAAATGGGTCGTGCGTGGTATGAGAATGGTAGGCGTCGCAACAAAAAACACACGTTTGAAGATTTTGTAGACGTTACGCGCGCTTTGCAACAAGCGGGTTATGCTTCGGCAAATCAGACTGTTGCAAATGGCGGTTCTGCAGGCGGTCTTCTTATGGGAGCTGTAGCAAATATGGCTCCGCAATACTACGCGGGAATCGAAGCGGATGTTCCGTTTGTTGATGCGCTTACGTCTATGCTAGACGACTCGCTGCCGCTTACTGTTACAGAGTGGGACGAATGGGGAGACCCATTGCATAATGCGCAAGATTACGCGTATCTAAAGTCGTACACGCCTTACGAGAATGTGTCTGAACATGTTGAGCCAGGTGAGTTTCCAAAGATTCTTATAACTTCTTCGATTAACGACACTCGCGTTCTTGTTACGGAGCCTCTTAAGTGGCTTGCTCGCTTGCAGGCTGCAGGCGCGGACGCGATTGCGCGCATTGAAACAGATGGCGGTCACGGTGGAAGCTCTGGAAGGTATAAAAAGTGGGAGGAAGTTTGCTATGAAAACGCATGGTGTTTAGATGCCATGGGTATTTCGTAGAATATTTTTAAAACACATTGGAGGCTGATTGTGGTAAGAATTAAGCCAGATAAGCCCTACACGGAAGACCTTCCTTTAACGCATACAGCGTTATTTAAGCAAGTGCCACTCGATCAAGCGAGGGAGCTTCTCGAGCATTTGCATGAGTCGGTTTTTTCTAAGGGGCAGGCGATTTTTAACGAAGGAGATACTGATCGCCGCATGTATCTGCTTGAGCGTGGACGGGTTAAGCTTGTACGCCATTCAAGGGATAATCGTGTGCAATTGCTTAGTATCCACACGCACGGTGAGATTCTTGGAGAGATTCCTGTTTTTGACCCGTTCGGCGGTCCGCGTACAGCTTCTGCAATAGCAATTACAGATAGAACTCGCGTATTATGGCTAGAAAACGAAGTTCTTTTTAAGTGGCTTGGCCATCATCCTAGGGTTGCTGTAGACATGCTTCAGGTTTTAGCTGCACGTTTAAGAGCAAATAATGAGCATATTTCTGATCTTGTTTTTATGGACGTTCCAGCTAGATTGGCTAAAACGCTTTTAAACCTTGCTTCTAGGTTTGGAGAACCTGTTAGGGAAGGTGTGCTTGTTCCTCACGATTTAACACAAGAAGAACTTGCTCAACTTGTTGGGTCTTCTAGAGAAACAGTTAATAAAGCGTTGATGGATTTTGCTCAGAGGGGTTGGATTAAAAGGCACGGTAGGTCAATTATTATTTACCAACCTGGAATGTTGATTCGCAGAGCAGAAAGATAAATCGCGATTTTTGCGTGCCGCAACGTAGAGGCAAACCTCTAGAATAGTTCGCATGCCTAAGAAGAAATCCCTCACAACTCGTCGCGTGTTAGCACTGTTCCTTACGTACATCACATTGTGTGTTGCAGGTGGTGTAGTATCAAGTATTTTATTTGTGCCAGGAGTGATGAGCGTAAACAGCGTGGTCAAGTCTGTTGTGCCTTCTCTTAGAGTTGATGGCATTGATTTTGACGTTACGGCTTTACCTCAAAAGTCGCGTTTATACGCTTCTGATGGCAAAACAGTTATAGCAACATTTTATGCTCAAAATCGCACTGTTGTGCCATTAAGACGCATATCGCAATACATGCAGCAGGCAATGGTTGCGCGTGAGGATCGTAGGTTCTTTGAACATTCAGGCGTTGATGTGCAAGGCGTTATGCGTGCGTTTGTGCAAACGTTTATTAAAAAGTCTGATATGCAAGGTGGATCGTCTTTAACACAGCAATACGTTAAGAATGTTCTTATGATCAAAGCTAGAGAAGACAATGATCCTATTTCGGAATATCATGCTGCAGAAAGTACTGTTGCTAGAAAATTGCGAGAAATGTTAATCGCAATACAAATGGAGAAAAAATACTCTAAGCTAGAGATTTTACAGGGATATTTAAACGTTGCACAGTTTGGTAGTAATAATCTTTACGGTGTAGAAACTGCTGCAAAACGCTATTTTAATACCACTGCAGCCAATCTTAATCTTGTTCAAGCTGCGACTATTGCATCAATCACAAAGAATCCTTCTAGGTACGATCCTTCTATTGAAGAAAATCAGCCTGAATCGCAGAAGCAAAGAAATATAGTTCTTGATTTAATGCTTCGACAAAACTTTATAAGTCAAAAAGAACATGATGATGCGGTTACAACACCAATTAAAAGCACTCTTAATATTCAGCATGAAGTTGCTAACGTCGGTTGCCAGGCTGCTGGAGATGCAGCATTCTTCTGTGATTATGTTACTAAGAAAATCTTGAATTCTAGAGAATTTGGCAAAACAACTGTAGCAAGGCAGAAGCTGCTTAATGAAGGTGGCTTGGATATTTACACTACAATGGATATAACAGCTAACACAACCGCCATGAATACAGCTAGGGCCACTATCCCTGTTAATGATCCTAGTGGTTTTGAAGTCTCTATAGCTGCTATAAAGCCTGGTACTGGTGAAGTTCTTGGTTTTGGAAGCAATCGTATTTATGATGCGACCGATGCGGCGAGGTCTGACCCTACTCACACAGCTATTAACTACGCTGTAGATGAACAAGACGGTGGTGGCTTAGGCTGGCAGATTGGTTCTACTTGGAAGCCAATCAATCTTGTTGCATGGATGCTTGCTGGAAAATCAATTAATCAGCCTGTACGAACAAACACGTTCTATAACAATACTGAATTTTCGTGCGCAAGATATAAAGGTATAGGGCGTTGGTCTGTGAGAAATTCAGATGGTGGAACTGTTAATCCAGAAACACCGTTAATGGGTTTGGTGCATTCTCACAACACAATTCAGGCTGCTATGGGTGCTCAGCTTAAGCTGTGTGCAGTGGCAGAGGCTGCGAAAACACTTGGATATCACAATTCTCCAATAGGCCAGGAAGACGTATTTTCTAAGAATTCTCTAAATCCTCCTATGGTGATTGGTGCAGTTCAGGCTTCTCCACTAACAATGGCAAATATTTACGCAACATTGGGTGCTAATGGTGTTCAATGTGACCCTATTGCAATCAAGCGTGTTATTGATAAAAACGGTAGACGTTTGCGAGTACCAAGCGCTAATTGTCATCAGGCTATACCGAAAAAAATTGCTCAAACTGTAGCCTATGCTATAAATCAGGGTGTTGCTCAACCTAGTGGTGTTGCGCATGCTGCTCAATTAGCTGGTGGTCGTAAAACTTTTGCGAAAACTGGTACTAACGAACAGTATTACATGACTACTGCAGGATTCGTGCCAAATAAGATTAGTGCTTTTGTTGCAATTGGAAACGCTGAAGTGCAAAAGAGCTTCAACAACATGAGAATTAATGGTGTTTATCGAAGCGCTTGGTACGGTGTTTACATTGCAACTCCAGCTTGGAAAAAGTTTATGGACGATTATCTAAAAGCGGCAAACGTTCCTATCGACAACGAATATGGTAAGCCAGATTCAAAGTATATGGCTGGTGGAAAGATGCCGTCATTAACTCCGCAAATGCGTCAGGAAGATTCTGCAGAGCAACAGCGTAAGCGCGATGAGGATGCTCGTAGACAGGCGGCTCAAGATCAGGCTCAGGCTCAGGCAAATCAGGGTGCGGCTTCGACAGATCCTGCGACTGGTGGATCGTCGGTTACTGGCGATGGAAGAACGAGTACATCTTCTGGTTCTACGTACGGTAATACGGATAGAACAGGAGACGCATCTTCTGACGATAATTAAGCTTCATCTGGTTAGTTGAAAATATTATTAAAAAATCAGCTGGCATTGAGGTATTGTGCGAATACTTCGATACCAGCTGATTTATTGTAATTTATTGTTATCTATTCTGGTTTTTTTTTTAATCTACATCAGCTGAAACTGCATCTTTAACTGTTTCAAACCCATCTTTTCTGAGTAAATCAGCAAGTCCGCGCTTTAGAACAGTTATTTGTTGAGGACCTCTATACATAAGAGAAGAAACGAACATCACTAGGTCAGCTCCACTTCTAATCTTTTCATAAGCTTGTTTTGCAGTAAATACGCCACCTATTCCAGCAATAGCAAACCTGTTGCCAAACTCTTTACGAGTATTTTTAATAAGATCATTACTCGCGGCGAATGTAGGCGCACCAGAAATTCCACCCTTCCAATCTGCTGGAATATTCAATCCTTCGCGGTTCTTTCGCAGATTTGCAATGCTCACGCCATCAACCTTATGTGCGCTTAAAACGTCTAACAAAGACTTAAATTGAGGCCATCCGCCTTCTAGATTCAAAGGCATTTTTACAAGAGTTGGCTGAGGATGATCAACTTTATCTAAAACATTAAAAAGCTTATCTAAAGCTTCTGGCTCGCTAAAAGGCTCGCCAGCCATAGTGTTTGGACAAGAAATGTTAACCTCAATCATGGAGCTTTTGCCACTTGCTCGCTCCATAGATATGCGATAATCTTCAATACCTTCGTCTAAGTCACCAACAAGATTATCATTGGTGCGCGCAATGCTCACAGAAACGCGCATGCTTTTAGCATTAGTCCACGCTTTTTCCACTCTAGGAATCACAAACTCGCTGCCATCGTTAGCAAGACCCGCATGAACAAGAAGAGAATCATATTGCGGAAGCCTATGATACCAAGGTTTAGCGTTTCCTTCGCATGGGCGGGCAGTTGTGGAGCCAACTGTTTCAAAACCAAAGCCAGCGTTGTCTAGAACTGTGCACAAATCGCAGTTTTTATCGAGTCCTGCGCTTAATCCAAATGGATTCGCAAAATCCACTCCCATAACTCGCGTTTCTAAAACTGGATCCGTGTAATTGAGCATTTGCCGCAAAAGCCACATTAATCCAGGAATGCGCTCACTCGTCTTGCAGAAAGCAATCATGCGATCGTGAGCTTCGTCTGGTGGAATGTTAAACACTAAGTGCGGCTTAATTACATGCTTATAGCTAAAGGTGAATAAGTCTGTTGCAGCTTTGTTCACAGCATTGTGTAAAGAATTTTCAGATACATAACCCATAACTCAATATTATACGACATTCAATATTATGCGACTTTCCGCTTTTTGTTGTTGATTTTGGTGTGTTGAGCTACAAAATGCGGAGTTGTTTTTCCGAGTTTGTACCAAATTTGATCTAAATCACGTACAATCTCGGGCAGGTCCTGTCGTTCGCGCGGTCTAAGCGCTTTACCGCGCGTAGTATAGTAGCACAGCTATATTTGTGAGTTATGCCTACTTATGATTTGGGACTAGAACGCGTATCGCTTGAATTTGCAACAAAAACTATTTTTAGAAATGTGACTCAAGGCGTTTTTGAGGGAGACCGTATAGGAATTGTTGGAAAAAACGGAGACGGAAAATCCACGCTTCTTAAGCTTCTTGAGGGTAGTATGGACCCAGATTCTGGCAGAGTTACGCGTAGAAGCGGATTGACATTTGGCATTTTAAGCCAGCGAGATCCACTGGACGATAATGTTACAGTTCGCCAAGCTGCATTGGAGAATCGCCAGGATTATGAGTGGGCTGCTGATTCAAAGTCTCGCGAAATTGTTGAGGCTCTTCTTGGCGGAATCAATCTTGAAGCTAAAGTTGGTACGCTTTCTGGAGGTCAGCGTAGGCGTGCGGATTTGGCTAGGTTGCTGTTGCATGATTGGGATATTTTGGCTTTGGATGAGCCTACGAATCATCTTGATGTGCTTACAATTCATTGGCTCGCAGAGCATCTTTTGCACAGGTGGCAAGACGGGCAGGGCGCGCTTTTGCTCGTTACGCACGACAGGTGGTTTTTAGACGAAGTTTGCTCTTCTATGTGGGAAGTTCACGATGGAGCAATCGACCCGTTTGAAGGCGGATACAGTGCGTACATGATGCAGCGTGTTGAGCGCGAACGTCAGGCGGATGTTCGCGAGGAGCGCAGGCGGAATTTGGCTCGTAAAGAGCTTGCGTGGCTTTCTAGGGGTGCTCGCGCTCGTTCTACAAAGCAAAAATTCCACGTTAAGCAGGCTCGCGAGCTTATAGCAGACGTTCCGCCAATGCGAGATACTCTTGAGTTGAAGAGAATGGCAACTTCTCGACTCGGCAAGCAAGTTGTTGATTTGATTGACGTTACGCAAATTTTTGAAGATTCGTCAAATCCTGCTGGAGCCGATGCAGATATTGTAAAATCGCCATTTTCCCAGCCTACACATGATGGTAGCGTTACGATTTCTGTAGACGAATCGCAAGCAGCCGCACAGTCGCAAGAATCGCAACTATCGCAAGAAGAATCGTCATTAAAAGAAACGTGTGCAGCATTACAAAAAACGATTAGCGGCCGCATGATTTTAGACAATCAAACGTGGCTAATAGGACCTGGAGACCGATTCGGCATAGTAGGAGCTAATGGCGCTGGAAAATCAACACTTTTAAGCATAATCGACGGCTCTTTGCGTCCAACTAAAGGGCACGTAAACATTGGTAAAACTGTAAAATTTGCTGTGCTTTCTCAACGATTAGAAGAGCTGGAAAAGCTTGGAAAATATAAAGTCAAAGAGGTTTTGAGTAGATATAAGCCAAGTTACATAATCGACGGCAAAGAAGTAACTCCTGGTCAACTTATGGAGAGGCTTGGTTTTAAGCCAGAGCAGCTTATGACACCAATTGCAGATCTTTCAGGCGGCCAGAAACGCCGCATGCAATTGCTTTTGATTCTTCTAAACGAGCCAAATGTGTTGATAATGGACGAGCCTGGAAACGATCTAGACACCGACATGCTTGCAGTTATGGAAGATTTACTAGACACATGGCCAGGCACTTTGATTGTTGTATCTCACGACAGATACTTGCTTGAGCGAGTGACTGATCAGCAATTTGCATTGATTGACGGCAAGATTCGCCATCTTCCAGGCGGAGTTGACGAGTATTTAAAGATTATGGAAGAAAACGCACGCGCAAATATGCAAGAATCTAAGGCAGATTTTGAGGCGAGTTCTAGGGCGGTTGCTGGCGATTCGTCAGATGCGGATTCTGCGGAAAAATCCAATCAAAAATATGAAGCAAAATTAAGCGGAAAAGCTTACTACGATGCTACTAGAAGAGTTTCAGCAATAGAGCGAAAACTAGAAAAGCTTGAGGAAGAAAAAAGCGAGATTGAGCAAAAAATGGCTAGCCATAATCCTAGCGATTTTGTTGGCTTGCAAGAGCTTAACGAGAAGTTACAGGCGAATCAAAGTGAGTCGAGCGCGTTAGAAGAAGAGTGGCTTGCGCTTAGTGAGCAAATTTGATGCAAAAGTCTACAGTTTTTGCATTGCGATTTTGCTCAAGATTAATGCTGCATGCTAGTTAATGCCGCGTGCTAGATTGTTGAATTATGGCTCAAATTAAGGATATGTTGGAATCTGTAAAACCTATTCGCTTTGATGGCAGAGATGTAGACGAGTTGCGACCAGTAAAAATCACGCGCAATTTTACAAACGTGCCAGAAGGCTCCGTTTTAATCGAGTGTGGTAACACGCGCGTTATGTGCACTGCCACTTTTACTATTGGAGTTCCGCGTTGGAGACGAGACACTGGTTTAGGTTGGGTTACAGCCGAATACTCAATGCTTCCAAGAGCCACTGCCGAGCGCACTGATCGCGAGTCTGTTAAGGGCAAAATCGGCGGCCGCACGCACGAGATTAGTCGCCTTATTGGTCGCTGCCTTAGAGGTGTTATAGACATGAAGGCAATGGGCGAGTGTTTGATTCAAATTGATTGCGATGTTCTTCAAGCAGATGGCGGCACGCGTACAGCTTCGATTACGGGCGCATATGTTGCTCTTGTAGATGCGCTAAATTGGGCAGAAAAGCACAAGCATATTCGTAGTGCTAAAAACGTTCTTAAAGACTCTGTTTCTGCTGTTTCTGTAGGCGTGATTAATGGCACTCCAATGCTTGATTTGCCGTATGTAGAAGATAGTCAAGCAATGACAGATATGAATGTTGCTATGACTGGTTCTGGCAATTTTATTGAGATTCAAGGCACTGCGGAACATCGCCCGTTTAATCGCGATGAGCTTAATGTTTTGCTTGATTTGGCAGCTAAAGGTAATCGTGAGCTTCAGGCTGCTCAGCGCGCTGCTTTAAGTCAAAATTAAATAAAGTTTATATCTATATCTGTTTATTCGATAAATTACTAAGGAGTGGCGAGCGTGAAACTTGTTGTGGCAACGCATAATGAGGGTAAACTCGTTGAAATTAAGCGGATTCTTAACGAAGAGTTTGCGGAAATGTCGGAGCATATTGAGCTTGTTACTGCTGGCTCTTTGGGGCTTCCAGATCCAGTAGAAACAGGCGTGACTTTTGAGCAAAATGCGTTAATCAAAGCTAGAGATGTTTCTTTAAGAACTGGTTTGCCTGCAATAGCAGATGATTCAGGTTTGATTGTAGATGTTCTCGGAGCTGCTCCAGGAATATTGTCTGCGCGTTGGAGCGGTGTTCATGGAGATGATAAGGCGAATAATGAGCTTTTGCTTAAACAGCTTGAAGACATTCCAGATCAGTGTAGAACAGCACGATTCCGCTGTGCTGCAGCTTTAGCTATTCCTAAGGGTTGTGGTGAAACAGAACTTGAAAACAGTATGTGGAAAACAAATGGTTTTGAAACTGTTCGCGTTGGAGAAATGGTTGGTAGACTGATTAGAGTTCCACGCGGAGAGAATGGTTTTGGTTACGATCCGCTTTTTGTACCAGATAATCAGCCTGTTAGAAATGGCATTCAAATGCAGGATTTGACAAGTGCTCAGCTTAGTCAAGAAGAGAAGAACGCCATTTCACACAGGGGCAGTGCGTTACGAGCGCTTTTGCCAGAGTTAAAAGCTATGTTCCTTGGGCAAACTAAGTAAATAAACTAAGCAAACCAGAAGTAAACTATCTGATTTGTAAAATTGGATTTGCGATTTTTAATCTGTGAACAAATCTTTAGATATGATAATGCGATTTTCAGCAACCTGCTTTAAATGCTTGCCATAATTGCTTTTACCATATTTTTCTGCAGACTCAAGCAAACGCTCGCGACTAATCCATTGATTCTCGTACGCAATCTCCTCAAGCACTGCGATTGGCAGTCCCTGCGCTCGCTCTATTGTGCGCACAAATTCGCCAGCTTCGTAAAGCGAGTCCATTGTGCCAGTGTCTAGCCACGCGTATCCGCGACCAAGAGTCATAACGTTTAGTGAGCCATTTTCTAAGTACATTTTGTTAAGGTCCGTAATCTCAAGCTCGCCGCGTGCGCTTGGCTTAACTTGTTTTGCAAACTCTGTAACTCTGGAATCGTAGAAGTATAATCCTGTAACAGCATAGTTCGATGCTGGGTGTTCTGGTTTTTCTACTATGCTAACGGCTTTGTGATTTTCATCAAATTCCACAACGCCGTATCTTTCTGGGTCGTCTACGTAGTAGCCGAATACTGTAGCACCGTGTTCTACGCGTGCAGCGTGCTTTAAAATAGCTCCCAGGCCATTTCCGTAGAATATATTGTCTCCAAGCACGAGCGCGCAAGAATCGCCATTTATAAACTCTTCTCCGAGTATAAATGCTTGAGCAAGACCGTCTGGCGATGGCTGAACTTTGTAAGATAAGTTGATTCCAAATTGTTCTCCGCTTCCAAGTAGCCTTTCAAAATTCGGCAAGTCTTGAGGAGTAGAAATCACAAGAATATCTCGGATTCCAGCCATCATAAGCACGCTAAGAGGGTAATACACCATTGGCTTATCGTAAACTGGCAAAAGCTGCTTAGACGTTACTGTAGTAAGTGGGTATAGGCGTGTGCCAGAACCGCCAGCAAGAATAATGCCTTTCATCTTTGAAACATCCTTTACTTGTTGTTTTGTTCAATTCTATTTACGTAAGATTCAAGCAAATCTTCCCAATCGCATGGCGTAAATCCAGCGGATTCGATTTTTTGTAAGTCAAGTGCGCACTTGTGTGGTCTAGGAGAGCCATTAGATATGCGCGTGTAATCGTCTACGCGATTTGCTTCGATTTTGCTTGTGTCTACATTAAGTTGTGTAAACACTTTTTGAGCAATATCGTGCCAAGACGCGATTTTTCCTGAACCTGTAAGATTGTATGTTCCGTATTGTGCTTGAGTGTTTAGAAGATGGAACATGCCTTTTACTAAGTCGCTTGCAAAAGTGAGTCTGCCAGTTTGATCTATTGGCGCTTGAACACTAACAGATTCGCCATTTTTTAAACGGTTTGCAAAGTCAATCATGCGCGTTACAAAGTTTCGTCCTTCTCCGACAATCCAGCTTGAGCGAATAATATAATGCTGTGGAACGTTGGCTACTAGAGAATCTGCTGCAGCTTTTGTTTCGCCGTACACGCCTAGTGGCGCAAAATCTTCGTTTTCTTTGTGATTTTCTTGAGTACCGTCAAAAACATAATCGCTTGAAATATGCACAAGAGTAATGTGGTGTTCTTGCGCTATTTTTGCAAGATTTGCTACTCCTTTAACGTTGCTATTCCACGCGGCTCTTCGCCCTTGTGGCGTTTGTGCGCCATCTACAGACGTGTATGCTGCTGTGTTAATAATCGTTCCGTACAAATCCCAGTCGTAGCGGCTGTAATCGTCTTTATTTGCTATATCGAAGCTATCTAAGTCTACGTACTCAAATCCTTCTAAATCATGCTCTTGAGCATAATTTTGTATTGCGCGACCAAGTTGACCGTTGCATCCAGTTACAAGAGTGCGCTTTGGTGCCATTGGCTTTGCATCTTTTAGCATTGGATGGTGTAAGTCAGCTTCGCTGCGCTCGGATTCTTCTAAAGGTATTGGCCAATTAATGTGTAGATCTGGGTCTGCAAGGTTTACAAAAGTGTATGTTTTCTTTTGCTCTAGTGACCAATGTGCGTTTACTAAATAAGTGTATGCTGTGCCATCTTGCAAAGCTTGGAAGCTGTTTCCTACGCCTCTAGGAACGTAGATTGCTTTGCTAGGGTTTAGTGTGGTTGTGTACACTTGACCGAAGCTTTTACCTGGTCTTAAATCCACCCATGCGCCAAATACTTCGCCAGTAGCAATGCTTATGTATTTATCCCATGGCTCTGCGTGGATGCCTCTGGTTACTCCGCGTTTTTCGTTGAACGAAATGTTGTTTTGTACGGGTCCAAAGTCGGGGAGACCTAGAGCCGTCATTTTTGCGCGCTGCCAGTTTTCTTTGAACCATCCGCGGTTATCTCCGTGTACTGGAAGATCAAATACGATTAAACCTGGAATATTGGTTTTTGTAACGCTTAGTTCTTTTTCAAATTCCATAGCATCCTACAAATTCTTTATTTTTGATTAGATTTATGACTATTTTTGGCTAGATTTGCATACAATTTGTATACAAGCAGACTTGACTTTTAGGCGATTCACTGCCCTTGAGCTTTGTACTTTGCTTCGGTTGCGCTTTTAGAGCCTTCCCACCATGCTCGATTTTCCGTGTACCATTTGATTGTTTGCTCTAAGCCTGTTGTAAAGTCTGTGTGCTTTGGTTTCCATCCAAGCTGTGTTTGTAGCTTTGTGCTGTCAATCGCGTAGCGGCGGTCGTGGCCTGGGCGATCTTTTACAAGTTCAAAGTCGTCTGCATCTTTGCCCATCATTTCAAGAATCATGCGCAAAACTGTTATATTGTTTTTCTCGCCATTTGCGCCAATCAAGTAGGTGTTTCCAAGCTCTCCCTTTGTGAGGATTGTCCAAACAGCACTGCTGTGGTCTTCTGTGTGAATCCAATCTCGAACGTTTAAGCCTTGACCATACAACTTTGGCTTAATGCCTTCTAAAATATTTGTGATTTGGCGCGGAATAAACTTTTCAACATGCTGATATGGTCCATAGTTGTTTGAGCAATTGCTGATTGTTGTGTGTAAACCGTATGTGCGAGTCCATGCGCGTACCAACATATCGCTTGCTGCTTTTGTGGAGCTGTATGGGCTGGATGGGTGGTATGGCGTCTCTTCTGTAAATTTAGCTGGGTCGTCTAATGCCAAATCTCCGTACACTTCATCGGTAGAGATGTGGTGGTATCGAATCCCGTATTTTCTAACTGCTTCGAGTAGTCTAAAAGTTCCTTCAACATTGGTTTTAAGGAATGGTTCTGGGTTTGCAATGCTGTTGTCGTTGTGTGATTCTGCAGCGTAGTGCACAATTGCGTCGTGCCCTGGAACGAGCTTATCTAAAAGCTCTGCATCGCAAATATTGCCGTGAACAAAGTCAACTCTATCTTCTGGCAATCCTGCAATGTTTTCAATATTTCCGGCGTACGTTAACGCGTCTAATACTGTTACGTGCGTTTCTGGGTGATTGTTCACTACGTAGTGCACAAAATTAGACCCAATAAAGCCGCATCCGCCAGTTACAATTATGTTTTTTGGCTCAAAGTTTGTTGTGTTACTCATGTTTTCCATAATATCCTCTTATATGCCTTTTGCTTTTTAGTTTTGATTATTGTTTAAGATTGTTGTTTATGCTTTATTGTTTAAGCTTTCTCGCATTGCGTTAAATGCTGGCTCGGCTTGACCGTCGTAAATCATGTGTGAATGAGACAGCACTATGCAGCGAGAACAAAGTTGCTTAATTTGATCTTCGCTGTGCGAAACAATTACCATTGTTTGCCCTCGTTTTTGCTGCTCTTTAAGCCTAGTAATGCACTTGTGTTGGAAAGCTTCATCTCCAACTGCAAGAATTTCGTCGATTAAGAATATGTCTGGATCGCTGTGCGCTGCTACAGAAAACGCCAATCGTAAGAACATTCCAGAAGAGTAGAACTTAACTTCTGTATCCATAAAAGGCTCTATTTCGCTAAAGTCTACTATTGATTGGTATTTATCGTCTATTTCTTCTTTTGTCATTCCAAGAATTGCGCCGTTAAGATACACGTTTTCGCGACCAGTTAAGTCGGCAGCAAATCCTGCTCCAACTTCGATTAGTCCTGCGATTCTTCCGCGCGCACAAACTTCGCCTTCGTCTGGTTGCATAACTCCAGAAAGCATTTTAAGCATAGTAGATTTTCCAGATCCATTCATGCCTATTAGTCCAACAGTTTCGCCGCGTTTAATAGTAAAACTAACATTGCTTAAAGCTGTAAAGTTTTGTGTCTCGTGCTTTTTAGACGGCGGTGTTAGCAAGTTTACAATCGACTCTTTAATCGAATGATTTGCTCGCAGCGAGAATCGTTTAGTAACGTTGGAAACGCTTAACACAACGTCTTCTGGAAGTGTGTTATAAGGCTTATTCATATATAACTCCTGCTGCTCTTAAAAGTAAAATCCACAAAATCTTAGTAAGCTTAAATTTCTTGAGCAAACTTGCCTTCAAGATGTCTAAATGTAACTTCGCCAATAAGTAGTACAGCAAATGCGACTACAAGGCTTTCGCAAAGTCTTAAAGACCAAGCTCCTGCAAATTGGAAAGTGCGATCTGTGGCATTTAGCCAGAATCCGCGGTGGAATGCTTCAACGCTTATTGCAATAGGATTTGCATAATACATCTCTAAAACCCATCGTGGTGCGTGGGCTGCAAC
This sequence comes from Gardnerella sp. KA00390, assembly GCF_049244075.1. Classification (GTDB taxonomy): domain Bacteria; phylum Actinomycetota; class Actinomycetes; order Actinomycetales; family Bifidobacteriaceae; genus Bifidobacterium; species Bifidobacterium vaginale. The sequence continues at coordinate 351,856 of NZ_CP058372.1, forward strand.
CATTTGCCATGTGTAGAAGCACGGCGCAAGCCATACGGCAACCATTGCTACTAAGTCTGTAATATTTTCTGCATCTCTGTAAAAAACGTTTATTGCTCCAAAGAATAATCCAAGACCAAACGCAAACGTACACACGCTAATAAATCCGATTATTGCCACTATTACGCCTGCAAAATCTGGAATCCACCCCATGCATAAAGCTCCGATTATAAGCACGATTACTTGTGGGAAAAAGTGCACAAAAGCAACTCGTAGCGATGCAAGTGGGAATAGTTCTCTAGGAAGATAGATTTTTTGTATTAAGCCAGCATTAGAAAGTATTGATCTTGTGCAATTAGAGAATGCTTCTACAAAAAAGTTTGTTACTATAATTCCACTAAAAAGGTACAGTGGGTAGGCTTGAATTCCGCCTCCGCGGCCAAGTCCTAAGAAAATTCCCATTGCAACGTAGAACACTACAAATTGCGTTATTGGCTTTACGTACGTCCAAGCCATACCGAGCCACGAACCGCGATATCTTATTCGTACTTCTTTTTTTACAAGTAAGTCAAGCAAATAAAGGTACCTTGGAATGTCTATCAAACCTTTGCTTCTACCAGGGTGATAGATGGCGTCAGACTTTGTTGTCATCGCTGCCTTTCTTGCAAAATTTGCAGTGTGTATGCACATATAACTTTGTTAAGTTTACATTTGGGGATTGATTTGATTCAATATTTGGCTAAATATTTGGTTAAATTATGCGCAGTATTGTGAGCAGTATTATGCGAGATATTATGTTCATCATTATATGTAATAATTTTAGCTTTTAGATTAGTTGTTAATGTGATTATTTTGTGATTATTTTGTGATTTTAATGTGATTATGTTGTGATTATTTTGTTCTATTTATTTTGGCATGTTTGAAAGTTTTTATACGCTGCTAAACTGAAAAATTATGAGTAAGCGAATTCTTGTTACTGGTGCTGGTGGGTATATTGGTCGTCACGTTGTTAAAGCTCTTTTAGATGCAGGTGCTAGCGTAATTGCTTCCGACTTGCGTTTAGATGGTGTTGATGAGCGCGCAACGCGTATTGAAGCGAATATTTTTAGCGATGATGCTGATTTGTTTGCAAAGCTTGGGTCTCCAGACGTTTGCTTGCACATGGCTTGGCGCAACGGTTTTAAGCATGCTGCAGACACGCATATGGAAGATTTATCGAACCATTACCGCTTTATTCGTATTATGCTTCAAGGTGGCTTAAAGCAGATTGCTGTTATGGGTTCTATGCACGAAGTTGGCTACTGGGAGGGCGCTATTGACGAGAACACGCCTTGCAAGCCAGCTTCAATGTATGGCATTTCTAAGAATGCTTTGCGTGAAGCTACTTTGCTTTTGGGTAAAGAGTATGATGCAACTGTTCAATGGATTCGCGCATACTACATTGTTGGCGACGACGCTCGTGGAAACTCTATTTTCTCTAAGCTTCTTCAAGCTGCTCAAGAAGGAAAGAAGACTTTTCCGTTTACTACTGGCAAAAACAAATACGACTTTATTAATGTAGACGTGTTAGCTAAGCAAATTGCTGCAACCGTTTTACAAGATAAAGTAAATGGCGTAATTAATTGCTGCACGGGGGAGCCTGTTTCGCTTGCAGACCGCGTTGAACGTTACATTCGCGAGAATAATCTTGATATTTCGCTTGAGTATGGCGCATTCCCAGATAGGCCTTACGATTCTCCAGCAGTTTGGGGAGATAATAGCAAAATCCAAAAGATTATGAGTGATTTTCTAAAATAGTTATTGCAAATCGTAACTTTTCTGGATTTTTAATGCTAAATTATGGTTTTTAGAAAGGATTAACATTGCGTGAAACATTGCAAAACAGCAAGTGCCCATGCATATATTTTGTTCTTCCTTGCTACAACGAGGAGCCTGTTCTTTCGCAGACTTCTAGTATTATTTTAAGCAAAGTTACTTTTCTTATTGAAAATAAGATTATTTCGGATTATAGCCGTATTCTTTTTGTGGATGATGGTTCTAGAGATTCGACTTGGAATATTATTTGCGATTTGCACCAGTCGAATCCTTCGCTTTTTGGCGGTGTAAAGCTTGCGCATAATCGTGGTCATCAAAATGCTTTGCTTGCTGGCTTAACTACAGCATATAAATCGGGTTGCGATGCTGCAATTTCCATGGACGCCGATTTGCAAGACGATGTTGATGTTGTTGATCAATTTATTGCAAAATATGTGGAAGGCTACGAGGTTGTGTATGGCGTTCGCTCGTCTAGAGAAACAGACACGTGGTTTAAGCGCAACACTGCATTAGCTTTTTACAGTGTTTTCAGATGGATGGGCGCAGAAACAGTTCCGAATCATGCCGATTATAGACTTATGGGCAAGAATGCGTTGAAGGCTCTTTTGGAATATAAAGAAGTTAATCTTTTCTTGCGTGGTATAGTGCCATCTATTGGCTTTAAGTCAACAAAAGTTGAGTATGTGCGTGGTAAGCGCAAAGCTGGTGTGTCTAAGTATCCGCTTAAAAAGATGATTTCGTTTGCTATAGATGGCATTACATCTTTTTCTACTAAGCCTTTGAGTTTTGTAACATTTGCAGGATTCGCGTCTATTTTAGTTTCACTATGCGTATTTGTTTATGTAATAGCTTCTGTTGTGCAAGGAAAAGCAGTTGCTGGCTGGGGCTCTGTTATGTTCTCAATGTGGTTTATTGGTGGATTGATTATGCTTTCAATCGGCATTGTGGGCGAATATATTGGAAAGATTTACATGGAATCTAAGCATCGCCCACGTTACGAGATTGAAACTACTATTTAGATATTTATATATTTAGGTATCTAAATTCTTAACTACTATTTAGTGCTTATTTTGCATTGGTTCAGAGAATTTTACGACTATATACTTGTTATCTAAAACAGTAGTGCATTTATCCGAAGGCCAAGAAGGCAGATTTTGTGCGGCCTTTTCTGCGTTTATATAAACGGATTCTAATACAGGATTTTTCATTTTAAATCCAGTAGTTGAGCGTATGAAACCAGTTTTTACCCATGTGCCGTGAAGAGTTGAGAATCCAATCTCAAACATTGATCGTCCAATAAGTTCAAGCTGATTTGACTTAAATTCACTAGGATTGTAGTCTGCTATGTGATTGCCAACGAATATTACTTTAAGAGGATTTTTATGATTTGCTTGTAGTACTTCTATTCTTCTAGCAACATCTTGAGCAATGTAATAGTCTTGGTTATAAGTCATGTATTCCGTGTAATACAAGCGATTTACTGTAAACGACTGACTTAATCCAATAATTGCAAGAAGAATGCATGCAATAATCGTTGTTAAAGTCTTTTTGCTAAATTGCATAATGTAATGCAACAAATACATGCATGAAAAAGCGCCAGCAAGCGGGTATGTTAGTTCCGTTCTAGCCGTGCCTGCTGTGCCGAGTATTACGCTCATCATCATAGGGCTTGCAACTATAGCAATAGCAAAAATAATAGTAAAAGCGTTAAGCTCTTTACGAATCACTTGAACAATAGTTAATAACACTAAAGCGATTAATGCAATTGTTATAAATACGCTATGGAATATTGTTCTTCCTAGATACATGTTTTTTGCATGCAAAAATATAGTATGAATGATTTTTGCTATAGGGTCTTTACCCCAACGCATTTGTTTTTTAATGTACGGATCTGTGAAGGTGTGGTTGGTAGCGATAACAATTTTATTCAAAATCACATAGCATGCATAGCTTGCTATAAACACGCAAATATACGTAAAAATGTAGCTTACTATGTTCTTAAATTTGCACGCATAGTCGCCCTTAATTATTAGTGCAATCATGACTGTTCCGGCAACAAAAACAGTAGTCATTGCTAAGTAGAGAGTAAAACCAAAAATTGCAAAAATAAGTGCCATTAATGCGTATGCTAAAAGAGTCTTAAGTTCTTTACGATTTTGGTACGCGTTATGCGCACACATAAGCGATATGCTAACAAACATTAGCGCACAAGCTACGTCATCTCCCATAAGCAAGAATCCAAGCATTTCTGCAAGAATAGGAGCGCTTATAAACGGAATCATAAATAAAGCTGGGTGGAATTTTGCGCCCAAATTGTGCGCTTTGCTAAACAAGTATGCCCATGTTGTTGCAGAAGCAAAAAGCGCAAGAATCATTAAGATTCCAGCTAATGAATTGTTATACCAGTATCTTCCTGTAACGTACTTAAAAGCTAGCAATCCAAAGCGTTCTAGGCGAATCCAAGAATTGTAAAGAGCCTTAGATCTAGAGATTATTTCTTCTGTGTCTATAGAAAAAGTGTTAGAAAAAGCTTTTTGACCGTATGCAATAATCAAAAAAATCGCGCTTATTGCAAGTTCTGCAACATTAGATTTGCAAAAATCAATGAAGTCTTTAAAGGAATACGTTTTTTCTATAATTGCTCTAGTTGTGCTAGTTGAGTTGCTTTTTTTGCCGCATTTTGCAAGTGTAGCTGAATCTTGTAGTTGATTAGTGTTTAATTCTTTAATACAACTAGAGTCTGCTTGATTCATACTACAACCCTTCTATGTGTTTGACATGCATGTGCTACTCGTTACTAAAAAATATACTATAAGATTTTAATGCGTGACAACAATCTAAAAACTGATTGTGTCTAGTAGTACAATAGATATGATTTGTGCTATTTTACCGATTAGTGTGCAATGGAGACGATTTATGAATCCTGCAATTTCCGTGGTGGTTCCTGCATACAACAAGGAGCCGTATATTAAGCAGTGCATGGATTCACTTGTTAATCAAACTTTTAAAAACATTGAGATTATTGTTGTTGACGATGCTAGTACGGATAATACTTTGCAAATTTTGCGCGATTATGAGCTTAGGGATTCTAGAGTAAAAATTATTGCTAAAGATCATAATTGCGGTAGACATGTTGCGCGTAAAACTGGTGTTCAGTCGACTAGCGGTGATTACGTTCTTTTTGTTGACGCAGATGATGAGATTGATCTTAAAGCTTGCGAAGTTCTCTACTCATACGTTACTAATAATCCTGCAGATATATTGCATTTTGGTGTTTCTATTCACCCAGAAGGCAAATCAGATGAAGATTTTGCATACAGCTACGATCAAATGTATGCGCAAAATAATGGTGATCAAACTGGCGATAATATTATTAAATCAACGTTTTCTAGTGATTTTCCGCATTGGACACCTTGGAATGTTATAACAGCGCTTTTTAAAGGTGACTTAGTTCGAGATGCGTTTAAAAAAACAGTTTCAACACGACTTTCTAAAGCAGAAGATGCTTACGAATATTTCGCTATTGCAGCCTTTGCTCAAACTTTAAAAGACTTAACAGCGTTTCGCGCGCTTAAATACCATATTGGCAGAGGAATTTCTGGAAGATCTAAGATAAGCGTTGAAAAATTTACTGTAGAACAACGAAGTGTTAAAGATGTTGTAAGCGCTGTTTACGATTTTGCTAATGATTTTGCTAAAGAGCCTTCGATGAAAAGTCGCAAGCAAACCATTGAAGAAGCCTCACGCTGGTTTGATAATCGTGGATTAAAAATAGTAAAAGATGAGTTCTTTACAAGACTAAAAGTCGAGGATTTTCAAGAAGCCATAAACGCTGTTATTGAAGCATGGGGATTAGAGCGCGCGTGCTTGATTGTGCTCGAAGAGCTTGTAGACCTTATGAATCAAGTTGTAGAAGGCGATTGCATAATAAAACACGGTTCAGTGTGTGATGTTCTTCTTAACGTTTATAGAAATATTAAACCAGATAGTTTTAAAGATCCGCAAAACACAACTTACGATAAGCAAGTAGACTTAATGTCTTTGCATATTATGCAGGTTCATCAGCAAAAATATGAAGAAGAACAGAAACATTTGCAAATTGAAGCGCAAAAACGTTACGATGCAATGCCAGTGTATAAGCGTTTTGCAAAAAAGATAAAAAATATGGTTAAAAACTTAACTAAATCAAAGAATGATAAATAAAGTCTAAAAAATAAATTTGAGATTAAACAAAATACAAAATTACACAATAGAATAATCAAGGATAATTAAGGGTAAATCAGGAGATAACATGATTTTGGAAAATCCAAAGCGCTTGGGCATTTTCTTCTTCTACGATGCGCAAGGTCACGCAGACCATTATGTGTCTACGCTGCTTGACGGATTCAAACCATTCTTTAACGAGCTTGCGATTGTAGTTAATGGCAAAATCGACGAGTCAAGCAAAGCGATGCTTAAAGGTTACGCGAACAAGTTTATTTTGCGCGAGAACAAGGGTTTTGACGTGTGGGCGTACAAAACTGCAATGGACTCTTACGGTTGGGCAGAGTTGGAAAAGTTTGACGAAGTAGTGCTATTTAACGCTACGATTATGGGTCCAGTTTATCCGTTTAGCGAAATGTTTAACGCTATGAACGCAAAAGACCTTGATTTTTGGGGCATAACAAAGTTCCATAAAGTTAATGGAGATCCGTTTGGATACAGTCCGTACGGATATTTGCCAGAGCATATTCAATCGCATTTTCACGCATACAGGAAAAGCTTTGTTCAATCCAAAGATTTTCAGGATTATTGGAACAATCTTCCACCAATCAACAGCTACTTTGAGTCTGTTGGATTGCATGAATCAGTATTTACAAAGCGATTTGCAGATAAGGGATACAAGTGGTCTGTATACGTTGATACGAGTGATTTAGAAGGCTATTCTTATGGCCCAATAACGTATGCTGCAAGGCAGATTGTGGAATACAAGCGATGCCCGATTTTTAAGCGCAGGTCTTTCTTCCACGATTACTCCGACGTTTCTACGCAATCTGTTGGAAACCAAGCATTAGACTTATACGAGTATTTGAAAGACCACACAGATTACAACACGGATTTGATTTGGGAAAATGCTTTGCGAAGCATGAATATGGCAGATTTGATGAAGAATCTTCATTTGCGATACATTTTGCCGCAAAATCATGTTGTAGAAAACTCGTCAACAGCTACATCAGAATCTACGGCTAAGCCAAAAGTCGCGTTGTGTATGCACTTGTATTACATGGATTTGCTAGATAAAAGTTTGCACTATATTCAGTCTATGCCGCAAGGATGTGACGTTATTTTAACTGTAGGATCGAAAGAAAACCAGCAAATTGTGAAACAGCGTGTGGAACATCTTCCATATGACGTAGACGTGCGGTTAATTGAAAATCGCGGTAGAGACGTGAGCGCATTCTTAGTGGGCGGCGGCGCAGATCTTATGAAGTACGATTACGTATGCTTTGCTCACGATAAAAAAGTCACGCAATTATCGCCTCGAAGCATAGGCGACGGATTTGCTTACAAGTGTTTTGAAAATATTCTTGCAAGTAAAGAGTATGTGCAAAACGTTATAAATCTGTTTGAAACGCATCCGCGACTTGGAATGGCAATGCCAACGCCGCCAAATCATGCAGACTACTTCCCAGGATTTACATACACTTGGGGTCCAAACTTTGAAGGCACAAAGAAATTCCTAGAAAAAACGTTAGGAATTAGCGTTCCGCTAGACGAAAACAAAGACGCTATAGCTCCGCTTGGCACAATGTTTTGGTTCCGTACAAAAGCTATGCGTGGGCTATTGGATAGAAAGTGGACTTACGAAGATTTTCCAGCAGAACCGCTAAAAATAGACGGAACGTTGTTGCACTTTATAGAGCGAGCATACGGGTATGTGCCGCAATCCAACGGATATTATGACGCATACATATTCTCGGATCACTTTGCGCGAATAGAAATGACTAACCTAGAATTCGATGTTCGAGAACTATCAAAATCTGTGAGCACGCCATGGATTAAACGCAATTTGGAAGAAACTTGTAGAGAAGTAATGCGCGGAAAGCGATTCCGTTACGCTGCTTTAAGAGTATTAAAGAGTATTGCAAAGCGAGTTTTCTATAAAACACTGTACATAGGTCAAAGAATTGTGCACATTGGTCGTAAAGGTAAAGAAGATGAGTGATATAAGCGTAAATACAGCTGCGACAAAACTTACGCGCGCAAAAAAACCGCGACTTTTCTACTTGGATTGGATTCGCGCAATAGCTGCGATTTTGATTGTTGTAACTCATTTTAACAATCCATATTTGGAGCCAATGCGGTTCTTCGTAAATAGACCGTTTGGAATCTACATTGGTGGATTAGGAGTATCGCTATTTTTGATTATTTCTGGCGCTGCTCTTATGTACAACTATGGCGATAGAGAAAGCCTGGATTTGCGCACATTCTACACAAAGCGCGCAAAAACACTATACCCAATGTTTTGGGTAGCATTCATAGTGGCGAATATTTTATTGTTTATTCGCAATAATGGATATATTTTTGTACCAAGGCATAAAATAACAGCAATTTTTTCGCTTTTTGGAATGGATGGTTATGCTTCTGCATTCGGCGTAGGTACTTTTTATGTTCTAGGCGAATGGTTCTTAGGGTTCATAATACTGTTTTACATAGTGTTTCCACTTTTAAGAGTTGGCGTAAATAAAATGCCAATAACAACTGTGTGCGTTGTGTTGGCTCTATACGCTGCAACAGTTGTGTTCTTTACTTTTTACCAGATTCCGCGAGTACCGTCTGATATTCTTTTAACAACAAGATTGCCAGAATTAGTATTTGGCATGATTTTTGTAAAGTTTATTAAAAAAGTGCCTTGTTGGCTTGCTGCAGTATCTTTTGTGATTCTTGCATTGCAACAATTAACGCATGTTTTACAAGGAAATATTGCCGTTACGATTGTAGGAATATTAGCATTTTTGCTGCTTTCTTATATTGGTGAACTTGTTAAAAGTTTTAAGCCATTAAGCGCGTGTACAAAATTTATATCCGCATATTCGTACCCGATTTTTTTGGTACACCATGTGTTAATAATGCAAGTGTTTACAGTAATATATCCAGTGTGGCTTAATCGCTGGCAAGCATACGGATTGCTAATCGCAGAGTTTGCGGTGATTCTTGTGCTTTCTGTAATACTCAAGCGTTTTACAAACTTGATTGTTGGTTTTGTGAGCAAATGTTGGGTGAAAATCGGCAGCAAGAATCGCAGTTTGGACTAACATGCGTATTTGTTCTGGAATAATCACCTATAATCCAACTTTAACAGACGTAAGCACGTGTTTAGAAGCGCTATGCAATCAAGTAGAGCGCGTAATAATCGTAGACAATGCGTCTAAAAATGTTAAAAGTTTGCAAGAAGTTGTAAGCAAATACGCAAACGTGACTTTAGTTAAAAACAGTCAAAATATTGGTTTTGCAAAAGCATTAACGCAAGTGTTTGAATGGGCAAAATCGCAAGGTTTCAACTGGGTTCTAACGCTTAACGACGATTCTGTTGTGCCAAGCAACATGATTAGCGAATACAAGAAAATCCTGGAAAATCAGGGAAGTCTTGTAAATCAAAAAAATTCAAAAAATTCCAAAATCGCAATTGTATGCTCTTTGCTAAAAAACCGTTTAGACGGCACGATTTTACACAGCAAATGCCACGAAGACGAATGCATAACGTCTGGAAGCTTAACAAGCGTAGAAGCGTGGCAGAAAATCGGCGGATTTGACGAATGGTTGGAAATTGACGGAGTAGACTTCGACTTTTCAAGGCGACTTGCGCGCGATGGCTGGCAAATCGTAGAGTGCCAAAACGTTATAATGGAACACCAAATCGGCAAAGCGCGCTCAATAAACTTGATTATAAAACACCCAATCGTGTGGAATCACAACGCAAATCGCAAGTACTATATAGCGCGAAATATGCAAGTAGTGGATTACAAAATGGGAACATACTCGTATGCTAAGTCGTTGCGTGCAGTTGTGCGAGATATGATTTTCGTTGCGCTGTGGGAAAAGAATAAATTTGCGAAAATTCGCGCGATGATACGCGGATTTAAGGATGGGCAGCAAAAGATTCGTCAAATGCGCAAAGCAGAACAGAACGCGGTTTGAAAGGATAGCAATGGAAAATTACGCTAAAAACGAAAATCCGCTAGTTTCTATAATCGTGCCAGTCTACAATTCTGCAAAATATTTGAGCGGATGCGTGAACTCGATTCTTGCGCAAACGTACAAAAACATAGAGCTGATTTTGGTAGACGATGGATCAAAAGACGACTCGGGTAAAATTTGCGATTCGTATGCATCAAAAGATTCGAGAGTTAAAGTAATACACCAACAAAACGGCGGAATATCGCGTGCGCAGAACGCAGGGCTTGATGCAGTGAGTGGGGAATTTATAGCGTTTGCAGACAATGACGATATTCTAGATTGCAAAAATATTGAGATTTTACTAAACGCTATTTTGCAAAGCGGAGCTAGTATGAGCAAAGCAAAATGGCGTCAATTTGGGCTAAGTAGCTTAGAGCAGATTAAAAAAGAAGCTGGTTTGGGTGCGCGCGGATTGGGTACGGAAAAATCGCAAGTAACCGCGCGTTTAGAGAACGCGACTCAAATAAAAATCGTAAAAAATCCTCTAAAAGCGTATCAAACTGTATTTTGCAAAATATTTAGAATAATCGGAAATAAGCTGGGCAAAAACAGCGAAGCGCGCTACTTTAACGAAGCGAATTGGTGCAGGCTTTACAAGCGAGAAATCTGGCAGGGAGTGCGATTCCCCGAAGGAAAGTTTGCGCAAGACACGGCGATGGCAAGCGTGCTGTACTCGCGCATGAATTGCGTGGCACATGTGGATGAAGTGCTGTATTACTGGCTGCAACGCGAGGATTCCGTAACGCATAAAATGCGAGACGCGGGCTTTTACCACGATCATATAGATGCAGTTCGAGCAAATTGGGATTTGTGCTTAAAGCACAATGTTGTGCCAGCAAGAAGCTACTACACAATGGTTGGAAACTTAAGGTATGAGCGATGCGCGCTGAAAAGCGGAGAAAATACGCTTAATGGCGGAAAAAATAGCGACGCAGAAATCCAAAAAATATACGAAAAAAATTATGCTAAAGACGTAGAATTTGCTAAATCAGCTGTTAAAAAGCTTACGATTTTACAGCGCGCGCAATGTTTTACTATGGCGTGTGTTAGGAATCTTGAAAAAATAATCTACGATTACAAAATCAAAAATATGAAGTAATGCAATTAAAAATCGAAGAGTAAGTGCAAATCAGAAAGCAAGAAATGAGTGGGAAAATGAGCGAATACCCAGATTTAGTAGTTGTTGGAGCAGGATTGTTTGGCTTAACTGTAGCTCAGCAGGCTGCAGAACGCGCTGGCGCAAGCGTTGAAATTATTGACGTGCGTAATCACATTGGCGGAAATGCTTACTCGTATTTTGACGAGCGAACGGGAATTGAAATTCACAAGTATGGCGCACATCTTTTTCACACCAGCAACAAGCACGTGTGGGATTACGTGAACCGCTTTACAACGTTTACTAACTACGTGCATCGCGTTTACGCAACTCACGACGGCGAAGTGTATTCGTTGCCAATCAACTTAGGTACAATTAACCAATTCTTCCACGCGCATTATACGCCAGAAGAAGCTAAGGCTTTGATTGCAAGCCAAGCGGGGGAGTTTGCTGGCAAAGATCCGCAGAATTTGAACGATAAAGGCATTAGTTTAATCGGGCGCCCGCTTTATGAAGCGTTTATTAAGAATTACACGGCAAAGCAGTGGCAAACGGATCCTTCTAAGCTGCCTGCTGGAATTATCAAGCGCTTGCCTGTGCGATTTAACTACAATAATCGCTACTTTAAAGACACTTGGGAAGGATTGCCAACGGACGGCTACACAGCTTGGATGCAGCGCATGATTGACGATCCGCGTATTCACGTTTCGCTTGGCGTGGACTTTTTCGACGAATCGCAGCCGTTTAATAAGCACGCGTTGGCGGAGGCTGGAGTGCCGGTTGTTTATACCGGTCCGGTTGATAGGTATTTTGACTATGCGCTCGGCGAGTTGAAGTGGCGCACTGTGGACTTTAAGGAAGTGCGTTACCAGGAGAGCGACCACTTTGGCTGCCCAGTTATGAACTATTCGGATGCAGATGTTCCGTTTACGCGCGCAATTGAGTTTAAGAACTTTAATCCAGAGCGCGAGGAGGTTGGCGGGGAAGCTAGCTGCGATGCTGATTTTGTGCCAGGCAAAAGCGTTAAAGCTGGGGAAACTGTTGTGTGGCAGGAGTATTCTCGCGCTGCAACTCGCGACGACGAGCCTTACTATCCAGTGAATACTGAGGAAGATAAGGCATTGTATGCGCGCTATGCAGAGCTTGCTGAGGCGCAGTCTAACACTGTTTTCGGTGGACGTTTGGGCACTTACAGCTATTACGATATGCACAACGTGATTGATATGGCTTTGCGTGCTTACGAATCGCAAGTAGCGCCACTTATTGCTCACTAAATGCAAAATATAAATTAATAAAAATAAATAAAAATAAAGAGCTATACATCAAAAAGTGTATGAAACTAAACTGACTAAATTCTATTTCAAGAACATACATCAGAACAGTTTTATACACTTTTTGACATATAACCCAAAAGGAGAAGATTATTTGATACTAAACTAAATGATCTCGCGTGTCAAGATACAAAATTTAGACTCAAACTATAGTAAAGTCACGCTTCCCACTTAGTAGGCTCAATAACTTCTTTGCCACCCATATAAGCCTGCATAGCCTTTGGAATATCAATCGAACCATCTTCATGCTGATGATTTTCCAAAATAGCCACAAGCCAGCGAGTAGTAGCCAAAGTGCCATTAAGCGTGCTAACTGGGCGAGTTCCGCCATCTTCCATGCGTTCGCGAACATTCAAGCGGCGAGCCTGATACTCAGTGCAGTTAGAAGTAGAAGTAAGCTCACGGTAACGACCCTGAGTTGGAACCCAAGCTTCGCAATCAAACTTACGAGCAGCAGAAGAACCAAGGTCACCAGCAGCAGTATCAATAATGCGGTAAGGCACTTCCACCTTAGCAAGCATTTCCTGCTCCATACCAAGTAACTTCTGATGCTCAGCGTGAGAATCTTCCTGCTTGCAATAAACGAACATTTCTACCTTATCGAACTGATGCACGCGAATGATACCAGAAGTATCCTTTCCAGCAGCACCAGCTTCACGACGGTAGCAGCTCGACCAACCGCAATAACGCAAAGCACCATTGCTTAAGTCAAGAATCTCATCCTCGTGCATACCAGCGAGCGCAACCTCGGATGTGCCAACCAAATACTGATCATCTGGCTCACGAAGGCGATAAATCTCGTCCGCGTGAGAATTCAAGAAGCCAGTTCCGCGCATTACTTCTGGACGCACAAGCGTTGGCGTAATTGCAAGCGTAAAACCGTGCTCTTCGGCTTGGTCTACAGCCATAGTAAGCATTGCGATTTGCAATCTAGCCACAGCACCGCGCAAGAAGTAGAAGCGAGAGCCTGCAACCTTTACGCCTCTGCGCATATCAATTCCAGCAACGCCAGTTCCAAGAGTCAAATGATCCTTTGGTTCAAAGCCTTCTGCAGTAAAGTCGCGAGGTGTGCCAACTTTCTTAACTACAACATAGTCGTCTTCTCCGCCTTCTGGCGCTTCATCTTCAACGATGTTAGAAAGCTTCCACATTGCTGTAGTGTAGTCGGCAGTAGCCTGCTCAGATTCAGCCTTGTATTCTGCAACCTTTTGAGCAAGTTCTTTAGTCTGAGCAATAAGTGTGACTTTCTCGCTATCTTGAGCAGCTGCAACCTTTTTTCCTATTGCTTTCTGCTCTGCTCTGGCTGCTTCAAAAGCCTTTAAACTGTTGCGGCGCAAGTCGTCTGCACGAAGCACCTCATCGACGAGCTCAACGGACTCGCCACGCTTGCGCTGCGATTCCTTAACTACGTCGGCATGTTCACGAATAAATTGGATATCAAGCATGTTTTCTAGCCTAGTGCCGCAAGGCGACAGATACATATATAATGGCATGAATAAGTGATTGCACTAAAAGGGGTAAAAATGGCGGTTATTCATGCTACGCAAGATAATTTTGAGAAAATTGCTGGTACTAATGAAATAGTTGTTGTTGATTTTTGGGCAACTTGGTGCGGACCATGCCGAGCTTTTGGTCCTATTTTTGAACAAGTTAGCGAAAAGTTTGACGATGTTCCATTCGTTAAGGTAGACATAGACCAGTCTCCTGATTTGGCAAGTGCTGCGGCGATTAAAGCGGTTCCAACGGTTATGGTTATCAAACGTGGAGATGTTATTTATCGTCAGGCTGGTGCTTTGTTGCCAGCCGATTTAGGAGATTTAGTCAATCAAGCTAAGGCTTACAATCCTAGTAAAGATGATGAAGGTAATTCTGTAAGCGAATCAAGTGAATCTGAAAATGATGGGGAATAGTAGTAAGAACCTTGATTTTAAGCCATTCTCTTTGCATGAGTCTACAATTATATATACTTTGTGCAAAAAGCTGTATGAGGATTATTTATTTTTAGATTTACGCTTTGTGCATTAACTTCTACCAAGGAGAGTTATGACAAGTCACCGAAGGAAAACTGTTACACTTACCTCATTGAGTGTTCGTCAGTGGGCAAGAATTGTAGCGATTTTTGTTGGTTTTGTGTCTGTAGTAACTCTTGGTATTGCGTCTAGGAACTTTTATTCGGCATCAAAGAATCATTCTGCGAAGCCTTACATAACTGCTTATTCTGCTACAGATTCCTCTAATCAGGTTTCGCGTGGTATGTATCGTAATTCGCTTAAAAGTGTTAAAAAAGGCGCTACTTCTTACATAACTGTGAATATCAATGGGAGTCATCGTACTGTTCTTGGCACGGATTTTACAAACGTTAAGTCTGTTCTAGAAGCTGGAGATATTACTCTTGGGCCTAATGATGTTGTAGAGCCTGCACTTGATTCCAAGGTAACTGAATCGACAGTTATCAACATTAAGCGTGCAGGCGCAAAGCTTGAAACTTCTGATGAACCGATTGCTTTTAACACGGTTAAGAAGGAAACTGCAGCTCTTCCAAAGGGCACGGAAAAGGTTAAGGATCAGGGTGCTCTTGGCGTGATGGAAACAAGTAAGATTGTTACTCGCGCAGGTGATAAAGTTGTTTCGTCTAACGTTTTTGTATCGTTTGTTAAGCAGGCTCCAAAAGATAAGGTCATTCTTGTTGGCACAGGTGGAGCTAGCGTAGATTCAGATTTTGCATCTTCTATTGGTACTACAGTTCCTGCTGGTGAAATGCAGGAGTGGGCGCATTCTTGGCTTCTTTCTAACGGTTACAGTGAAGCTGATTTTACTGCTACAGTGTTTATTATTTCACATGAATCAGGTTGGCGCGTAAATGCTATGAATCCTTCTGGAGCATACGGTTTGCCTCAGGCTCTTCCTGGAAGAAAGATGTCTTCTATGGGTGCTGACTGGGCGACTAATTATCAGACTCAGCTTCGTTGGTTCTGGAATTATTGCAATGGTCGTTACGGTTCCATTCAGGGTGCCTACAGGCATTGGTTGTCTCATAGAAGCTACTGATTTGTATTATACTTGCTACTATTATTAATTTTGCGGCAATTGTAAGTTTGTGAGGATTATAGATTTATAGACGCACAGACTCATAGTGTGTACTTATAGATTTGTTTTAAGGCGATTATCGTAGAGTCAAGTATGTTTCTTGGTTTTACGATAATCGCTGATTATTTTATGCGTGTTGTGTGAATATGGAAGGAAATTTAAGTGACAATATTGCCTAGAAAATCATGGTTTAATAAGGGTGATGAATTTGCTAGTGAGCATGCTAGCTGCAAGTCTTTCGTGAACTTGTCTAAACTTAGTCATGCTCTTGTTGGTGAAGAAGCGTATAAAAACAATCGTCTCACGCGTGCAGCCTTGGTTTCTCTGGCGATTCTAACTTTTATAACTTTTATTGGCAATTTTGCGCAATTGCAGCTCACTGCTGCATTACCTACTATTGTGCGTGAGTTTAACATAAGTGTTACTACGGGACAGTGGCTTACGTCTATTTTTCAGCTGATTATGGCTATTATGGTGCCGCTAACAGCATTTTTGACTAGACGATTTTCTACTCGTCAAATTGTTATTACTTCCATGATTCTTTTTACTCTAGGCTCAGTTATGGCGTGGCTGAGTAATGATTTTATTATGGCGTTAGCTGGGCGAACTCTAGAGGCTATTGGCACTGGAGTTATGTGGCCTGTTCTACAGATTACTGTGTTTTCTGTATACCCAGTTACTCGTAGAGGAATGGCTATGGGTAGCGTTGGTATGGCAATGAGCATTGCTCCAGCAATTGGACCAACAGTTGGTGGTATGCAAACTGATTTTAATGGTTGGCGTTCTATATTCTTATCTCTTACAATTATCGGCGTAATTTCTATTATTCTTTCCATACTTTTCTTACATAATTTCGGTGAACATGATCGCTCTGCTAAGGCGGATTTTTTCTCCGTTGGACTTTCAATTGTTGGCTTTGGTGGAGTTATGTTTGGTTTCACAAACATTGAGTCTTATGGCATTTCAAATCCGCTTTCGTGGTCACCTATGGTTGTTGGAGCATGTGGAATAACGTGGTTTGTGATTAGACAATTGCGTGCGCGAGTTAAAGGAAAGCAGCCGTTGCTTGGAATAAGCGTGTTGAAGAATCGCTATTTTACGATTGGCACCGCTTGCGCATGTTTAACATTCTTTGCGTTTAGCTCAATTATGGTGGTTATTCCGCTGTATATTCAATCAGATCGTGGTTTTTCAGCTACTATGAGTGGTCTGGTATTGTTGCCTGGCGCGTTTGGAATGGCAATTTCGCAATATTTTGGTGGGCGTATGCTCGATCGTTTTGGTGTGCGACCTGTAGCAATGGCAGGCTCTCTTATTTTGCTTTTTGGCACAGTTATGATGAGCCTTATCGATAAAGACACATGGATTTGGTGGATTTCAATCTGGCAGTTTACGCGACAAATCGGCATGGGATTTTTGCTTATGCCTGTTACAACATGGTCTTTAAATTGCTTGCAACCTAGTGAGTTGGGCGATGGTTCTGCAGTCACTAATACAATGAGACAGCTTTGGGGTGCTATTGGTGCTCCAGTACTTGTTGTTACTATGGCTACTTTTACTCAGTGGCATCATATGCTTACTGGAGTTGGTTCTGCAGATAATTTGGCAGCCAGCATTTTTGGTGTTCAATGGACTTTGAGAATTAGTGCGATTATTACGGCTGTTATGGCTTTAATTGTGATTTTTGGGGTTAAAGGTGATGGGGCTGGTTCTGCTCATCAGCTTGCGCGTAAGGCGATTGATCGTATGCGCGTTTTGCATATTCCTCATGCGTCGGAGCATAAAGACGTTATGCACGATCACACGCATCATCAGTACTGATATATTGCACGCTCTTTGACTTGTTTGCTGTTGCGCGCTTTCTTGTTTGGTATTGTGCATCTTCCTTGTTTGTTGTTGTAGGAGGGCTGGCTAATTCTTGTCTCACAACGCTCTGCCTTTTGTGTGTTGGTTGTTGTTGCGGTTGTTCCGTTTTGTCTTTGATTTTGTTTTTTGGTTGAAGTTTGTTTGTAGTGGTTGATCATTTGGATTATTTGGTATCGGCTGCCGCTCTTATACTGTTCGACCAAGAATCACCCAGCCCTCTTACGTGCTTGAACAATTGCGTATATCTTAATCACTGAGATTCTCGATTTTTCTTGCTACTTCAGCGAATCACCATCGGAGGACTGCGAATCGACTTACATGAGCGCTTTGACTGAGCTTGAAATTGCATAACGCATTTCAAGCTCCTTCAAAGCGTGATTTGGCTTAATGCATAAAGTCCAGTGGACTTTATGCGCCAAATCAGCCGAACGGCTACTAATAGCCGTGAGGAATAGCGTAGCGCGCGAATGCACTTCGATTCGCTGAGCTTGCTCAAAGTTGAAAGCACAGTGTGCTTTCAACGCAAGCGAAGACGTGAGCGCGCTGTAACGCGCGAGCGATACATCTCATTCAGTGCGAAAAATCAAGAATCTCTACCTAACTTGGTATTGGTAAATTTTGCATAATCATTTGTTCGTTTTGTTGAATTTTGCAAAATTTTCTTATGAATTTTGTTAACTACCTAACGTTTTTCACATAGAAACGCTCATTTGAGTTTGTTTTTTGCGTTTAGTTGTGCGATAATGTTCACATGATTTCTTCTCAGCGTCAGCAGTTGATTTTAAGCCGTCTTCGCACTAGAGGGGCTGTGCGTATTACTGCTCTTTCTAAAGAGCTAAGTGTTTCGGCAATGACTATTCGTAGGGATATCGCCGAGCTTTCAGACAAAGGTCTTTTAAAAAGAGTTCATGGTGGTGCTGTTACAACTAACACTCTTCTTTCTGAGCCTCTGTTTTCGGTAAAGTCGCAGATGGATATGGGCTTAAAGGACGCAATCGCCAGCAAAGCTGTGGATTATGTTCAGCCTGGAGATGTTATAGCTATTGGTGGTGGCACCACTGCTTATGTATTTGCTCAGCATCTACTTGAGTCTCGCAGAGCTTCTGGTATTACGATTTTAACCAATTCGATTCCTGTTGCAGAGCTTGTTCAGGCGCTTGAGTCTAAAGATATTGAGGTTATTGTTACTGGCGGAGTTATTACTAGATCTAATTCTCTGGTTGGTCCTATTGCGGATAAGGTTGTTTCGTCTTTGCGCGTAAACACCGTGTTTTTGGGCACTCATTCCGTGAGCCTACCTCGTGGATTCCTAATGCCTAATTCTCTTGAAGCTGCTACAGATATGGCTTTGATGGATATTGCGGATCGTACGATCATTTTAACAGATCACACTAAATGGACTTGCACATCGCTTTCGCTGTTTGCTCGCTTCGACCAAGTGGATACTGTTATTACAGATGATTGTCTGGATGCGGATTCTCAGCTTCGCACGCGTGAGCTTGTTAAAAATTTGGTTCTTGCTCCTACAATAGATTCTTTGGAAGAAGAGTAGCTTGTAGATCAGTATTGCATTACTTATTGCGTATTGTGTGGGGCTTGTGTTAGGCTCAGTTAGTTCATGACTTTGTAGTGATTACACATTAAAGTTGCGCGGCTTATGCTTGCGATTCACGGTTTGCTTGTTTTGCGCACTTTTGCTGCTTTGCAGTCTGTAGATTAATTTTGTGCAATTACATTTGTAATTGTGCCTTTGAATGTTCGTAATTACGCATTGTCAACATTATATAGTCAACTATGTTGAAGTAATTTACGAAAGGCTATTGTGCCACATACTCATTATGCTGCGTCTGCTAAAACGCAAGGTGCTAAGAAATCTGCTGGTAAAAAATCTGCTGTAAGTCAGGGAGCTAATAAGAATTTTTCTAAAAAAGGCTATAAGTCTAATAGAAACCCATTTGAATATCAGGGAAATCGTAAGAATAACGAATTTAATGCGCGTAAAGCACGTAATCGCAAGGCAGACAAAGCTAGAAGTCGTGCTCGTGAAAAGGCTTTGCAATATGAAGAGATTGCAATTCAAGAAGCTGAACAAGATTTTGGCAAACGCGATTTAAAAAAGCGCGATTTTGATTTTGACAATCGCAATATGAAGAAGAGTAGAGATAGTCGCCACAATAGACACCAGACAAGTCGCCAGCAACCGACGACTATTGATACTGAGTCTTCAATAAAGAAAAATCTAGAAATTACAAAAAATTCCGTAATGATTCCAGATACAGCTGTGGAATCTCGAGAAAACTATAGTGATGATGTTACTTTTGCACAGCTTGGTGTTCCAGAACCATTGGTTAACGTTTTGCGTGCAGACGTTTTGCGTGCAGACGGTAAAAACACAGCTTTTCCAATTCAGCAGGCCACTCTGCCAGACTCTTTACAGGGTGCAAACATACTTGGTAGAGGGCGTACAGGAAGTGGTAAAACTTTAGCATTCTCGATTCCTCTTGTAGCAAGATTAGCTGAAAACTTTGTTGATTTAATAAATTCTGGTCGTACTTCTAGAAAAAACAAAAATCGCGAAGATAGTAATATTCCAGCACCTCATGCGATGATTTTGGCTCCGACGCGAGAACTTGTGCATCAGATTGATGAGGTGATTGCTCCTCTTGCAGCAGCATATGGGATGCATACTGTTACTATTTACGGCGGAGTAAGATATCAGAGACAAATTGCTCCGTTAAAGCAAGGTGCTCAGATTATAGTAGCGTGCCCAGGGCGATTAGAAGATTTACTAAAACAAGGCGCATTAACGCTTGAAAACATAGAAGTCAGTGTTTTAGATGAGGCTGACGAAATGGCTGATATGGGGTTCTTGCCAGCTGTAACAAGGCTTTTAGAGCAGACAAATCCTAATGGTCAAAGAATGCTGTTTTCTGCAACTTTGGATAAGCAAGTTGCTGCTATAGTAAATCGCTTCTTGCCGAATGCTGTTGTGCACGCTGTGGATGATGCGGATTCTCAGGTAGATACAATGACTCATCATGTGTTTGGAGTGTCTGCAGGAGATAAGTATGAGGTTCTACGTAAATTAGCGTCTGGTAAAAAACGCTCTATATTCTTTACTCGCACAAAATACCAAGCCAAGAACATGGCTAAAAAGTTCATTAGTCAGGGTATTCCAGCCGTCGATTTGCAAGGAAATTTGTCTCAGAATCAGAGAGATAGGCACTTGGCTGTGTTTTCTGATGGGCTAGTGCGCGTGCTAGTTGCTACAGACGTTGCGGCTCGAGGCATTGATATTAGCGATGTGGCGCTTGTTGTGCAAACCGAGCCTCCAGAGGATCCAAAATCGTTCTTGCATAGATCTGGGCGTACTGCGCGCGCTGGGGAGTCTGGCGATGTTGTAACTCTTGTGTTGCCGAATCAAAAGCGCATGGCGCACACTATGCTTCGACGCGCTGGAATTCATGCTAAGGCAGAAGACGTTAAGCCAGATTCGCCTGTTTTGCAAGAAATTGTTGGGGATTTGGCGGATTTGCAAGAGGGCTGGAGTATGCCAGAGCCAGAGCAGCCAAAGCGCAGAGGCAGAGGAAGAAGCAGAGGACGAGGACGTTCGCGTGATTTTCACAGTTCGCGTGATTCTCGCAATGGTTTGCGCAAACGCGCGCTCCGAACTGCCTGAGCGCTTAAAGCGTAGCGCGCGAAGGCAACCCGGAGCGCTGAGCTTGCTTAAGGTTGAAAGCACGGTGTGCTTTCAACGCAAGCGAAGACGTGAGCGCGCTGTAGCGCGCGAACGATTTTACGCTTTATGTACGTGATTTAGGTCGAATTTGGTACAAAGTGCGGAGTTGTTTTCTGCTTTTTGTTGTTCAACACGCCGTAAATCGCTACAAAGTGCGTCAACTTTTCCCGAGAATGTACGTGATTTAGGTCAAATTTGGTACAAAACCCGTCAACTAACTAAGCGACGACTATTTGCGCTATTTGCTCTGACCCTTGCCGAATGCGCGCAAGCGGATTCCGTTCCAATCTTCGCTTACGGTTAAAGGAGTTGCAGCATTCATGCCAGCTGTTTTAGCAGCGGATTGCACTGTGCTGGAGCTTGGAGAGCCTTCGCGACCAGGCTTAGGCGTTAGAACCCACATTGGAGCTTCGTCGTCTAACATGTTTGTGGCATCCATAATCGTGTCTGCCAACTCATCCTCATCGTCGCCATCGCGCCACCAAATAATGACGCCGTCAACAGATGAGTCGTAATCTTCATCTACCAGATCTTCTCCAGTAAGATTTTCGATATTGTCGCAGATTGCATCGTCAACGTCATCGTCCCACAGCCACTGCTGTACGATATCTCCAGGTTGGAAGCCAAATTCTTCTGCATGTTGAAAAGCTGTCTGTTCCACGTGACTCAATATATCAAAGTGCCACGAATTTGTGCGATTTTTAAGTTTAGTGCGTGTTTCTTGATAACGGAATGCATATATATTCCGGTTGCATCGAGACACGCCTCAAAAATCGCGAAAATATCCAAAATCACTATATATAGTTTGTTTTTTGAATAAAGTTCCCTAGATATTGTGCAGAGGTTGGGTTATAGTTGAGCAAGTTGTTTTGAATAATGGTCATTATTCAAAACAGGATGGATAACAGGATAAATAAACTGTAGATGTAAGAAAGGTCTGTAGGATGCAGGTCTCTGGTACGACTTTAGAAGACATGACTTTAGAATCGCAGCTAAGCGATGTTGATGTAGAAATGGCTGATTCTATCTCGGATAGTGATTCTTCTAAGAAGTCTCGTGTGCAGGTCGAAAAGCGTGATGGTCGCGTTGTCGATTTTGATCAAATGAACATTATTATGGCAATCAAAGCCGCTTTTAAGGACTTGCGCAAAGAAGTCGGTCCTCAAGAAGAGCAGATGATTCGCGATATTACGGACCATATAGAAGCTGAAATTCAGGATCGTTACAATGGACCTGCAAAGATTGAAGATATTCAGACTCTTGTCGAGCATGGTCTTATTGAAAATCACCTTTACGAAGTTGCGCGTTGCTACACAAGCTATCGTCTAAACCGAGATATTGACCGCGCTAAGGCAACCGATATTAACGAAGCAGTAAATCGTCTTGTAAACCGAGATGAGTCGCTTGTTCGCGAAAACGCCAACAAGGATTCCAATGTTTACGCCACTCAGCGCGATCTTCTTGCAGGCGCTGTTTCCAAGGCTTCCGCGTTTTCTATGCTTCCTCATGCAGTTTCTAACGCGCATATGAAGGGTGATATTCACTTCCATGATGCTGATTATTCGCCATTTACTTGCATGAGCAACTGCTCGCTCCCAGATTTTGGTGATATGCTCGCTAAGGGATTTGCTCTTGGTAACGCAATGATGGATAGCCCAAAGTCTATTGGCACTGCTGCAACTCAGGTTACGCAGATTATTAAGGATATTGCAGGCGCACAGTACGGCGGTCAAACAGTTAATCGTGCAGACGAGATGCTTGAGCCTTATGCTAAGTGCGATTATGATAAGAATCTTGCTATGGCTCATGCCATGATTCCTGATTCTACGCCGATCGAAGTTGCCAAAGATATGATTGACGGTTTGAAAGCTCAGGAGCCTAAGAATCTTCATTGTTCGGATAGGGATCCGCTTCCTGCTGATACTCCTTTTGATGAAAACTTGAGTGAGCTTGATCAGATTCGTGAAATTTACGCAAAGATTATGACGCGCAAGGCGATTTACGATGCTATGCAAACAATGGAATATCAGATTAATTCCAACCGCGTTTCTAACGGTCAGACTCCGTTCGTAACTGTTGGATTTGGTTTGGGTACTTCTTGGTTTGCTCGCGAAATTCAGCGCGCTATCTTACTTAACCGTATTCGTGGACTCGGCAAAGATCGTCATACTGCAATCTTCCCTAAGCTTGTGTTTACTATTAAGCATGGTGTAAACGCAGATGCTGGCGATCCGAACTACGATTTGAAGCAGCTTGCGCTTGAGTGCTCTACTAAGCGCATGTATCCAGATGTTGTGTTCTACGAGAATATTATTAAGATTACTGGCTCCTTTAAGGCTCCTATGGGCTGCCGATCCTTCCTTCAGGGTTGGATTGATCCAAAGACTGGCAAAGACGTGGAAGACGGTCGTATGAATCTTGGCGTTGTGACAGTTAACGTGCCGCGTATTGCGCTGGAGTCTCATGGAGACGTGAACCGATTCTGGAAGCTTTTTAACGAGCGTATGGAAGTGGCTCATCAGGCTCTGCGATTCCGCATTATGCGTTGCAAGCAGGCAACCCCTGTGAATGCTCCAACGCTGTTCCGCTACGGTGCTTTTGGTCGTTTGGAAGCTAACGAAAGCGTGGATCAGCTGTTCCGCAACGAGCGTGCAACGGTGTCTTTGGGCTACATTGGCTTGTATGAGGCTACATCCGTGTTCTTTGGCAAGGATTGGATGCAAGATCACAGTTGGAACGAAGATGGCAAGCAATTTGCGCTTTCTATGGTTCGCCGAATGAATCAGCTTTGCCAGCAGTGGTCAAAGGCTGAAGGCTACCATTATTCCGTTTACTCAACTCCTGCTGAGTCTTTGACGGATCGCTTTAACCGCATGGATCGTCAGAAGTTTGGTCGTATTGAAGGCGTTACCGATCACGACTTCTACACCAATTCCTTCCACTATCCGGTTTGGCTGCAGCCAACTCCTATGGAGAAGCTCCGCTACGAGGTTGACTTCCCGTATCTTGCTTCTGGCGGCTTTATTAACTATTGCGAGTTCCCATGCTTGCAGGCAAATCCTAAAGCTTTGGAGGCTGTTTGGGATTATGCTTACAAGATTGGTATTGGCTACTTGGGTACGAACACTCCGATTGACCATTGCTTCGTTTGCGGATTCCAGGGCGATTTTGAACCGACTAAAGAAGGCTTCCGCTGCCCAGAGTGCGGAAACAGTGACCCAGATAAGTGCAATGTTACTAAGCGCACTTGTGGCTACTTGGGTAATCCTGTTCAGCGTCCAATGGTTCACGGACGTCACGAGGAAATCGCTCATCGCGTTAAGCACATGTCTGGAGAAACTGGTCATGTTGTTCTTAACAACGGTGAGTCTCGTGAATGGTACGAGGAGACCAAGTAGTAGCGGAATAGCGTGAAATAACGTTTTAGTTTGTGTTTATTATTTGGTGATATGTAATATATCTAGCCGTTAGAAAATGTTGATCGCATTTTTTGACGGCTGGATTTTATTTTATTTAACAAAAGTTAATACAATCTAACAAAAGTTTATTTAAGATTATTTAATAAAATATTTAAAGCTAGAGGAGGTTGACTATGGCTCGCATAAGTTTACATGATTTTGCTCCATCAGATGTTAACCGTGGACCGTGGATTCCAACCTCTCTTTCTAACAATCCTCGCGCAGGGCAGTGGTCCAGTGAGCGCATGAGCAAGGGAATGGTGGCTGATTATAAGCGATTTCTTATGACAGACGGCGAGGGAATTCGCTGCTCGCTTTACGTTTCTGGCTGCCCATTCCATTGCGTTGAATGCTATAACGAGTCAATTTGGGATTTTCGCGCTGGTCACCCTTATACTCAAAAGCTCGAAGACCAAATTATGGAAGATTTAGCGCAACCATATGTACAAGGATTGACGCTTCTTGGCGGTGAGCCGCTGCTTAACACTGGCATATTGATTCCACTATGTGAGCGTATTAGAAGCGAATTTGGCAATACAAAAGATATTTGGAGTTGGACTGGTTACACCTGGGAAGAGCTTATGCGACCGGGCGAGACTCCTGACAAGCTTGAGTTATTGCGGTACATTGACATTCTTGTTGACGGGCGATATATGAAGAATCTTCACGATTCGCTATTGCAATTCCGTGGCTCTAGTAATCAGCGAATTATCGACGTGCCAAAGTCGCTGGAAAATCCACAAAATCCGCCTGTAATCTGGGAAAAGCTTCACGATCAAGAGCGTTTTATTCCATCAATCTACGGCAAGGATCGTGCGCAAGGCGAAGGTGACGCTTCGTAATCCTATTGAATGCGCCACTCATACGATATATTTAACAATGTTTGCGGACGATTATAAGAATGCATACATATACACATGTTAAGCTAAATATAATTAACCTAGTAACATCTGTATTGCAAACTGTCAAAAGAATTATACTAAATATGCTAATAAATACTGTAAGTAAACGATATACAGTTGGGTATGTTTTTTCTTTGCATAAATATAAAAGATAGATTATTAATATTAATAGGACGAATGCTTGAATGATAAGACTAACAGTATTAACACAAGTGTTATCGTCTTTTAAGTCCTTTAATTGTTTAAAGAAATAAATAGCTGACGAAATATAACAAAGCAGCGTTATTGGCAGTAGAACTACGTGTTTGCTGTTCATATTGTTCCTCACATAATTGTTGATATTAATGTGGAAATTCTCACTGCAAGTCGACACGAATGCCTTTCTGCTGTGCTACAGCGCCAACTATCTTTGTGTTACTCATAAGTTTCTTCTTGGGTGTTGGCTTGAACTTGCAATGGTAGTAAAAAAGACATGGATAATGCTACTGAGCAAGTAAGTATTCTATTAATAGATTTTTATATTCATGACAGTACCTCTTTATACATGCGAATATACATTCTTTCATTATATAATTTTTTATAAGATGAAATCAATCGTTGTTTATAATTTGAATGTGTAGAAGCACTTTTTCGTATGTGATTTGTCTGTATACTACTATGTCAAAGATTCATCTATTTATGCATTTGGTAATGAAGTAACTCAATACGGAAATGCGCCATGCGCAATAGTTAAAATTTGAGAAGTGATATTATTAAACCTACACATTACGTTATATATGGGGAGGAGCACAATGGCGGGGAATTTGAAGGACAATTCGCGAAAAATTAAAAATAATCCTCCTTGTGCATTGCGTACGATTCTATCATCTTTAAAAAAGTACCGTTTTCTTGGCGTTTTAACAGCTGTTACTATTCTCGTTGAAGCTGCTATGCAAATTGAGATCCCTACAGTAATGTCAAATCTTATTGATTTTGGTATTATGTCACGTTCTCAAGAAGCTGTGCAATATTATGGTTTGCAATTGCTTATTTTTGCTGCAATTGCAATGATTGCAGGCGTTGTTTCTGGTATTTGTTGCGCTCATTCTAGTGCTGGTTTTGGTAAAAATTTACGTCACAACATGTTTTCACGCTTACAAAGTTTAAGTTTTTCTGATTTAGATAAGTTTTCTAGCGGTACTGTTGTTACGCGTATGACTAGTGATGTGTCAAATGTGCAATTTGCTTACCAAATGATTATTCGCTCTGGTATTCGCAGCGTTATGATTATCATCACTGCTTGGTGGTTTACTTTTTCAATTAGCCCTGCTATCTCGTGGGTTTTTCTTTCATTTGTGCCTATTATTGGTGCAATTGGCGCTGTTGGAGCTAGTATAGTTGCTCCAGCATTTTCTCGAATTTATCGAATGATTGACGAGATGAATAATAGAGTTGGCGAGAATTTGCATAATATTCGCGTCGTAAAGTCTTATGTGCGTTCTGATTATGAAATAAGTCGTTTTATGCGTATTTCGCATAAAATCTATGATTATTTTATTAAAGCTGAGTATGTGTTAAATTGTAGTATTCCTTTGTTTAACTTATGTTTTTATTCTGGCATGCTACTTATTGCGTGGTTGGCTTCGCACGAAATTGTGGCTTCAGGAAATAATCCTGCTTTTGGTTTAACAACGGGAAATCTTGCTGCATTAGTAGTGTATGCTTTGCAAATTTTGTTTGCTTTAGCGAATTTAGTTGCAGTTTTTGTAATGTCGTTAACAGCTCGAGCTTCGATGCATCGTATTTCACATGTTTTGCAATCTCGAAATACTGAAGTTGTTTCCAAGCATCCACTTACAAAGCTTTCTGACGCTTCTGTGCGTTTTGAAAATGTTTCGTTACGCTATCCTCAATCAGATAATACAGATGAATCCACTCCAGCAGAACAGGAAATTTTACATGATATAAATATATCTATTCCTTCTGGAGCAACTGTTGGCGTTGTTGGTGCAACGGGATCTGGAAAATCAAGTTTAGTGCAATTAATTGCAAGACTTTATGACGTAACTTCTGGTGCTCTTTTTGTAGGCGGAAAAGATATTCGCGATTATGATTCTTCTAGTTTGCGTGAAGAAGTTGGTGTTGTTCTACAAAAAAATATTTTGTTTAGTGGCACAATTGCAGAAAATCTTCGCTGGGGTAGGGCGGAAGCAAGCGATAATGATTTGCGTCAAGCTTGCGAAATTGCTTGTGCTGATGAGTTTATTAAAGATTTACCAGACGGCTACAATACGCATATTGACCAGGGTGGTAAGAATGTTTCCGGTGGTCAGCGACAGCGTTTGTGCATTGCGCGCGCACTTTTGAGGAAGCCGAAAATTTTAATCCTCGACGACTCGATGAGTGCGGTTGATATGAAAACGGATAGTAAAATTCGCGATGGCTTGAAAAAGTTTATGCCTGATTCTACGCAAATTATCGTTGCTCAGCGCATATCTTCAATCGAACATGCGGATATTATTGTTGTTCTTAAAGATGGTCGTGTTGTTGCTAACGGTTCGCATGATGAATTATTTAAATCTTGTGAAATTTACAGAAATATGGCGGTTTCTCAAGAAAAAAGTCGAATAACTAGCGCAACTAAAGAAGAAGGAGCTAAATAACAATGGCTAATAATAAAACGGCTCACTCTTCTAAAAATGATTCAGCTATTAGTTGGAAAACTCTTAGCAGACTTGCCTCTTATGTGCTTGTGTATCGAGTTAAAATTTGCGTAATTATTGCATCAATAATAGTTAGCGCAATCGTGCAAGCTGCAAGCGCAATGTTTTTGCAATCTCTTGTTGACTCGTATATTCTTCCGCTTGTCGGTAAGCATAATCAGGATTGGACGCCTCTTGTTCGCATGATTATTCTGATGGCAAGTGTTTACGCTGTTGGTGTGTTTTGTTCTTGGCTTTGGAGCAGGCTTGTTGCGAATATATCTGAAAGTGTTATGCGTGATTTGCGAGATTCTATGTTTAAGCATCAGCAGAAGCTTTCATTGCGTTACTTAGATTCTCAAGGTTACGGCGATATTATGAGCCGTTACACAAACGATACTGAGGTTCTTCGTGAGGCAATTTCGTGGGCATTTCCGGACTCTTTTTCTGCACTAATGTCGATTTTGGCAGCGTTTATATCTATTATGTGCCTATCGCTTCCGGTTGCAGTTTTTGTAGCTATATTTACTGCAATGTTGCTTTATTTAGTGCGTTTTATGCTAAAGAAATCTGGCAGTTTATTTGAGCAATTCCAGCATGCATTAGGCGAGTTAAATGAGTTTGTTGAAGAATCTGCAACAGGCAGCAAAGTGATTAAAATTTTTAATCATGAGACAGATTCTATTGAAAAATTAGATAATTGCATAGAAAAAGTGCAAAAAATTTCTGCAAGTGCCAATTCTTATGCGAATAATGTAATGCCTGTTATTAGTAATGCAAGCTATTTGCTTTATGTATTAATTGCTTTACTTGGTGCGTGGGCTGCTTCAGCTGGTTTGCCAACGCTGGGATTATCTGGATCTAGTACTCTTACATTAGGTACGCTTATATCTTTGCTGGCACTTTCGCGCGCATTTATTAACCCTATTGGCGAAATTACAATGCAAGCTAACGCACTTATGATGGCTCTTGCAGGAGCTTCTCGTATTTTTGAGTTACTTGATGAAAAGCCAGAACTTGATTCTGGCAGTGTGCAATTAGTTAAAGTGCGTGTACTTCAGTCTGCTGAAGATCTTGGAGAAAAATCAGCATTTGATGTGCTTGAAGAAGTAGACGAACAATCTGAAGGAAACAATATTTATTGGGCTTGGAAAAGGTCAAAGCAAGATAATGGCACTAAAGCTAAAAAGTGCGCTCAAAACTTAAGTGAAATGGCTCAAGAGATTGTGTGCCATGCAAAGCGAGATGCTCGCACTTCTAAGGATGGCCGCTATACTTTGCTTCGAGGCGACGTGCGTTTTACGGATGTTGTGTTTGGCTACAAAGAAGATCATCCAGTTTTGCACGATATTACGTGGTTTGCAAAACCTGGTCAAAAAGTTGCTCTTGTTGGAGCTACAGGTGCTGGAAAAACTACTATTGCTAACCTTCTTACGCGTTTTTACGACATTGATGATGGGCAAATTTTGTATGATGGCATTGACGTGCGCGATATTTGCAAAACGGATTTGCGTCACGCTATTGGCACTGTTTTGCAAGATGTGAATTTATTTACTGGCACAATAATGGACAATATTCGTTATGGAAATCTTGATGCTAGCGACGAAGATTGTATTCAAGCTGCAAAATTGGCTCATGCTGACGCGTTTATTTCTCATCTTCCTGACGGATACAATACGCAGCTTAACAATGGCGGTGAAGGGCTTTCTCAAGGTCAGAAGCAGCTTATTTCTATTGCTCGTGCTGCAGTAGAAAATCCGCCTGTGTTGATTCTCGATGAAGCAACTTCATCGATTGACACGCATACTGAAGAATTAGTTCAGCGTGGAATGGATTCTTTGATGGAAGGGCGCACTGTATTTGTAATCGCTCACAGACTGTCCACAGTGCGCAATTCTGATGTGATTATGGTGCTGGATCACGGTCGCATTATTGAACGCGGTTCGCATGAGGAATTATTGGCAAAACGTGGGGAGTATTATCAGCTTTGCACTGGAGCTGCTGAGCTTGAATAATAGCTTGATTTTGTGCTGCAACACGCCGAACACGCGCGGCACTTGCATTTTGCTAAGGATTCTGTAAGATAGTGACTCGGCTGTTCGAGAGAACAAAGCCACGGCCCCGTAGCTCAGTTGGTTAGAGCGCCGCCCTGTCACGGCGGAGGTCACCGGTTCAAGTCCGGCCGGGGTCGCGATTAATAGAATACCCGGTTCGCCGGGTTTTTTATTCATCATGGCTCTGTAGCTCAGTTGGTAGAGCGAACGACTGAAAATCGTTAGGTCAGCGGATCGATCCCGCTCGGAGCCACTGTCAAAATAAGCGTTAGAAGTGTTTGATTGCTTCTAGCGCTTTTTGTTTTTGCGTCTTACCTACATTATCCATCCTCACCCTGTTTTGCTGCTTTGATACCATACGATGAGTTGATATTATGAGTCGTAGTTGAACAATTTTATGTGAATAGAAGTGGAATAAAGTGGAAGAATCTCAAATAGTAAATTTGCAATCTGACGAATTAGAATCCAATATTTTGGAATCTGATGAATTGAATTGTATGAATAAGCATAAAAACAATAAAGATGATAAAGACAGTTCTGCTAGAGTAATTCTTTCTTTTGTAAGAAGGTCTGCTCGTTTGGACGCGCGTCTTGAGCGAGCAAAAGAGCGATATTCAAGCCAATATTTATTAAATGTTGAAGATAGTTTAGGGTCTTTACGTGTAAAAAGCGATTTGCTGGTAGACTCCAACTGGGTTGCTAAAAATTGGGGTAATTCGAATCCTCTTATTGTAGAAATAGGATCTGGTCAGGGCGAAAATATTGTAGCCGCAGCCGAATCAAATCCAAATATTAATTTTCTTGCACTAGAAGTTTATGATCCAGGAGTGGCACACACAATGCTATTAGCTGGAAAACAGGGTGTAGAAAATCTTAGAATAGCGCAAGTTAATGCACCTGATTTTCTAGCTTCATGCTCTAATGGTGTTTTGAAAGAAGTTTGGACTTTCTTCCCAGATCCATGGCCTAAAATGAGACATCACAAGCGTAGGATTGTGCAGCCGTCTTTGGCAGATGCGGTGCATAACGCACTTATTGATAAAGGTGTTTGGAGAATTGCTACGGATATTGAGGATTATGCACTACATGTTCATGAAGTTATGGATGAACGAGAAGATTTTGAAAATACTGGAAAGTTACAAGTAAGTTTGCCGATTGAGCATGTTGGTAAGGGCAATGCTCAAGATGCTAAAGATTTACCTCATGCTGATTTCGCGGAATCTGTAAGATTTGAAGGTAGGGTTTTGACGAATTTTGAGCGTAAAGGATTAGAAGCAGGTAGAAAAATTCACGATTTGACTTATGTTGCTAAATGAGTGACGAAATGATTCAACACGCCGTAATTTGCTATGTGAGTTTATGAGTGTTAATATCATATGGTTTGGTTAAAGCCCCCTTCGTCTAACGGTTAGGACACCAGACTTTCAATCTGACAACAAGAGTTCGACTCTCTTAGGGGGTACAAATTCTAAGCCACTTAGTTTGCTAAGTGGCTTTTTGATTATCAATGTATTGTTGCAAGTAGTGATTTCAGGGTAGCGATTACCCCGATTACCCGTAATTCAACCAAAGTTAATTGCAAATAAGAAATAAGATTATGTCAGTGGTCAGTGGCGCGTTTAGTGGCATGCAGGGTAAAATAATGAACAGCGTGTGTTTACAAGATTATTTGTAGATAATATACAAAATGTGTAAATAGCAATGACTATTAGTTAGACGAAAGAGGCTGGTTATGCCAAATATGTTCGGAACAGATGGTGTTAGGGGATTAGCCAATCGAGATTTAACCGCGCAGCTTGCGTTGGATTTAGGAGATGCTGCAGTACGTGTTTTAGGTGAAGCAACGCATAGTAGCGAGTCGCATAACGAAGATGCAGGGAAGAAAATGCATGCTCGACGCAGAGCGTTGGTTGGGCGAGATACTAGAGTTTCTGGAGACTTTTTAGCATCGGCTTTGGCTGCTGGAATGAGTGCGGGCGGTTTTGATGTGATCGATGCTGGCATAATACCAACTCCTGGCGTGGCTTTTCTAACTTCTGTGCTCAATGTAGAAATGGGAGCTGTGATCTCTGCTTCGCATAACCCAATGCCAGATAACGGCATTAAGTTCTTTGCACGCGGAGGCTTCAAACTTCCAGATAGCAAAGAAGACGAGATTGAGGCTGTTTTAGGCAAAGAATGGCAGCGTCCTACAGGCAGCGGCGTTGGACGAATCAGCCATGACACTATTACCGCAACAAACCTTTACATCGATCACCTCGTTTCTTCTGTTGCTCCATTAAACAGCGAAACATCAACACGTCCAAAACCTCTTTCGGGATTAAGAGTTGTGGCAGACTGCGCAAATGGTGCAACGTCTGTAGTAGCACCAGAAGCATTGCGCAGAGCAGGCGCAGAAGTAATAGTAATTAACGCTTCTCCAGATGGATACAATATTAACGACCACGCTGGTTCCACACATCCAGAACAATTGCAAGCTATGGTTAAGGCGTCTAACGCCGATTTAGGAGTAGCTTTCGATGGTGATGCAGACCGTTGCCTAGCTGTAGACGAAAATGGAAACATGGTTAATGGCGACCAAATTATGGGCATTCTTGCGCGTTCTAAGAAAGCCGAAGGAAAGCTGAATCACAATACTCTTGTTGTTACAGTAATGAGCAATCTTGGATTAAAGCTTGCGCTAAAAGACATGGGTATTTCCACTGTTCAAACAAGCGTCGGAGACCGCTACGTTCTAGAAGAGATGCTTAGAGGCGATTATTCTCTTGGCGGTGAACAGTCGGGTCATGTGATTAATCGCGAGTTTGCAACCACGGGAGATGGCACACTTACAGCACTTACGCTGTGTCGCGAGGTTGTGCGCGAAGGCAAGAAGCTTTCGCAAATGGCTGCCGACTTCCCTCAGCTTCCGCAATGCTTAGTCAATGTGCCGAATGTAGATAAGATGGCAGCTAAAACTAATGCTGCTGTTCTTAAAGCGGTAGAAAAAGAAAGCGCGCTTTTGGGAGATACGGGGCGCGTTCTTCTTCGACCAAGCGGAACAGAACCACTTGTGCGCGTTATGTGTGAAGCTGCAACGCAAGAGCAAGCAGATGAGGTTTGTGCACGACTTGCGCAAGTTGTAACTGATAATCTTAAGCTGTAGCGCGCGACGACCTACCTTTTCGCTTAGAGCGTAGCGCGAAAAGGTAATTCGGAGCGCTGAGCCGCTTAGATCAGAAGCACTGCTTCTGCGCGGCGAAGACGTGAGCGCGCTGTAACGCGCGAGCGATTTCCTGAGAATGTTGTTAGACACGCCGTTTACAGCTACAAAAAACAGATAACCTTGATATACTAATCCTTTTGGTATTGTTGTTTGAGCGTATGTGATTTAGCAACAATAATCAAAGTTGGCTTTGTAAATTACTTTAGAAGTTTTGTAGAATTAGCCTTGGTAAAGGAGCCCTATGTTTACGCATCACGCAAGTGTTGATACTAAGCTTAGCCGCGCGGTGGAGCGCCTTTTAGATTCCGCTACAGACGATGGCGTGCTATCTATAGTTCAAGCAGGAGAGCCTGTGTTAAGACAACGAACAGTGGCTTACGATGGTCAGCTAACGCGTGCTACTCTTAATAAGCTTATTTCGCTTATGCACAGCACTATGTTAGATGCACCAGGAGTTGGCTTAGCTGCTCCGCAAATTGGTTTAGGTCTTGCAATTGCTGTTGTAGAAGACCATGTTCGAGACGATGCAGATGATCCTAGGGATATTGCAGAATTGCCATTTAGGGCGATCATAAATCCCCACTATGAACCAATTGGAACACAAACACGCAGTTTTTACGAAGGATGCTTGAGTGTTGCAGGATATCAGGCGGTTCGTCAGCGTTGGTTAGATATTCAAGCTACATGGCAAGATGAAGATGGTAAGCAGCATTCTGAACGTTTACATGGTTGGCCAGCGCGAATCTTCCAGCATGAAACAGATCATTTACGCGGAGAGCTTTATATTGATCGTGCTGAGATGCGCTCGCTTTCTACAGATGAAAATCTTGAGGATTATTGGGCTGATGAGGCTGTTCCTGTAACTGCTGCTAGAACACTCGGTTTTGCGATTTAAAATAAAAGACGAATGCAAAATAAAATCCCCCACAAGTTTTCTTGCGGGGGATTTTATTAATCACAAATATCAGATATGGAAGTAAAGCTCATACTCGAGTGGCGTTGGAGCCAAACGAGCCATATCCATCTCTTCATGCTTTAGATTAAGCCAAGTTTCAATCAAGTCGCTAGTAAACACATCTCCTTGCATAAGGAAGTCGTGATCTTCTTCCAAAGCTTGCAAAGCCTCACCAAGAGAAGAAGGAACTTGCTTAATGCCGTCATGCTCTTCTGGAGGAAGCTCGTAGAGATCTTTATCAACAGGAGCAGGAGGCTCAATGTGGTTCATAATGCCGTCTAAGCCAGCCATAAGCTGAGCAGAGAACGCTAAGAATGGATTGCAGGAAGGATCCGGAGCGCGGAACTCAATGCGCTTAGCAGAAGGAGCCTCACCAGCAAGAGGAATACGAATAGCTGCAGAACGGTTACGAGCAGAGTAAACCAAGTTGACTGGGGCTTCGTATCCTGGAACAAGGCGGTGGTAAGAGTTAAGTGAAGGATTTGTAAAAGCGAGCACAGAAGACGCGTGCTTAATTAAGCCGCCAATGTACCAGCGCGCAATATCGGAAAGCTGAGCATAACCAGTTTCCGCATAGAACAATGGCTTACCATCCTTCCAAAGCGACTGATGGCAGTGCATGCCAGTGCCGTTATCTCCAGCAATTGGCTTTGGCATAAATGTTGCAGCCTTACCAGCCAAAGCAGCAGTCTCGTGAACAACGTACTTGTATTTCATTAAGTCGTCGCCAGCATGAACAAGCGTATTGTAACGGTAGTTGATTTCCTGCTGACCTGCGCCGCCAACCTCATGGTGAGAACGCTCAAGAATCAAGCCAACCTTTTGAAGGTTGTAAACCATGTCGTCGCGCAAGTCTTGATTATGATCAACAGGTGGAACAGGGAAGTAGCCGTGCTTTACGCGATTCTTAAAACCAATGTTGTTGCTGCCATCATCTTCAGTATCAATGCCAGAATTCCATGGAGCTTCGTTGGAATCCACCTCGTAGAAGGAGCGTTGCATGTCGTTTGCAAAACGCACCTTGTCAAAAATGAAGAACTCGGCTTCTGGAGCAAAGCTTGCGGTATCGGCAATGCCAGTTGCCTTTAAGTAGGCTTCGGCTTTAATTGCCACTTGGCGAGGGTCCCTAGAATAAGGCTCGTCTGTTACAGGATCCACAATCGAAAAAGCAACATTCAAAGTCTTATGCTTGCGGAATGGGTCAATGTATGCGGTGTCTACGTCTGGAATCAGCTTCATATCGGACTCGTTAATAGCTTGGAATCCTTGCATAGAAGAGCCGTCGAAAGCCATCCCATCTGTAAAAGCGCTGTTTAAGAACTCGCTTGCAGGCACAGTAAAATGCTGCTGAACGCCAATCAAATCGGTAAATCGAACTGATACGTATTCAATGCCTTCTTGCTTAATCAAAGCTTCGGCATCTTCTTTAGTTTGTAAAGTGGTCATGCACAATCCTTTCGTAAAAATCTCAGTAAATAGTTTAGATTGTTGCATAAGATTTTGGATTTCAGCGACTCGACTATCTGGTTACGATTGTGTTACACGCTACTTATTTGTGTTTATATGCACAAAACATGCAAGCGGCTCGTGCTCTCACGTTATAAAGTACAATGTATTTTATGAATAATAAAGAACAACATGAAGGCAGTATAGATAATCACAGCACAAGTGCAAAGCTTGATTTATCCGCGATTTTCCCAGCCAAAGGGGATGATAGGCGCCCGCCAGATTGGCTTAGCCGCGCGCTTATGTATGCTGTTATTGCAGCGTTCGTAGCGATTTTTGTGTGGTTTGCTTGGGGAAATATCGCCTTTATAGTCTTCGATGTTGTAGTATCCATTTTTATAGCGTTGGCAATTGAACCTCTTGTTGTGCGGCTCATAAAACACGGGTGGAGTAGAGCTTTTGCATCTTTGGCAAGTTTGTTTGGGCTGCTTGTAATAGTTATTTTGCTTCTTGTGCTTTTTGGTAATCTTTTTGTGCAACAAGCAGTTTCCATGGTTTTAGGTCTACCTGATTTATACAACCAGTTTGCCCATTTTGTACTAAATTCCACTGGTTTCAAAATGCCAAACATTGAGCAACTCGGCATGGAAATTCTTAAACACGTTCAAACCTCTTGGGTTGTAGATTTTGCTGGACAAGCAATTAATACAACGTGGGGATTATTGGCGGTTTTGCTTGATTTACTCACTATTCTTATGGTGACCTATTACATTTCTGCAGCTGGTCCTTCTATGCGCAGAAGTGTGTGTAGGCTGTTGAATCCTAAGTCTCAGAGGCGATTTTTATTTATCTGGTCCGTTGTACAGGAGCAGATATCAAGCTTCCTATTTTCGCGCACAATTTTGGCAGCTATTAACGCAACGGGCACTGCGATTTTCCTAATATTCATGAATGTTCCATATTGGCTTCCGCTTTCACTGTTTTGTGGAATCGTTTCGCAATTTGTTCCGACAATAGGAACATATTTAGGTGGAGCACTGCCAATTTTATTTGCGTGGGGATCTAATGGTTTTGGATCAGCTATAGCAGTTTTGATTTTTGTGACAATTTATCAGCAGATTGAAAACATGGTGATTTCACCTAAGATTTCCGAAAAAACCATGGACTTAAATCCTGCCGTAGCCTTTTTATCGGTGTTGATTATGGGTGCCGTGTTTGGTGCTCTCGGTGCATTCTTAGCACTTCCAGTAACCGCTAGTTTGCAGGCAATTCTCAAAGTTTGTACAAAACAATACAATCTAGTTTCTTCACCTTTAATGGACGATCCAAAGCCTAATCGTAAATCAATTATGGTTACGAGTGTTGAAACTATAAGAAACAGTTTTGTTAAACCTGTTAAAGATAGTGTGCTTAGAGTTATGAAAGGCTCTTCATCTCGAGTATCTATTAACGAAGACATTATGTATTGGTATAAGCAAGCCTATAATTCTTCAGACGAAACTATTGATAATGAAAATTCAGTTGACGATTCTGGGTATGTTGAAACTATGGCAATTTCACGCGATATTTTAGACGCGGTAAATAAGGATATTGCTAAAAAACGCGCAGAAAATTCAGATTCGGATAAGTCGCAAGCAACCGATCAAGATAAGGAAGAACTAAAGTCAAAAACAAATAAATCTGGTACAATTCCAAACGAAAATAAAAAAGAAAATAAAAAAGCAACAAACTCAAATAGTAATCCACGAAGTGGGTGGAATAAATGATTCTTTTGTCTATTTTCGACGTTTTAGTAATCATAATTGGCGTAAGTAGCGTTGTATATCAAGGTGTTTGCGCAGTCGCATCGCTTGTAGCAAAGCCTATTGTGTTTCCGCAAGCACCAATGGACAAGCATTACGCTGTTCTAATATCCGCGCGCAATGAGGAAGCTGTAATAGGAAACCTCATAAAATGCATACAATCCCAAACTTACGATCAAAAATTAATCGACATTTGGCTAGTCGCCGACAATTGCACCGACAGCACGGCGCAAGTTGGAAGAGAGTACGGGTGCAATGTTATAGAGCGATTCGACAAGCAGCATATTGGCAAAGGCTACGCTTTAAGCTACCTGCTGGATCACATAATGGAGCTTGGAAAAGACAAAGATTACGACGCGTACTTTGTTTTCGATGCCGATAATAAGCTGGATTTGCACTATTTTGAAGAGATGAACAAAGGATTCCATGCAGGATACCAGATTCTAACAAGCTACCGAAACTCAGTGAATTTATCGGATAATTGGGTGTCTTCTGGGTCGGCATTGTGGTTTATACGCGAATCGCGATTTACCAACAATTCGCGCATGCTTTTTGGGTCTAGCTGCCATGCAGGCGGAACAGGATTCATGTTTTCGCGCGAAATCATGCACAGAAATCGCGGGTGGAAATTCCATCTGCTTACAGAAGACCTTGAGTTTACAATGGACTCGATTTTGCACGGCGACAAAGTGGGTTATTGCGGATCGGCGGTTCTCTACGACGAGCAGCCGGTATCGTTTAGGCAAAGCTGGAGACAGAGGTTGCGCTGGAGTAAAGGCTTCTTGCAAGTGTTCCGCTATTACGGAGCAGCTCTTATACGTCATGGAATCCGCGAGCGCGATTTTTCGTCAGTTGACTTTACGCTTATGCTATGCCCGTTTATGGTGCTTGCGATTGTGCGACTCATACTCGGATTTATTTTTGCCGCGTTTGGATTCGTCACTTGGACAAGCCAGATTGACTCGACGCTTAACTTTATAACCACTACTGTCACAAGCGTTTTAGGTATGATGGTGTTTGTTTCGCTTACCATTCTTGTAGAACACGATAAGCTTGGAGCCACTAACAAAGAGCTTTTTGCGTACGCACTAAGCTTCCCTATTTTTATGCTTTCGTACGTGCCGATTGCGTTCCAAGCTGTGTTCTCTAAGAGCGAGTGGAAGCCGATTCATCACACGGGTCGGTAAATCGGAGCGAGCGCGCGAAATTCTCTGTTTGGTGTTGCGCTACTTCCTGTTTGGTGTGTAGGAGGGCTGGGTGTTTCTACGCTCGCGCGGATTAGCCGCGCTTACGCCTTCGCCGCATGTAAAGTCCACTGGACTTTACATTTAAGCGGCTCAGCGAATCGAGGTGACTTCTCGCGCGCTATGCAGCTCGAAGTCGTCGATTCGCACAACGCTCCGCCTATTACGTGTAGTTTGTTGTTGCGGTTGTTCCGATTTGGTTTTGATTTTGTTTTTTTGGTTGAAGTTTGTTTGTAGTGGTTGATCATTTGGATTATTTGGTATCGGCTGCCGCTCTTATATTGTTCGACCAAGAATCACCCAGCCCTCCTACGTACTTGAACAATTGCGTATTGCTTAATCACTGAGATTCTCGATTTTTCTTGCTGCTTCAGCGAATCACCATCGGAGGACTGCGAATCGACTTGCATGAGCGCTTAAAGCGTAGCGCGCGAATGCACTTCGATTCGCTGAGCTTGCTCAAAGTTGAAAGCACAGTGTGCTTTCAACGCAAGCGAAGGCGTGAGCGCGGCTAATCCGCGCGAGCGATACGCTTCATCCGCTGCGAAAAATCTCGAATCTCTACCTAGCTCGGTGTAATTTATGCAATCTCGTAGTGCGTTCATACGCAATATATGAGATAATAGAAGCCTTGATGTAAACGTGCGATTGCGCAATAATGTGGCGCAATACGTGCGTTTATCTGTGTATTGCGAGGTTTTTATGGTAGATTCTGTTCCTTCTGCAAATGCGTCTGGCAGTGTTCCAGTTTTTGGCGTAAACGCTTACGACGCTACTAATGAAGAAGTTCCAGCGGTTTCTATTCGCGGATTTGTTAAGACTTTTGGCAAGAAAGTTGCTGTAGATAATCTTTCTTTAGACATTCCAGCAGGCTCTTTCTACGGATTGGTAGGTCCGAACGGTGCTGGCAAAACCACTACGATTAAAATGCTTACGGGCTTGCTTATGCCAGATGCTGGCTCGGCTTCGATTTTTGGCAACGACGTTTGGAGCGACGTAAATAGCGCTAAGCGCTCAATCGGTTTAATGCCACAAGCAGAT
Organism: Gardnerella sp. KA00390; assembly: GCF_049244075.1. Classification (GTDB taxonomy): domain Bacteria; phylum Actinomycetota; class Actinomycetes; order Actinomycetales; family Bifidobacteriaceae; genus Bifidobacterium; species Bifidobacterium vaginale. The sequence continues at coordinate 391,774 of NZ_CP058372.1, forward strand.
GAGATTTTTAAGACGATTACTGGTCTTCAGCTTTTAACTTACGCTGGCATGCTTCGCGATATGAGTCGCGCGGAATCCGTAAAGCGTGCAAACGACTTGCTTTCTGCTTTCGATTTAACAGAAGCTGCAAATACTATTGTTTCTGACTATTCAACTGGTATGACTAAGAAGATTTGCCTTGCAACAGCTATGATTCACAGCCCGCGCGTGCTTGTGCTCGATGAGCCTTTTGAGGCAGTGGATCCTGTTTCTAGCGCAAATTTGAAGGATATTCTCGCCGAGTATGTTTCTACTGGCGGTACGGTTATTATTTCTTCGCACGTTATGGAATTGGTTGAAAAAATGTGCTCGCACGTGGCAATCATTAACGAAGGTCATGTTGCAGCTTCTGGCACTCTTGAAGAGGTGGCTCAGGGCAAAGATCTTGAAGATCGCTTTATGGAGCTTGTTGGCGGACGTCACGCTGCTGCACGCATCGACTGGCTTAATGGCGGTAAATCTGATAATGCTCCTGCATCTTCCACCGATCTCAACGCTTAAAAAAGGAGAGCCGTAATGTCTATGATTTTCACAATGGTTCGCCTTCGCTGGGCGCTTACTTTTTCTGTTATGCGAAAGTCAATGTGGCAAAAAATTGGCTTTGGTATAGTCATTGTTTTTGGGCTTGCGATTATATGCGCTCTTGGTTTTGCCGGCTGGCAAACTGGCAAGTACATTGATCCAGGAATGCTTGCAGACGCTAAAAATTGGCAGGAATTCCAACTTGCTCCAATAATGGTTATGTCGATTGTGTCAATTTTTACGCTGTTTATAAACCTGTTTATGTTAGGCAGCGACACAACACTAAAATCGCGCAGTTTTGCGCTTTATGGCATTCCTTACGTAAAGCAGCAAGCTGGCATGCTTCTTGGCTCTCTTTTTGGAGCATTTTCAATAAGCTGCACAATCGCGCTTGCTTTGTGGTCTTTAGCGTACAGAAGCTTTGGAATTGTGCCGGTTTTAGTCAGCGTAATTGCAGCTCCGCTTTACGTTGCAACAATCGTGTCTTTAAGCAAAATGCTTATTGAACTTTTGGATACTATTTTAATAAACAAGCATTCAAGAAACATTTTCTACTTTGCCATTTTTATAGCGTACATGATTTTTGTTGCCACTGTGAATATTGGTAACAAAAATCCAAGCGGAATTGTGCTCGGCTCAAGTTTCTGCGCTGCGTCTGCTTTTACGCCGTTAAGTGCGGCTATGGCTTTGCCTCTTGACGCCATTAATGGCAATTGGCTTGCGCTTGTTATTCGCTTCTTTATTTGCGTACTAACGATTGCTGCTTGCTTTGCAATCTCTGTATTTTGCGCAAAATTAGAGCCGAAGCTACTTCGCGGCGAGCAAAAAACAGTTGTTAAAACTAAAGGAATCGGCTTATTTGCAGCAGTTCCAGACAACACAGTTGGTGCGATTATTGCGCGAATTATTAGCGTTATGAGAAGAGACATGCGTCAACTGTTTTTGCTTCTTACGCCGCTTTTTATGCTGATAGTTGCAGGAGGAGCTACTTTCAAAACTAAAGGATTTGCTTCTATGGCACAGGACTTAGGTGTTTCTTGCTGGCTTATCTATGCTGCTTCGCTTATGGGCATGGTTGTTGGAAACAATATTGCATACGATGGCACAGCTTTTACTATGCACGCGATTATTGGTGTAAAAGGCTTGCACGATCGCTTAGCGCACGCAATAGTTTGGTCCGCCATTTGCGCTGTGTATTTTGCGATTCTTGGAGTAGGAGTTTACGTTTTTCTTTTCTTCGTATTAAATGTTCATCAAAGTGTAAATGCAATTCTGTTCCAAACTCTTTCACCAATCGGAATAGCTTTTGCTACCATAGGAATCGGCTTAATCTCTTCGTGCATTGCAATGTACCCTGTATCATCAATCGAAAAGCCATTTTCTAGGCCGCAAGGCTCTGCTGGCGCTAGATCTTTTGCTCCAATAGGTTTTATGCTGCTATCTTTCGTATGCATGATTCCGTCTATTGCTTTGGCTATTGTGTTTGTGGCTATTAACATGAATCTTTTGTGGATTGCAAGCATACTGTTTGTAATAAACGGTGCAATCGTTCTGGTTGTTGGCGTTATTTTGGGCGGTAAAGTGATGGATAAGCGCATAATTCGCATTGTAGAAAACTTGCGCAGATTCGCATCGATTACTGCTTGAGTATTACTGCGCACGCCTTTAAAAATTATGCGCACAAACTTACTCTCGGCATATGCAAGTGTATAGTTTGTATAGTTGTAAAGAATTGCAATTAACTTAAGTACATACACATACAACTTAAGTACATACACATAGGCGGCGTGCGCATGCAAGACGATGAAGACCTTAAGAATCTAGATAACATAGTCGAGATTCCAGAAGATGCTTTCACGTCGAAAGAGGCTAGGGAAAAAGCTGGTTTTAAGTCCAGTTTGCAAACAATATCGCAAAAAGTACCCTCGCCAACAGTATCGCAAAAAAAGCAAGCCGAAACATTGGATGAATCGCCAGCAACCGAACTTAGTGTAGAAAACCACGCCAATGGCTCTAGGCTAAAAAACCGTTTTCTAGTCTGCTTAATATCGGTAATTGGCGTAATTTCTTTAATGGGTGGCTATATTCTGTTTGATTGCCAAGATATTTTGCAAAATCGTTTTATTAATCAGTTTGAAATTGCTGCGCGTGATCATAAGATTTTTCAAAAGTTAACTAGCCCCAAACCTAAGAGATTAGCTAAATATGCTAGCTTGATTAAGCAGGTGGATAAGAATAAGCCTGTTGACAAGTCATCTGCGGAAAAGATTTTGAAGGAATTTTTTGAATATCCAGGTCTTGGTCCTAATGCTTCAGCTGTTATTGCTGATGCAAACGGAAAGATTATAGCTGCTAAAAATGAAAATCTTGCTTTGCAGCCGGCGTCTACTATGAAAACGCTTACGGCTCTAGCTGCCTCGCATGTTCTAGACATGGGATCGACTCTTTCTACAACAGTTTACGCAAACTATGTTGGAAGCTCTAGAAATGCTGATTCTGCTGTATCTGGAGTGAAAAATGGTTTTGCTAGGCTCGTTCTTCATGGCGGCGGCGATATGCTGATGGGTGCTGCAACCAATGATCCAAATCATGTAAATGGTAGAGCTGGTCTTGAAACCCTTGCTAGCAATACTGTGAATTCGCTTAAAAAACAAGGTGTAAAAGTTGTTGAGCTTGCTGTTGATGATTCCTTGTTTGGAGAGAAACGCTATCCTGATTTGATTCATGAAAATGATGAAGAAGGACGTTTTTATGCGCCAACATCGTCTTTAGCTGTTGATGAAGGCAGAGATCGTAATTTTGCAGCATGGGTGGCTGCTGGCAATGATGCTGATGACCCAGATGATTATCCACTTTTAGATCGGCATCCAGCTGTAAGTACGGGATTAATTTTTGCGAATCTACTCAAAAAATTTGGTATTGACGTGAGAACTTGGAGCACTGATTCTGCAAAAATTGGCAAAACTTCCAAGATTGATGGATTATCATCCATATATGTTAGCTCTAGAAAACCGATGATTTCCTCTGATTTTAAGCAAATAGCCCGCGTTTCTTCTGCTCCACTTAACGAAATTATGGCATATATGCTAAGGCATTCGGACAATTCTATTGCGGAAGAATTTGGTCGTCTTACTGCGCTCGCTATGCGTAAAAGTAATTCTCCAGAAGGTGCCACAGATGCTGTACGCGACGTTTTGCGCGATTTAGGCGTTGATATAAACGGATTACACATGTCTGATTGTTCTGGGCTTTCGCCTAAATCCGCTGTTCGTGCTGTGACTCTTGTGCAAGTTCAGGCTCAGAATCTTAAAATCGGTAAAGGTGCTGCAGCAGCAGAAGGCTTAGCTTTACCTGGTGTATGGTGCACTTCGGCACGCCATCGTTTGTCAGATCCTTCGGCAGCTGGCTTGCTGCGTGTTAAAACTGGTTTTCTGGGTGATGTGTCATCTATGGTTGGCAATGTTTCTAGAAAGTCGGGAGGCGCGCTAACCTTTGCGGTTGTTGTTAATCCTCCTGGAGATGTTAACTACACTTATGTTGGCATTAATAAGATGATGGCCGAGCTGACTAATCTTTAGTGCGCGCCAACCTGCCGGAGCGCTTAAAGCGTAGCGTGCGAAGGCAATTTGGCGCGCTGAGCTTGCTTAAGGTTGAAAGCACGGTGTGCTTTCAACGCAAGCGAAGTCGTTAGCGCGCTGTAACGCGCGAGCGACTTACCGAGAATGTTGTTCAAAATGGAAAAATCAGCAACAAAATCGGGAAATCGCTAGCGTTCGTAAATAGTTATAGTCTGTGATTTTCTGCTTGCCGCATATCCGCCAGGAAGCGCTACAGGTTTTTGACCGTGCCAGTTTGTAATTAGCTCGTCGATTGATTCTATATGATTTGACGAAAAACGTATTCCAGCGGCGGTTAAAGCGCGGGCGATTATTCTGCGTCTTATCGAAGTGTGTTGTTTTGTTAAAGGTGATATTGCTATTTTTACTTCGTGTGCGCAAGAATCATAATTTTGCTTTAAAATCGTCTCTCTTTCTATTATGTCAACTTGAGAATTAATGTAATCTAAATCGTCTTGTGCAAATTTGGCACCTTTGGCAAGTAGTAAAGTCATATCTGTAGCAAAAAACCGTGAAATATAAGGCATTAGAGTATGTCTTATTCTTGAGCGAAGAGGGTATGACTTTGGTAGTTCAACATCGCTTGGTGTTAAATCGCCGTTTGTTGGATCATCCCACCACTCAATGCCCAAATCTTTGCAAATATTGGTTGTTTCAAGCCTTCTAAGGTTAATTAGCGGTCTAGCAAAACGTATTCCACTTCGAACCGTAATATTTTTCATTCCAGCTACAGCCTCAAGACCTGCAGAGTCTCGTAAACCTATAATCACTGTTTCTGCTTGGTCGTCAGCCGTGTGCGCTAAAAGAACTGCGGATGCACCCAAATCCTTAGCCGCGTTAATAATAGCAGCGTATCTAGAGTCTCTTGCTGCAGATTCTTCTCCTTTTTCGCCATCTTTAACTTGCACGGACTCAACGAATATAAGTGATTTGTCTACTCCTAAACTTGCAACAGTATTAGCAGCGTTTTGTGCAACTTTTGCGGATCCTTCTTGCATGTTGTGGTTCACTATAATCGCTGCACATCGAATACCTCTGCTTGCGCACACTTTGACTGCCAGTGCTGTTAATGCTAGCGAATCGCGTCCTCCAGAGCATGCTACCAGCACGATTGGTGCGTTTGGTAAAGCCAAATGTTGCCCGTGCTGCAAGAATTGTGGACCTTGCACTTCTAGCCCAAGATTATCGAAGCAGCGTTTTACTTCGCCAATTCCTTTACGCCAACTAGGTGAGTAAACCATGCTTATAGTCTAAATCATAATGCGTAAGTTGTAACACGTCCGTCATTCGTTTATGCAATCATAGTTAGCATGCAGATTGCTGATATAAGAGATGATATTGATTACGAATTGATCAGTCACGAAGAACTTATGAAGCGTATTCGTGAGGTTGCGGCTCAAGTTAGTAAAGACTACGAGAACCGCGATATTTTGCTTGTTGCAGCGCTTAAGGGTGCTGTTAACACGCTTGCTGTTTTCTCGCAGGAGCTTAGTCTTAACGCGCCGATGGACTTTATGAGTCTTTCCAGTTATGGCAGTGGCACTAAAAGCAGTGGTCAGATTACGGTTCGCGAGGACTTAACTACAGATGTTCGCGGACGAAACGTGCTTATTGTTGAAGATATTGTTGATTCTGGCAAGACTTTGGATTGGCTCGTTAAAGAGCTTAAGAGCAGAGGCGCTGCGAGTGTGAAGGTGTTTGCGCTTCTAACTAAACCTGCTCGTCGCGAAGTTGAAGTTGATATTACTTACGTTGGATTCGAGATTCCAGATGCTTTTGTAGTTGGTTTTGGAATGGATTACGACGAAAAGTATAGGAATCTTGATTCTATCGCGGTTCTTAAGCCATCTGTGTATGAATCTTAAGTATTCTTTATTGATTTTGAGTAGTAATCTTAAGAAACTTTGGTTAGTCTTAAAAAATCTTGATTAATTTTAGGTAATCTTGAATAATTAAGTACTGGATAATAGAAACCAAATAGTAGGATTTAATCCTAGTTTTAAGCATATATTTCTATGTAAGGAGCCTTCAGAAGGATCCTGAAAGGAGCCTGATTATATGGGCGCTTCTCCAATGTCGCCTCGCGGACCTATGGGTGGACCTATGAAAAGTCCTTTGGGAGGTAACGGTAATAATCCGTTCCTTCCGCCTAATTTTGGAAAAAATCCAGATAGGAATAGTGGGAATAATAAGAACAATAAAAACAAGAACGGCAATAAGAATCAGAATGGTAATGATTCGCAGAATGATAATAATCCTGATTCTCGTCGTAAGTTCTTTAAATCTCCTTGGACTTGGATTGTTCTTCTTGTGATATTGTCTGTAGCAGGATTCCAGATGTTTGTGCATAACGGTACACAGACAATTGATACGCAAGATGGCTTGGAGTTGCTTCATAAGCGTAGTGCAAATTATGTGGAGGTTATTGACAACAAACAGCTTGTAAAGCTTACGCTTGACAAGAAGTATGTTAAGCTCGATAAGCGCGATAAGCAGAAGCACGATTATGGAAAAGACGTGCAATTCTACTATACGATTGCTCAGAGTAAGACTGTTGTTCAGGATATCGAAAAAGCTAAGCCAGTTAATGGTTGGACTGTTAGCATGCAGTCTTCTAGCATAATTTCTTATCTGATCACATCTATGCTGCCGATTTTGATTCTGCTTGGGCTTGTTTGGTTCATGTTTGGCAGAATGGCAAGCGCTGGCGGCGGAATGCTTGGAATGGGTGGCGGCCGTGGACGCGGAAAGCTTTTGGAAGGTCAAACACCTAAGACTAAGTTTGCGGATGTTGCAGGTGAACAGTCTGCTGTAGAAGAAGTTGAGGAAATTAAGGAATTCCTTAAGGATCCTTCTCGCTACAAGGCTTTGGGCGCGCGTATTCCGCGCGGTGTGCTGCTTTATGGCCCTCCAGGAACAGGTAAGACTCTTCTTGCGCGTGCTATTGCAGGCGAAGCTGGTGTGCCGTTCTATGCTATGGCTGGTTCGGACTTTGTTGAGATGTTTGTTGGTCTTGGTGCTTCTCGCGTGCGCGAGCTATTCGATGAGGCTAAGAAGAACGCTCCAGCAATCATCTTTATTGATGAGATTGATGCAGTTGGACGACGCCGCGGTAGCGGTATGACAGGCGGCCACGATGAGCGCGAGCAAACGCTTAATCAGCTGCTTGTGGAGATGGACGGCTTCGATAACGACACTAACTTGATTATTATCGCTGCTACGAACCGCCCAGATGTGCTTGATTCTGCGCTTTTGCGACCAGGACGATTTGATCGTCAGGTTGCTGTGGAAGCCCCAGATTTGGAAGGTCGCGAGGCGATTCTTAAGGTTCACGCTAAAGGCAAGCCTTTTGTGCCAGACGTTGATCTTCATATGGTTGCTGTTCGAACTCCTGGTTTTACGGGCGCGGATTTGGCTAATGTGCTTAATGAAGCGGCTTTGCTTTGCGCTCGTTCTGGCGCTCAGCTTATTGACAATCGCGCTATTGACGAGGCGATTGATCGCGTTCAAGCTGGCCCTAGAAAGAAGTCTAAGGGCATGGCTTTGGATGAGTTGCGCAACACGGCTTATCACGAAGGTGGTCACGCGCTCGTTGCTGCTGCCTTGCATCACACGGATCCTGTTACTAAGGTTACGATTTTGCCTCGTGGACGCGCTCTTGGATACACGGCTGTTATGCCAACTAGCGACCGCTATTCTCAGTCTCGAAATCAGTTGCTTGATCAAATGGCGTATGCTATGGGCGGCCGTACTGCGGAAGAGGTTGTGTTCCACGATCCAACTACTGGCGCTTCTAACGATATTGAAAAAGCTACAGCAATCGCTCGTAAGATGGTTGTTGAATATGGTTTCTCCTCTAAGCTTGGTGCCGTAAAGTGGATGGACGCTGATCAGGATTCTTCTGGTTCTTTGGATTCTTTGCAATCGCGTAAGTTCTCTAATAAAACTGCCGAAGTGATTGATGAAGAAGTTCACAAGTTGATTGAAACGGCTCACACTGAGGCGTGGGAGATTATTAATAATAATCGTGATGTTTTGGATGAGTTGGTTCGTCAGCTTCTTGTTAAGGAAACGCTTAACGAGAAAGAGCTTGAGCAAATCTTCTCTAAGATTCGTAAGGCTCCAGAGCGCGATTTGTGGCTTTCTAATTCGGATCGTCCAGATTCGCCTCTTCCTCCTGTAGAGATTCCAGAAAGCTTGAAGCGAAATATTGGTGTTATTAAGGATGATGCCTCTGATGGTGATTCTTCTAAGGATAATACTGAGGATAATACTGAGGATAATACTGAGGATAATACTGAGGATAAGTCGCCAGCTGATTCTACAGATGAAGATAAAAGTCTAAAATAATAATTTAATTTAAATAATAATTTAATTTAACAATTTTACGCGCGGTGTTTAGCGATTATGCAAAGCATCGCGCGTATAATATTTTTGGGAGGCGATTATGGACACAATTAAGTTAAGTGGTATTAAACCTAGTGATACTGATGCTTTTATTGGCTTATATACTCGCCTTAGTGTTGATGCTGTTTTGAGTTTAGATTTGAGGGCAGCGGTTGCTGGCGACTCTACCCAAACGGTTGATATTGCCCAGATTTCTAAAAGACTTAGCCGCGTTTTGGACTCGTGTGTTCAAGATGATGATATTGCTAAGAATTCTTCGATTTGTTTGGAGCTTACGGCTGGAAGGCTACTGGATTCAGCTATGAAATCTTGGCTTGTTAAACAGGCAGAGATTACTGTTAATGCGCAGTTTAAAGCTGATTTTAACGATGCTTCTTATGATTTACCTAATGCAGATGGCGTGTCTATTACGATTCGTAGGGTTGCAGACGATGTGGAAACATCGCAGATTTTTGGATTGGCGAATCCTACGGACGCGTCGCTTTTTGCGGCTGAGCAGAGGGAAAAATTACAAGATGAGACTTCGAAAGATGAGTCTAAAGATAAGTCGCAAGCAACCAGCGATTCTAATTCTTCTTTAGATTCTGTCTATAGCCAATCTGGCTATAATCCAATTATCACAACTGCAGTAGTGTCAATGCAGGGAGAAAAATCAGAGTCAACAAAATTCGCCATGCTAGATGTAATCACGAGTTTGGAGCAATCGAAAGAACCTATTTCAACTCAATTAGACGGCGTTTCGGCGTTATATCAGGTAAGCTCTGATAAAGGCGAAGAATATTCTGCAATAATAGTGGTATCTAGTACAATGGTAGAAGATGATTTAGCGCTTAAGATCAAAGAAATGCAAATTTCTCAAGAACAAAATTTGCGATTGAGAATTTTAGGCACGAGGCAATACGGATCTGATAGTTCAAACACAAAGACTATGGATTCAGATAGGCTTGGTTCACAGCTAAATGCTGCACAATTGGAGCCATGGATGCAAATTGAGCCAGATGCTTCAATTGACGGAGAACCACTTGCGTACAAACTTGCGTTTGCACCAGATGCAGCGCGAGTCGGTATTTATTCAGAACGTTGGATTATGGGAGAGTGTTGATGAAAGCTTACCGCACGCCTTGGTGGTACTTTGTACTCGGGGTGCTATTTGGATTTGTATTCGGCGCATTCCTGGTGTCTATTACGGAATCAAGCGCAATATCGCTTTCTGGTGCGCCGTGGGTTGTTCTTGCGTTTATGACAATTGGTGGAATAGTTACCTTTATTCTTACTTGGCAGACGCATCAGTATGTTACTGCAAAGCCAGAGGAGCATAAGCATTTAAATATGCAGCTTGCTGTTGCAGCTCTTATGCTTGCAAAAGCGCTTGGAATGGCTGGAGCGATTCTAACTGGCTGGTATGCTGGGCAACTATTCATGTGTTGGCCGCATGCAAATATTCCGCTCTATTCCAACATTATTCGTGAATGCATTATAGCTGGAATAGTATGTCTTGTAGACATGATTATTGGTATTGTGGGTGAGTGGATGTGCCAGCTTCCTCCAGAAGATGGTGCGGATGCATCAAGTGGTACTTCCGACAGGGCACAGTCAGCTGCTGCGATTTAAAATTATTTAAAATATAAAATTTAAAAATATAAGTATAAAACCGAAATACAAAACATAAACACAAACCTAAAATTTAAAAATCTGCTGTAATAATTTAATTTTAATTCAATTTAAATTCAATTTTTAAGGATGGTATATTACTTTGGCTGAATTTATTTACCAAATGATTAAGGCACGCAAGTCTTACGGGGATCGCGTGATTCTAGACGACGTTACCTTAAGCTTCCTACCAGGCGCAAAGATTGGCGTTGTAGGGCCTAACGGCATGGGTAAATCAACGTTGCTGAAGATTATGGCTGGTTTGGAGAATGTATCAAACGGCGAGGCTTCGATTACGCCAGGTTATACCGTTGGAATTTTGCAGCAGGAGCCACCTCTAGATGAAACGAAGACGGTTGGCGAAAACATTAAGATGGCATTTGGTGAGATTGCGCAAAAAGTAGCGCGTTTTAACCAAATCGGCGAAGAGATGGCAAATCCAGATGCTGACTTTGATGCATTGATGGAAGAAATGGGCAAGTTGCAAACAGAGATTGATGCTGCAAATGGTTGGGATTTGGATTCTCAGCTTGAGCAGGCGATGGATGCTTTGCAATGCCCAGATCCAGATTCGCCTGTTTCTGTGTGCTCTGGTGGAGAAAGGCGTAGAGTGGCGCTGTGCAAGCTTCTTCTTGAAGCACCAGATTTGCTGCTGCTGGACGAGCCTACAAACCATTTGGATGCTGAGTCTATTCTTTGGTTGGAACAGTTCTTACACAAGTATGAAGGCGCTGTTATTGCTGTAACCCACGATCGCTACTTTATGGATAACGTAGCAGAGTGGATCTGCGAGGTGGATCGTGGTCAGCTTTACCCATACAAGGGCAATTACACCACTTACTTGGAAACCAAGGCTAAGCGTATGGAAATCCAGGGTGCTAAGGATGCCAAGCTTGCTAAGCGCTTAAAGAATGAGCTTGATTGGGTGCGTAGCTCGCCGAAGGCACGTCAGGCCAAGAATAAGGCTCGTTTGGAGCGTTACGACCAAATGGAGCAAGAGGCACGCAATTCCAAGAAGCTTGATTTTTCGGAGATTCAAATTCCTGCAGGTCCACGCTTGGGATCGCAAGTTTTGGAAGCGAAGCATATTCACAAGGCTTTTGGAGATCGCGTGTTAATCGACGATTTGTCGTTTACTTTGCCGCGTAACGGCATTGTTGGCGTGATTGGTCCGAACGGCGTTGGTAAGTCTACGCTTTTCAAGACGATTGTTGGCTTGGAGCCACTTTCTGGTGGAGAGCTTACAGTTGGAGATACTGTGAAGATTTCTTACGTGGATCAGAATCGTGCAGGATTGGATCCTAATAAGAACTTGTGGGAAGCTGTTTCAGGCGGACTTGATTTTATTGAAGTTGCAGGCGTTGAAATCCCTACTCGCGCATATGTTGCAAGCTTTGGATTTAAAGGTTCGGATCAGCAGAAGCTTACGGGCGTGCTTTCTGGCGGCGAGCGTAATCGCTTGAATTTGGCTTTAACTCTTAAGCAGGGCGGCAACTTGCTGCTGCTTGATGAGCCTACTAACGATTTAGATGTTGAGACTCTTGAAAGCTTAGAGAACGCTTTGCTTGACTTCCCAGGTTGCGCTGTAGTGGTGAGCCACGATCGTTGGTTCCTTGACCGCGTTGCCACGCATATTCTTGCGTGGGAAGGCGACGATGAGAATCCTGCAAAATGGTACTGGTTCGAAGGTAACTTCCAAGCTTACGAAGAAAATAAGATCGCACGCCTTGGTGAAGAAGCTGCTCGTCCTCATCGCTTGCATCGTAAGCTTACTCGCTAAATCGCGTATAACTCGTGCTATCAGAGTAAAACTGAATTAAAATCACGTATTGAGCTAAAAAGGAGAACAAATGCCGATACTTGATAAAAATGATTCTTCTAAAGTCCAAGAGTATGAGGAATTCATAAAACATTCGCCTTATGGAAACGCTATGCAAGATATGCGTTGGGCAGATGTGAAAAGCAACTGGATTAGTGAATACGTTTATCTAGAAGAAAACGGTAAGATTACAGCAGCAATGTCTGTTCTCGGCATAAAAGCTGTTGATGATAAAATGTTCCTCTATGCTCCTCATGGACCAGTAAGTGATTTTTATGATATAGAAACCACTAAGAAGCTGATTGAAGAAGCTAAGCCTCTTATTGAAAAGTACAATGCATTTTTGCTACGAATGGATCCTTGCGTTAAAAACGATCAAGATCTTGTTAAGAAGTATAGAGAGCAAGGTTTTACTTTTAGGAGCGATGGGGAAAAACTTCACTCTTTCTCCAATCCTCGATATGAGATGATGCTAGACCTTGAGGGTAAGTCTACGGATGATCTTCTTGCTGGGTTTAGTGCGATGACAAGAAGGCACATAAGGGCTTCTTTAAAAGCTGGCGTTACATCTAGGTGGAGTCGTTCTCAGGAAGATATTGACAAGTTCTATGAGCTTACTGAGATTATGGCAAAAAGACACGGTATTACATACAGACCTAAAGAGTATTTTGAGAGATTGCTTGCAGCTTATCCAGAAATGAGAATTTATAGCACGGACTATGAGGGTAAGACTATTGCGTGCATGATTGGTTTGCCTTATAACGGTGAATTATGGTACATGTATGGTGCTACTGCGACCATGCAGGGCAAGGTGAGCCCAGGGTATTTGTCTATATGGGATTTGATTCAGTGGGCGCATGAGCTTGGAATGAAGTACTTTAACATGGGTGGTGTGTTCTCACTTGATGTTAGCGATGGTCTTTATTTCTTTAAGTATGGTTTTTGCAAGGCTACTGATCCGTTTATTTGGATTGGTGAGCTTGATGTCGTTGCAGATGAGGATGCATACAGCAAGTTTGTTAATAGGTGATCTCCTGAAAATTTGCTATTTCTAGAGTGCTATAGTGCGCGAGTTGGGGTGAATCTGGTGCAAAGTACATCATGTCGTTCGCGCGCTACGCTTTAAGAGCTCATGCAGGTCGCGTCTCCCGTGTTTGTTTCTATTTTGCTCAAAAAGGGAACAAATGCGGGAATATTCTTACGTGATTTTGATTATCTTGTAGTGTTTTTCTTATCCCGCGTTAGTTTACTTGTATTCGAGTGTAACGGCATGTCGTGTATAGCTTATGCTTATCAATATCATTAATAAAAAATATATAGCGAAAATTTGTGTAAACCTTATTTTGTTAATGTTTAGTAAGGAAAATCAGTAATTTTTTAAAAAATAATATAAATCTGTGATTAAAATCACTCAACAAATTCTCTCAAAATTATTGAATTTTTCCACGGGGGGGGGGGGTAGATTACTCTAATTGGCAATTTGCTATCTCTGTGCTTTGTTTTGTTAGTTATTCTACATTTTATGAACAAATATTTGCCTGTGATGCAAAAAGTCGAAAAGTATAGACGTCCTAAAAGGGTGAAGTATATGACGAGTAAACAAAATAGCGCGAAACACATATCCATATCTAAAAAGTGCACAAAATCTTCGTACCTAGATAATTCTGTTATCGATTCAATGGCGAAATCGATTACGTCTACAAACTTTGAGGCAACTTCTTCTAGAAGGGTCTCTGTACTTCCTAAAATTGCTTTAACAGCAGTGCTAGCAAGTTTGCTTGCATGTGGAGCAGGATTGCCATCTAACCATGCATGGGCTAATGGCGTGAATATGCCTGACGGCAGCTATAGGTATGCGAATCGTGATTCTTCTACAAAGGCGCAGAGGTATGTTGATATTAAAGCACTTCCTTGCGATAAGAATCAGGTAACTGATAAGAATAAGGCTGATAGAGAAACTTACGGACAGTATTACAAGGTCGAATACCAGTTTAATTCTCAGGGTGAATGGTGGGGTGGTCGACCATTCTGGTGGGCGAGCGTGCCTAAGGATGTTGACATTGTAGATAATAAAGTTACTTTGCATAAAGATGAACAGTTGACTGGTGATGGCGGTTCCAAACAAACAGGTGCAACATATGGAAAGGATGCTTGGAATCAGTCTGCAAGCCGTTTCTGGTTTAGTAAGAATACGGAGAAAACTGAGTTTGAGAATAACTGGAAGAGGATGACTGGTGAAGCCGGCGGTTATGACAACTCAGGTGATACTTACAATACTTCTACAGCATATATGAACGATACGAGTGCACTAATTATTAACTGGGAGAGTAGGGGCAATAGAAAATCTAAGATTAGCTTTGTTATCAAACTGAAAGATAAAACGGAGCCTTTAAAGTTTGCTGCAGGTGTGTACCAGGTGATGGGCAACTGGCATTACACTGTTGGCAAAGTTGAGATTGCTCCAACGTTACCAAAGTATGCTCAGGAGTTAGAGCTTAATTATCCAAATGATAAGGTAGAGGTTGATTCTGCGAAATATGGCAAGAGTCTTACGAAAGACGAAAAGGATAATGTTCTTACAAAGCTGTGGGATGCTAATAAGAGTAATACCGATGTGTTGAAAAAGCTTAAAGGTATGGAACAGACTCAAACTGAAGCGGCTTTCAAACAGGCTGTAAAAGTTAATAATGATGGTAGCGCGACTATTACGTACAAAGATGACTCTAAGGATACTATTTCTAAGGAGAATCTAACTAAGCGCTACGTGCCATTGTCAGAGCGCACAAAAATTACGTATCCAGCTTTGACTCCTGTGAAGAATGCGTCTTCTCTTGATTCAACAGAGAAGACGCAAGTTGAAAATGCTATTAAGAATGCTAATCAGAATAAAAATATCAAGAGTGTAACTGTTGATGGTAACGGTAAAGCGACTATCACGTTTGATGATAAAATTGGCACTCCTTCCACTAAGACAATTGAAGGCCAGTATCTTGTAAAGAAGCAGCGTTCACTTGCGGATAAGTTTACCCCTTACTATCCAGTGCCAATGGCAGTTGGAAATCCAAGTAATTTGTCCGCATCTGAACAAAAAACATTGTTAGAAAAAATCTATGAAATTAATCAATCTAACAAAGAATTCATGGATGCTATAGTAAATCCAAATACAGACGATGCTAAGAAAAAAGCTATTTCTGTTAGTAGTAATGGTGATGTAACTATCACTTATACTGATAAGTCTAATGATAAGCTCGATGGCAGCAAGATGGTGTATAAAAGTAAGCCACTCGCTGATTTGACGAATATTACACTTCCAGCTCGTACAGCAGTTGATAATGCTAAGAGTTTAAAAGAGGAAGAACAGAATAAAGTTAGAAAAGCTATATTAACAGCCAATAATGGTCTTAAAAGCAAGCTAAAAGGTAATAATGAAAATAGTGCTATCACATTTGATAATGATAAGCATATTATGACTGTTAAGTTTAGTGATGATTCAACTTCTACCTTCGACTATTCTGAGTTGGCGTATACCAATGGTAATCCAGAAAAGCCAAAAACTGAAACAAAAAATAATAATGGTTACAAGTACAACATCACTAAGATTGCTATTAACGATAAGGATAAGCCGCAGGTTGCTGATTGGAATAGTTTTGTCATAAAGTTCATTCAAGATAATTGGAAAGTTAAATCAGGAAATGCTGAAATAACTACAGATTTTATAACTAAGACTGATGGCTTACTGAATAAACTTACCACTACTGGTGACAGTATAGGTAATGGAATGCAACTTTACAGATATAGTGGACAGTGGATTGAAAAAAATGGATCTAATCTTAAATTGGTTAGAGGTGGATTTGGTGGTGAAGATGGAATTGTAACAATTTATTTAGGCGACTCCATTGAAGTTAGAAAATCTAGTAAATATGGTGGTTCTGATTTAGCATTCAGTCTTACTAAGAACGATTGCTTTGTATCTAATGCTGCCGCTCCTAAGCCTGAAGAACTTAAGAAAGAAGCTAATGATCTTATTGACAAGATTCTTAAGAAGAATGGCTTAAATGATGAAGAAATCAATAAGTTTAAGCAAGAACATCAAAGTGAAATCAACAAGATTGCTAAGCCAGACGATTTAGACAAGATTATTAAGTCTGCTGATAAGCATGGTCAAGATGAGAAGAAAAAGAAAGATGCTCAAAAGCAGATTGAGAATGCTCAGGATAATCTTGGTTTACCTGAAGATCAGAAGAAAGAACTCAAAAAGAAGATTGGTAATGAGACTGATCCTGAAAAGATCCGTGAGAAGATAAACGAGTTCCAAAAGGATCAGGATCAAAAGAAACAGGAAGAGCATAATAAGCAGCAGCAACAATCTGATCAGCAGGCTGAGCAACAACAGAAACAGCAGCAGCAGAAAGATAATACGAAGGTTGATACTGATATACAAACTCAGAATCAACAGGAGCAGCAAGACACAGGCAAGGCTGAAGAAGCTAAGAAGAAAGCTGAGCTTGAGAAGCAAAAGCAGTCTGCTATTGATGAAATTAGCAAGAACGACAAACTTAAGCCTGAGGACAAAGAGCAGTTTATTAAGAAAGTTAATGCGGCTCAGGATACTGATGGTGTAAACAAAGCCAAAAATGCTGCTACACTAAAGGGCGATCAGAATCAGACTGATGCTGATAACAGTAATAATAATGGTCTTGATACTGCTAAGCAAGCTGCTAAGGATACTATCGGTAAGCTTACTAATCTTAATGATACTGAAAAGCAGAAGTATCAGGGTGATATTGATAAAGCAAATAGTCTTGATAAAGTTGCAGAGATTCTCAACAAAGCTGAGTTTGAGGATGCTAAAGCTGCAGCTAAGAAGAAGATTGCTGATCTGAAGCAGAAAGGTGATCTTACTGATCAAGAAGCTACAGATCTAAATAATCGCATTGATAAAGCTAATGATTTGCGAGAAGTTGAGGGTATTCTTGAGGAAGCTGAGTTAAATAAAGCTAAGAGTGATGCTAAATCTGATGTAGATAAGCTCACGAATCTTAACAAAGCTCAAAAGGATGCTTTGAAGCAGAAAATTGATGATGTTGAAACTGATCCTACCAGCGATAATTTGAAGACTGTTGATCAGGCTAAGACTGCCATCACTGCTGTTGTTGCTAAGGCTAAAGAGCTTGACAAGAAGATGAGTGATCTTAAGACTCTTGTTGATTTGGTCAATAAACAGAAAGAAACTCTTAAGAAGTCTGATGGCTACAAGGATACATCTAAGAAGAATGCTTTTGACACTGCATTAACAAATGCATCTACTCTTGTTGATCTAACTAAGGGTACGAATGCTGATGGTGCCAAGGTTGATGAGACTAAGAACACATTAGAAAATGCTGTTAAGGATCTCGGTGGTAATACTGTTGACAAGTCAAAGCTTCAGCGTGAAATTGAGACCGCTTATGAATGGCAAGGCAAGAATAAGCAGGGTAAAGATGATTCTTCTATAAAGAAGAATCCAAAGTATGAGAATGCTTCTAAAGATAAGAAGAATGATTTTGATACTGCTCTGTCTAATGCAAAGAAAGTTTATGACCAAAAAGATGCTTCACAGGTGTCTATTAATGAGGCTGAATCTAAGTTAAGCAAAGCAATTGATGCTCTTGATGGTCATAATAAATCTGATTTGAATGATGCCATAAAGAAAGCAAATTCAAAGAAATCTGAAATTGTTTACAATAACGCGTCAGAAGATAAGAAATCTGCTTTTGATAAAGCGTTAAAATATGCTGAGGAAATCGAAAAGAAGCTTGGCGCATCAGATGTTGAGATCAGTAAAGCAAAAGACGACTTGGATAAGGCACTTAACGATCTTAATGGTAAGGTTAAAACTTCTGATTTGGAAGCTGCTGTAGAAAAAGCAAAGAAAATGAGGAAGTCAACAACTGATCCTAAATCTGATGGCGATCCTAAGTATGAGAATGCTTCTCAAGAAAAGAAGCAAGCTGTTGATACGGCTCTCAATCGCGCTGAGTCTGCTCTTGCTGACGCTAAGAAGGATAAGTCAAAGAACACTCCTGAGCAAAAGCAGAAAGCTATTGATGAAGCATTAAATAAACTTAATGATGCTATTAGTAATCTTGATGGTGTTGACAAGACTAAGTTGACAGGAAAGCTTACGGAGGCAAAAGGTAAGAAGGATACTCCTGCTTATAAGAATGCTTCTAATACCAATAGTAAAGCGCTTGATGACGCTATAGCTTCTGCAGAAAATATCGTAAATAAAGCTGGTGCAACAGAGAAGGAAATTTCTGATGCTATCAATAAGCTTACCAAAGCTATCGATGGTTTGGATGGTCATGATATTTCTGATTTGCATAACGCTGTTGATAATGCCAATACTAAGAAGTCTAAAGTGTCTTACAGGAATGCCAATCAAGATAAGCGAGATAATTTTGATAAGGCTCTGAAAGCTGCTGAAGAAATCTTGAAGAACCCTAATGGTAAGACTGAGCAGGCAATAAAGACTGCTAAGGATAATCTTGAAATTGCATCGAACGAGCTGGATGGCGTTGTTGATACATCTAAGCTGCAGTCTGAAGTTACTAAGGATACTGATATAAAGGATAAGCCGCAGTATAAGAATGCTGATAAAGATAAGCAGACTACTTTTGATCAGGCTCTTATCGAAGCTCAGAATGCTTTGAGTGAAGCGAAGAACAATAAGTCTCAGAAGTCTCCTGAGGATAAGCAGAGTGCTGTTGACAATGCTTTGAAGAATCTTCAGACTGCTGCATCTTCGTTGAATGGTGCTGATATTAGTGCTTTGCAGGAAGAGATTGCTCTTGAAGGCACTGTGAGAATGTCTTCTGCGTACCTCTATGACACTTCGGATAAACAGACTGCATATAATGATGCTTTGCAAGATGCGCGAGATCTCGTTTCAAAGTTGGCTGATATATCTGGTACTGGTAAAGATCTTGCTTCTAAGACTCAATCAGAGCGTCAAGCTCTTGTTGATTCTGCTTTGAAGAAGCTCCAGCGGGCTAAGAATGCGTTGACTGGTGTAGCTCCTGTTCAGTCTCTGTCTCCAGTTATTCCTGTGAATCCAGAGTTTGAGCAAAAGCCTGTTCCAGTTCCAACTCCCGATACAACTCCAACTCCAGAGCAAACTCGTGATTCTGGTTTTGGTGTGAATGATAATGCGCCAGCTATTGTAGATAAGGGCGAGTTGCATTTGCAGATCGAGGGTGCTGAATCCGATTTGCAATCTAGCGATAATGCCAATGGTTCGCAGCAGAACAATGTGGATGATAACTCTAGCAATTCTATTAATTCAGGGAATGTTAGCAAGAGTACAAATAGTGGTAATGGTGTCACCAGCAGTTCTGCTGCTAAGCAAGATAATGCATCCAATGATAATGGATCACATGATGCAAATATCGATTCTGGTGTAGAGAATTCTCCAGCTGTTAAGCAGGCGGATATTGATGTTTCTAAGGCAAAATCTAATGTTGATAGTGCTTTGGCGGAAGCTAAAAAGGTAGCGGCCGATCCTCATAGCACTCAGGAACAAGTGAATGCTGCTGTTGAGAAGCTGAGTGCTGCGCGTAAGGCTTTGCTTGCTGCTAAGTCTCGTGCTTCGCAGGTTCGTGATGAGGTTCGTGCTCAGGTTATTAAGAATTCTAAGTCTGCTGGTATGCGTGCTTATTCGAATGCTGAAATGAGTAGTGATAGTAATAAGCGTGGAGAAATCAGTGGCATGAATACTGGTTCTGTTGTTGCTCCTACTGGGCTGCTGGCATCGCTTCTCGCTGCTGCTGGAGCGCTATTTGCTGCTCGTCGTGGTGGATTGCGCAAAAATAAGTAAGCAGTTTTAGCAGTGTAAATTGGTTGCTCGGTTTTATAGCTTTTTGCTTGTAGCTGAGCAACTTTTTTATTCTCGTAACCTGTATGGCTGACTAGTTTATAACCGTATGCACTTATGCAGGTCATTTTTTACTTGTATTTGTACGTGCTATGGGGTGAATATGGCGTAGGGTGTGTTTCGACGTTAGCGCGGTTTAAGTGCGCTAACGTCTTTGCCTGTGTTTGTGTATTGTTGCCCACGTTTGTTGTCGTATTTGCTCAAATGGTAAACAAACTTGGGAAAATATTCCTTTAGTATGAACGTAAATTAGGTCAAATCTGGTATAAAGTGCGCAATACTTCGCGTATATTATGCAACACTTATGTAATCAATGTTTTTGCTTATAGTCGAAAGCGCATCAATCTTTTAATATGTGATTTGTATCAAATATTAACAAGTACAGTGTCTCTATTCTCAAATGTACGACTATGCTTAGAATTGATTTCTAAACTGTTTGCCACCGAAAACCAGTTACTTTGTACAACACATGTACTTATACATATAGCAGAAAATATGCGCATGCACTTTTTATTAAAATTGATTATCTTCATTGATTATCCTAATTATGTAAAAACATTTAGCTATAAATATTTAGCCCTTTACTGATCCAGCTAAAAGACCAGAAACTATCCACTTCTGGCAGAAGCAGAAGAAAATAAACACTGGAATTAAAGCTAATACAGTCGTCGCCATGAACAAAGGCCAGTTTGTTGTGAATTGTTGTACAGCATTGTAAACCTGTAAGACAACAGTCTGTTTGTCTGTTGATGATAAGAACACGCTTGGTAAAAGAAAGTCATTCCAAGTGCCCATTGTTTGGAAAACAACTACGGCTACAATAATTGGACGTATAAGAGGCAGAACTATAGTCCAATATATTCGGAATGGTCCTGCGCCATCAATTTTTGCTGCTTCAAATAATTCTTGTGGAAGAGCTTTCATATAGCCAACAATAAGGAAATAGCAAAAGACGCAGCTACCCATATATAGTGCTACAAGACCTGTAAGAGTATCTGTTAAACCTATTGAAGATTCCATACGGTATAAAGGCAATAAAGTCGCTTGTACTGGTATTGCAAATGTAATCATTAGGATTGACCCAATAATCATAGTAAAAATAGATTTTTTCTGTACTACACCATAAGCTGCAAGTGATCCAATTAATACTTGCAAAATAACAGCAACAGCAGTCACAATAATTGTGTTTATAAATGCTTGAATTATTGTTCCATCTGCAAACGCATCTATGTAATTATTCCATAACCATTGTGTTGGTAGCTGCAATGGGTGTTTAATCATGTCGATAGGTGTTTTGAATGAACTAATTACAACGTAGTACAGGGGAACAGCGCATATTAGAGCAATTGTCCAAACAACTATAGTTCGAACTGTTTGAGATACGATTTTGTGACGCTTATTCATTATTGGAATCTCCTTGCAACTGTGCTTGATACCTTCATTTGGATTGCAATAACAATTACGCAAGCAATCGTGAATAATGTAGATAATGCTGATGCTAAACCAACGTCAGATTGTCCCATGCCGCGCATAATTATCGCTTGAGTTATGGTATTTGTGGAATGACCAGGACCTCCAGCGGTCAATGTGTATGGTAAGTCGTATATTTTCAAAGCAGTTGTCATCAATAAAAATGTTGAAACAACCATTCCTGGAATTAACTGTGGCAAAGTTATATGAACGAATCGCTGTAAACCATTCGCACCATCTACTCTCGCTTGTTCATAGAGATCTGCTGGAATTGCCTGAAGCCATGCGATGTATAAAGTAGCATGCCATCCAACTTGCATCCATACTGCTACGAACATTACGCAAAAACGTGCCCAGTTATCTTGAGAAAGCCATTGAATAGAAGGTAAGCCAAATGTGTGTAAAATTTGATTGGCGACTCCAGAATCTAAAGGAGAAAAAATGTATTGCCAAATTAGACCAATTACCGCTTGTGCTGGTACTCCTAGGAAGAAGAATAATGATCGCAAAAAACTCTTACCAATCATTGCTTGATTTAAAACAACGGCTAGAGGAATTGCCAGACATGTAACTACGATGGTAACGATGAATGAATACATCAATGTAAAAATTAATGCTGAAAGTAATGATGTGTCAGAAAAGACTTGTTGATACTTTTGCAAGCCGATGAAGTGAAAATTTAAATCGTAGCCATTGAAATCAGTAAATGAGTAAAAAATTGATTGCATTAAAGGAATTAAAGTTAACACAATAAAAATAATCACTATTGGCAATAGGAACCAAAATGAAGTTAAATTATCTTTAAAGGCAGCTGAAGATACAGAAAACTTATGTCTTATTTGCTCAGAATTGCTGTTATTGTTTGGTGAACACCTCATAGTAATGCCCCCTCTATGATCTACAAATCTGCTATTGCTAACAGGATTACAGATGCAAATTACTCTCGTCAATGAAAACGGGTTGCACTCTGTAACAGATTTTACTGATTTAAAATTTCAGAGTGCAACCCATTCTGCTTATACTATTTCATCGAATTCCATTTATCGTCTAACAACTTAGTGAATTCTTTTGGAGTGATTTTTCCTTGAACTAGCTCTTGTTGACGAGATGCCATTTCTGTCATCATTGCGCTAGGAGACTTGGAGAAGTTCACCCAGTAGAATTTGTTATTTTGGAAATAATCTTTAATAACTCCAGCAAGTTCAGCAGGAGGATCTGCGCGATACTTATCAGATAATGACAAAGTTCCAGCATTTGTTGTGAACGTCTTAAGACCATCCTTGCTGTTCAAATATGCTAAGAATGTTTTTGCTGCTTCTTGCTGAGCTTTAGATGCTTTAGCTGCAATAGCGAATCCTTGGTCAGGACCACCATTAATCCACTTCTCTCCATTCTTATAAGAAGGCATAGGGGCAACACCAAAATTAATTCCAGAGGCTTTTACATCTGCCAAATCCCAAGGACCAGAACGCATAACTGCAAGATTTCCAGTGACAAATTCTTGCTTTACCTGATCTGCTGTTAGGCCAATGCTCTTATGAGGAATGACTTTTGCGTCTATAGCTTTAGCCCATTCGCTCAATGCTGGAGTCCACTCTTTACTAAATGTTGAAGATCCGTTCCAGATTACTTCGTCTTGCTTATCGTTTTTGTCAGAAGCATATTTACTTGCTAATAATGCCTCGAATGTGCCAGATGGCTGTGTGTTAAAATCTTCCAAGAATGCGACTTTACCAGAATCATTAATCTTCTTGCCCATAGTAATAAAGTCGTCCCATGTCTTAGGGAATTCAGTGTATCCAGCTTGCTTCAAAATATCTTTATTGTAAAACATTGCACCAACCCAAGCAGAAACTGGCATGCCATATGTTTTACCGTTGTGTTGGAATAGCTTGAAGTTTGATTCATCAATTCCAGAGAAGAATTTTGATCCTGAAATATCCAGAGCTTGACCAGATTGCATTATGTCAGTGCGGTTATCCATTGTTAAATTGAAAATCGTCGGAGGAGTGCCGCCAGCTAGTCGAGTTTGCAGAGTTTGGATGTATTGCGTTGAATTTTGACCATATTGCGCATCAATCTTAATATTTGGATGTGCTTTTTGAAATGCTGAAATTACATTGCCTATCTGATTTTTCTTGAAGTAAGAATAAAACGAAATAGATACTTTTCCAGCAGAATTTCCATTGCCACATGCTCCCAATGGTAATAACACTGTGGCGAGTGTCACCAGTGCCACCGCCGTGCGCTTTACATTTCGAAACCCACACCTCATTGTGATTTCCTTTCTTTGTGATAGCAAATCTTCTACCATCTTTTCAATACGTATTAGTACTGATAGGTACAGTATGACACATATCTTATAAAAATGCAACTTAAATATAGTTATATGTGTTTTTAAAAAGATATATAACAAGCGTAAAAATAGTGATTTATTAAGGGATTTCGTTATTTATGAGCAGGATAAACTTGTATGGATAAAGAATATTTTATATATATTAGACAATATCCATTATTAATATTATAGTAATAATACGTATTAGTAATAATTGAATGTATACAGATAATATTTTTTAGGATGCAAGATGAACGTGGAAATTAGTCGCACAATGGATGTGCTAAACACAGCAGACGCAACAAAAACAGATGTAGTTTCAAATGTAGTCGATAAATTTGTAACCACAATTAGGTTGCTCGAAGGGGAGCGCTGGTGGGGTGGAACAGTAATTGATGGGATATATGAACCATTTGGGAAACAAGTATTTACAAGAGATTTGTCTGAATGGACTCAAAAACTAAGAGAAGTTCCTGAAGCCTCAAATCAATCTTCTCCGCTACTAATATCTACGTGTGGACGATATGTATGGTGCAAAGAACCTTTCAAATTTACATTCGCAGATAGAACTCTATCGATAGAACATTCATCATCTCTAACGTTTACCAAAGTTGGGGATAAATTATCTGATGCTTATAAGTATGCTTGCAATAAATATTTTCCACCAAGCGGTAGAAGTATACCTGCAGATCTTATTGATAAGCCGCAATATAATACTTGGATCGAAATGCCTTATGCTCCAACGCAAAATAAAGTAGAAAATTATGCGCGTCAGATTCTTGAATTAGGAATGCCATCTGGAATCATTATGATTGATGACAAATGGTCACCTGATTATGGTGATTGGACATTTGATATTTCGCGTTTCCCAAAACCTCGTAAAATGATTGACTCATTGCACGAACAAGGCTTTCGTGTAATGCTTTGGCTAGTGCCTTTCATTAGTCCTGATTCTGAAAATTTCCGTTATTTGGAAAAAGAAAATCTTTTATTGAGAAGTGTAAATGGGGAAACAGCAATACGACGATGGTGGAATGGCTTGAGTGCTGTTTTGGATTTGTCGCATCCAAAAGCAATCTCTTGGTTAGAAGAGAAGCTTGATGCTCTTAGACAAATAGGTGTTGATGGGTTTAAATTCGATGGTGGTGATTTTTATGAGTGTCATAACGATGACATTTCATACGAATCAATGACGTCTGCAGAATTTTGTGAGCGATGGGCGAAATTCGGGTTGCGCTACTCTTACAACGAGTTTAGAGCATGTTGGAAAATGGGTGGTCAGCCTTTAGCGCAGCGCTTACGAGATAAGCCACAATCGTGGGGGGTTGAAGGTCTACAATCGCTTATTCCAGAAATAATAGCTCAAGGTCTTATTGGTCACGCATTCACATGTCCAGATATGATTGGTGGAGGCGAAATTGAATCTATGCAAAATGCTAATAGTATAGATCAAGATTTCTTTATTCGGTATGCACAGATTGCAGCATTATGTCCTATGATGCAATTCTCTACTTTACCTCACCGTGTTTTAGATAAAGAGCATATGAAAGCTCTAATTTGTGCTATAAGAACGAGAGAAGCACATTTGCCGACGATACAAAAGTTTGCATTAAATGCTGCTAATACTGGTGAGCCAATAGTACGACCAATGTCTTACCACTACGATCATTGTGAAGATATAATTGATCAATTCTTACTTGGAGACAGAATTATAGTGGCTCCAGCTCTTCATAAATATCAAAAACAGCGTTCTGTTTATATTCCTGATGGAAGTTGGGAAAGTGATGATAAAATTATTTTTGATGGACCAACTACTATCATTGTTGATACGCCGTTGGATCGAATTCCAATATTCACAAAAAAAATGTAGAGTATATTTTGTATATACTATATATTCTGTATATTTTGGGATTGATGGCAAGTAGTACAAAGGTTGTAATTGCTTAGCGATAGGTTGTAATGCAATGAGAATTTCACAAGACGGATTTGCCTACAAAGCTCCTACAAGTAAAGATGTAGCGACTTTAGCTGGAGTTTCGCAAACAACTGTTTCGTTTGTTATTAATGATAAAAACGGGATTGCTCCTGAAACACGTAACCGTGTACTCAATGCAATGCGCACACTTAACTATCATCCTAACGCTGGCGCTCGCATTCTTCGAACATCTAAGACGAACATTATTGCACTATTTGCAGAGATGCGTAGCAATAAAGATGCAAATGAAACTACTCCTTACATAGATACCATAGTTCGTTATGCTGAAGAACATGGATATGATGTTATTCTTAACACAACTGCACATGATTCAAAGAGTATACAAAGATTAGCTAATAAGACACTTTGTGATGCTTTTATCCTTATGGATATTGAGACTAATGATCCTCGTATACCAGTAGTTTGCCAATTGACTCAGCCAACAGTGCTAATTGGAAGACCTAGAAATGCGCAGGGCTTGGATGTCGTAGATTTAGATGCTCGTATTGCAGGACGCATGGCAGTTGATGAACTATATGAGACAAATCATCATCATATTGCTGTAATAGGGGAGCCTGTGAGTAACCCGTACTCTATAGACTTTGAAGAGCCTGAAAACATGTTCTTTATTCACGAGTTCCATATGGCCATACGTCAAGAATGTGAAAAGCTTAATATTCCGTATTCTATAATCCCAAGAAAATCTCCAGACTGGACAGGTTTTGTTGAATGCGCTGACAGATTATTGAAGTACAAAGATGATAGACTTGGTATTATTGTTCGTCAGCCTAGTGTGGCTCAGTGGTTGTTATGGTATTTGAAAGAACGAAATATTCAGCCTGGGAAAGATTTATCGGTTATCGTACATTGTTCTGATGATTATGCAGAGAGTTTCCCAACGCCTATTACTAATATTTCAACTGTTCCAAGAGAAGTTGCAAAAACTGCGATTCAACTAGTACTTCAGAGACTAGATAGTGAATCCAATCAACAGCATTCTGAATTTAAACAAAATAAGATTATTTCTAATCGCACTAATCGTGAGATACTTGTAGCTCCATCTAATATACATAGGAGAGCAACGACTGTTACATCATGGTAATACGCCTTTTAAGTATTTCATATGCAATTTGTGATATAAAAGTATTATGTCTCTTATGCGCAAAACAAAGCACGTGCTTATGAATAAACTTAAACGCGTGACATGTTTATGCGCAGCTGCGTCGATTTCTCTATTGGCGGTAGCGTCTTTGAGTGGGTGTGAGCCTAATAATCACGCGGTTGGGGATACGGGTAAGGCAGACGACATAGTTCACGATGGCATTGACGTAGAAGATATCAAGCTACTTATAGTTGGGTCAAAATCCGCATCTCTTGATTCCAAGCTTCTTCATTTATGCGAAAAATCTGGTTTGAGTGCAGCTTATGCTTCTGTGTCGGATGTTAAGAACGCTAATGAGGCTGCAAGGGATGCGATTAAGTCTGCTTCCGAGCAGCCTGTTTCTATGATATTGATTAACAACATCAATATTGATGCTTCAGATTCTACAGATTTAGGTGTTAAAAGCAATGCTGGTGGAGCGCATGTAGATTCAAAGGCTCGTGAATCTTGGATTGATGCGCTTAAATATGCTCGTTTTGCTGGAATACCAGTAGCTCTTGTGAATCCTAAAAATCCTCCAAAGGATTCAACTTTGTATGCTGCAAAATTGTATATTTTCAAGGATTTAGACAATCAAGCTTTGTTTGAGTTTAATAGGGATAATAAGTCGAATGTAGATAAATCGGGAAAAATTCAACATTCATCTCTTCTAAAAATCGTTCGATCCTTAATAGATAATACGCCTCACAGCAGGGATGTGATTATAAATGACAAGAACTAGCGTAATTAAGAAAGATTTGCCAGAGACTTCGCGGAGGCTGCAGATGCGTGATTTGGATAATTTGTGTGACATAAGTGACATGTCGGATTTGCCTGATTTGCCAGAAGTTAACGAATCTGGTTTAAATGCAGATGAAGTTTCTTATGCTGTGGAAAATGGCGACGTTAACATTACGACTAATCGAACGTCTAGGTCTGTGCTTTCTATTGTGCGCGCCAACGTGTTTACACTTTTTAACGCGATTATCTTTGTAGCAATGGTGGTTGTTCTCGCTACTGGATCTTGGAAAGATGCCGTTTTTGGTTTTGTTATTTTGATTAACACTGGTATTGGTGTTGTTACTGAGTTGCGTGCAAAACACACGCTTGATAGGCTTTCGATTCTTGTGGCTTCGCGGTCGATTGTGCGACGAGGCGGAAAGAACGTTTTTATAAACCATTGCGATATTGTGCTTGGTGATTTGTTATGGGTTCGTGCTGGAGACCAGGTTCCTGCAGACGTGCAAGTGCTTGAATCTTGGGGTCTGGAGATGGATGAGTCAATGCTTACGGGCGAATCTGCAACTGTACGTAAGGCTGCAGAGGATCGTGTATATTCTGGCTCTACCGCTGTTTCTGGTGTTGCTTTGGCTCGTGTTACGGCTGTGGGTGGAAACAGTTATGCTGCTAGATTGGCTGCTCAAGCAAAGGTTTACACTAAAACAATTTCGGATTTGAGCCGCGGAATTAACACGATTTTAAAGTGGATGACGATTGTTGTTGTGCCTCTTTGCGTTTTGCTTGTATGGTCTCAGATTAGTAAGGTTGGTGGTTTTGCGCTTGCGTGGCAGACTGGCAATTGGCGTAGTGCCGTGGTTTCTGCTGTCGCTGGTGTTGTTGGCATGATTCCAGAAGGTCTTGTGCTTTTAACTTCGCTTAATTTTGCTGTTGCTGCTATGCGCCTCGCTCGAAAAAAGACTCTGATACAAGAGCTAGAATCTGTGGAAACTTTGGCGCGAGTGGATTGTTTGAATTTGGATAAAACTGGCACTATTACGGATGGTGGAATCGCATTTGTAGGCGTGGATTTGCTTGATGACAATTTAAGTGATGTTGCAAAGCAGAGCAGCGCGGATGCTTTCGACTTGAATGATGGTTTGCGCGGTTTTGTAAATCAAGCTTTATTTGATTTGTCTAATGAAGAAAATCCAAATGCTACTGGTATAGCAATTATGGAAGGTCTTGGTAGTAAAGATACCTTTAGCAAAGGTCTTAATGATAAAAACGTTGAAAATCAGGGTGTATCCTCTGGCTGCGTAATAAATAATCGTCTTCCGTTCTCGTCTTCTAGAAAATGGAGTGCTATTAATTACAAGCATAAAGATGGTAGTTTTGAAACTTGGTACATGGGTGCTCCAGAAGTTTTGGTTAGTGCGATCCGTGAGTTTCGTGATTGTTCTGACGGCAATTCTGATTCTAACTATTCTAATATGCGCTCGCATGAGCAGTTTGATCGTATTTTGCATAGTGTAAACGAATATGCTCAAAAAGGTGAGCGTGTGCTTCTCCTTGCTTTAGATGACAGCGATTCATGTGATTCTACTTTTTCTGATTCTCCTACTATTTCTTCTAATGCGCGTCCTGTTGCCTTGGTTCGCTGTTCGGAGAAAATTCGTTCGGATGCTAGACAAACGCTCGCATGGTTTAGGAAACAGGGAGTTAGATGCCGTGTTATTTCTGGCGATAATCCTATAACAGTTGCTGCAGTGGCTGAAAAAGTTGGATTAACCGGCGATTCTAAGCCTGTTGCTATGGATGCTAGGAATCTTCCTAAAGATGTTAATCAGCTTTCTCAGGTGCTTGAGAATGTTGATGTTCTTGGTCGTGTTTTGCCAGATCAAAAAAAGGCAATTGTTCAGGCTCTGCATGCTCAGGGTCATGTTGTTGCTATGACTGGCGATGGTGTTAACGATACTCTTGCGCTTAAAGAAGCGGATTTGGGTGTAGCTATGGGGAATGCTGCTCCTGCAGCTAAGGCTGTGGCTCAAGTTGTGCTTGTTGATTCGTGTTTTTCGCATCTTCCAGACGTGGTTGCTAGGGGTCGTCAGGTTATGGCAAATATGGAGCGTGTTGCAGGATTGTTCCTTGTTAAAACTGTGTATTCTGCACTTATTTCGGCTGGTGTTGTTCTTCTTGGTCTTCACTTCCCGTATTTGCCTCGTCACATAACTTATATTGGCTCGTTAACAATTGGTATTCCAGCGTTTTTGCTGGCTTTGGCTCCTAATTCAAGACGTTATATTCCAGGGTTTTTGCATCGTGTTGTGCGTTTTGCTCTTCCTAATGGTGTGGCTGTTGCTATATCTGTGTTGGTTACGGCTGTTTTTGCTCCTATGATGTTGGTGCGTGGTTTAGATGCTTCTGGTGTGAGTGCTTCCAAGCTCATTGTTGGTGCAGCCAAGTCTTTGGATGTGACTCGTAGTATTTGTTCGGTTGTTGTTTTTGCGCTTGGTGTAGTGGTTTTAGCTACTGTTTCTAAACCTATTTTTTCTTGGCGTGGAATAATGGTGTTGTGCTTTGCGCTGGCTGGTGTTGTGGGTGTGTTTATACCGTTTGTCGCTCATTTCTTTGATTTGCACATTCCAACTAATGGGAACGATATGTTTGTTATGATTTGTGCAGTAATGTTTGCTTTTGTTGTGTGGATGCTTTTACACTTATTTAGCAGACTAATCGTAAGTTGGTTAGACAACAGTCATTCTTCTGATATTTCTGCTGCAGATATTTCTATGGATGAAGATGCTGATTAGCTTTTATTAGCTTTTATCAACTTTAGTTGGTTTTTGGGTTTTGTAGTGCATTTTATTTTTATGTTGAACGCAACGTATATCGAATCGCTGCGTGTCGTGACTTTGAAATTATGCTTACAATGTATATGTGTTCAGTATTTTAGAAATGTTTTCGATTGGTGTAGGACCTAGTTCTTCTCATACTGTTGGTCCTATGCGCGCTGCGAACGCTTTTGTTACTTCTTTGAAGGAAAGTGGAAAGCTTAATAATGTTGCGCGAGTTCATGTTACATTGTACGGTTCTTTGTCTCTTACAGGTTTAGGTCATGGCACGGATCGTGCTTCTGTTGCAGGTTTGGAGGGTAATTTACCTGACGATGTTGATACAGAACACATGATGACTATTCGCGAATATTGTAAGAAAACTGGTACTTTGACTCTTGCTCATAGTCATACTATTGAATTTGATTACGATTCAGACGTGATTTTTGAAAAGTGGAAGCGCATGGTTGCACACCCTAATGGCATGAGGTTTGTGGCTTTTGATTCTCAAGGTAATACTGTTGACGAGCAAGTTTGGTATTCAATTGGAGGTGGTTTTATTCGCAAAGGTAACGCGAATGATGCAATGGTTGGGTTGCATGATCGCGTTTTAGACGATGCGAATAATGTTGATGATTCTAAGTCTGACTCGACAAATAATTCTGTAAATGGCGATTCTTCCGTAAATTCTTCCAATGATTCAACTGTTCCTTATCCTTTCTCGACTTGTAAAGAGCTTATTTCAATTTGCAAAAAAGAACATAAGAATATAAGTGATATTGTTTGGCAAAATGAGCTTGCTTTGCATGAGGGAGATGCGCATTACGTTCGCTCCTATTTGCTACATGTGTGGAAGGTTATGAGCAAGTGTGTGGAAAATGGTTGTAATTCTAAACAGGAGATTCTCCCTGGAGGACTTGATGTTCCTAGGCGTGCTCCCAATATGTATGCTCGTCTTGCTGCTAATTCAGATATGCTTCGTCAGAATCATCGTAGGGCTGATTCAGCTTTAGAAAGCTCCGATTCTGCGTGGGTTAATCTTTTTGCACTTGCTGTGAGTGAGGAGAATGCTGGTGGTGGTCGTATTGTTACGGCTCCTACTAATGGTTCTGCTGGAATTATTCCAGCTGTTTTGCAATATTATTGGCGGTTTGTAGATAGTGCTAGTGAAGATGGAATTGTAAGATTCCTTCTTGCTTCTGGCGCTGTTGGATACCTGTTTAAACGCAATGCTTCGATTTCTGGTGCAGAAGTTGGATGCCAGGGAGAAGTTGGTTCCGCGTGTTCTATGGCTGCTGCTGGATTATGTGAGGTGCTTGGCGGCACTCCTGAACAGGTTGAAAATGCTGCGGAAATTGGTATTGAGCATCATCTTGGTTTGACTTGTGATCCTGTTGGCGGTTTGGTGCAGATTCCTTGCATTGAGCGCAATGCTATGGCTGCTAATACGGCGATTAATGCTGTGAGAATTGCTCTGCTAGGTGATGGTTCGCATATTGTTAGCCTTGATAATGCGATTAAAACAATGAAGGAAACTGGTCAAGATATGATGTCTAAGTACAGGGAAACATCTAAAGGTGGACTCGCCGTAAACGTTGTTGAATGTTAGATTGAATGTTAGATTGAATCCTAAATTAAATTTTGGATTAGATTAGGATTTAACTTTATATTATTGGCATAGGTAGCGGTTGAGTGCTAATCTAAATCACGCTATAAGATTACAGAACTGTTATAATGTTTGAAGTTTTTGGATAATGCTATTAAACATTAGTTGATTTTTGCAAATGTTTTAAGCATTTACATATGGCTGTAAGGGATTGGAAAAGATTATAAAGGAGGGCAATATGGCACAGGATATGCCAGAAGTAGTTGCGGAATTTGGTACTACGCCAACGGTGACGTTCCCAGCGTCTGAGCCGCCAGCGGGGCTTAAGGTTGTTGAGTTAGTAGAAGGTAATGGTCCTTTAGTTCGCGCTGGAGATACTGTGACTGTTAATTATCATGGTGTTGTTTGGGGTGCGGATAAGCCGTTTGATTCTAGCTTTGATCGTCATAGGCCAGCAAGTTTTGGCATTGGCGTTGGTCAGGTGATTCAGGGGTGGGATCGTACTGTTCCAGGTCATAATGTTGGCTCTAGGCTTCTTGTTTCTATTCCGCCTGAGTACGGTTATGGTTCTCGCGGAGTTCCTCAGGCTGGAATTGGTGGTTCAGACACTCTTGTGTTTGTGATCGATATTATTTCTACGCGATGAATATTGCGTGTGATTGATTTTTAATTTGCTGTTTTATTCTTTGTTCTTTATTAAGGAGATTACAAAATGGCTGAAGAAAAAACGATTTTGTTGACTAAGGAAGCTTACGATAAGCTCAAGGAAGAATTGGCTCATCGCGAAGGCGAGTATCGTGATGAAATTACTGAACGTATTGCTGCTGCACGAGCTGAGGGCGATTTGTCTGAAAATGGCGGTTATCAAGCTGCTCGTGAGGAGCAGGGCAAGAATGAGGGTCGTATTAACGAGCTTATTGTTAAGCTTCGTAATGCTAAGATTCTCGAAGCTCCAGAAGCTGGCAGTGTTGGAAATGGTTCTCTTGTAACTTTGGAGCTTGCTGGCCGAGAAATGACTTATGTACTTGGCTCTCGCGATATTGCTGTTGCTACAGATTACGATGTTATTAGTCCAGAATCTCCAATTGGTGCTGCAATAATGGGCGCTAAAGCAGGTGATACTGTTAGCTATTCTGCTCCAAATGGTCGTGAGATTTCTGTAACTATCAAGGATTCTCATCCTCTCGCATAATAAATTCTATGTGACTGGAAAATTTATTCTTTAATCGCTGTGATTTTAAAGCTTTTATAGCTGCTGGTCACAGCGATTTTTTTATTGTTTGTTTTACATATTGAGAGAGTATTTGTAATGTTTTGCGTTTGCTAGAAATTTAGTTCTAGCTCTGCTTAAAACGTTAAATTTTTCTTAAGATAGTAACAACTTTACCCATTATTTTTGCATGTGACCCATCAATAGGTGAATACGCTGGATTGTGTGGCATAAGCCAGACGTGACCATTGTCTTTTCTAAACGTTTTTACAGTAGCCTCATTATCTAGTAGTGCGGCAACTATATCTCCATTTGTCGCTTCATTTTGTTCTCGTACAACAACGTAATCTCCATCGCAGATTGCCGCATCAATCATTGAATCTCCATGCACTTCTAGCATAAACAGATTTCCGCTTCCAGTAAGTCTTTCTGGCAATCTCATAACATCTTCAACGTGTTGCTCTGCTGTTATAGGTGTTCCAGCCGCAATTCTCCCAACAAGTGGTACGTCGTGTGAATGAATCAATGAGTCGTTGTTGTACATGCTCACGTCTACTGCTGATTTTGTAATCAGTGTATGAGCTTTTTCCTTATTTTTCTTTAAGAAATCTCCAATAACCTCAATGGCACGCCCTTTATTGGCGCTTATTCTTATTAGTCCTTTCATCTCTAAGGCTCGCAATTGATGTTTTACGGAAGAAGGACTTCTTAAGCCTACAGCTTCGCCTATTTCCCTAAATGATGGAGGGAATCCATGTTCTTCAAGGCAATTTTGTATGGCATCCATGATTTTGCGCTGACGATCTGTTAGCGGTTCTGTGTTGTGCGCCGCGGAATCACTAATCTCGTTTGTGTTGATATTCATGGTGTCTCCTTTCGATGATTTTATTCTATGACAAACTCGCAAAAAAATCAAACATATGTTCGACACGCCGTTGCATCTTTAGAACAGATGTGTCAAGATTGATACACCTGTTCGATAGAACAAATGTTCATATGGATTTATATTGATTTAAATTTGTGAGAAAGGGTAATTATGCATAAGAGATCAAAAGCAACTGGTGCTTTATATAGTCAGTTTGCGAACAACGGTACTTGCGTAGATAAAACTTGTTTAAAGCGAAATAAGTATAGTAAATCTTTTATTAGATTTATTGTTTTTGTTGCTTTAGTGTGTTTTGCATGGATTATTTTTACTCCAAAGCCAGCAGTTTCTGCAGTGTCAAAATCTTTTGTAACATACACTGTTCGTCCTGGAGATACTTTATGGAGTTATGCAAAAACTATAACAAACAAAGACAGTAATATTTCTGATTCTGTAGATTATCTCATGCAAATTAATAATTTAGATTCAGCAGATTTAGAAGTAGGTCAGTCTATAAAAGTGCCGTTTATATATGATTAATCAATGTAGATAATTTTATTCGATAGTTAAAATATGGAGGTTTATATGGATTGGATTTGCGAATGTGACTCGTATGATGAAGATCATAACAATGTTGTATTTATGGCTTCGTCGATATATGAAACAAGGGTACGAGTAATTGCAGATATGGTTTTATATCCATCAATTCAGGTATTTATTGGTAAAATTTATCAAGAATATGGACAAAAATATGAAAAAATCGATTTATTTATATAACAAATATTAAAGCATATATAACATATTTTAATAATTTTTAGTATGCTAGATGTATGCATTGTCCTTTTTGTAAGAATTCCGATACTAAGGTTATCGATACGCGAATTAGTGAAGATGGATATTCGATTCGTCGCAGACGTGAATGCCAGATGTGTGGCAACCGCTTTACGACAGTTGAAACTACTCAACTGCTTGTTATGAAACGATCTGGTTCAATTGAGCCATTCGACCGAGCAAAGGTGGTTGCTGGTGTAGGAAAAGCTTGTCAGGGTAGACCTATAGACTCTGAAGCTTTAAAGACGTTGGGAATGGAAGTTGAAGCTGATTTGCGTGCTCGCGGATTAGCGCAAGTTACATCTGAAGAAGTTGGAAAAGCAATATTGAAACCATTGCGAGAACTGGATGAGGTAGCTTATCTTCGTTTTGCTAGTGTATATCAGAACTTCGCTGGCTTGAAGGATTTTGAACAAGCCATTGAGGATCTTAAAAAGAGTAAGCAATAACCCTTCTTGTTTGACCCATATATTTCAATAGGTCAAACAATGTACTAGGTTATTCGGGTTTAGTGTTTTTGTGTTTATTTTGAAAAATCAGCATCATCTTGTGTGCGCAAGATGACTAATCGCTGTGTTGGTCTTGTCATAGCAACGTACAGATTTGCTGCTGCTGTAAGCATAGATGCTGCTTCTTGTTCTATTTTAGAAGGTTGCATCAGAATTACGGCATCGTATTCTAATCCTTTAACGTATTCAGGCGTGCAAACGCTAATCTGACTATCGTCTGAATTCTGTTGAAGTATACGATTGTATTCTTTATCGGAAAGATTTTTACGAAGAGTATCTTTAACGATTTTATCAGTATGGTCTAATAGTTCATTAGGAACTATTATCGCTACGCGACCACTTCCATCTTCTGATACGAATTCTTTAAACAAATCAATGCAATATTTTGAAAGTGTTCTATCTAGTTCATCTTGATGCTTAAGTGTATGGGTAACAAGAGAATCAGGAACAGATCGTACAGCATTAACTGTGGAAATGTACAATCCAGAGTTGTTTGCCACTTTTCCTGCAGCATCTGAAACTTCTTTAGGGTTACGATAATTAATGGTCAACTCGTAAAGATCCCAGTTTGCATCTCCAAACAGTGAGCTCATATTCTTTTGCCAATGATGCGTTCCACCTAAAGCGGATGTTTGAGCAACATCACCAACGATTGTAAATGATCTAGAAGGGCAGCGACGGATTAGCATTCGCCAATCCATTGCTGTAAGCTCTTGAGCTTCATCTACAACCACATGACCATAAGTCCACTCTCTATCTGACGCAGCAAGATTGGCTACAATGCTTGTATCGTCACCTTGAATGTTCTCTATGAGCATATCTGCGGTGACGATTCCATTTCCAATGCCATTTTGAGCAAGTGTTTCAGAAGCGTATTGCTGCTCTTCGAGCTTTTTGCGAGCATTTGCAGCATTTTGTGCCTCAACTTTTGGATCTGCACCTAGAAGCTCCATAGCCTCATCAAGAAGCGGTATATCAGAGCGAGTTAGAGGACTACCTTTTGGTCTAGTTAATACACAAATATCGTCTTCACTTAACCAAGGAGCATATATGCGAAGTTGTTCAGGTTTAGAAAACAGCTGGTCAATAAGCCACGTGGCAGTCATAGGGAGCCAAGCAAGATTCAGAGTAATCTTAAGTTTCTCTTCCATACGAAGCTGAGATGTAATATCGGATATTTCAGACTGCGAAGGAGTGTAATCTAACTGTTCTAGGTATCTATTTCTAAGTGAACTTATAACTGACTTTACGAAGGTTTTGCGAGCCTGATTATGAGGTTGGTGTGTTCGTTGAGCATCTGATTGTGCAAGCTCAATATCCTCTTTTTTGAGTTGTACAGCAAACCCGTTTATGCGTAGCGTTGGTAAATCTTTAGGAACACGTATTCTTGCACAAACAGCGTTCTGAATAACGTTTTTCATGCGATACATTCCCTTAAGCTTTGCCGCATGTGGAGTATCTTCTGCAACAGCATGAACATTTGGGATCAAATCAGAAATTGTTCTACTTACAACACCAGTTTCACCCAAAGAAGGCAAAACTTGATCTATGTATCTTAAGAATGCCGAGCTTGGTCCTACAATCAGAACGCCTGATTTTTCAAGCTTTCTACGATGTGTATAAAGAAGATATGCTGCCCTGTGCAATGCTACTGCGGTTTTGCCAGTACCAGGCCCACCTTGTACAACAATAGTATGGTCAAGAGGAGCGCGAATAATGCGGTCTTGTTCAGCTTGAATAGTTGCAACAATATCCGTCATTTTTCCAGTTCTACGAGAACCTAGTGAAGCTAGCAAAGCACCTTCGCCTGTTAGAGTTCCCTGCTTAGAAGCCTTGTTTACCTCGTCTGCATGAATATCAAGAATCTCGTCTTCAACTCCAACAACCTCGCGGAATTTAAGAGTTATATGCCTACGCATAACGATGTTTCCATGGTGACGTGGCGTTGCCTCATAGAATGGTCGCGCAGCTTCTGCTCGCCAATCTGTAAGAATAGGATCGTGATTTTCACTGAGTAGACCAATCCTACCTATGTAGTGTCTTGTTCCTTCGCGATCATCAAGTCTTCCAAACACAAGTCTGTCTTCTACGGCTCTAAGTTGAGTTAACCGATCCTCATACATTGTTGCAAATGAATCACGTTCGGTGCGCTGAGTAGGCGACCCGTGTGATCCTGCAGCTCGTACAGCGTCAAGTCTTGTACGAACCGTAGAACGCAAGTCATCCAAGCGTCCGTAAGCGCAATCAACTGCTTGTTGTTCTTCGCTAAGTTGTGAGGAGTACGTAGACATTTGTGTCCGTTCTTCTTAAATGTTGAGCTAAAAACTAGGCGTTTAAGTATATCTCGAGGCTTATACACGGTATTTTCTAAGAAAGTTTTTGCGACGAATGCATAAAGTGGCACTTTTATGAAAAAAAAATATTATTTTTTTATAAAAAGTGGGGATTTTTGGTGAGGAATGGGGTAAAATGGTGAACGATGTGCAAGTGGCATATTGCATGTTGAAAAGGAGGTGGAGTTATGGCTCGTAATAATGCGGATGATAATGCGCAGAATAAAGCCAATTCCTCCTTTATGCATGCTCAAAATCTCTCTGACAGTGATTCACAAAATATTGCTCAAGCTAATGCTCAGGAAATGCATATGCCAATGCAAAATCCTCAAGCGTACGCTCAGCCTTATTATGTGATGCCACAGATGTATCAGCCACAGCAGATTCCGCCAATGCAGCAGATTCCTTTTGCGCAACCCATTAACCAGGCTCCATATTCGGCTTTTAATTCCACTCCTTTACCGAATAATGAAGATTCTCGTGGTAATGGCATAAGCAATCAGAATCAGCAACAGAATCAAACCCCAATTCTTCTTGGTACATATGCTCCAAAAATTGATGGAAAAGGTCGTGTAGCTTTACCAGCGAAATTTAGATCTCAATTAGGGAATGGTTTTGTTATGGCGCGTGGTCAGGAACGTTGCGTATACGTACTGCCAATGCAAGAGTTTCAACGTATTACAACGCAGATTCAGCGCACATCTATGAGCAATAAGTCTGCAAGAGACTATTTGCGAGTGTTTCTTTCTGGCGCTGTAGATCAAGAACCAGATAAGCAGGGACGCATAGTAGTTCCACCAATGTTAAGAGATTACGCAAATCTTGGAGACGAGATTGTTGTAATTGGTGTTGGCACTCGCGCAGAAATATGGAATAAGTCTGCTTGGAACGAATACCTTGCAGATCGTGAGCAAGATTATGCAGATATTGCAGATGATGTTCTTCCGGCGGTGATCCAATGAAAGGTGATCCGATGAAGGACTTATCTACAATACACGCACCAGTATTGCTCGACGATTGTGTAAATCTAGTATCTCCAGCGTTAAACCACAAGAATTCTGTTGTTGTGGATTGCACGCTGGGTCTTGCTGGTCATGCAACAGCTTTTCTTAAATCGGCTCCTCTTGCAACGCTTGTAGGCATAGACAGAGATGGCGAAGCTCTTGAGCTAGCTATAAAAAGAATGCGTGAAGAAGGATTAGACGAACGTTTTATTCCAGTACATGCAGCATTTGATGAAGTCGACAAAGTTCTTGAAGATTTAGCAATCTACCATATTGATGCAGCATTTATGGATTTGGGACTTTCTAGCTTGCAAATAGACGAAGAAGATAGAGGATTCTCATATTCTCACAACACTGCATTAGATATGAGAATGGACACTACACAAAGCATAACAGCTGCGACTATTCTCGCGACTTATGATTCGCATAAGCTTGCGAATATTTTCCGAGAATATGGTCAAGAGCGTTTTTCTGGTCCAATAGCTCGCAAAATTGTTCAAGTTCGTGAAGAGACTCCGATTACCACATCTGGTCAGCTGGTTGAATTAGTTGATAACGTCATTCCTCGTTCTCATCGTGCTCCAGGAAACCCAGCTAAGAGAGTTTTCCAAGCTCTTCGCATTGAGGTTAATGGAGAATTAGACAAACTTGCTAGGACATTACCAAAGTTGGCTCTGCGTTTAAATCAAGGTGGCAGGATTGTTGTTGAATCTTATCATTCGCTGGAAGATATTGCGGTTAAAAGATTCATGAACAATGGCTTAGAAGTAGATGTTCCAGCGAATATGCCTATTGTTCCAGCAGATGCACAGCCTTTCTTTAGGTCGCTAACTAGAGGAGCTGTGAAAGCATCTAAGGAAGAAATAGCAAATAATACTAGGTCTTCGTCTGTTCGCTTGCGTGCAGTGGAACTGATTCGAGATATTCCAGAACGTTGGATTAAGGAATTTGAATCTATTTCTAAAGGTATTGAAGAATCATCTAATTCTTCGACTATACGATTTGCACATAAAAAAGGGGGTAGGTTCTAATGATTAAGCCATTAAAAAACCGTGCTCCTGGATTGTCTACTGTTACTGCAACAGCAGCTCCTGCAGGTCGTGTAAAAGAAAAAGTTGTTGGAGATTCAAGGAAAAATCGTGTTCTAAAATCCCTTCCATTGGTATTTAGTGCATCAGACCGCAGATCTTACACAGTAATGAACCGCTTGCATAAGGTTATAGAGTGGAGCAATACTCGTAAAGCGCCTCTTTTTAATGTGATTATTGTTGTTTTGTTCTTAGTAATCACTCCTACAACATCTCTATTGTTGCGCACAAAAATGGCAGAAATATCTTTTGAACAAGCTGCTACACAATCGAGTATTTCTAGGCTTCGTCAAGATGTAGAAACAGCTCAAACAAAATTAGATACTTTAGAGGCTGATCTTCCAGCAAAAGCGCAAACGATGGGAATGGTTCCGCAGCAAGGTGCAATAACCGTTGATTTAAGCGATTATGCAAATAAAAAGAAAGCTGAAAAAGCAATGCTTGATGCTAAGAAAGCTCAAACACAGGCTAATCTCAAGAATCAAAAGTCGCAGCCCAAACAGCAGGCGCATGATTCACAACAATCTAAACAACAATCTAAACAGCAAAAACCAAAGGATAAGGAGAAACATTGATGAGCCGCCAAATCAAGCAACGTTTCGCCAAATATTCAGGCAAAGTTAATGGAGTTGTTAATTCTATTAAAGACAAAGTTAATAGAACAAGCAATTCCAGTGGATTTTCAAAAACCAGTAAGTCTCTAAAAGATGGTATTAGTCGCGTTTTTAGCTTACTGAAGCTGATTAAAAGAAAATCGCAATTTACAAGGTTTAAAAAGGCCAGCACATACAATGCGAATTCTTATGAGGCTTACGGATCCTATAATCGGTCTGCTGCTAATAAGACTGCTGCGATGAATAGCACAGTTTTTGCAAAGAAGTGCGTAATTGTTGCAATTATTTTTGCGTTTGTTGCAACATGTGCAATAGTAAAACTTAGTTTTATACAGCTTATTAATGCTCGTTCTACTGCTCAGGCGGCTCAAGCAGAACGTATTAGGACAAAACCAATTCTTGCTAGAAGAGGTCGTATTTTAGATACAAACGGTTCAGTTCTTGCTCAAAGTGTTGAAAGATACAATATAATTGCTGATCCTATGAATGCGCAGGCGTTTAAACCTACTCCTTGCACAAAACAAACTGCTGGTAATTGTCATTCGATTAATGGTAAGGATGTTGAAGGTACTGGTGCCGTGGCGGTGGCACGTCTTTTAGCTCCAATTCTTCATATGAGCTCTGTTGAAATCGGCGGAAAGATTTCTGGATTGGGTCGTTACGCAGTTATCAAGAGGAATGTGAAGCCTTCTGTTAAGCGTGCAATTGACAAACTCAACCTTTCTGGTTGTGTTTATGCAGAAAACAGTAGTGAACGAGTGTATTCAAGTGGTCCTATTTTGGGTGCCCTAATTGGTTCTGTCAAAGATGCCGAAGAAAGCTCTAGACCAGAGGCAAAGGGTAGAAGAGGCGAAATAGGTGAATCTGGATTAGAGCTTTCGCAAGATAAAGTTTTAACTGGTACAGATGGATATCAAAAGTATCAGGGAAACAATGTTGGAAATGAGAAAATTCCTGGCACTGTTAGCGAATATAAAGATGCTGTAAATGGTAATGACATAAAGTTAACCATTGACAGCGATGTAGATTGGTACGTTAAAAAAGTTCTTCTTGACGGAATGAAGCAGTACAAAGCTGGATGGGGAATTGCTGTTGTTCAGGATATTCGCACTGGTGAGATTCTTGCGTTAGAAGATACTGACGATATTAAAGCTGGTTCTTCAGCTGCTAGAGCATCTGTTTCTAAAGCGGTTAGCCAGATCTTTGAGCCAGGTTCTATAGGCAAAGTGTTTGCCATGGCTGGAATGGTTCAATCTGGTGCGCGTCAACTCAGCGACAAATTCTCAGTTCCAGGGACAATAGACAAACAAGGTCAGGTTTTCCATGATTCTCACAGTCATGGTATTGAACGTTTAACATTAGCTGGAATTTTAAAGGAATCTTCTAATGTTGGCATGATTTTAGCTGGCGAAAAATATCCTAATAACAAGCGTTATGAGTTTTTGTCTAAGTTTGGAATTGGGCAATATACTGGTTTAGGTTTACAAGGTGAATCTCCTGGTCTTCTTCCAAGCGTACAAGCATGGGATGGTCGTAAGCAAAACACTGTTTTGTTTGGTCAGGGTTATGCCACTAACGCTTTGCAAATTACTAATGCTATTGCGACTATTGCGAACAAGGGTGTAAGGCTCCAACAGTCAATAATCAAATCTGTAATAGATCCTCATGGACGTGTTTCAGAGCACAAGAGACCTCAGGCAACTCGCGTTTTGGATGAACATGTAGCATCGCAAATGTTGAATGCTATGGAAAGCACAGCGGAATCTTACAAGAACTTTATATCAATTAATGGATACCGTGTTGCTGCTAAGAGTGGTACTGCAGAAGTAGCGGGATTCGGTGGAGGATTAAGTTCTATCGTTGCAGATTGTGCTGGAGTCATTCCTGTGGATAATCCACGATTTGCTATTACAGTGGCATTAAGTAATCCTCAGGGAACTTTCGGCGTTGTTGCAGCAGCACCTCTTTTGAAAGCAATTGGAGAATTCTTGATGCAAAAGTATGATGTTCCAGTTTCTACTCCTCGTAGCAACCCTATTGCTGTAGAATGGTGATATACAACAAATAAGGGCGAGTGCGAGTATGAATGCTGTTGATGAATTTTCCAGAACCAGAGTGACGCTTGGTTTTGCTGCTGAACAGTATGGTTTTGAGGTAATTCCTTCCTTTGCATCTGGTGTGACTATTACATCATTAGCTTGTGATGTTAGAAGTGTTAAACCAGGTTGTCTTTTTGTTCCTTCATCTCGAGTAGATAAGAGACAATTAGAGGCTGCTAGAGATGCTGGAGCGTATGCTGCAATGGTTCCTCCAGAGTTTAGATCTGAAGCAATGAGTGTAGGCATTCCTCTGCTGGTATCTTCTAATAATCCAATAACTCTCGGTAAGCTAGCTTGTGATGTTAATTGCGATCCGTCATCTTTTATAGCAACTTTTGCAGTTGCAGGAGATAGTGATGATGAGATTTACGCAAATGTTATACGTTTGGCTGATTTTCTTCATATGCTCGGCAATCCAGTTGGTATTATTAGTGCAGCTGGGTCTAGCTCTCTTCAAAGAGAGTTAGATTTAGAGTATCCTATGGGAATAATTGATATACAGCATAACTTGTCTGTGTGTGTAGAAGATGGCGCTGCAGCTGTTGTAATAGCATTAAATTCTGCAACTCTTAGTAAAGATGCATTGCAGTCTGTTAACGTTGATGTCCTTGGAGTTGAAAGCAATAATGCTTTAGCAATGGCTGGAAGCCTTGACTTATATGCAAGCGACTCTTCTTATTCTGATCCTTACTCTAATACTTCAAAATTTGATAGTCATGCAAATCATGCAAGTCATGCAGATGATAATGCAGATAATCATTCATATAATAAAAAGAAGTATGATTCTGATACTACATTAAATCAGAATTCAAAATCGCAGCAAAAAGTCGAATCACTTAATTCCGATAGTGAATCTCATAGTGAATCCGATAGTGTATCTGATATTTCTTCTTCTAGAACTTCTGCTAATAAATCTGATAAACATTACGACAATAGTTTTATCAAAAATCAAAATGATGATTCCGCTATAGATGAAGAAAGTATGAAGTCCGCTCGACCAGTAATAAGTTTTTATACTCTTCAACAACGTTATGGGTTTGTAAGTCATGAAAGATCTTATTGCGTTATGCGTTCTCGTGAATCAGATGAGTTAGCTGCTTTAGCAGATCAGATTGGTGGTAAGGATGTTCACAAACATCTTTCTCTTTCAATAGCTATGGTTCTTGCAGCTGGAGTTAGAAGAGGAACTATTAAAAGCGCGTTACGAGTGTCTCATGAATTAAAGTAGTGTTAATTAAAGTAGTGTTCAGAAACGTGTTGATGATTAATAGATTTGTTGCAAAGCAAATGAAACCAATGTTGGGAAAATAACGAGGTTATGATGCAAAATAAGACTTTGGGCAATAATACAACGACCAATAATATGCGTATGATGCCTATGAGTGTTAAAGAAGTAGCTGCTGCGGTTAATGGCAGACTTTTTATAGGTGGTTGTTTAGTAAAAGAAAACCATAGTATTACTTCTGAGAAATTTTGCATAACAGATCATGATGTTGTTATTTATGCAACAAGTGATTCTCGTAAAGTTGTGGATTCTTCCATATTTGTAGCAATACCAGGCGATCGTGTTGATGGTCATGATTTTGTTCAAAAAGCTGCAGAACTTGGTGCAAAAATTGCAATAGTGGAGCATTTTGTAAAGTTAGATGAGTCTAATAATAGTAAAATTGCTCAAATAGTTGTTGAAAATTCGGTTGAAGCTCTTGGACTTTTAGCAAAACACAATCTTGAGCGTCGCCGCGCGTTAAATACACCGTTTAGTATTATCGGCATAACTGGTTCAGTAGGAAAAACCACTACAAAAGATATGCTCAAGGCTCTTCTTTCAACGCTCGGTAACACTGTTGCGCCAATTGGATCTTTTAATAATGAAATTGGTTTGCCGTTAACATCTTTGCAAGTAAATGAAAACACGAGATTCCTTATTGCAGAAATGGGAGCAAATCATGTTGGAGAGATTGCAAAACTAACAACAATAGCTCCTCCTGATTTAGCTGTTGTATTGAAGGTGGGTGTTGCGCATTTAGGTGAGTTTGGTTCTGTAGAAAGAATTGCTCAGGCAAAAAGTGAGATTGTTAGAGGTCTTGTTGCACACGGAATAGCAATTTTAAATGCTGATGATTTTCGAGTATCTGCAATGCGTTCTTTAGTTGATCAAGATAAATTGCGTTGGTTTGGTAAAAACAGCAATACGGAAGGTGATTTTGACGCATCCAACAATGGCAATTACCAATTGTCTGCAAGTGATATTTCATTAGATGAAATGGGTTGTGCAGAATTTGTTCTTAATGAGAAGAATGAGGATAAGTCTAAAAACTCAGTTAGA
Source organism: Gardnerella sp. KA00390 (assembly GCF_049244075.1). Classification (GTDB taxonomy): domain Bacteria; phylum Actinomycetota; class Actinomycetes; order Actinomycetales; family Bifidobacteriaceae; genus Bifidobacterium; species Bifidobacterium vaginale. The sequence continues at coordinate 436,697 of NZ_CP058372.1, forward strand.
GTCCATCTTTCTATACAGGGACAGCATAATGTTATGAACGCAATGGCTGCTTCTAATGTGGCAAGATATTTTGGAATGAATCTTGATAGTATTGCTAAAGTTTTGCATGAAGTTTCGCATATTAGTCCGCATAGAATGCAGCTTTCTAAAATTTCTAACAATAATAATGTTTTTACGCTTATTGACGATTCATTCAATGCAAATCCTGATTCCATGAAGGCTGGAATTGATGGATTGTGTTCTTATGAAAATCATGACTTACATGATTTAAACGTTAATACTGAAGAAGATCTAACAAGTAAAAAGAATAATATTTTTAGAATAGCAGTTCTTGGATCTATGTTAGAGCTTGGTTCTAATGAGAATAATATGCATGAATCAATAGGCGAATATGTTGCAAAGCATAATATTGATGCGCTAATAGCTGTTGGTTCTAAATTTGATAAAAAATTAGATGAACTAGCTGGTTGCATTTATAAAGGTACTAAAGATAATTGGCAGAATAAGAGCCTTGATGTTGAAAATGGCGTATATTTTGTTCATGATTGCACTGAGGCGGATAACGTTGTGTGGAATCTTGTGGCCGCGCATTCGAGTAGTGTTGTGTTATTGAAAGGGTCTCATGCGTCAGGCTTGAGCGTGTTAGCTGAACGCTGGTCTAAACTTAATGAGAGTCTTAGTGAACATACGGAGGTTAACCTGTGATTGCGCTTATCGTGGGAATCGTGGTATCGCTGATTGTTACTATTGTCGGTACGCCGCTTTTAATCCGATTAGTACACCGTTTAAATTACGGTCAGTACATTCGTCAGGACGGTCCACAATCTCATTTAGTTAAACGTGGAACTCCTACAATGGGAGGTGTTGTTATAAACCTTGCTGTTGTAGTTGGTTGGGCTGCTTCTGCTCTTTACAGATATTTCTCTGTTGGACGTACTCCATCCTGGTCTGCTGTGCTTGTGCTTTTTGCAATGCTTTCTATGGGTTTTCTTGGGTTCATTGATGACTTTGCAAAAGTTCGTAAAAAACAGAATCTTGGTCTTTCGGTTCGTGCAAAACTAGTTGGTCAAATTATTTTTGCAAGCATTTACGCGCTTTTGGCCCTAATGCTACCAACTCAGTCTGGTATCGCTAGTGCTCAGGCTGGTATGAGCTTTATTGAAAAACCATTTCTTGATTTTTCAATGTTTGGGCAAGTCGTAGGAATTGTGGTTTTTATTATTTGGGTTAACTTCTTGATGGCGGCTTGGTCTAATGCTGTAAATCTTACAGATGGTCTAGATGGTTTAGCTTCTGGCTCTTCAATGATTGCTTTTGCTGGTTACGCTATGATTGCGTTCTGGGAAAGTTACCACGTTAAAGGTGGTGGTCATTTTGGTTTCTCGTACGCAGTATCTGACCCTCTTGATTTGACTATTATTGCTGTTTGTGCAGCTGTTGCCTGCTTTGGATTCTTGTGGTACAACTCAAATCCTGCTCAGGTATTTATGGGAGATACGGGATCATTGGCATTAGGTGGTCTTTTTGCTGCTCTTTCTATAGCTACTCATACAGAGTTCTTAGCTGTTATTTTGGGCGGATTATTTGTTATAGAAGCATGTAGTGATGTAATTCAGGTTGGATGTTTTAAGCTTACGCATAAGCGAGTGTTTAAAATGGCTCCTATACACCATCATTTTGAGCTTGTTGGCTGGGCGGAAGGTAAAGTCGTTGTTCGTTTTTGGATGATTGAGCTTATGTTTGTACTTTCTGCATTGATGATGTTTTATGCGGATTGGGCTGGTCATTCTGGGTTACTGATTTAACGATTAGTTCTTACTTAACGATTAGCATTGACTTAGTAATTGAGTATCTACTTGGTAATTGGTGAGGGTTAAATAATATGAGCAGCGTTGCAGAAGATTGTTTGCTTAGGGAATTGTCGTTCCACAAGAAGTTCCCGTTCAATAATGTTCTTGTGGCGGGTCTTGGTGTTTCTGGCATTGGTGCTGTAGAAGTGCTTAAATCCGTTGGTGCTACAGCGATTACTGCAGATGAGCGTAAGGAAGAGGCTCAGGTACACGATTTTTCCAAGATTGATTGGGATAATATAGATGCTGTTGTAACATCTCCTGTTTTTAATCCTCGTACACCTTTTATTCTAGAAGCGCAGAAGCGTAATATTCCACTTATTAGTGAAGTGGAGCTTGCTTGGCTTGTTCGTGTAAACTCAGATAAAACCAATAATCCTGCACCTTGGGTTGGAATCACTGGTACGAATGGAAAAACTTCCACTACAGAGATGACTTCCGAAATGTTAACTGCTTGTGGTTTTGATGCTCCTGCAGTAGGAAATATTGGAAAATCGGTTTCTCACGCTGCTATGGAATCAGAACATGATGTTTTGTGTGTAGAATTAAGCTCTTTCCAGCTTCATTTTACTAATTCTATGAGATTAGATTGTGCAGCTATTACTAATATTGCTGCGGATCATTTAGATTGGCACGGTGGGATTGAAGCTTACGCAAAAGACAAGTCTAAAGTTTTTAATGGGGTTAAAAAGGCTCTTGTTTATAATGCTCAGGATTCTAGAGTAAGTGAACTTGCAGCTAACGCTCAAGTAGAAGATGGTTGTAAGAAAATTGGCTTTACACTTGAACCTCCAGAATCTGGAGAAATAGGTGTTGAAAATGGTTGGATTGTAGATAAGAGTGGTGTTGCTGGCGGAAAAGTTGGAGATCCAGTTAAATTAGTGGAGCTAAGGGATCTTAAGCATTTATGTGAACCAGACGGAAGCGTATATCCTCATCTTCTTGCAGATGCTTTGACTGCTTTAGCTCTTACATTAGGGTTGAATCCAGATGTTGAAAATGCTGTAAAAACTTTGTGTAACTTTGCTCCAGGAGGTCACAGGATTCAAACTGTCGCAACTTTAAATGCTGACGATAATCTTCCTGAACACTCGATTCGTTTTGTAGATGATTCAAAGGCTACTAACGCTCACGCTGCAGCAGCATCTATTTCTAGTTTTGGTAAAAAATCTGTAATTTGGATCGCTGGGGGGCTTGCAAAAGGCGGTTGTTTTGAAGATCTAGTTAAAGATAATAGAAGTATTATAAAGGCTGCTGTTGTGATTGGTGTAGATCAAAAACCGATTATAGAAGCTCTTAATGCTAATGGAAAAGATATTCCAGTAACTATTGTTTCTCCAGATGGAACAGGTTGTGAATCTTTTGATTATGCGGATGATTCTGTTCTTAAAAAAGTGGAAAACGATAAGACTATTAGCCCAGATCCTTCTCTAGGTCAAAAAGTTATTTCTACAGCAGTTGATGCTGCCGGACGCTATGCAAAACAAGGAGATGTTGTGTTGCTGGCTCCAGCGTGTGCATCAATGGATCAGTTTGTGTCTTATGCGGATCGCGGATCTCGTTTTGCTAAAGAATCTGAGCGATGGGTTAATAGTCATGAACGTGAATAGCAAAAAATCTAATCCTAACAATGCTAATAAAAAGCCTTTGCGATTGTTTTCTTCTAGTAAAAAACAGCGTTCTACTAAATCGTCAAGAGCGTATGAAACTTTTAATGAAAACAGTCATGCTTTTAAACAATACGTTGGTATTCGTAGCATATTTAACCCATTATGGTGTTTGTATGGTTTAAGAATATCTGTTGCAATGCTTTCTGTTTTCGGCTTATTTATGGTTTTTTCAAGTTCCTCAGTGACTATGATTACTTATGGAGCAGGTCCTTGGGGTTCTGGAATAAGTCAATTGATTTATTGCATTATTGGATTTATTGGTTATTTGATTGTTTCTCGTCTTCCAGTCGATTTCTATAAAAGTAAGATTATTGTTATTTACGCAATATCTGTTTTTATGCAATTTTTGACTTTTGTGCCAGGAATTAGACATGAGGTTAATGGTAATGCTAGCTGGATTAAAATAGGTCCTTTTACAATGCAGCCCGCAGAAATAACCAAGTTAGCTATATGTATTTGGCTTCCTATGGCTCTTATACTGGCTAAAAAAGCTTATGAGCGTGTTCAAATGCGCGCATACATTCCGTCTGTAGTGGCTCTCGGAGTTTCATTGCTTCTTGTTGTTGCTGGTAAAGATCTTGGTACTGCGTTGATTATTCTTCTTATAGCCGTAGTCGCATTTTATATAGGAGGATTCCCTACAAAGTGGCTCGTTATCGCTCTTATATCTGCATCTGCAGCTGTTTTATTGTTGGTTGTTACTAGTCAAAATCGTATGAGGCGTATTCTTGCGACTATCCATGGTTGTGATGCTAAGTCTATAAAAGGCGTGTGCTTCCAAGCTATTCATGCGCAATATGCTATGGCTTCTGGTGGTCTTATGGGTGTTGGCATAGGTAATTCTCGAGAAAAATGGAATTATTTACCTTATGCTCATAATGATTTTATTTTTGCGATTATCGGCGAAGAAATGGGATTTTTTGTAGCGTCTTGTGTGATTCTTCTTTATATTGTTATTGGATGGTGTTTGTTAACTTCCGCATTGCAATCTCATAGTAAGTTTGTTTCGATATCTCTTATAAGTATTGCTACATGGATTGTAGGTCAGGGTTTAATAAACATATTGGTTGTGGTTCAAGTTCTTCCTGTTATGGGTGTTCCTATGCCGTTTATTTCTGCTGGTGGTTCGTCTTTAGTTATGTGCTTGTTGAGTATTGGTGTTGCGGACTGTTTTATTAGAAGTAACCCTTATATTAAGCCTAGTATTAATAGCAGTATTAAGTCAGTTTCTAGTGAGGATGACAATAAACGTTAAAGTCTGGTTATTGTCTAATTGTTTAGTCTTAGATTAAAGTTTTAGATTAGGTTAGAAATTATTATAATTAGTGGTTTTAGATTGATTTAAATTTATTTTAGATTCACTCTAGCTCGAATGTAGGTGGTTTATATGGAAGATGTGAACTCTGATTCCTCTGTCGATAATGTCGATGAAGATTCTTTGCATGTTGTTTTAGCAGGGGGCGGAACAGCAGGTCATGTTAATCCTCTTCTTTCTGTAGCTAGCGCGTTAAAAGATTTAGATGAATCTGTAAAAATTAGTGTTATTGGAACTAATGTTGGATTAGAAAAGACTCTTGTTCCACAAGCTGGTTTACCGCTTGATGTCATTGAGAAAGTTCCTTTTCCTAGAAAACCTAATTTATACATGTTTAAGTTTCCTTTTAAATGGGTTCGTGAAAAGAATAAGGTTCGTGAAATACTGAAAAAAAGACGCGCTGATGTTGTTGTTGGCTTTGGTGGTTATGCTTCTGCTCCTGTTTATTCGCAAGCTCACAGCATGAGATTGCCTATTGTTATTCATGAGCAGAATGCTCGTGCTGGAATGGCAAATAAACTTGGTGCGCGTTGGGCTAACATGATTGGTTGTGTTTATGATGGCACTGGTTTATGCTCAAAATTAGGTTCGTGCACAAAAGCGTTACGAGTCGGTTTGCCTCTTAGAAAAGCGATATCTGATTTATGCGCACAAATTACACAAGATTCTGATTTAGCTAGGATAGAAGGTGCTAAAAAGCTTGGATTAGACCCAAGTAGACCTATTGTACTTGTTACAGGTGGGTCTTTAGGTGCTAAAAGTTTGAACGATTCTGTTTCTATTGCTGCTGGCGATTTGCTTAAGTGTGCTCAAATAGTTCATCTTACGGGTTCTGGAAAGTCTAAAGAAGTTAAAGATAATGTTGCGCGAGTGGCTGGTCTCAATCAAATAAACGACGTTAAGCCAGAGCATGCAGGTTTAGGTGATTATCATATTTGTGAATATTTGGAGAGGATCGACTGGGCTTTTGCTTGTGCAGACTTGGTGATTTGTAGGTCTGGCGCTGGTACTGTTGCAGAAATATCTGCTATTGGTCTTCCTGCAATTTACGTTCCGCTGCCGATTGGTAATGGTGAGCAGCGTTTTAACGCACAGCCTGTTGTGGATGCAGGAGGAGCGATTATGGTTAGCGATTCTGATTTTACTGTTGACTGGATTCATGACAATGTGTTGAAATTGCTTGACAATACAAATCGTCTTGAACAAATGCGTGAAAAATCTTGGAAATATGGCATTCGTGATGCTGCAAGCGTAATGGCAAAATATATTCTTGATATTGCAAAAGAAAGCAGAAGATAATTATGGATATTAATATGAATCCTATGCGCTCAGCATTTGAAGCAGACCAGACCATATCTTCGTTAGGCTCTGTTCACTTTATTGGAATAGGCGGAGCTGGAATGAGCGTTTTGGCAGAAATGCTACACGAAGAAGGGGTAGAAGTAAGTGGATGTGATTGTCAAGAAAATGACCACACAAGACGCTTAGAAGAACTTGGAATAAATGTAAAAATAGGTCAAAGTGCAAGTCATATAAAAAATTCCGATATTCTTGTGTATTCTAGCGCGATTAAGCCGAGTAATCCTGAAATTATTGCTGCTTATCAAAATGGTGTGAAACTCGTACACAGAAGCGACATCTTATCCTTGCTTTTAAGTGCTAAAAGGGGAGTAACTGTTGCTGGAGCGCATGGCAAAACTACAACAAGCTCACTTTTAGCACATATTTTGCGAGTTTGTGGTAAAGGTGATCTAGCAGACCCGAGTTATGCGATTGGTGGATCTATTCAAGCACAAGATGGTGGTGAAATAGACGGAGGGCATGCTGGCAGCGGAATCGTTATGGTTGCGGAGGCGGATGAATCCGACGGCAGCTTTGAAAAATATAATCCGTATATTGCAATTGTTACAAATGTTGAAGCGGATCATTTGGATCATTATGGGAATGCGCAAAATTATCGCTCGGCTTTTGTTGAACATTTAAGCCATGCTCTTGGGCATATTGTGATTTGTGCAGATGATGATGGCGCTCGTGCCGTTTTAGATGCTTTAAGCGATGATTCTCTTAAAAAAACAATCGTTTACACAAGTAATAAAGATAATGTTTCTTTGCTGAATGATCGAGTGAAAAGTTTTGTAAAATTTGCCTTTATTGAGCATGAAAGTGAAAAAACGGGTAGCGGAAGTGAATCGTTTGTTATTGAATTTAATGGCGATTTTATAGACGTTAATCTTATAATTCCAGGATTGCATAATGCTAGGAACGCATGTGCTGCTATTATTGCTGCGATGCTTTTAGGCATGAGCCCTAAAGATGCGGCAGATGGTGCTTCTAGTTTTCGTGGGGCTTCTAGGCGATTCGATATTCGTGGGTGTGTTAATGGAGTAACGGTTGTAGACGATTACGCGCATCATCCTACGGAAATAGATGCTCTTTTGCGCGCTGCAAGAAGAAGATATCCGAATGCTAGTATTCGTGTTCTTTTCCAGCCGCATCTGTTTTCTAGAACTCGCTCTTTTGCGCACGAATTTGCATCTGCATTATCTCTTGCAGATGACGTGATCGTCACTGGAATTTTCCCAGCTAGAGAAAAACAGGAAGATTTCCCAGATATTCACGCGTCAACTATTGTTGATGTAGCTAGGAAAGATGATATTACGTCTAATATCGAGGCAGTGGAAGATATGCGTGAAGGTGCTCTAAAATTGGCTAATCGAGCAAAAAATGGCGATGTGCTGTTTACTGTTGGAGCAGGAAGTATCACAGCTATGACATCTGTTATGCTTGAAGCATTGAGTTCCAAAAGTTTGTGAGTTTATAAGAGTTTATAAAATTTTAAAGCAGATAAAAGTCGTAAGCTGATTTAAGAGGTAGTGTATGGGGCGTGTGATTTTTAGCAAGTCTGAAGGTCGTACTGTATCTAGTACGACTGGAAACGATGCGGAAAATCGTAACCTGATTTCTAAAAAATCATTGCGCAAAAAAGGTAGAACAGCAAAATCGAATTTAACTACATCTGATAGTTCTATTGAGTTTGTTACATCTTCCGTGCCTACAACTGCATCTAAATCTTCTGCGTCTTCTGTAACTGCAGAGTTTTCTGTATCGGGTGAATCTACAAAAAATAATGCTTCTAAAAACACTTTTGTAGATGCTAGGAGACTTTCTGTAGTTGATTTTGTAAAACAGACTTTGCGTTCAACCGCTGGGCCATTAGGTATTGTTTCTAGGCCTAAAGTTATAGATTTCAGTGCTAGAGAAAAAGAAAAAAAGTTCGCTAGTTTACGTACGATTCTGTTGAGATTTCTCTATAGTTTTCTGATAATTGCATCTATAACATTGCTATGTTGGGTTCTATTCTTTTCTCCTGTATTTAGACTTAAGTCTAAAAATATTAGTATTTTTGGCTCTAACGAATGGGTTAGTGAGCAAAAAATTTCGTCTATTGCATCTAATCAGGTAAATAAATCGCTGTTTTTAGTGTCATCTCAAGAAATAATTGAGCAACTTAATAACATACCTGGTGTTACAGAAGCTAAGGTTTCAAAAAAATTCCCTCAAGGATTGCAAATAACGGTTAGAGCGCAAAAGCCTGCTGCGATACTTAAATCTCACGGTAGTGAAAAATTAACAGCTGTTGACGTTAAAGGTAGAGTTCTTAATGCAGTTGAAAATGTTCCTACTACAGGAATTCCAGTTATTGAAGTTACAGACGTTCACAAGAGTTTGAGCAGTAAGGCTGTACGTGAGGCGTTGAAAATTGTAAGTTCTTTGTCTGAAGATTTTCGTTCACATGTAATGCGAGTTAGTGCCAGAACTCAGGATTCTGTTGAAACTGAGATTTCTTCCACTGTTTCTAACGTAGAAATTCATCGTGTAATTGTTTGGGGTGATTCTTCAGATTTAGATCTTAAAAAGGCGATTGTAGACGTGATTATCAATGATCCTAGCAAAATTGGAAACAGGCAACGTCTTGATGTTTCTGCTCCCGCAAGACCTATTTTAAAGTAGTTCGTTTAAGCGGATCTTATTTAAGCGTATTTTAATTGTCAAGCAAGGATGTATAATAGTAGTTCGTGTGTGCCAACGGTGCGCCTTATGTTATAGGTGTTCTCGTTGGGATATCCCAAGTGCCAAGGATAGCGCGCAGTAATGCGTGGCTGGAGGCATGAGGGCCATCGGGCCGGTGGACTGTGGCTTTTACTCTTTTAACCGATTCATGGTTTAAGGTGTGCTGCAGTGTGGCGGTTTTCACCAAATAGAAGATAACAATGAATCGGAGAACTTAAGTTGCCTACGATTGAACAACTCGTCCGTAAGGGACGTCAGGCCAAGCCTAAGAAGTCAAAGACTTTGGCCTTGAAAGGTAGCCCGTTGCGTCGTGGCGTGTGCACTCGTGTGTACACCACCACTCCTAAGAAGCCAAACTCTGCGCTTCGTAAGGTTGCTCGTGTGCGCCTCAGCTCGGGTATTGAAGTAACCGCCTATATTCCAGGCGAAGGTCATAACTTGCAGGAGCACTCCATTGTGCTCGTGCGCGGTGGCCGTGTGAAGGATCTCCCAGGTGTGCGTTACCACATCGTGCGTGGTGCTCTCGATACCCAGGGTGTTAAGGACCGCAAGCAGGGTCGTTCCCTGTATGGAGCAAAGAAGGCGAAGTAAAACATGTCACGTAAAGGACCTGCAAAAAAGCATCAGCTGCTTCCTGATCCAATCTACGGCTCGACCGTCGTGGCTCAGTTGATTAACAAAATTCTTCTCGATGGCAAGAAGTCCATCGCAGAAAACATCGTCTACACTGCTCTTGAGCAGGTGAAGGCAAAGACCGAGCAGGAGCCAGTTTCTGTTTTGAAGCGCGCTCTCGATAACATTCGTCCAAGCCTTGAGGTTCGTTCCCGCCGCGTCGGTGGTGCAACCTACCAGGTGCCAGTCGAAGTTAAGCCTGCTCGTGCAAACACTTTGTCCTTGCGCTGGCTTACAGACTTCTCCCGCCTTCGTCGTGAGAAGACTATGGCTGAGCGTTTGGCTAACGAAATTCTCGATGCCTCCAATGGCTTGGGTGCTTCTGTAAAGCGCCGCGAGGATACCCACAAGATGGCAGAAGCAAACAAGGCTTTTGCTCACTATCGCTGGTAATCCACAAGATAATCGGTATCTTAAAGAGCTAAGGATAATAATATGGCACAAGATGTGCTTAACGACCTGAATATGGTTCGTAACATCGGCATCATGGCGCACATCGATGCTGGTAAGACTACTACCACCGAGCGTATTCTTTACTACACTGGTAAGAATTACAAGATCGGTGAAACTCACGATGGCGCATCCACCATGGACTTCATGGCACAGGAGCAGGAACGCGGTATTACTATTCAGTCTGCTGCAACCACTTGCTTCTGGCAGCGTCAGACTCATGACACTGACGATCGCTACCAGATCAACATCATCGATACACCAGGACACGTTGACTTTACCGCAGAGGTTGAGCGTTCTTTGCGTGTTCTCGACGGTGCTGTTGCAGTGTTCGATGGTAAGGAAGGCGTGGAGCCTCAGTCTGAAACCGTTTGGCGTCAGGCTGATAAGTATAGTGTTCCACGTATTTGCTTCATCAACAAGATGGATAAGCTTGGCGCAGATTTCTACTATTCTGTTAAGACCATTAAGGAAAAGCTTGGTGCTAAGCCTCTCGTTATTCAGCTTCCAATCGGTGCTGAAAACGACTTCCTTGGTGTTGTTGACTTGATTCGTATGAAGGCTTACGTCTGGAATGACGTTAAGGACGATATGGGTGCCCACTACGACACCGTTGACATTCCTGCAGACCTGCAGGAGCGTGCAGAAGAATATCGTGCCGAGCTTATGGATCAGGTTGCAGAAGCTGACGAAGAGTTGCTTGAGAAGTACCTCGAATCTGGAGAGCTTTCTGAAGAAGAAATGCGCGCGGGTATTCGCAAGCTTACTATTGCTCGCGAAGCCTTCCCAGTAACTTGCGGTTCTGCATTCAAGGATAAGGGCGTTCAGCCAATGCTGGATGCTGTTGTTGACTTCCTTCCAAGCCCAGAAGATGTTCCATCTATTAAGGGCTTTGATCCAAGCGACGAATCTGTTGAAATTGATCGTAAGCCAGTAAACACCGATCCATTTGCAGCTTTGGTGTTCAAGATTTCAACCCATCCATTCTATGGAAAGCTTGTGTTCGTGCGCGTGTATTCTGGTGAAGTTAAGCCAGGCGATTCTGTGTACGATTCCACCAAGTCCAAGAAGGAACGTGTTGGTAAGATCTTCCAGATGCACGCAGATAAGGAAAATCCTGTAGATTCTGCAGAAGCTGGAAACATTTACACCTTTGTCGGTTTGAAGAATGTCAGCACTGGTGATACTTTGTGCGACGAAAAGAACCCAATTTCTTTGGAATCCATGACCTTCCCAGATCCTGTTATCGAGGTTGCTGTGGAGCCAAAGACGAAGGCAGATCAGGAAAAGATGAGCTTGGCTTTGGCTAAGCTTTCTGATGAGGATCCTACCTTCCAGGTTAAGACCGATGAAGAGTCTGGTCAGACTTTGATTTCTGGTATGGGCGAGCTTCAGCTCGACATTATTGTGGATCGTATGCGCCGCGAGTTCAAGGTCGAAGCGAATGTTGGTAAGCCACAGGTTGCTTATCGTGAAACCATTCGTAAGGCTGTTATGAACCAGGAATACACCCACAAGAAGCAGACTGGTGGTTCTGGTCAGTTCGCAAAGGTTTTGATGAACTTCGAGCCAATCGATCCAGAATCTGGCGAAGTCTATCAGTTCGTTAACGAGGTCACTGGCGGCCACATTACTAAGGAATTCATTCCTTCCATCGACGCAGGTGTGCAGGAAGCTATGGAATCTGGCGTTTTGGCAGGCTTCCCAGTGGTTGGCGTTAAAGCAACCGTTACCGACGGTCAGACTCACGACGTTGATTCTTCGGAAATGGCCTTCAAGATTGCAGGTTCCATGTGCTTCAAGGAAGCTGCTCCTAAGGCTCACCCAGTAATCCTCGAGCCAATTATGGCAGTGGAAGTTCGTACTCCAGAAGAGTACATGGGTGACGTTATGGGCGATTTGAACTCCCGTCGTGGAAACATTCAGTCTATGACCGACGCTACTGGCGTTAAGGTTATTGACGCTAAGGTTCCACTGAGCGAGATGTTCGGCTACATTGGTGATCTTCGTTCCAAGACTCAGGGACGTGCAATGTTCACCATGCAGATGGACTCTTACGCGGAAGTTCCAAAGGCTGTTTCGGACGAGATTATTAAAGCCCAGCGCGGCGAGTAAAAGCGCACGCTACTTCGGTGTTTTGTGTCCCTAGTCAACGCTAGAATTTCGTACGTTGACTGGGTTCTGGCACCGAAGTGGCACCTAACCCAGAAACCCAGTAAATATGTAGCGAGAGGCTTCACATAAGGTTGTGAAGCAAACTACGAGACGTCCAGGAGGACAAACACATGGCAAAGGAAAAGTACGAGCGTACTAAGCCGCATGTTAACATTGGTACCATCGGTCACGTTGATCACGGTAAGACTACCTTGACCGCGGCTATTTCTAAGGTGCTGCATGGCGAGTATCCAGATCTGAACCCTCAGTATGACTTCGATCAGATCGACGCCGCTCCAGAAGAGAAGGAGCGCGGCATTACCATTAACATCGCCCACATCGAGTATCAGACGGCTGCACGCCACTATGCTCACGTGGACGCCCCAGGCCACGCTGATTACGTTAAGAACATGATCACTGGTGCCGCTCAGATGGATGGCGCAATCCTCGTGGTTGCTGCTACCGACGGTCCAATGGCTCAGACCCGTGAACACGTCTTGCTTGCTAAGCAGGTCGGCGTTCCAAAAATTCTTGTTGCTTTGAACAAGTGCGATATGGTTGACGACGAAGAGCTTATCGATCTCGTTGAAGAAGAGGTCCGTGACCTCCTCGAAGAAAACGGCTTCGATCGCGATTGCCCAGTCATCCGTACTTCCGCTTACGGCGCTTTGCATGATGACGCTCCAGACCACGACAAGTGGGTAGAGACCGTCAAGGAACTCATGAAGGCTGTTGACGAGTACATCCCAACCCCAACTCACGATCTTGACAAGCCATTCTTGATGCCAATCGAAGATGTGTTCACCATCTCCGGTCGTGGTACCGTTGTCACCGGTCGTGTTGAGCGTGGTAAGCTCCCAATCAACACCCCAGTTGAGATCGTTGGTTTGCGCGATACCCAGACCACCACCGTCACCTCTATCGAGACCTTCCACAAGCAGATGGATGAGGCAGAGGCTGGCGATAACACTGGTCTTCTTCTCCGCGGTATCAACCGTACCGACGTTGAGCGTGGTCAGGTTGTGGCTGCTCCAGGTTCTGTGACTCCACACACCAAGTTCGAAGGCGAAGTTTACGTCTTGACCAAGGACGAAGGTGGCCGTCACTCGCCATTCTTCTCCAACTACCGTCCACAGTTCTACTTCCGTACCACCGATGTTACTGGCGTTATCACCTTGCCAGACGGCATCGAAATGGTTCAGCCAGGCGATCACGCAACCTTCACTGTTGAGTTGATCCAGGCTATCGCAATGGAAGAGGGCTTGACCTTCGCAGTTCGTGAAGGTGGCCGTACCGTTGGTTCTGGTCGTGTGACCAAGATTCTTGCCTAGTATTTTTTCTAACTGAAGATATTAGTTAAGTCTTAGAAAAGACCCCATGAGGAAAATCGTGGGGTCTTTTTGTATTTTCTGTTGAAGAATTACACATAGATCGTTTTGTGTTGTTTGGTGTGTTGTTTGGCGTTGTTTAGCGTGTTTTGAATTTTTACTTTTTTATAGTTATCACAAAAATTATCACAACATTGTTTTTTTTTAAATGTTATTGTGTAAATGGCGAAAGTGTGTCTGAGAGTCAGTCTTTTGTTGGAATATTGGGGTTATAGGCCAAAAAGTGTGTAATAAATCATGTCTCACGCATTGCAATACAAGGGTTTTGCGGTAATCAAATCTGTTTTCTGCACATTCGCCACCCGGATAAAAAGTGTGTAAAAAATCAGTTCATAACCCTTATAGCAGTACGGCTCGCGGCATATCGAATGTGGGTTATTTCTTATGTTCTTTGGTGTTCGAAACATGTATTAGCTGAATATTTAACAATAAATCGTCAAACGCTGTTACTGTCGCAGATTACGTACTGCACTAGTAACATATGACCCTTACTTTCTCAGTTGGCTGACTGAGTTATTAACAGTGTCGTGCCTATTACCGTTATTTTCTCAGTTCGTTAACTGAGTTATTAACGGTGTGTGTACTGTGGCTTATACGCCAGAAGATTAATCAGCTTAGCTTTACACACTTTTTGGCCTATAGCCCATAAATCATATGTGAATAATGAAAAATCTAAATACGAAAAAACCCAAGCCGCAAAGCTTGGGTTTTGTTTGTGCCCCCTCAGGGATTCGAACCCTGGACACGCTGATTAAGAGTCAGCTGCTCTAACCAACTGAGCTAAAGGGGCGTTGGTCATTTCTTGAGCCGAGTAATAACTATACTCAGAATCGATTTATTTGCAAGTTACGGCGTGTCGTGTTTTGTTATTAGTGCTATAACACTTTTTGGTTTCACATTTTATATTTCGGAAAAATTTCGATAAGAAGTTTATCTAAAGTAACATATGTTTATAAATATAAGCAATATTTATAAAAAATAGTAACAAAAAACGAGTTTTGAATCTTTTGTGTGAACAACATGTTAATTTATAGTTGTATAATCAACGCAATTCTGAAAAATTTTCTCTTTAGAAATGGCTATATTTAGCCGTTCTTTGTGGGTTGATTCGTATTTTTTAACTGTTTATGCATAAAAATTTACATATTTATGTTTTTTTTTATTTTCCTCAATGCTAGGCTTGTGAAAAATATTTTATAAGTATTTCATTGAAGGAGAGCGTATTTATGAAGTTCAAAAGAGCATCATATTTAACTCGCTTAGCTGCATTAGGAGTTGCTACAGCAACCCTTATCGTGCCGCTTTCCGGATTAACTACAGCATACGCAGAAACTGTATCAAACGTAAATGTTAATAAAAAATCTGATAAAACCACAATTTCTGGTGCAAATAAATTGCTCAGCAAAGCTGCTGATTCAGGTCATGTGCCTACAGAAGCAGAAATTAAAAGAGCTATTAAAGATTTTGCTGAAAATAAAAAGAATGAAGGTACGGAAGAATCTTATAAAGGTTCATTGCTTGAAAAAGCTATAGAAGATTATAAAAAAGCGTATAAAAACGAATTTGACTTTAATTCTAAAGAAGAAGTAAATGTTGTAGTTACTCTTAAAGGTAAAGGTGGCATTGGAAAAAGTGTTGCTTCAGAACGTAAGAATCAACAAAATAAACTTCTCCCTCAATGGTGCAAAAAATATAAGATGAAGGTTCGCCGTCAGCTTGGATACTTGGTGAATGCATTTGAGGTAACCATGCCTCAGAATATGGTATTAGAACTTAGAAAAGAGCCTGAAATTGAATCTGCTCACAAAGCACGTAAATTCCGGACAATGGAAAACAATGCACGTGTTTTACAAGGTGTAGGTGAGGCTTTTAAAAAGTATAAGCTTGATGGCACTGGTATGCTAGTTTCAATTATTGATACCGGTATTGATATGAATCAGCCAGATATGAAGCTCGATGAATCTGCAAAAGCTCATATAAAAATGAAACCTAAGCCTGGTTTTACAGATAAAGTTCCTGACGGCTATAATTTTGCAGATCAAAACGATAATGTTAGAGATGATATTAGTGAAGAACAGCATGGCATGCATGTAGCTGGTATTGTGGCTGCTAATGGAGATGAGACAGGTAAACCAGCAGACAAGAATTGGCGTGTAGATGGTGTTGCTCCAAACGCACAGCTACTTGCTATGAAAGTGTTCTCGAATGAAGCTAGCAGATCTGGCGGTGCTGATGATGCTGATATTGCTGCTGCTGTTGAAAAATCCGTTGAGCTTGGTGCGGATATTATAAACATGTCGCTTGGTTCTATCAACGGCTTTAGTGGAGCCTCAAATATTACAGGTTTGGCATTAAAGAAAGCTAGAGCTGTTGGTGTGCTTCCAGTTATTTCTGCCGGTAATTCAGGTTTGAATTTTTCGTCTAATGGTGAAATAGATGATGTTTTTGGAAAGTTAGATGATGCGACTCTTGGTACGCCTTCTGCATTCCCTGAAGCTTTCAGTGTTGCTTCTGTTGAAAATTCAGTTATGACAGAGAAAAAAGCAACTTATAAAGTAGATGGTTCCAGTAAAGGTACAGATATACTTTATAGGTTGGCTACAGGCAAACCTGATGGTCAAGAGCGTGAAGTCGTTTCTGTAGGATATGGAAGATCATACGATGATGATTCAGATGATCCTGATATTGATGAGTACGATAGCGTAAATGTTCACGGTAAATATGTATTAGTTGAGCGCGGTAAAATCAATTTTGCTACAAAATTCAAGCATGCTTTTGAAGCTGGTGCCGCAGGTATACTTGTTTACAATAATGATAAAGGTACAGAACAATTCCTTGGTATGGCTGGTATTGAAGGATTTGGCAAAAAATTTGGAGTGTCGATTAGGCGTACTGACGCTTTAAAAATGCTCGATGATCTTAAGCAAAATAAGAAAGTTAAGATTTCTTTCAGCAATGATTATGTAAGCGCTCCAAATCCTGATAGCATGCATCCTTCAGGATTCTCTTCGTGGGGTTCAACGCCAGAGCTCGACTTTAAGCCTAATATCGCTGGTATCGGTGGTAACGTATTTTCTACTCAGAACGGTAAAGGCAATTATGTAAACATGTCGGGTACCTCTATGGCTGCTCCAAATGTTTCAGGTCTTTCTGCACTTATGGTGCAATATTATAAGAATCGTTTTCCTTCTATTAGTAGAGTAGAACGCGCAAAGAGAGCAACTCAAGCGTTGATGAATACTGCGAAGGTTCTTACTGATGATGGTAAAGATACGGGCGTTCCATATGTTCCTCGTCAAATCGGTGCTGGCTTGGCACAAGTTGACAAAGCTATGGATACAAATGTTATTGCTACTGTTAACGGTGAATCTTATGTTCCTCTTCGTGAAGTTAATGGTGAAAGAACTATTAAAGTAGATTTGCACAATTACGGAAGCAAAGATTTAACTTTCAACGTTCCAACTCAACAAGTATTAAATGAATCAAACGAAGCTAATAAAAATACTGTTACAAATATAAGTAAGAATGAGGATTTGACTCCTCAAAATTGCAATGGCAGTATTTTAGTAAAAGCTAATAGTGTTGCAACAGTTGAATTTAAGCTTAAGCCAAACACTAGTAGGAATCACTATATTGAGGGTTATATTCGATTTGAATCAAAAGATTCTAATCAACCAAACATCTCAGTTCCATATCTAGGTTTCGTTGGAGATTGGAATAAAGAGCCAATTCTTGTTGATCCTAGTAAGGAGTATTCTTCAGATATTAAAGCAAGTACAACTCTTGTTTCTGCGGTAAGTAATACTAATAAAGTAAAGGTGAATCGTGAGGGTGAAGCTACTAAATTAGGTTCATTCTCTCCTAACAAAGATAAGCTTTTAGACACTATCATTCCATCTGTAATGATGTTCCGTAGTGCTGAAGAAGTCAGATATTCTATATATGACAGTAAGGGCAACCTTGTTAAAGATTTAGGTTATGACAATTATCTTAGCCGTAGTGATTACAGGAGCCTTAAAGGAAATGCTCATGGTAATGAGAGTTCTACTGGTGAATGGGATGGTAGTGAATACGATCCTAAAACCGGTAAAGAGGTAATTGCTCCTGATGGAATATATACGTACAAGGTTACAGCAAAATTGTCTAAGAATTCTGATCGTTCACAAACCTACACTATGAAGGTTGGTCTTGATACCAAAGCTCCTAAGATTAAGGTTTCTGACCGTGACTCTAATGGTGATGTGATTATTACTGTCACTGACGATTTGAGCGAAACTTATGTGCCTGATATTCATATAAATGGCAAATGGTCTGCAGTTAGAAATGTAGATAAAACATGCCAGGAAAAAGATGACAAGGGTGCTTGTAAGTTAAACTTTGATCCTTCTAATCCTGCGACAAAGCATACTTATAAAGTTCATATTGGGTCTGATGCTAAATTCCTTTATGTCTCAACTAAGGATTCTGCTGAAAATAAAAGTGGTTATGTTTATAAGATTTTTAAGGATTCTAAGGATTCTAAAGATGTTGTTATAAATGGAGCCTCTAAGCTTGCAAGTAAGACTATGGCCATTAGATTCATGTCTAAATTCGATGGTGACAATAATCTTTATCTTCCTATCGGCGGTTATGCTTCCGATGATGTGAAAGATATTAAAGTTTCGGTTACCTATAAAGATAATGGGAATAAGACTGTAACTGTTGATGATGAGCATAAGAAATTCTTCAAAGATAAGTCAGCTTTTGCCGCCTATGTTCCTCTTGAGAACGGTGTTAATCATATTGTTGTTACAGGTTTAAACAATGAACGTAAGCCAATTGGTAATGATGAAGTTGATGTAACTTTCAATGCTCATGCTCCAAATATAACAGTAACCAATTTGAACAAAAATAATAATCTCGATGTTCTTAAAAACGGTGAGGTTACTATTAAGGGCAAAGTTACTGATGATAAAGGTGACAAGCTTTCGATGCATTTGGATTATGTTAAGACAGCGCAAACTCCTGATGGTGGTGTTTCCGTTGGTAGCGGTTCTTCTTCTGGAGAATTTGTAGATCCTGATGATGTAAAGCTTAATGATGACGGTTCATTCGAAGTTACTATTAAACCTGATGCTACTGCTTATACAGTTACTTTAACTGCATCTGATGGTGCGAATGATTCTTCTAAAGTGTTTGCTTTAGAAGGTCGTACGAAGCCAGTAGATAAGTTTGATAGTGAAGTTCATAGGATATTCAGCAAGGATTATGACTTTGAAATAGATAAGGAATCCGCAAATAAGTTTGAAGGAATTAACACTTATATAATTCAACCAAAATTGAAAGACGGTAAGCCAAATCCTAATATAAGTGGTAATTCCTTTACAGTAACAGGTAAAGTTGGACCTAAGATTTCAAACATAGTGTTCACGCCTTCTGCTGAAATAGTTGACGATCATATGAAATTGAAAGATCCTATTGTTGCTGTAATTAAAGATGGTCGTTTTTCTGTGACGCTTCCTATGCATGTTGGAATAAATGATTTCCGTATGCAACTTAAAGAAAAAGTTAAGAAAGAAGGGTCAACAGAGGAATTAGAGAGAAGCTTCCTTGATACTAAGGCAAGATTCTACTTTGACGTAAATCCAGCTAAGGCTGTGTTTAACGCACCTATTGTTTACGGTAATACATTGTTCACCAATAAAGATTCTGTGGACTTCAAGGGTTCTATGAGCCAGGATTGCTTTGGGTATTCTCTGTTTATAAACGGAAGTATAGTTAGTGAATTCTTCTCAACAGATGGTGGTGGTGAAAAGGTAAACAAGTCATTGTTTAACAAGAATTTTGCTGTAAAAGATAAGGATATTATTCATGTAGAAGTGAATAATACAACTGCTTCATCTTTGGAAACCTTCATACCTGTAGTTGTTGATAAGAAGGATCCTGAAGTTAATATTGGTGTGGAAAGCAATGAAACTATTAGTGATAATAGATCCATCAAGGTGAAGGTCAAGGATAATAATCTTCAACTTGCAAAAGTATATGTTGATGGAAAAGTTGTCGCTTCTGCTAAAAATAATCTAGTTAAGAAGAATATAGAAGATAATAGTAAAGATAATGCTGCTGTTGTTGCTAGCAAGCCGGGTGAGACTGAATTCAGTCTTGATATTCCAACTGCTGATTTAAATAACGGTAGTCATACTATTAGAGTAGAAGCTGTTGATTACGCGGGTAATATTACGACTAATACGAACGCTGATAGTGATACGGTTTCTAAGGTAATTGTGATTGACAGAAAGAAAGAAAAGAAAGATACGCCTCAAGGTCCATCTGAACATTCTGGCTCTTCTAATACTTCTGTAAATCCACCTGCTGAGTCGACTTCAGCGCCTAAGGCTCCTGAATCAATAGCAGATCTAAAACAATCACTTAAAGGTGATCTTGTAGTTGGTAATCGCTTGAATAACGTTGCTCGTGCTGGTAAGAGCAATCCTGTTGTTATGCTGATTGCTGGAATGAATGATTCTGCTGAATCTGGTTCTGAGTCTCCTAATGCTAAAGTTTCTAGTGATACAAGTGCATTCATTAACCAACTTAAGAAGAATAAGTTAGCTTATGCTTATGCTTACATTTATTCTTCGCCTGTGCTATTGCATGGTAAAGATGGATCTAAGTATGTAACGGTAACGTTAGGTGATGATGGGTTGCCTCGCTTCGACGCTAAGATCCCAGAAGGATATTCAGGTGAGTATACGATTGTTCTTCTTGATGAAAATGGTTCGCAGATTGCATGGACTACTGTGTGGGTTATTCCAGCTAATGCAACTTCATCTGAAGAAACAATTGCAGAATATAATCTGAAATATTCTGAAAATAATTTCGGAAGTTCTTCAGGAAGTTCTTCAGGATTTGGATTTGGTTCAGATTACGAGAATTATGGATATTCTAGCAATGCTGACAATGATTATTTGAGCTCTGGTTACGCAAATGCTAGTGGATCTGCAAATGCAAGCAATGCTGATGCTAACGGTAGCGGAAGTAAGAACGGAAGCGGATCTAAAGCTAATGGTGCTGCCAATTCTGGTGCAAGCAATTCTGCATCTTCAAAGGAAACTAATGCAAGTAGCATGCTTTCAAAGTTAAGTGCAACTGGTGTTGGAACAGTTTCCACTCTGGTTACAGTTACTTTGTTGATGCTAATTAGTGCTTTTGCGTTAATTGCTAGCAGATTGCGGAATCGAAGCATTAAATAATTGAATTTTAGATTCTGAAGTTGAATTTTAGATTCTATGATTCTAAATAATTAAATACTCCTCATGCTTAATCGCATGGGGAGTATTTTATTGTGGGCACTACTGTCGAGAGTTATCGCGTGTTTGTCCCTCTTTGCAGTCAAGCTGTAAACATGACCTCGTCAAATATGATGCCGCAATTATTCCAGGATGATGCTTCGCAAGATATGCCGCAAGATTCGCAGCAGACGATTATGTCGCAGCCGCGCCAAACGTTCGTTCAGTCGCAGTCGCAGCCGCGCCAGCTTCCTCTGAAGGCAGCCGACACGACTGCCGAAAATCCTTGGCCAGTAAGCGTTATAAGCCAAAAGTTCCATGGTGCTGTAGAAAAGTGGCCTGCAGCTTGGGTAGAAGGTCAGATTGTTGAAATCAATATGAGAAGGTCTACGTCTGGCTACATAACGCTCAGAGACAGTAACGAAGACATTTCAATCTCCATAATGGGCTTTAGCAAGTTTGTTCAGCAAGCGAAAGATTTGCGGCAGGGCGATAGAGTAGTTGTTCACGGCAAGGCAGATATTTGGGTAAAAGCAACGCGATTGAGCTTTGTTGCAGACGAAATTAGACGTGTTGGCGCTGGCGACTTAAAAGCGCAAATAGATGAGTTGCGCAAAAAGCTTAAAGGCGAAGGCTTGTTTGACGTGGAGAATAAAGTGCCTCTGCCTGAGTTCCCAAAGTGCATTGGTCTAGTGTGTGCGCCTCAAGCTCGCGCCGAGGGGGATGTTATTACAAACGTCAATTTGCGCTGGCCTGTAACGCGTTTTAAGGTGGTTCACGCTCATGTTCAGGGTGTGCAATGCCCAGCGGACGTAATTGCGGCCATTAAGCAGCTAGACGCAGACCCAGAGGTTGATGTGATTATTGTTGCGCGCGGCGGCGGTAGTTTTGAAGATTTGATTGGTTTTTCGGACGAAGGCGTGGTTCGCGCTACGGCTGCTTGCGTAACTCCGATTGTTTCTGCGATTGGTCACGAAGACGATTGGACGCTTATTGATTTGGCTGCAGATATGCGAGCTTCTACGCCTACAGACGCAGCAAAGCGCGTTGTTCCAGATGTTAACGAGCAATGGCAGTTGATTGATAACGCTTTGCAACACGCGCGCATGAGGATTTCTGCGCGAGTTGACAATGAGATTCGACTTGTTGAAGGCTACGCGAACCGTCCTAGCCTTACTAGACCGAGCACTATGCTGGAGCCGCATGAGTTGTTTGTGCAGCAGGCCGTTGAACGCATGAGGCATGGTTTGGTGCGGCTGCTTGACGACGCTAGTTTGACTGTTGAAAAAGCGCATGCCAGTATTACGGCTCTTAGTCCGCAATCAACGCTTAATCGAGGTTACGCAGTTGTGCAAATTAGCGGTGGGAAAGTACTCGATGATTCTAGTCGTGTAAAAACTGGCGATGATATAACTGTTACTCTTAAAAGTGGATTGATTACAGCTAGCGTTACTTCTGTAGAACAGTCGTAAAGTTGTAAAATCTAAAGCTGTAAAGTCGTAAAATCTAAAAGTCTTAAAAATAAAAACGCAAAAATTTTAAATAAAAAAATCTTAAATAAAAAATTAGAAAAGGATAATTATGAGCGACGAAACAAAAGACGCAGGTGCAAAAGTTGACGCTATTAGCACGCTTAGCAGTGAAGAGCGGGCTGCGATTAACGCAATGCCTTACGAAGAGGCGCGCGAAAAGCTTGTGCAAGCTGTTAAAGCACTTGAGGCTGGCGGTTTGACTTTGGATCAGTCTATGCATCAATGGGAGCTTGGAGAAGCGCTAGCAAAGCGTGCGCAGGGCTTGCTTGCATCGGTTCGCGCTAAGTTGGACGCGGCTCAAGCGGAGCAGTCTGCTACGGCTGCAACTGCTGGAACGCAGTCTAATCTTGAATCTTGAGCAGGTTATAGCGTGTAAACCACGCTATAGTGTATAATTGCCATTTGTTGCCTCGGTAGCTCAGTGGATAGAGCACCACTCTCCTAAAGTGGGTGTCGTCAGTTCGATTCTGATCCGGGGCACTTTTTGCTAATGTTAGGGGATAGTGTTAGATTGTTTCTAACTTAAGCGATGATCCGTTATCGGCGGGGAGTTTTCGGAAGAACGGCGAGGATTCGTAAGATCCTCGCTTATTAGAACCGACGGGGTTGGCCCGTATAGCCAAACACGAGAGGCTGCAAGAGTTGCGTAAGCATCTTGCAGCAAGCGAGGTGGTACCGCGGCAATAACTGTCGTCCTCGCAGGGAAATATTCACCCTGTTGAGCGAGGAGAGCACAGTGAGCGAATCCACTAATCCAGCAACTAGCGCGTGCGCAAATACGTCTGCAAATCACGTATATCCGAAAGCAAATGTAACTGCATCAACGCAAGAAAACGCCGGCGCGCAAGTTGCACCAAATCCTTCCTTCCCAAAGCTTGAAGAATCAGTTCTCCAATACTGGGATGCAAACAACACTTTCCGCAAGTCAATCGAATACCGCCCGTCTGGCAAAGGTAGCCAAAACGAGTTTGTGTTCTTCGATGGCCCTCCATTCGCAAACGGTCTTCCTCACTACGGCCACCTTCTCACAGGCTATGCAAAAGACGTGGTTCCGCGCTATCAGACTATGCGCGGACGCAAAGTAAACCGCGTTTTTGGTTGGGACACTCACGGACTTCCAGCAGAGTTGGAAGCGCAGAAGGAACTCGGCATCGAGTCGGTTGAGCAAATCGAAAAAATGGGCATCGCGAAGTTCAACGATGCTTGCCGTGCCAGCGTTTTGAAGTACACGAACGAGTGGCAAAACTACGTACATCGTCAGGCTCGCTGGGTTGATTTCGAGCGCGGCTACAAGACACTGAACATTCCATATATGGAATCCGTAATGTGGGCATTTAAGCAGCTTTACGATAAGGGCTTGGCTTACAAGGGTTACCGCGTGCTTCCGTACTGCCCGAAGGACCAAACTCCACTTAGTGCCCACGAGCTTCGCATGGATGCGGATGTGTACCAGAATCGTCAGGACACTACCGTTTCCGTGGCTGTTAAGCTTCGCGACGAAGACGATGCTTACGCAGTATTCTGGACCACTACTCCTTGGACAGTTCCAACAAACTTCGCAATCGTAGTTGGTGCAGATATTGATTACGTGGAAGTTCGCCCAACTGAAGGCAAGTTTGCTGGCAAAAAGTTCTACATTGGTAAGCCTTTGCTTGGTTCCTACACTAAGGAACTTGGCGAAAACTATGAGGTTGTGCGCGAGCTTAAGGGCGCTGAGATGGCTGGCTGGCGCTACTATCCAGTGTTCCCTTACTTTGCAAGCGATTCTGCGCTCGCTGAGGGTGGCACTCCTGGTCCTAACGCTTTTACGATTTTCACAGCAGATTATGTTGATACCGCTGAAGGTACTGGTCTTGTTCACCAGGCTCCTTATGGCGAGGACGATATGAACACGCTTAACGCGCACGAGATTCGCAGCGTTGACGTGCTTGACGCAGGCTGCAAGTTTACAAGCGATTGCCCAGATTACGAAGGCTTGTACGTTTTTGACGCGAACTTGCCAATTTTGCGTAACTTGCGTGCAGGAGACGGTCCGCTTGCTCAAATGCCGGAAGATCAGCGCGCGTTGCTATTCCAAGAAAAAAGCTACGTGCACAGCTATCCTCACTGCTGGCGTTGTGCAACTCCGCTTATTTATAAGCCTGTTTCTAGCTGGTTTGTGTCTGTTACGAAGATTAAGAAGCGCTTGCTTGAGCTTAATCAGGAGATTAATTGGATTCCTGGAAACGTTAAGGACGGCCAGTTTGGTAAGTGGCTTTCTAACGCTCGTGATTGGTCTATTAGCCGTAACCGATTCTGGGGCTCGCCAATTCCAGTGTGGGTGAGTGACGATCCAAAGTATCCTCGCGTAGACGTTTACGGTTCGTTGGATGAGCTTAAGGCTGATTTTGGCGACTATCCTCGCGACGACGACGGCAATGTGAATATGCACCGCCCATATATCGATCGCCTTACTCGACCAAATCCAGACGATCCTACTGGAAAGTCGCAAATGCACCGCATTACGGACGTTCTCGATTGCTGGTTTGAGTCTGGTTCTATGCCTTTTGCGCAATTCCATTATCCTTTTGAAAATAAGGACTTCTTCGAAGAGCACTTCCCATGCGATTACATCGTTGAATACATTGGTCAGACTCGTGGATGGTTCTACACGCTTCACATTATGGCTACGGCTCTGTTCGACCGTCCAGCTTTTAAGAATGTGATTTGCCACGGCATTGTGCTTGGCTCCGACGGTCAGAAGATGAGTAAGCATTTGCGCAATTATCCGGATGTGAACGGTGTTTTCAACGAGTATGGTTCAGATGCTATGCGTTGGTTCCTTATGTCTTCGCCAATTTTGCGCGGTGGCAATTTGATTGTGACTGCAGACGGCATTAGGGATACGGTTCGTCAAGTTATGCTTCCAGTTTGGAGCTCATATTACTTCTTTACTTTGTATGCGAACGCTGCAAACGGTGGTAAGGGTTACGATGCTCGCAGGCTTCGCGCGGACGAGGTTGCAGGACTTTGCAACATGGATCGTTATTTGCTTGCTCGCACGCGTTTGCTTGTTGAGCGCGTAGAAAAATGCTTGAACGAGTTTGCAATTAGCGATGCTTGCGCGGCAGTAAGCGATTTTATTGACGTGCTTACGAATTGGTATATTCGCGGCAGCCGCGACCGATTCTGGAATGAAGACGAGACTGCTTTCAACACGCTTTACACTGTGTTGGAAGTGTTTATGCGCACGATTGCTCCTCTTGCTCCTATGGAAGCAGAGGCTGTGTGGCGTGGTCTTACTGGCGGCGAATCCGTGCATTTGGCTGATTGGCCTTATTTGGTTGAGCCGCAAATGCTTTCAGATGGCGAGAAGAACCCTAAGGCTGGCGAGGTCACTGAGCTTGGTGCTGTTCTTGCGCACGACGATGCTTTGGTTGCTGCTATGGATAAGGTTCGCGAGGTTGTGTCTTCTACGCTTTCTTTGCGCAAGGCGGAACAGTTGCGTGTGCGCCAGCCGTTGGCAAACTTGACTGTTGTTGCAGAAAATACTGCTGCTGTAGAGCCTTACGAGCAGGTGCTTGAGCGCGAGCTTAACGTGAAGAATGTCACATTCTGCACTTTGCAAGATGCAAGCGAACACGGTTTGAAGATTGTTCACGAGCTTAAGGTTAACGCTCGCGCGGCTGGCCCTCGTTTGGGTAAGCAAGTGCAGTTTGCTATTAAGGCTTCTAAGAGTGGCGATTGGCGTGTTAACGAGTCTGGCGCTCCTGTTGTTATGACTCCAAACGGCGAAGTTGCGCTTGAACAAGGCGAGTATGAGCTTGTTAATCGCGTTGAGTCTTCGGATGCTCAAGCGGCTGCAAATACGGCTTCTTCTGCAATGCCAACTGGCGGTTTCGTTATGCTCGACACTGCTTTGACTAGCGATTTGCTTGCTGAAGGTTACGCTCGCGACGCTATTCGCGCTGTTCAAGATGCTCGTAAGGAAAACGGTTTGGATGTTACAGACCGAATCGCTTTGACTTTGAATGTGCCTAGCGTGGACGTTGCTAAAGTTGAGCAGTTCCGTGATTTGATTGCTAACGAAACTCTTGCTACAAGCTTAGAAGTTACTGAGGCTGATTCTAGCGCAACTGAGCTTAGCGTAAGTCTTAAGCGCGCGTAAAAAACACAACTAACAGCTAATTAACTAAACAAAAAACGTGCCGTTGTATGATTCATACGTCGGCACGTTTTGTTTGTCTTCGTATTTCGCATAAGTGTAGGCGAAATCGGGGTCGCGATACGCTCTAAGCGAAAAGTGAAGCAATGCGACACTCTGATTTTCTACACTTCCATACCTTCATATAAATTCGTTATGACAATAATACAAATTTATTCATGTTTGTATTTGTTAGTTTTATAGAAAAATTGCAATACGAAAGTGCAGGTAACGAAATGAGTGGCGATGAAAAGGGGCGGTGTATTTTATTCGCGTAGTAAGCGCGACTTATCAAGTGTTACCGCAATTGTTGGAATTGCAATAATATCACTGTTTGTTTTATTGGCGATTTTTGCCGACCTTTTTACTCTTATTACAGGTAATGATCCATATAGCGAAAATCCCGATGTTTTGTCGGATTCTTCGTTGCCTACAGGCATAGGCGGAATAAGCTCAAAACATTGGTTTGGCGTAACGCCATTGCGCGGAATTGACTTATTTGCAATCATCTCTCACGGCGCAAGAATCTCTCTTGGAATTGGCTTAGCTTCTACTGCAATCTCCGTTGTTTTAGGCGTTGTAATTGGCGTTATTGCTGGTTATTTTGGTGGTTTTGTTGATTTTGCAATTTCTCGCATTATGGACGTGTTCTTTGGGTTTCCGTTCCTAATCTTTGCGATTGCGCTTTCTGCGATTGTGCCTCAAACTTTCCCGCGTCCGCTTCTTTTAACTCTTATAATCGGCTTTTTTGGTTGGCCTAGTATGGCGCGATTGGTTCGCGGCGAAACACTTAGCCTTAAAAATCGCCATTTTGCTGTGGCTTCTAGAGTTATGGGCGCTAGTGCTTTTCATGTTTTGCGCAATCAGATTTTGCCAAACATGCTTCCAATAATCATTGTTAATACAACACTTTCTATACCAGGCCGTATTGCACTTGAAGCGGCACTTTCATTTCTTGGCGTTGGCATGAATCCGCCTTCGCCTTCGTGGGGACGCTCAATATCCGACGCAGTGCAGTGGGCATTGGTAGACCCGTGGTATTTAATATTCCCAGGTTTATCTTTGTCCCTGCTTGCGCTCGGGTTTAATATGCTGGGCGATTGGCTTTCTTCAAAAATGGAGATAGCAGCATGAGCGTTTTTCTTTACATTATTAGGCGCGTTGCAAGCGCTTTGGCTGTTATTGCTGTTATTGCAATGGCAATGTTTTTGATTTTCTTTATGACTCCAACAAATCCTGCTCAGCTTATGTGCGGCAAACCTTGCACGCATGAGCGTTTAGCACAAGTTTCTGCGTTTATGGGAACTGATTTGCCTTGGTATAGTCAGCTTTTTAACTATTTACAGGGTATTTTTGTTGGCCGTACTTTTGGCGATTCTGCATCTGCCAGCGCAATTGTTTGCGCGGCTCCTTGCTTAGGATGGTCTTTTGCGCTTAATGAACCTGTTACTGGTTTGATTTTTAGTCGTTTTCCAGTTACAGCATCAATCGCCATTGGCGCTGCTGTTTTGTGGATGATAATTGGCGTATTTGCAGGCGTTTTGCAAGCTGTTAAGCGTGATTCGTGGATTGACCGCTTAATTGTAGCAATATCTTCGATTGGTATTTCGTCTCCTACCTACTTAATTGGTTTGCTGGCGATTATTGCTTTTGCGGTTTACATTCCCGTTTTTCCTACGGGTGGATATGTTAGCTTCTTTGCTAATCCTTTTGACTGGGCTTGGCATCTGCTACTCGCTTGGATTGTTTTAGCGTTGATAAATGGCGCTTTTTATGCGCGCATTACTCGTTCTACAATGATTAGGGAATTTGGTAAAGATTATGTGCGAACTGCAATAGCAAAGGGCATGCCCGATTCACATGTTGTAGTAAATCATGCTTTGCGAAATGCGATTTTACCAATATTTACAATGTTTGGTTTAGATCTTGGCGGTCTTCTTGGTGGAGCGGTTATAACTGAGCGTGTGTTCTCTATGCACGGGTTGGGTTCGCTTCTTTTAGACGCTGTTAAGACTTTTGATTTGCAAGTTTTGGTTGGAGTTACGCTGTTTTCGGCCGCTCTTGTAATAATTGCAAATCTTATTGTTGACGTCTGTTATTGTTTGCTTGATCCTAGAGCGGCTAAAGTCGCCCTTTAAAGTGGTGATTAGTGAGCGATTAAAATCGCCAGCAAAATCGCCATTAAGGTTGCAACTAAAGTCGCTACTAAAGTCTTCTTTAAATCACAATAATAAAAATTTTTAATAACTTTATAACTTTATAAAAAATTAAGGAAAAATCATGCAAAATACACAAAATATACAAAATTATTATCAAATCATCAAAAAATTTAATCGCGGTTTTGCTCTAAATATATTAAGAGCAATTGCTGTAATTCTAGTGTTTTCGCTGGTTTATGCATTTTCTGCTTGCGGAACTGCTGTGCAAAGTGGTCAAAACCTACAAAAAAGACTACCAAATGCTTCTGTGCTTAATAGCAATCCAAAAAAGGGCGGAACGCTTACGATTCTAAGCTCTGAATCAAAAATGGATTTTGATCCTGCAAGAAGTCAGGGTTTGCCAATAACTTCTAATAGCCTAGTTTTCCGCGCTTTAACAACGTGGAAAGTAACGCCAAGTGGCAAAACGCGTGTTGTTGCCGATTTAGCAACAGATACGGGAACTGCTTTAGACGGCGGAAAAACTTGGAAGTACACTCTTAAAAAAGGCATTAAATACCAGGATGGAAGCCCAATAACGTCTAAAGATATTAAATATGGTCTTGAGCGTTCTTTTGCAAACTCGCTTACAGGCGGATTCGGTTACCACAAAGCGCTTTTGGAAGGCGCTAAAGACTATGCCGGTCCGTTTAGTGGCAAATCTTTGGATTCGATTGAAACTCCAGACAATCAAACAATCATTTTTAAACTAAATGCTGCTTTTGCTAATTGGCCTTGGGTTGCGTCTTTGGCGGCCTTTGCTCCCGTTCCGTTAAATTCTGGGAATGCGCAGGATTATGGTAAAAGCCCAGTTGCTTCTGGACCGTACAAAATTGTTGAAAACGAAGTTGGCAAGCAAATTGTTATGGTTAGAAACACTAATTGGGATTCCAGCGCGGATTCAATTCGAGCTAATTACCCAGACAAGATAATTTGGAAGCTTGGTGTTGATCCTTCTGTTGCTGCCCAATCTATGATTCAAGGCAATTCTGGCGCAGACAATGCTATTCTTGCAGATTTTGTGCCTCCAGCTCAACGCGCACAAGCTAAAGCAAGCTACAAGTCGAGCAATCTTTTAGTTACAAGCTGTGACGGAGCGTTGGAATATTTGGCCATGAACAATCGCCGTATTAAAGATGTTAAGATCCGAAAGGCGATTCAGTACGCTGTAGATAAGCAGTCGTATCAGCGAGCAAAGGGCGGTGCGGTTGCTGGCGGTTTTGCAACAACGCTTATTACTCCAGGCGTAAGCGAGCGCAAAGTCTATAATCTCTATTCTGCAAATCCGCGTGGGGACGTAGAAAAGGCTAAACAATTATTAAAGGAATCGGGTAAATCTAAACTAAAGTTTAGTCTTATTGCTCGCCCAGATCAGGCGCAAGTGGCATCTTCTATTCAAGCAAGCTTAAAGCGCGTTGGAATTGATGTTTCTATACGAACTGTGGATTCGCAGATTTTTACCGATATGATTACTGGCGATTCTGGCGACTACGATTTAGCTTTGTCTAAATGGCAGCCTGATTTTCCTTCTGCGTATGCAAATATTGGTCCGCTTTTTGACTCTTCGCAAATAGGCGGCGGCAATTGGAATATATCTCGCTACTCGAATCCAAAAGTGGATTCCTTGATTCGCCAAGCTGTTGGCGTTATAGATAAGTCGCGTGCAGATTTGCTTTGGCAGCAGGTTGATAAAGAGATTATGCGCGATTCTCCAATCGTTCCGCTTATTTACTCTAAGAACACTTATATTCACGGAAGCAATGTGGAAAACTTCTTTGTTGGGTCTTTCCCGGCTTATCCAAACTATGCGCGAGTTTCGCTTAGAAACTAGAAAAGGATTTAAGAAAATGTTGGAAAATCGCGAAAACCCAGTGCTTAGCGTTAGTAACTTGTCTATTGCGATTGGCAAAAATCAGATTACGCATAACGTATATTTAAACTTATATGCGGGCAAAATTAGTGCGCTGGTTGGCGAATCTGGTTCGGGAAAGTCCTTAACTTCGTTGGCATTAATGGGTCTTCTTCCAGACGATTTTAGTGTTTCTGGCAAAGCGGTTATTAATACAAGCGCTAATGACAGTTTGGATTTACTAAGCAATAATGCTCCGTATTCTTATATTCGTTCGGGGCTTATTTCAATGGTATTCCAAGAGCCATCTACAGCATTTAATCCAGTTATGCGCATTGGCAAGCAAATTGAAGAGTCATTAAAATATCATCACGAAAAGTTTGGCAAGACGAGCGCTCGCGCTAAAAAATCGCGAGTTCTTGATTCCCTTAGCGAGGTTGGCCTAAAGGATGTAAATCGCGTTTATAGGTCTTATCCGCACGAACTTTCTGGAGGGCAGCTTCAGCGCGCAATGATTGCAATGGCAATTATTAATCAACCTTCTTTGCTTATTGCAGACGAGCCTACAACAGCTTTGGATGTTACAACTCAGCGTAAGATTTTGCAGCTTTTGCGCGATTTAGCTAAAAAGCATAATATTGCGGTTTTGATTATTACGCATAATATGAGCGTTGTTAAGGCTGTTGCAAACACAGTTTATGTTATGAACAGTGGCAGTATTGTTGAAAGTGGGCTAGTTAAAGATGTGTTTTCTAATCCTAAAAACAGCTATACGCGATCTCTTTTAGACTCTATTGTTGATTTTGATATTAGTAATTTAGCTAGCGAATCAACTAGTTCGGAGGCTGGCGATTTTTGCGTAAACATTCAAAATGTTTCTGCTAAATATGCTAAGTATTCTAAAATTTTCAACCCTTCTAAATACGCAATAAGTGATTTGAACCTTAATATTTTAAGGGGGAAAACGCATGCGCTGGTTGGCGAATCTGGTGCTGGAAAAACAACGATTGCAAAGCTTATTTCTGGTCAGCTTAAGCCAGAATCTGGCAGCATAAGCATAGAGGGTCTTAATTTATACTCCGATTGCAAAAAACGCGCAAATCGCAAGATTTTAAGCAATATTGGGTTCATTTTCCAAGATTCTGGCTCGGCGCTAAATCCTTTAAAAACTGTAGGTTGGAGCATTGCCGAGCCTCTTATTGTCAATAAAAGTCTTAGCGAAGAAGAGCGCAAAAAGCGCGTGGAGCTTGTTCTTAATCAAGTGCATTTGCCATTAAGCTTAATAAACAGGTTCCCGCACGAGCTTTCTGGCGGTCAAAAACAGCGAGTTGGCATTGCGCGAGCGTTAATAAATCGTCCTTCTTTGATTATTGCAGATGAGCCAACTTCGGCGTTAGATGCAAATCATTGCCTAAAAATCCTAAATTTTTTAAGTAGCTTGCAAAAGCAGTACAACTTTTCGTGCTTGTTTATAACGCATGATTTGGCTTTAGTAAGCCGCATTGCTAGCCAAGTTAGTGTTATAAAAGGCGGAAGGATTGTTGAGCAGGGAAGCGTTAAAGATGTATTGCGTTTACCTAAAAATCCATACACGCGCAGTCTTATTGATGCTGTTTTGCAATGATTATGTTTGTGCTAAAAAGTACCATTGTAAGAGTTTATTAGGAGGTTTTTATGTCTTCGTGCGCTCCAATAGGTGTATTTGACTCTGGGTTAGGTGGTATTTCTGTAGTTCGTGAGCTTCGAGAAGCAATGCCAAATGAGCGCATTATATACTTTGGGGATTCTGCTAATGCTCCATATGGCATAAAAACTCCGCAAGAAGTGCGTGAGCTTAGTTTTAAGATTGTTGAGCATTTTGCAAGTCTTAATGTTAAAGCTATTGTTATTGCTTGCAATACTGCCACTTCTGCTGCTGTTAAAGATTTGCGTGAGCACTATAGTATGCCGATTATTGGCATGGAACCTGCTCTTAAGCTTGCTTGCGATTTAGGTGGCGGCAAGCCTCAGCGCGTGATTGTTGCTGCTACTCCTTTAACGCTTAAAGAGCGCAAGTTTGCGGAACTTATGAATCGTTTTACGCAAGATCACCAAATTTTTTCTAGACCGTGTCCAGATTTGGTAGAAATTGTGGAAAATGGTGATTTAGGCAATAAAAATATTGTTATGAGTGCTTTGCATAAGTATTTTGATTCTTATGATTTAAACAATATTGATTCAGTTGTTTTAGGCTGTACTCATTTTGTGTTTTATAAAAGTTATTTTCGCGAGTTTTTGCCTGATTGCGTGAAGATTGTAGATGGTAATGCTGGCACTATTCATCATCTTAAAAGCGTCTTAGATTCAATGAATCTTCTTGCGGATAAAGATGACGAGGGGAGTGTTTTGCTCACTAACTCCGATTCAAGCGATCGTATTGCTAAGCTATCGCAATCTCTGCTTAATAGTGACTGCTGATTATAACTTTAATTTAAATTGCAGCTTATAAATATGTGATGAAATATGTGATGAATTTAGTTGTATAAGCTTTTGATTCAACTAAATATAGCATGACCGTATTTGCTTAAAATTAATAGCACGATTACGAATATCCATAGTGAGTCTACGATTAAATCGTAGTTAATTCTGTAATACGCGTTTAGAATTTTATTTTTTAATCCAATTCCTTGCGCGCTAACTGTTGCGTGGCTAAGTGACATGAATTGTATAGTAGTGCAAAACATTAGTACTAAGCACCATGGGCAAAGAACTTGTATTACGAACATTGATTGAGAAAACAGCCAATACGCGTACAAGAGTGCGCATAATCCGCCTATCCAACTAAATATCGCTAGCCATTTTGGAAGTTTTACTTTTGCTATTCCGACTACAGCAAGTGTTACAAATACGCTTTCGGCTGCTATTCCAAAGAAGGCGTTAGGGAAGCTTAGTTCGCCAAATCGTATGAATTCTGCTTGCCATGTTTGAGCTACTTTAGAGCATGATACGAGAGTGTTTATATCGCATCCAAGCGCTTTGTGCGGTGTGCGCGCAAGAGCTAAAGTTTCAGAAGATAATATTAGAGATGTTAGAAGGGCTATTGCAGAAGTAACTAGCATAATAGCGTAAACCCAAGTAGCAGAATGTCTCCAGCCTTTTAATGAGTTTGTTTCGTAAAGTGTTTTTTCGTCTACATTGTTTTCCGTTTTAGATAGCTCATTTATATTTGTGAGTTCTGTTTGTGAATTACAGCTATCCATAAGTACTCCTGTAAACGCTAATAATGTAGGGATTAATCGTTTATAAGATAAACGTTACATGCCACAGTTTACGATAATTGTATGACTGTAACTAGCACTAGCGCTGATATTGATTTTTTTGCAAACACTGATGAGAATAATTCTGGTTGGGATTTGCATTGTCATACCTTTTATTCCGATGGCACAAAGTCGCCAGAAGATTTGGTAAATGAAGCTAAAACTATTGGTCTTAAAGGTGTGGCTATTACAGATCACGATACTACTGCTGGTTGGAGTGATTTTAAAGAAGCTGCTAATATTGCGGATTTTCCAGTTATTTTTGGATCCGAAATCACATCTGTAGAAGGTAATATATCGGTTCATATGCTTGCTTATCGTTATAATCCAAATGACGAGTGCATTATTGAGATGTTTGATTTAACAAGGAAACGTCGTTTAAATCGTACGCGTAAAATGGTGGAGCTTATGTCGCACGATTTTCCGATTACTTGGCAAGATGTTCTTGATCAAGCAGGTAAAGGGAATCTGACTACGATTGGCAGACCGCATATTGCCGATGCATTGGTTGCTGCAGGTGTTTTTGAAACAAGATCTCAGGCTTTTGCAGGACCAGTAGCGCCTCATGGACCTTATTACATTCCTACGCCTTCTCCTAGTGTTGATGAAGTTATTAAAGTTATTAAACATGCTGGGGGAGTAAGCGTTATTGCACATCCTGCGGATTATAGTAGGAATCCTGTTATTCTTTCAGACTCTCAAATTGCTCATTACGCTAGTTTAGGTCTCGATGGTTTAGAAGTATATCATCGTGGTAATTCTTTAACGCAAAGACAAAGACTATTTGGATTAGCAAAAGACTTGGATTTGCTTGTTACTGGCGGCTCCGATTGGCACGGAAGCGGGAAACCAAATAGTCTTGGTGAAGAAACAACTAGCGACGAAGTAGTGAGTAAAATACTAAATCGCTAGTTTTGTAATCACAATGCGTTGAAACCAACAGTGTGTGTTGGTGTGTCTCCGATTATTGCATAGGCAAAAGAGTTGCTAGGTACAACAATTTTCCTGTTATTTTTATCTGTAATGGTGATTAATTTTTCGTCTTTGATTGCATTGGTTATAATATTCTGCACGTCTTCTTCGCTTTGTTCTGATTCAAAGCTGATAGTGTCGTTTACGTGTTTAACTCCGATTGTTACCTTCATTTTGTTTCCTTTAATACTTTTGATACTTTTAATAATTGGTTTCTTTGATTTTACTTAATATTTAGCATCTAATATTTAGCATTTACGAATTACTCAGTTTGTTTTTAGCATCTTTAATAGCTTGATCTGCATCTTTTAGCATTGGGATAATAATAGTTGCTGGCTTATCTAAATCTTCATTGTTATTTTTGCCAGTATTTTCTACATTGTTATCTTTGCTTTCGATGCTGTTATTGCTCTCAATCTTGCTTTCGATGCTTCCGTCACTATTCTTGTTGCTATTATCGGCGTTATTGATAATGCTATTTATAACTTGTGTTTCTAGATTATCAGCAACAGATGTAGTTTTAGTAGCATTCGTATTATCAGACTCTTTGTAAGAATCTTCTTGTGCTTGTGAATTTGAATAGTTCACTTTTGTAGGGTTTTCACTCGTGCTGTCGTTATTGCTGTTTAAAGCAATTGTCTGACTTTTAGCACTTATATTGCTCTCATTTGTGGCATCAGAAGATTCAATAGTATCGTCTTTAACTATATCTCCTACTGTTAGAGAAGACGCAGGATTTGCGCTTGAATTGTTGTTTTGATTAGCATTTGCGTTTCTAGAATTGTTTATACGCGTAAGCTCGTGAGCAAGACGTTCTACTTGTGCTTTAAAGCGCATGATCCCAGTTGTATCCGCACGCTGCAAAGCCTGAACAAAGTCGCCAACCTGCTCCATTTGAAGCCATAGGTTTGCGCGAAGCATAATCATGCTGTCTAATCTGGCTCCCAGCATTCTTCCGTAAGCGCTAAGAAGTGCATTCCTATGCTGTTCATTAAGTTTTGCAAAAATCCACGCTAAATCTCGCGCAGGATCGTTGATTTGCATGCTCTGCCAATTGGTTATTGCAGTAATCGTAGATCCAGAAAATAGAAAATCTCCATCTTTAAAACCGCCGTGAACAGGGCAAGTGTCAAATGCCCACAATCCATCGGTTTCAAGCACTCTAGACCAGTTATCGGTGATTTCAGTGGGAATGTGACCAGCTTGACGTAGTCTTTTAATCCAAGATGTTAATTGTGCTCGAATCTGACCAGTAGTAAAAGTAGGGTAGCCGCCTTTTGTTAAAAATGCTGGGCTTAGTCGGTGAATTGCGCCCATGGCTGTGCCAGCGTTTACGCAATCGTCTGTTGTAAGAAGGCTTAATTCTCTAGCGCTTCCGTTTAAATGTGGGCAAATCAATACTGTTGGATTATTAAAATCTGCTTGCCCAAGTTTTTCGCCATATAAGCTGTTTGAATCAGATTGGTTATTTTCTTGAGCAGCTTGTGCAGATTGTACAGATTGCGCAACTTTTGTATTTTGCGTATTTTGATTGTTCTGGTTTGAAAGGGAGCCAGGAACAAACTTAAGCATTTCTTCGTGTGCAAATCCAAGAGCTGCAAGTCCTTTGGTTTTTTGCAGCACCCATGCTGCTCTCGCTCTGTCGTGTAAGCGTTTTTGCCCTTTTTCCTCGGAGCTTACAAAAATGTCATAAAGGTTACCAGAAACGTCTTGAATAACGGCATGAGATATTCCCGCAGCGGCATCGGTGGCGTTTGCCTGCTCACTTTGGCGGGTTCCGGCGAATTGTACTTCTGGCATGACCGATGAGGCCAGCGCTACCAACTTGAATCTGCTTATCTGTGTCACAGTTCAACAGTAATACAAAGCAGCGAGATATAGTCAAATAACCTTTAACCACATTTGTGTTTTAATCTTTTATTTTTTCTTTGTTTGCTGTAACAATAGAAATATGATTTCTTCTCCAGAGTCATTATTGAATGATTTAGATGATTCACAGCGTGCAGCAGCCATGGCGTTAAATGGTCCTGTTCGCATTGTGGCGTGCGCTGGTGCTGGTAAAACTCGCACTATTACACGCAGAATAGCGTATGCGTGTGCTAAAGGAGAATGGGATGAAAATCGCGTTTTGGCGGTAACTTTCTCTGTAAAGGCTGCTAAAGAAATGCAAGAACGTCTTAAAAAATTAGGTGTTAATAATGCGACTGTTGCAACTTTTCATTCTGCAGCATTAAAACATTTACGTAAGGTATGGGATTCAGTGTGCTCAGCTCCTTTTCCAAGAATAATGGATGATCCTAAAGAAGTTACAGAGCAAGCATTGATTCATTACACAGATCTTGCAAATATGACGTCTGTGCAAATAAGAGATATTATTTCAGAAATTGATTGGGCGAAAGTTTCGCTTATTGCACCAGATGATTATGCGAAAGCATATGCTTGTGTTCATAGAGAACTCCCTGCGGGCTTAGATGTTAAACAATTCGTAGAAGTTTATAAAGCGTACGAGATTGAAAAAAATACGCGTAATCTTATTGATTTTAACGATTTGCTCCTTTTAACCTGTCATATTTTAAGATCTTTCCCTAATGCTGCTAAACAGATTCGTAGTTTAATAGGTTGGGTTACTGTTGATGAGTATCAGGATGTTTCGCCATTGCAACATGAGCTTCTTGTACTATGGTTGGGCGATAACCGCAATATTTGCGTTGTTGGAGATCCTGCCCAAACCATCTATTCTTTCGCTGGCGCTAGTAGTTACGATTTACTTGAGTTTCCAAACGAATTTGCACCAATCTACGCTGATATTAGTTTGAATACGGATTACAGGTCTACAGAACGTATTGTTGGTCTTGCTAATCGTGTTCTTTCACAATCTGCGTGTAGGCGTGATTATTTAAAATTAAAATCAAATATTAAGGGTGGCGCTCGCGTTTCCAAAAGTATTTATAATACTGATTACGATGAGGCTCTTTCTGTTGCTCAGCAGATTTCTAAAGCTGTTAAATCGGGGGATGCGCTTCCTACGGATTTTGCTATTCTTACGCGCACTAATGTTCAGCAGAATATGTTTTGTAGAACATTAGGTAGCTTGGGCTTACATTTTTCTGTTAAAAAAGATGCTGGTCTTCAACCTGATGTGCTCGATAATAATATAGATAATACAGAAGTAAGCAATTCCAATTCATCGGTTGCTGGCGACTTATCCTTTGCTGATACAGATAATAAGTTTGTAGATAATGTTTCCGAAAAGAAGCATGTTGATTTAATTAAGAAATCTTTACTTCCTGTAACTATATCTACAATTCACGCGTCTAAAGGTTTGGAATTTAAACACGTTTTTTTGGTTGGCTGTTCTGAAGGTCTTCTTCCTTTTGGATCTTCTGTTAGTAGAAGTGAAGATGAGGATGAAGAAGAACGCAGACTTATGTATGTTGCAATAACAAGAGCGGAAAAAACCTTGCATATTTCTTACTCTCTTTGCAAGGATTATGGAAGTGGTATGCAAAGAACTGTAAGTCATTTCTTAGAATAATTTGTTTAAAATAATTCTAAGAAAATCGCAAGTTTTTCCGCTCTGTTTTATTATTTCTATTCATTTATTATTCATTTGTTATTTATTTATTGTTATTTATTATTTATTTATTTATTATTCACTTATTATTTATTTATATCTGAATTGGGATTTGAATCAGAATCAGTTTCACCGTTATCTGAATCTTCGTCAGCATTGTTGTTTGCGTCATCAGATTCGTCGTCAGACGTGTCATTAGATGCTAACAGTTTGCTTAATTCATCGTCCCAATTCACATCTTTGAGTTTCTTTTCTAAATCTTCACTATTCTTGAAGTCTTCCAAATTAGGCATATTCATGCTTGATTCTTTTGACTCTTTATTTGTTTCAGTTTCCGATTCAGAATTAGACTCAGCATTAATTTCAGCATTAGTCTCAACATTATCATTTTTCTTATTTTCATAAGAATTTTCATGTTCAGACTCGTCGTTATCAATCTTAGAAGCTGACGACTCTTCATTATCTGTAGAATCAGCCTCATAGGATTTTCTTGCCTCATCTTTGTTTGTAGAATCTGCAGAATCTATTTGCTTATTATTATCTGTGCTATTTTCATCTGTAGTATTCGTTTTTTTATCACTTGCGTTTGCCTCATCCTGAGACTCTGGTAAATCAGGCAAAAGATCAGGATGATTCCACATAGAGTCTCGCTCCTCAATGCCTTTTTCGTTTGTGATTGAATCCCATAATGCTGCAGCTTCTCGCATTCTGCGCGGTCTTAATCTCAATCCGATAAGAGATTCAAAAGTTATTTCCGAAGGTCCACCTGCAGCGCGCTCGCGTCTCATCATCTCTCTAAGTTGATCGATGTGTGGAATATGTGCCATTCCAGCACGCCAAATAACGCAATCAACCCAGCCTTCTGTAAGAGCAAGAAGTGTTTCCAGTCCTTTAAGAGCTTGTTTTTGACCCTCTGTTTCTGTATCTGCAACTTTAGAAATATCCACCGCTCCAGAAACAGCTTCTGGATCCATTTCTTGAATATCTCTGAGCTGGTCTTCTACAGCATCTAAGTCAATAGAAATACCATCTGCATACTTTATAATCAGAGCTTCAAAACGTGGCATAAGCCATGGTACAGACGCAAACAAGCGAGCGTGTGCAAGTTCGCGTAAGGCAAGATAATTCATAACTTCTGTTACGTCTAATCCCCAGGTTTTTGCATAATCTATGCAATTGTATGGAATAAGACCTCCAGCTGGATTGTTAAGTAGTGCTATACCTTGATCGAAGCTTCCGTGAACCTCGTGGGATAATGCTCCAGCAGCGTATCCTAGTTGCATTGCAAAAGATGTATTTCCGAGCAATCTCATAAATTGGTCAGGTTGTTTTGCCTCATCTGGCATAGGAATTGGCATAATTCCATCGTATATGCCATCCACTTCTGTATCTTGCGAATCGCCGAATCTTGCGGATATTACGCTTGTAAAAGCCTCGCACACAGATTTTGCAACAGGGTTTGCAAACTTAACCCACGAATCTATTGTTCCTTCAATCCAATCAGATCTAGAAAGAATATCAGGTGTTCCTGGCGCAGGATTTAAGTTGCAACTTGTGTCTAGCCACAAGTTTGCTTGGCTAAGTGCTCTTCTAGCACAGTCCGCAACTTCAGCGTTTACGGTTCCTCCGTCGCTTGTTGATCTTTGAATAGCGATAGATTGTGCAAGCTTTTTATTTATTGGACCGTCTTCGAGAGTCACTCTCATTTCAAGAGGATTGTTTAATCCTCCTGTAGAAAAAGCTTGCATCATGGCGTGAACTTCGCCTGGTGTTGGAAGTCCTCCAATTCCACACCTTTCCTTGATGTGTTCGCGTATGTCAAAAGGGAGGTTCTCAAAGTTGTGCCATGCTTTTTCGCCTTGTTCAGAACCAAAGCAATCGACGAGCCACTGGTGAATTTCTTCTTCGCTCATAGTTAAGTCCTTACAGTCTTAGTTAAAAGTCATCTAATATTTTCACGTTATTTCGTATTCATTTATTAGTGTGACTTTTTGCAGCTTATTACAGATTCTACCTGATATACGGCAATTTTCATTCAATAAATCAATAATTTAAGTAACTTTTTTAATTTAATATTTTAAATGAATCCTAATTCCGTTATGCGTATGGCTTGAGTATAGAATTATTTCTTATGACTAATAAGATATTTGCTGTTTTTAACAATGGATGTATGACTGTTATAAGTTTTACGAGTAGAGTTTTTAATTATTTTGTTAAATATTTTTCTTCAAAATCCGTGCAGTATTTTATTGGACTGATCATTGGTGTTCTTGCGATTATTGTGCTTTTTCTTCCCAGCGCATATGTTGTTGAAGAGCCAGGGCCGACTCAAGACGTTTTAGGAAAATCTTCTGGAAAATATGTGATAAACGTAGATAATCCTAATAAGGCTAGCAAAAAAGCTGTTTCAGCTGCTTCTGGTTTAAAACCGCATTCAAAAAATGGCAAATTACTTTTAGTCACAGTAAATACGTCTGGAGTGCCAGGGTATGAGATTCCAAATATTTACGCTATTTTATCTTGGTTTGATTCTAAAAAGCAGATTTTGCCTCGTGAGGTTTTAGTGCCTGTAAATCAAAATGCAAGTGATTATAAAAAAGAGACAAATAAGCAAATGACTTCTTCGCAATCTTCTGCGCAAGTGGCGGCTTTGGATTATGCGAAGAAGCATCTTGATGTGAATGTAAAAAATGTAAAAGTTAAGATGCATATAGACGATATTGGCGGACCTTCGGCAGGAATGATGTATGCTTTGGGTATTTTAAACAAGCTAACTGGCGTAGATTTGGCTGGCGGCAAAACAATAGCAGGCACGGGAACCATTGATAATAATGGGAAAGTTGGGGCAATCGGCGGAATTCGTTTAAAGATGATATCTGCTAAAAGAGATGGTGCAAGATGGTTTCTAGCGCCAAATAGCAATTGCGATGAGGTGGTTGACAATATTCCG
This sequence comes from Gardnerella sp. KA00390, assembly GCF_049244075.1. Taxonomy (GTDB): domain Bacteria; phylum Actinomycetota; class Actinomycetes; order Actinomycetales; family Bifidobacteriaceae; genus Bifidobacterium; species Bifidobacterium vaginale. The sequence goes on from NZ_CP058372.1 coordinate 478,089, forward strand.
CAAGGTTTAAACGTAGTAAGCGTTAAGACTTTAGATGATGCGTATAAAGCGTTGGAGAAAATTAAGGCTGGTAAAAGTATAAAGTCTTTTAAAACGTGTAATGCGAAGATGTAGAAGATGTAGAAGATGTAGAAGATGTAGAAGATGTTGCTTCATTTTTAACTCTTTATTTCTATTATCGAAAATCCTATATTTAGTATGTTTTATTATGCAAAGTGCTGCATATTGTGTTTTAAGACACGCCGAGTGTGATAATTTCGATGCTAAAAAGCGAAAAATATAAAGTTTCCAATATATTTTTAACGTATTTTATGGTGATCTTTATAGAATCTAGGAACTTTTACGAATATTGAAAAATGTGCAGATTTTACTTGAATTTTCCCATGGGGGGGGGGTACAACTGTATACGTGCTTTGCAGTAGTGCACTGTATTATTTTGCATTTGAGCGTTTGGCGCGAATTTAACTACTGGTTTTGGGGAAGCTAGGTATGCTTACGTTTATTTACGTAGTTTGATTGCGCGCTTTTTGCTGATAATGCGGTGTTCTGTACCCCGGGCAATGCTTGTTGGCTTATAAAACCAAAGGGCATGAGTATTCGAGCAGCTTTTAGATTTTAAGAAATCGAGGCGTTAGAATGTCACGGCTTCATGGCTTATTGAACTTGCGTAAGCAGTTTAGAATGCTTAACGCTTCTGCTTCTTCAAATAGTTGCAGACGTATTCTTTCGAAGCGTTACGTTTTCCGTGCGTTTTTAGCAATGCTCGTTGCCGCCGCCACAATAGTGACAATGCTCATAGTGCCGCCAGTAGAAGAAGCTAAGGGTTATGCAGATGGTAAAGCACCTATTCATGCTTGGTGGAATAGTTTTGGTACAGGCTTTGTGTCTGGTTCTGGCTTTGGAATAGGGGATGCTCCTAGTCAGATTGCTTCTAACGTTGAAGTTGGTCGCAATGTTTATGACTCTTCTACTGGTAGAAATAGAACTCAGATTAAATGGGAAGTGTTCTTCAATACTTACTCTCAAATGTACGAGAGTATTGTAACAGGTGAACCTTATAGCGGTAAGAGAGAAGATAAAGCGTTTGGTGGTAAAAGACCTCTTCTTATGGCTTGGCTTCCAAAAGGTATTGATAGGAAAAGTATAAAAATTAGTAGAAGGAAGTCTGGTAATAGAACTGGTTACCGTAACTATGGCTGCTGGCCTGAAACAGACAAGTGGTATAGCGCGTTTCCAAAAGATAAACAGTTTGATAAAACTGATAACGGTCGTGGATGTAGAGCAATCCAGTATCAAGAGCCTATTGTTACAATTAATAAAACATTAGATGAGTTTGTTAACAGTAGTTCTAGATGGGCTCATTCGTTCGACGGTAATTTGTATGAAGGTAAAGCTGGTAAAGAGGGTGTTGGTAAAGACCAACAGCTATTTAACTCTTATTGGGATAATGCTTTAGGTACTTCCAGACTTACATCGTATTGCGATTCGCGAGATAAGCATGACATGTGCGAAATTAGAAACTGGAAGAATGATTTCTCTACGGTTCTTGCTGACTGGGAAGTTTCAGGTAATACGGCTTTTCAGTGGAATATCACTGCGTTTGTTGATGAAAGTATGGAAAATCGCTCAGATTTAGTATTGAAGAATCTTCCGTTCTCAGCTGGATGGAACTCTGGCAAAGGTACATATTCCGAAAGCGATTTTGGAGATTTAGAAACGAAGAAAAATGGTGCTGTAGAAGTTAGAAGTAAGTGGACTTTTATTGGACCTTTCGATAGTGATGGCGATGGTATTCCAGATTCTATGGAAGGCTATGACCATAAGAATCCTGACGCTTTGCCTGATTTTAGTAATAGTGATCAGCCGCATACTGTTTTGAATAATATTACTGATCCAAATGGTAAGACTGAAATAAAATATCCTCAATATTCGTCTAGCATGATGAATGATTATGTAAAGAAGTTAAATAATCAGAATTTAAGCTCGGACACTACTTATGGTGGCGTAGAGAATGTGCCTGTTACTACGTATGGTACGCCTGTAACAATTAAGCCGTACGTTAATACTGGTTCTTGGCAGGGATGGGACTTAGGCGACTGGGATGGTCAATATTCTCTACAAAGCCATTATGGCGGTCGCTATGTTGCAGGAAAAGATACTGATACTACTACTAATATTCCATCAGATTTTCCTAACGGCTCTAGTATGAAGTATGAGCTTACTTCTATTCCACAAGGTGTTACGCAATCTAGTAGTTGTAGTACTGGTCAAAATAATTCTGACAAAGGCTGTGTGAGCATAGATAGTAAAACTGGTTATATTACGTATAATCCAGGAAAGTTGGATCGTAATTCTGAAGGTATTACTTTTAAGGTGAAGATTACGCACCCAACTCCTAGCGCTTACCAATACAACTGTAAGTATACGACACCGATGGTTCAGGAAAATGTACCTATAAAAATCAAGGTTGTTTCTAACGCCATGTTGTACAACCCGCAGTACAAGGAAACTACTGTTGCATACGATCCGAATCATAAGAAGTTTAACCCTACTGATAGCGAAGAGCCTAAGAGTGTACGAGCTAACAAAAAGCCGTGGGTTAGAGTAGGTAATCTTCCTAAAGGTTCTACCTTTAAGTTAGAGAAGTATGGTAAATACGGTTCTCCTGTGCTTGATTGGTCTAAGATTGATTCGAAAAATACAGGAAACGGCAAAGTGACGTTTAGCCCGTCTAAAACACAAGCTGGTAAAAGTGAAAAGACGCCTGTGCTTGTTACGTACCCAGATGGTTCTACGTCTAAAGATAGTGATGCAGGTAATTATGACAAGGTCGTGTATGCTACTGTTAAAGTTGGTGATTTGCCAATTTCAGGCGGTGACTTGAATCTTGGTTTATATGACGGGAATAGCATAAATAATAATGGTTTCTGGGGCTTTTCCTTTAGAGATAAAACGAATCCTCACGAGATCGATAAGGGTAAGAAAATAGGTCTGTCAGATAAGGATCACAAGAACCCTAATAAGGGTATTGTGTTTGATTCTTGGGCAAAGAATGGTAAAGGTCCTATTACTTTCCGCGTGATATGCCATAGGACGGATGTACCTAATTCTCCGTTCGCGTTGCTTAAGCCTAAAGAAGGAAACAAAGAAGCTAGCGGAGAGATTAACGGCTTGCATTTTGAGGATTTCCGACAGTGGATTCGAGATAACGACAAGCGTTGCAAGGGCAAGGATTGCAGTAACGATAATCTCTACCTTCACTCTAGAGAATACGAAAATGACACTATGGAGCGTTCGCGCGCGATGATTGGTGGCACGCCTAAGGAAGGCGGCTCGTACGAGTGTAAAGTGTTTGCTTTCCACGACAAGCCTGATGATAACAAGCTTAAGGACTATAGTGGTTCGTTGGACACATTTGATAAAGCGGCAAAAAATGGTGGTTCTACTGAGTATTCAATACTTTTTGATAACTATGAAAGTATTAAAGCGGCAACAAAAGGCTTAGAGTGGATTACTGACAGTTTCTACTTTAAAATCAAGCTCAAAGACAACCAAAAGTACAACCCGACTTATGTAAAGATGCCAACTATTCAAGCTGGTAAGTCAATTAAGGATGGTAGGTATAGCAGTCCAACAAAAGACAATATCAGCACTGATCAGCCAAAGAGCACTAAAGATGGAAATGATGTTTCGGAGGATGATCGAGCTAGCATTCTTGTTGGTGACCTTCCTGATGGCACGTGGTTTGAGATTAAGAAGCTACTTAGAAAAGTAGATGACAAAAACCATTCTGATAAGTTTACGTTGCAACAAGAGAAGGAAACTTGGTCTAGGTTTGAAGATAGTGAAGACAACGTTACGCGCGATGAGCACGGCAATACTGTTAAGAAGAGCGGAAAAGTAGTTACTTTAGATCAGCCTAATCGCGAATATGGTTCTGTAACTTTCCACCCAGATAAGTGGCAGTCTGCTGGCGAGTATTGGGCGGAAGTTAGAGTTCACTACCCAGACGGCTCTGTATCAGACGGCGAAGGCTCTGTAAACGAGAAGCACCCTGTGTACGCAAAGGTGAAAGTTACGCCTAAGCCTGGCAATAATAATTTTGGTCTTAACTTGTTTAGGTATACAACGGATTCTCAATACAGAACTATCAGCGTTGAAAATGGCATAAACCTTCATCCAGGAGATTTACTCGCTGGTAACGATCGCCCTATGTTTGATTCTTACTTAACAAACGCTATTGGAAATCTTCATCAGCATATGATTTGCTCAAAGCAAGACAAGAATGGTAAGCAAACCGACTACACGTATGGCATTCTTCCTGGTCATGTTAATAATGAGAAGTCGCAGAAAGATAGCGAAAAAGACGGATTGCGACTTTTGGAACCGCAGACGATTTGGAAGCATTCATCACTTAAGAATCAGTTTGAGTGCAATACTAATGGCAAAAAGTGCAAGTCTGATACTTACTTATACGATGATTGGGTTGATAGCGATAAAAGCTATAACACTTTTGAGCGCACGCACGGATCTTTCGGCGGCGTGGCGCAAAAGACCGGCGACTATGTGTGCAAAGTCTACGTTATAAAGGGCGATCAGAAGAAGTCGGATGCGTTTAAGAAAGCTGTCGAGTCTAATATCAAATCTAAGAAGAACGAAGACCCAGTTACAAGCGTTCTTAACGCTAGAGGTAATCCATATGGCAAAGAAGGCGAAGACTACAAAATTGGCGCATTCTCTGTGCATATTCATAAGGACAACCAGCTGTACAACCCGACTTATACAAAGATGCCAACGATTTTGGCGGGTAGTACTTTTGACAAGAACCTTAAGAATCACAAGGCTGACATAAGCTCTGACACTCCGCGAAGCAAGAAGATTGTTAAAGACAGCAATAATCATGACGTTAATGCTAACGGCGTTCCAAAAGAGGATTTGGTTAACGTTAAGGAAGGCGCTCTGCCTGCTGGCACTTGGTACGAGATTAAGCGCTTTGTTAAGGCTGGCGATATTAAAAACTCGAAAGCAAAGAGTTTGCCTTGGGCTAACTTTGAAGACGGCGAAGATAACAAAGCTGATGGCAAGTTGGAAGCAGCCAGCAAGGACGCCACCGGCAAAGGCTCCGTCACCTTCCGCCCAGATAAGTGGCAGGATGAAGGCGAATATTGGGCTGAGATTAGGGTTCACTACCCGGATAGCTCTGCTTCGGATGATAAAGATTCAATCAACAAGGATCACCCTATCTACGCAAAAGTGGAGGTTACTAGACCAGATATTAGCGCTGGCGATTTGCATGTTGACGTGTACAAGTACTTTGACCATACAGCGTATAATTCCGATACCAATAAAGGCAGAGTCGACTCCGCAGATAACATTGCGAATGTTGACAACAAGGTTGGCGTTACTGTTATGCGCGGAATCGGCTTGCTGAATGACCTTGGTGTTGACTCATGGTCTACAAATAAGCGCGGCGGCATTACGCTAAGAACGTTGTGCAGGGATGCGAATGAGCCAGCTAAGGGCAGTGGTAATAAGTCTCAGGTTTGGAGCGAAAATCTAAATAAACTGTTCTTTAAGCTTAATGGCGGCGATAGTCAGAAAGTGTGGGGGCATGCGAACTTCCGACAGCAGGAAACTTGCCGTAAGAACGGTAATAAGGGTGATGGCTGCGTTACTGATGTAGCTAACCCTATGCTTTTTGACAGCACTCGCGGAACTATGGAACGCTCACGCGGATTTATTTCAAACACTAAAGCGCCTACGGAGACTGGAAAATACTATTGTGCAGTGTTTGCGTTGAAGCCAGATGCTTTGACTGAGTACAAGAATGCTGTGAAGAAAGGCACGATTAGTGTTGTGAATAATAGCGATATTGTTAGCGCTATGAGCTTTAAGGGCGAGAGCGGTATTGACTATGCTGCAAAATTCTTCCCAGTGTACGTGGTGAAACCATTCAAATTACCAAAGACGGGCGGCGTGAACTGGAACATGTTTCTTGGTGGTGTTGTGTTTGTTGGCACTTCTCTGATGTTTATTGCATTGTTGCTTGATCAAAGCAAGTGGGGGCGTGCGCTCATCGCTGAGATTATCAAGATTATTAAAGTTTTTATCCGCAAAACCGCTAGAAAATGGCGCATTGAAAGGTGGCGATGCTGATGAAAATTTTCTGCAGCGCAAAAACTGCAGTATCAACGTTCCATGTGCTGGCAATGGCATTGCGTAGTTGCGTTACATAGTGATGTTACATAGCAATGGCAATTATGCCGAAGCATGGTTCGGATTTAATCTTGCTGCGCGCGGCGCAAATCGTAGCCGCCGACAGAGTTCATACAACTTGCAATGGCTCCGCCGACCGTGCGCAACACAAAACAGAAAACTTATCTCTTAAACCTGCTCGAAAGAGCAATAAAAAAGGAGAAATTATGAACAAGATAACAAAGCAATGCGTGGCGGCAATCGCCTCGCTCGCAATGGCTGGCACGCTGTGCGTTGCTGGCGCCGTGGTGGCTGGCAACTCAGCTTGGGCTGTGGATAATGCAGCTGCTGCTAAGGCTCCATGGGAAGATACTACTAAGACTGGTTCCATTACGATTCACAAGAAGGATGATACTTCTGGTACACCTGTTGGTCTTAACGGTGCAACCTTTACAATTCAGAAGGTTTTAAAGATTGGTAATGATAATGTTCCTGATCTTAAGAAGCAAGGGGATTGGATTACTCTTGCATCTAAAGTTAAGGAACTTAACGAAGCTGCGAAAGCTGGTAAGCCTACAGATAAAGTCACGTTTGATACAACGAATTTTGGCACTAATGGCAAGATGGAAAAGGTAACGGCTAAGTCTGGTAGTGAAGACGGCGTGGCAAAGTTCGATAATCTTGCAATCGGCTTGTACTACGTTGAGGAAACTAAAGTGCCAACAGGCTATAGCCCTGAGTTTACTCCATTCTTTATAACTGTTCCGCAAATTACGCGTGAAGATGGTAAAACCACCAACACTTATACATATGATGTAAGCGTTTCTCCAAAGAACTGGAATGCTAATGGTGGTATTACTAAGGATGCTCAAACTAGCAAGATGGTAGGTGCTGGAGACACGCTTCCATATGTGATTACTGCTAAGGTGAAGCTTCCACTAACGCCTGCTATGGATAAAACTAAGTTAGCCAGCTCTAATTTCACTGGCTTTAAGGTTTGGGATGATGCGTTAGCATCCGCATATAGCAACCTTACTAACTTTGGTGATACTGCAACTAATTATAAGGTTCAAGTTGGCGAGTACGATGCTCAAAATAAAACATTTAAGAAAGTTACTAGTGGTACTAATCCTGTAGATCTTACTAAAGGTACTGATTACAATATAGCTGTTAGCGACTCTGATGTTGATAAGGCTGGTACTACTGTTACTCGTAAGCGCATTCTGTTTACATTCGAAGATGCTGGTTTAACTAAGATTGCTAACGCATTTGGAACAACTGCTAGTGCGTTTGCTAGTAAGGATATTCGAGTTCAGGTAACTTTGAATCTTAAGATTAATAAAGATTTTGGTAAAGACACTGTAAAGACTGAACTTACTAACAAGTATGGTTTTAACCCAGGCGGAGACAGCGGTAAGGATACACCTGGTACCGATACCAAGACTGTATTCCACAAGTTCCATGTCTTGAAGTATGACGGCACTGATACCTCAAAGAAGACAGTTCTTTCTGGGGCAGAGTTCAAGGCGTTTGCTGATAAAACCAAGGCTTTAGCGTGCGCAAAAGACACAACTAAGTGCGCTGAAACTAATGGAGCTATGCCTGGCTTTACTGCTACTAAACCAGCTACTGCAGGAACTGCTACTATCACTACAACTGGTAATGATGGCAAGACTTCTGATTATGTTGTAAAGACTACTGATGCGAATAGCAAGATTTATCTTGTTGAGGTTAATGCTCCAAAAGGTTATGTCCGCTCAGAAGATGTTCATGAAGTGGATACTGCTAACGCAAAAGATAATGAATCACTTGAGGTTCCAATTGCTGATGTTCCAACGAGCAATAACATTGAACACTGGTTCAAGCTTCCAAATACTGGTGCTTATGGCGTGATTATATTCGCCATCATCGGTTTGGGCTTAGTTGGTGCTGGTACATTCATGTACATGCGCAATAATCGCAAGAAGGAAGAAGAACAGGCTGCATGATTTGCTCAGTTTGATGAGTAAATCATAAACGATTGAGTCTATAAACGATTGAGTCTGCATAAATTGAGTCTAGGAGCAAAATCCTAGACTCAATCCTATGTGGACTGTTAAAGCAACAAAACCCGTCGTTTTCCCGCTTTTTGTTGTTGATTTTGTGGTTTTAAGCAACATTTTCGGTAAGTTTTTCCCGATTTTGTTGTTAATTTTGCCGTTTTGAGCAACAAAAAGCGCAAAATCCCACTGCGTTTGTAGCAAAATCAAACCAAATATTATCTTTCATTAAATAGCTTTAGCTTGGAGGAGTTATGAGGCTAGCCGATATTAGCAATTTGTGCCGCTTGTTGAGCGAGCGCGCTGTTGCTAAATTGTTTAAGAATAAGGCGAAGCGTACCTCCAGTGTGATTGGCACGAGCAGTGTGGCTGGTGCGAGTGATTTGATAGCGGAAAAGTCGTCAGCAACCGAAGAGCAAACTCCACAATCCAACTCAAGCCAAAAAACACAGAAAAACTTAAAAACACAGAAAACTTTTATACATCGCATAATTGAGCCGATTGCGTTAGTGCTAGCAGGCGTATTGTTCTTCAGCTACCCAGTGGCGTCAACACTGTGGAACAACCACGTGTCTAAACAAATTTCCATAGATTACGACAAAGTAAGCTACAATCAGGCCGCTAGCGTGCGAGAATCTATTCTAAGAAGTGCGCGAAAATACAATGCTCGCAGAAAAAAATTCTTTACAGCCGACCCGTATGACGGCAGTGATAATTACAAAAAAACAGCAGACTATAAGTCATATATCAAACAACTAGACGAACCAATGGGAATTATGGGAATCATAAAAATCCCGAAAATTGGCGTAAAACTACCAATTTACCATGGCACTTCGCGCGATGTCCTAGCTCGCGGAGCAGGACACTTGTATGGCACAGATTTACCTGTGGGCGGCAAAAACAGGCATACCGTTATAACAGCACACACTGGATTGCCTACAGCAACCATGTTTGACGGTTTAATCGACATGAAGCGTGGAGACTACTTCTACATTGATGTACAGGGCGACACGATGCGCTACAGGGTGTTTCGCATTAGTGTTGTAGACCCGCAGGATATCAGTTTGCTGCAGCGTGAGCCTGGGCGCGATTTGGCGACTTTGCTTACATGCACGCCGTATGGTGTGAACTCGCATAGGCTACTGATTACGGGGTATCGCGTGCTGCCGGACCCAGCGCACGCTCCAGAAGATCATCTTCAGTGGCCGCTTTGGATGACGCTGTTTGTAGCTGCTATGATTCTTTCGCTGTTGATAATTTCAATCATGGTAACTGGATACTTGCAAAAGCGTAAGAATAAATCAGATTTGCGCGGCAAGCACATACTGCGCGAGACCTGCCTTCGTGCTTAAAGCGTAACGCGCGAACTATTTTCCCGAGATTGTTTACGTATTTGGTGGTTTTGTGAACAAACGCGGGGAAAAAATAAACAAACATGGGAGAAGTACGCTAACCAAGAAAAGCGGAAAGTGGGCGATGAGGGACTCGAACCCCCGACATCCACCGTGTAAAGGTGGCGCTCTAGCCAGCTGAGCTAATCGCCCGCTTGAAACAAGATACAGTATGGTGTGTACTAGATGCGTGATTCGCGATTTGCGTGTGTCTTTCAGAGTTTGTGTTTTGCGTTTTGAAGCGTCTTAACAATCGCGTAGAGTATATTCAATAATGATATGTTCAGGAGGTCTATTGTTTATGGCAAGTAAACCCGATACTGCGCGTAATTCTTCTGGTATTGAGCGCGTAGGTAAGCGCAAGAAGGGTTACAGCGTAGAGCAAGTTAATGATTTTCTTGAGCGTGCCCATTCTTTGTATGAGTCCGACGACATTCGTCTTACACAAAAAGATATTCAAGACGTGTCCTTCGATTTAGAAGATGAAGGATACGCTATTCCTCAAGTTGATGCGGCTCTTTCTAGGTTGGAACGTGCTGTTGTAGATAAAACAACCGAATACGAAATTTCTCATCGCGGTAGAATCGTTTGGAAAGCACAAGCCGATAGTGAATACCGTGTTTTGCTTAATCATTCTCAGCGTGATTACAAGATGCGTTTTGATTCTGGTCAATCTCGCAAGCCTTCGTATGATAAAAAACAGGTCGATAATGTTGTTAATAAGACCTTAGATAAGATTTCTATTCTTCTTGGATATAAGCCAACGTGGGGTAATAGTTCAAGCGATCTTGATGGCATTGACGCAATGTTTGTTTCTAACGTGTTGTTTACACAGCGTTCTGGTAAACATGGATACGATGAGCGTCAAGTGGATTATTATTTGAACGCTTGCATACGATTGCTTAGTAGGCTTGAATCTTACGATCGTGTTTCTAAGTACCTAGATTTTGATTCTAATGGTGCTGCCGCATCTTCTGTTAACGCAGCATATAGTCAGACGACGCCACAGCCTGTGCAATCTGCAAATCCTATGCCTCCATCTGTTCCCGTTGAGCATAATGCGGATTCGTTTGTAGTAAATCCTGTTCAAAATACTGTTGAAGCAGATAATCCTGTTGCAAATGATATTTTTTCTAGAACTACAGTTGATGAAGTAGATTCGCATCATATTAGTGCAGATAGTGTGCCAGTCGTTGAGCATGTGGCAGATAGTGATAATAGTTCTGCACAGCATATTGAAGATATGCCTCAAGATAGGCAAAGCATTTTCGCACCTGTAGACAACAGTGTTGATAACAATAGTGGTGCTTCTCTTAACGATTTGCACCATGGGGATAGGGCTATTTTTACGCCTCATTCTGCTAATGTAGAGCCTAATGATGATACTGATGACGAGATGTCTCAGGCTTCTACTGTTATGCCTCCTACGTTCCCGCCATCGTATGCTCCGAAAGATTCCTATTCGCAGACTTATACAAGAGACAGTGCTATTCCAGCTGCACCTAGCCAAGATTCTTATAGTCAGAATCATGTTAATGCTGCTAATGCTAATGCTGTTAATACTAAAGATGATGATAAGAATGATTCAAAGAGTAGTGCTTCAAACCCTGTTGGTGATTTGAATTTGTCTCTTCTTGCATCTCCTAAATTTGAGCCGTCGCAAAGTCTCAATCTAGATATTCCAGATCTTTCATTCCCAGTTATGAATCATTTTAATACTTCTTCTGAAGATTTTAATGCTAACAATGCTGGCAATAATGATTCAGATGATTTGGATGATACTGGCGAATCTAATTTCGGTGGTTTTGTGAATCCAAGCCACAACTGATCTATAAAAATACTTTGGATTAGCAGATTAAGAGTTTTTGATTTTCATGCCGTTGTATAACGATGAGGCTGTAGTTCTTAAGACTTTTCCTTTAGGAGAAGCGGATAGAATTGTAGTTATGCTTACTAAAAAGCATGGTAAGATTCGTGCTGTTGCAAAAGGTGTTAGGAAAATAAAATCTCGTTTTGGGGCGCGTTTAGAACCTTTTATGCGTGTGAATGCACTTTTTGCTACTGGAAGAACTTTTGATGTTGTTTCTCAAGCGGTTTTAGTTTCTGCTTATGCTGAGAGTATTTGTGCTGATTATGATTTGTATAGTCGTGCTAGCATGATTGCGGAAATCGCAGATGATTTGGTTTCGTCTTCTGCACAGTATCAGGATTCTTGTATGCAATACAATCTGCTTGTTGCAGCCTTATCTGCTCTTTCTAGGGGATTGCATAGTGCTGATTCAATTGGATTCTCATATGTTTTAAGAGCGTTAAAACTAGCTGGCTGGTCTCCTATGCTTAATGAATGCGTAGTTTGTGCAACTAAAGATGATTTATCATATTTTTCCTCTTGTTCTGGAGGAGTTATGTGTTCTAAAGATCATGATTTGCAGTCAATTAAGTGTAATGGTTTAGCACGTTTTCAAATGATTTCTTTGATTAATGGCGATTGGAAGAATATAGACGGAACAGATATTGATTATTTAACGTATAGATGCGTTGAGCAGTGGTGTGAATATTATCTTGAGCGTCCAATTAAATCAATGCATTTATTAGAAAATAATATGTGATTTAATATAGCTTTTTTAGCGTCTTATTTAACGTTTTTGTGAACGTTTTAGTGAGCGTTTTTGTTAATTTTTTGTTTGAATTTTATAATAATTGTCCTCGCTGTCTGATGCAATAATGATTGATATCAGACACGGGTGCTCTTTCAAAGAGCTGAGAAGATTACTGTCTAACCGTTTAACGTGATTCGGTTAATGCCGACGTACGGAGTTTTCTGCAGGGTCGCCTTTGTTTGATAACTGATAATGAAAGGAGACCCTAATGGGTGCATCTGTTGAAGAAGAAACCGTGCGTCCATCTTTGCGATGGAATGTAGCTGATATTACGCTCACGGTTGTTGTAGCTGTAGCTTCTGGTATTATCTTCTGGGGTATCGGTTTGATTAGCGAGCCTATTTCTGCTGCTCTTAAGCTTATTCCAGTTCCAGGAGTCAGCGCATTGTACTACGGTTTGTTCTATTTTGCTGGTCCTTTGGCTGCTATTATGGTTCGCAAGCCAGGTGCAGCATTGTTCGGTGAGTTTATTGCTGCAATGGTTGAGTTGACTGTTGGAAGCCACTGGGGTGGTATCGGTACCGTTCTTCCTGGATTTGTTCAGGGCTTGTTCGCTGAATTTGCATTCTTGTTCTTCATGTATCGCAAGTGGAATGTTGGCTTAAGCGCACTTTCTGGCGCATTAGCTGGTTTGGGTGGAATCGTTTCAACCTACCCGTTCTACTATGCAGGTGTTCCAATCTTTGGTTCATTCATGGTGATTCACACTATTTGCAGCATGATTTCTGGTGCTGTAATCGGTGGCGTTTTGATGTGGTACTTGTATAAGGGTATTGCTGCCACTGGCGCATTGAGCCGCTTTGCTTCTGGCAAAGAAGTGCGCGCCTGATTTTACGGGTAAGATTACAAGTAAAATCAACTTATAAATTTGATTTGTGGGCGGGGATTAATTACCTCGCCCATTTTTGTAAAGTCGCAAGTTAAATCGCAAGTTAAATCGCAAGTTAAGTTGCAAATAAAAGTCAAAATAAAATCACAAATAATAAAATCACAAATCACTATAAAACAAAGGAGTTAATATGCTAAGAGTACGTCTTGAATATGTGCATCCATGGACGAATCACGCAGGTATGTATCTTGCAAGAAAGCGCGGATTGTATGCACAATACGGATTAGATGTAGAGTTTACAAGCACAGATACAGAGCGCGGCGATGTTCCAGCATGTTTGGAGCGTGGAGAAGTAGATATAGCTCTTGTTCGTTTAAATCAACTTTTGGCTCATCAAAATGGTGCAAACAGGCTAACGTCGTTTGCTGTAATGAATCAATCGCAAATTGGTGGAATCATAACAAATAAAAACACGGGCATTACGCGATTTAAAGATCTAGAAGGAAAGCGCGTAGTAATTCCTATGGGCGTTAAGCGCCTATACACGGAGCTTCAGCAGGCGGTTGCTGCCGACGGCGGCGATTTTAGCAAGCTGATTACAATTGACCCAGGCCCATGGGAGCCAGACATTCGAGCCGTAGAACGCGGAATGTGCGATGCTTTTATTAACGTAGCTTGGTGGGAGCCATACCAGGGTTCGCTTCCATTTGATCAAGTTGTTGTTCTTCCATTCGATTCTATTGGCGTAGCGCCGCATCATTCTTACTATGTTTGCGCTCGCCAAGAGATGATTGAGCGAAATCCGCAATTAATACGTAACTTTGCAAGCGCAACAGTTAAGGGCTATGAGATGGCAGGAAAAGACCCTCAGGCTGGTGTTGATGCTTTGCAGAATGCGCTTTGCCATATTAGCCCAGAGGCTTTGCGTGCCTCGCTAGACGAAGTGATTCCGTCTTGGTACGACAAGAATGGTCGTTGGGGCACGGCAGACATGGCTTTGGTGGAAAACTACACTCGTTGGATGGGTGAAAATGGCCACTTAAGCGTGCCTCTTGATTGCGCGCTAAAAAGTTTAGAAAACGGGTGCGTAACAAACGAGTATTTGCCAGAATAGTCGTTAGTTTTGCATAAGCAAAGTCGCCAGCAGCCGCACATGAGCTAGTTGGCGTCAAATAATTCTGCAAAAAAATGCGCGAAAATCAATGAGCCTGTAACCAAATATCTGTAAATTGGAGCGAATATGGAAAACGAAAGCAACGACCCTCAACTAGATATTGTTGCTCAAAGATGGGCAAATGTTGATTTAGATGAGGCAAATATGGTGTGTTCTCTTTTAGAGGATCCGCTAGAAGCAGATTGCGTTTTAAACCATAGTTTGCGTCCAATGGCTGCAGGTTCATTGCTTCGTGCACATTACAAAGATGATTCGTCAAAGCAATCTAAAAGTTTGGACGTTTATATTAAAAGATGCAGCACAAAAGTGAGGCAAGCGAGTACAATTAGGCCGTATCATCGTTTTGCGGAGCATCTTTTAAAAAATAGAATAAGCACGCCAAAATACTTGTATTTTAATAAAAATAGCGAGACTTCATTATCAGAATTATTAGGAAAAAATGTTCAAATAGACGATATTTACGTAGACGGCACTCTTCTTGTAATAGGCGATTGCGCTTACGAAGTGACCTTAAAAGCTAGCGGAGAAGATAGATACAAAGACGCGTACACTTGGGATCCGCCTAAAACGTGTGAAGAAGCCAAAAATCTTGGAGCAATGATGGCAAAAATCGCCTTAGCTTCACAAAGTTTTGACGAGCCAAATCCTAAGGAAATCAACGCTTTTCAATCAAGATTTAGTCTTTGTGCAAGCAAAGACGTGCAAAATGCTGCAGAAGTTTGGTTAAAAAATAGACCCGATTTAGCGGAATTCTTAAAAGAGCAGAATCGTGATTTTGTAAAAGATTTAAGCGAATTTGCTCCAACATGCAAAAAAATTTACGATTTGGGGTACGCGAATGTAAAAAAGCAGTGGACTCATGGCGATCCGCATATATCTAATTTTATGTGGGAAGGTAGCGCTCCAAGCGCAGTATTTGACTTTGGAATGGCGTATAAAAACACAGCAATCTACGATTTAGCAATGACTTTGGAACGCAACACAATTCAGTGGGTAGATATTGCGAATGGCAAAAAAGATTCATTTAGAACGGATTTAGTTAAGTCAATTTTGCAAGGATATGCTAGCGTTCGGCCATTAACAGATGTTGAAAAAGAGTTGCTTCCGTTTGTTCTTAGCGTAAGTCAAATTGAGCAATGCGTAGAATTTGTAGACTATTATTTAAAGTCAAATGGATCTTACGACTTTAAAATTTGGGGTTACGATACTGGGTTCTTAGAGCACGCTAGATGGTATAAATCTAGTTACGGAGAGCAATATTTAAACGCTTTAATAGAGATTTTGCGAGAAATATAAATATAGAGGATTTTGGCGGATTTTTTTATCTGATTTAGCTGGCTTTTATTAAGCTTTGCAAAACGGGTTTAAGTATTCGTTCAATGGGGTTGTTAGATTTTAACTATGAGTTTTGAAAACGTTGACTACACTTCGTTAAATATTCCAGCAGCTCCATTTAGTGATCCTAGCCGCGTGCCAGATTTTCCTAAAGGTAAAGTTCCTCGCCATGTAGGCGTGATTATGGATGGCAATGGCAGATGGGCTAAAGAGCGCGGAATGATTCGCACCGAAGGGCATAAAGCGGCGGAGCCAGTGGTTTTCGACACTATTGCAGGAGCCATAGAAGCAGGTGTTCGCTACTTGAGCTTGTACACGTTTTCTACGGAAAATTGGAAGAGATCTCCTCAAGAAGTGCATTTTTTGATGGGATTTTCTAGAGATATTATTCACCGCAGGGTTGCGCAAATGAACGAGTGGGGAGTGCGCGTGCGCTGGGCCGGAAGACGGCCAAAATTGTGGAAGTCTGTTATTGACGAGTTGGAAAAAGCTCAAGAGATAACGAAAAATAACACTACGATTGACGTTGTTTTTTGCTTAAACTATGGTGGTCGCGCGGAAATCGCAGACGCTTGCGCGGCAATTGCTAGGGAAGTTAAAAGCGGCAAAATTAAGGGTGATCGCATTAGTGAGAAGATGATTGCTGAACACTTGTATAACCCAGATATTCCAGATTGCGATCTTGTGATTCGCACTTCGGGAGAGCAGCGCACTAGCAACTTTTTGCCTTGGCAAGCGTCTTATGCTGAGCTTGATTTTGTGCCAGAACTTTTCCCAGATTATGGTCGCGAAGCGCTGTGGAGGTCAATTGACCGTTATGCGCATCGCGACCGCAGATTTGGTGGCGTAAAAAACGCTTAAACTTATCTGTTAGTAGAATTAATTTATTAGTCGCAAGCTAGCCAAGCGCAAGCTGCTATAACAGCTGATTCAAGTCCACGATTTAGAGTTGGTTGCAAATCTGGAGCAAAAGCTGGATTGTGATTTCCAGGAGCATTTTTCATGTCTTCAAATCCACCTAATCCCCAGTATGCGTAAGGTGTATTGAAAGCGTTCGCGACTATAGAAAAATCTTCCGAAGCAGAAGCGCGCGAAATATTTACAGAGTCTTCTCCAAAGTATTCATCAAAAGCTTTACGCACGCGCAAAGACGCATTCTTATCATTATTCGTAAGCGGATAGCGGTCATAGTATGTAAATTCTGGTTTCTTAGGACATCTTGCAAGCTCGCACTCTCCACGCACAATTCGTTCAATAGCATTGTATACAAATTTTTGAGTATCTTCGCTATAAGTTCTTGTGTTAATTAAAAGCTCGGCATCATCAGGAATAATATTCGACTTACTTCCTGCATTAAGCGCACCAACTGTAACAATTGCGTAATCTTTAGCTGCAAGTTCGCGAGAAACAATCGTCTGCAATTTCAACACAATAGACGAAGCTAAAACCACAGGGTCAACGCTTAATTCTGGCATAGAACCATGTGAACCTTTACCAAAAATGTGCACGCGAATCGAAGCTGCAGTAGTTAAGAACGCGCCCGAACGAATACCGACTGTTCCTGCAGGAATAGCACCCAACACATGCTGACCAAGGTAAACGTCAGGCTTTGCAATCATGCTCGTAATGCCATTTTCCACCAAGTATTTTGCGCCTTGAGCTGTTTCTTCTCCAGGCTGAAAAACGCCAATGTACGTTCCTCTCCAAGCATCTTTATGCTTGTTAAAAGCCTTCAAGGCGCCAAGTAGGCTGGAAATATGAAAATCGTGACCGCAAGCGTGTGAAACTCCAACCGTTTTGCCATTTTCGTCTTGCGTGCTAACTGTTGAAGTATAATCTTTCCCTGAATTTTCTTTAATTGGAAGCGCATCAATATCCGCTCTCATAGCAACAACAGGACCTTCGCCGTTTTTAATCTCTGCCACAACGCCTGTCTTGCCAACTCGCTTTGTTTCAATCCCAGCCTTGCTAAGAATATCAATAATTGTTTGAGCTGTATGATCTTCTTTCATTGACAGTTCAGGATGTTGATGAAAGTATTTGTATTGTCTTTCTCGTTCTGATTGGGTTTCATCTAAAGCGGATAATATCTTCTGAACTGCCGTAAGTTGCAGCATAAATTCCTGCTTTCTTTTGTTTTATTATAGCTTTGTTGAGTTTTGAGATTATTTGATTTTAGTTTTATTTTTCTTTATTTCGTTCTTCGAGAATCTTGTCTACAAGAGCAGCTTTTGCGTCGATTTGATCGCTAAAACCAGGACGAATGTCTAACTTTAAAATAACGCCTGTGCGATAGCCTTTTTCAACAAGAACCATAGTTGCGTCTTTTACAACGCGCATAACATCGTCGAATTCGCCTTCGATATTTGTAAACATTGCGTTCGTTTCGTTTTTTAATCCAGAATCACGAATCACTTTAACGCAATCTGCTACGTATTCGCTAAGTTCTTCGCCAACTCCGCTAGGAGCAATGCATAATGCTGCAACTGTATTAGTTTTGTGGCAATTCTTGTTATTGCAAGTATCGCAAGTATTGTTATCAGTGTTTTCGCTCATTTTAAATCCTCTCAAAGTGAAAAATATGTGTTGCAAAATTATGCTTACACTTTATTGTATTCGTTTAGCTTATATATGATGCTTATATATGTTGCTTTAGCGTCACAGGGTTTTTCTATAATAAACACCGTTTTCACCCAAATTTTCTAGATTTACGAAAAAGGTGTATTGTGGCTGTTTCAAAGCTTGATGAAGTCGTATCCTTGGCTAAGCGTCGAGGATTTGTGTTCCCAGCTGGCGAGATTTATGGTGGTACGCGTTCTGCTTGGGATTATGGTCCTTTGGGCGTTGCGTTAAAAGACAATATTAAGCGCGAATGGTGGCGTTATATGGTCACTACGCGTGGCGATGTTGTTGGAGTGGATACTTCTGTTATTTTGCCTTCCCAAGTTTGGGTTGCGTCTGGTCACGTTTCTGTGTTCAATGATCCTTTGATTGAGTGCTTGAATTGCCATAAGCGTCATCGTGCAGATAAGCTCGAAGAATCCTATGCCGAAAAGCACGGCGACAAAATGCCAGAAAATGGCTTGAAAGACATTGCTTGCCCAGATTGCGGCACTCGCGGAAACTGGACGGAGCCTCGCGATTTCAACATGATGCTTCGCACGCATTTAGGACCAGTTGAAGACGAAAACAGCTTGCACTACTTGCGCCCAGAAACAGCTCAAGGCATTTTTGTTGACTTTAAGAACGTTATGACTGCTACACGCCAAAAGCCACCATTTGGCATTGCGAATATTGGTAAGTCTTTCCGTAATGAAATCACTCCTGGAAACTTCATCTTCCGCACTCGCGAGTTTGAGCAAATGGAAATGGAGTTCTTCGTAGAGCCTGGAACAGACGAAGCTTGGCATCAATATTGGATTGATACACGCGTAAATTGGTATGTTGATTTGGGCGTAAAGCCTGAAAATTTGCGTATGTATGAGCATCCTAAAGAGAAGTTAAGCCATTATTCCAAGCGCACTGTAGATATTGAATACAAATTCGGCTTCCAAGGATCTGACTGGGGAGAGCTTGAAGGTATTGCAAACCGTACCGACTACGATTTGTCTGCTCACGCTAAGCATTCTGGCGAGGATTTGAGCTACTTTAATCAGGCTACTGGCGAAAAGTATGTGCCTTACGTTATTGAGCCTGCGGCTGGTCTTACCCGCTCGCTTATGGCATTCTTGGTTGATGCTTACGACGTTGACGAAGCTCCAAACACTAAGGGCGGAGTCGACAAGCGTACTGTTCTTAGACTTGACCCTCGCTTGGCTCCTGTTAAAGCTGCAGTTTTGCCTTTGAGCAAGAAGCCAGAATTGCAGGCTGTTGCTCAAGATTTGGCTGCGGATTTGCGCCAGCACGATTGGGTTATTGATTACGATGAGTCTGGTGCTATTGGTCGCCGCTACCGTCGTGAGGATGAAATTGGTACTCCTTTGTGTGTAACAGTTGATTTTGATACTTTGGAAGATCATGCTGTAACGATCCGCGAGCGCGACACTATGCAACAAGAGCGCGTTTCCTTAGACAAGGTTGCAGATTACGTAGCAAGCCGCATTAACGAAAAGCGCGTTAAGTATCCGCAAGGTCCTGTAGAGATTGTTGGTACTCGCGCTGCAGACGGTGGTGTGGATGTTTCTAAAGAAAACGGTGTTGATGAATCGCAGCCTGTAAAGATTGCTCAGGCTGGCGGCTTGTATTAATACTCGTATAGTGAAAAATCGCTAATAAACAAAAACAAAATATATTAAAGTGAATGGAGTTAAAGCAATATGGATTTTTCTATTAAACCAGTAGATTTAGGGAAAATTCATATTGCAACTCCTGTTGTTTTATCTCCAATGGCTGGTATTACTAACTGGCCTTTTCGAGTGATTTGCCGCGAATATGGTCCGGACGGGCTTTACGTAGCAGAAATGATTACAGCTCGCGCATTAGTTGCAAGGAATCCTAAAGCCTTGCGTTTATGCCGTTTTGCGCCTAACGAAAAAGTGCGTTCTTTGCAACTTTACGGAGTAGATCCTTCTATTGTAGAGCTTGCTGCTCGAATTGTTGTTGATGAGAACATGGCGGATCACGTTGACTTAAACTTTGGATGCCCAGTTCCTAAAGTTACAAGGCGCGGCGGCGGTTCTGCTCTTCCTTGGAAAACAGATTTGCTTCAGGAGATTTTGCATCGTGTTGTTTCTGTTTGTGATCCAGCAGGAATTCCTGTTACAGCTAAGTTCCGCGTTGGTATTGACGAAAATCATGAGACTTTTATGCAAGCTGGTCATATTGCGCAAGAAGAAGGATGTGCTGCTGTAACTTTGCACGCGCGTACCACTGCAGAATATTATGGTGGTCATTCTGATTGGAGTCGTATTGCTGAGCTTGTAAATGCTTTGGATATTCCTGTTTTTGGTAATGGCGATATTTGGGGTGCGGATGACGCTCTTGCAATGTTTAAAGAAACAGGATGCGCAGGCGTTGCTATTGGCCGCGGATGCCAGGGGCGTCCTTGGATTTTTGCTGATATTCGTTCTGCTTGCAATGGAAGCGACGATCGCGTTAATCCAAGTCTTGGGCAAGTTTGCAAGGTGATTTTAAGACATCTTGAGCTTTTAGTCGAGTTTTATGATGGCGACGAGCGAATGGCTGTTCATGACTTGCGCAAGCATATTGCTTGGTATTTAAAGGGGTTCCCTGTTGGAGGTGGAACTCGTAAGAATTTTATGGAATGTGAGTCTATTGAGGATGTCCAGCGTAATATTGATGCGTTAGATTCTTCGCTAAAGCTTCCTGAGCAAGTTTTAGACACGCCGCGTGGGCGAGTTCGTTTTGCAAAAAAAGTTCATTTGCCATATGGGTGGTTGGATTCTCGAATAACATCTCATAGTGAGCGTGAGGAGTTGTTTGGCGATGATCCAATGGATGCAAGTTACTAGGTTTTACTAGTGTTTTCTAGGGTTTTTGAGTATATAAAACATAATATAAACTACTGCTTAATATTTTAAACTTTTGTTAATAAAACGCATTAATGATTTGCGTATAGCACGGTGTATTATCGAATCGGTGACATTTTTTCAGTTTTTATTCATAAAACGCCGCCATTATCGAGCGTTTTGCGCTAAAGTAATGCGTAAACGTGCGTGTGAGTGACAGGAGACAACGGTGAGCGAGATTGCCCAGACTGACAATTTCAACGACAAAACCATAATCAAGGTAGTCGGCGTCGGTGGAGCCGGTGGTAACGCCGTCAACCGAATGATCACCGAGGGTTTGCAGAACGTAGAATTTGTGGCTATTAACACTGATGCCAAGGATTTGTTGCGTTCTGATGCTGACGTGAAGATTTCATTATCTGACGCTTCGAGTCGAGGATTAGGAGCAGGTGCTGACCCAGAAAAAGGCGCTAAAGCTGCTCAAGATCATCAATCTGACATTGAAGAAGCATTAAAGGGCGCCGATATGGTGTTCGTAACCTGCGGAGAAGGCGGTGGAACTGGTACGGGTGCAAGCCCTATTGTTGCCCGCGCTGCACACCAGCAAGGTGCTTTGACAATCGCAGTAGTTACGCGTCCATTCGGTTTTGAAGGACCTCAGCGTGCTGCATCAGCAAAACTTGGTATTGAGAATCTTCGTAAAGAAGTCGACGCTTTGATTGTGATTCCAAACGATCGTTTGTTGGAAATTTCAGATCGAACCATCGGAATTATTGAAGCTTTTAAGACTGCAGATACCGCATTGCTTGCAGGCGTTCAGGGTATTACAGATTTGATTACCATGAATTCTTATATTCATGTTGATTTCTCTGATGTTACCGCTGTTCTTCGCGGTGCAGGAACTGCGCTATTTGGTATTGGTGCAGCGAAGGGTGAAGACAGAGCTACGCAAGCTGCAGAAATTGCTATTAGCTCTCCATTGCTTGAAGAAAGCATTGAAGGTGCTCATGGTGCTTTGATCAATATTGCTGGTCCAAGTGATTTGAAGCTTCAAGAAGCAAGTGCAGCAACAGAGCTTGTTCGTAAGGCAATACATCCAGAAGCACAGATTATTTGGGGTCTTTCTTTGGACGATTCTTATGGAGACGAGGTTCGTGTTACTGTTATTGCAGCAGGCTTCGATTCTCATCCTAAGTCTGAAGACAGCAAAGCAGGTGCTTTTGTAGATATGCAGGCAGGAGTCGATTCTGTGGCTCCAGCTCATTCCACTACTGCTGCTCCTTCTAAGCCTGTGGAAACTGTTAAAACCGCTGAACCTGTTTCTTCTATGTTTGATTCTGTTGATCCAGTTAATCAATATCAAACACAGGCTACTCAAGTGAAGCCTCAAGACGAACCAGACGAGCTGGATATTCCTGATTTTCTGCGTTAAGCATAACTAGGGGAGGGCATCTTAATGGCTGGTTTTATGAAGAACATGATGTCTTATGTAGGCATGAGTGATGTTCAGGACGACGATGATTTCGCTGATTCTCAGACACAAGATACTTCGTTTGACAACGACCACAGTGTTGCTCCTATGAGCCTTCATAATGGTGATGCTGCACAATCTGGTAATGGTGCTTCTACTCGATCTAATGCAGGTCGTATGAGTCGCATTACTACGATTCATCCAAAATCTTATGAGGATGCGCAATTAGTTGGAAGAGCTTTAAGGGATGGAACACCAGTTGTCTTGAATCTTACGGGTGTTAGTGAATCCGTTGCATATCGCATAGTTGATTTTTCTGCTGGCGTTGTGTTTGGTGTTCGCGGATCTATCGAAAGAGTAACTCCTAGAGTGTTTCTTTTAAGCCCTTCTCAAGTAAATATAAAAGTTGAAGATGCTCCTAATGGCGGATCTGCTCGCGACTTATTCTCCTAAAGCTAAATAGCATGAGACTAGTCGCAAGCAACCGAACATTCGATTGCTACGCTTAACTTGTATTTAAGGCAGATATCTTTTAGGTATCTGCCTTAAATTTATACTTATTCTGTACTTATATTTTGGTTTACGATTAACTTAGCTATTGTGTAAAATTATTGAAAATAATTTAAAGGAAAATCTTAATGAATTTTGTAATATGCTTAATACTAATTTTGAATATTTTTATAAACGCTTATCTAGTAATACTGTTTATTCGCGCAGTTTTAGATTGGATTCCGTTTATATTTCGTTCTTTTAAACCAAATGCGATTTTGCAAAAATTCACTCAAATCATATATTTTATGACAGAACCACTTTTAAGATTTGCGCGAAAATTTATACCACCAGCAAGATTAGGTAGCATAAGTTTAGACGTGAGTTTTATGGTAGTGTACTTTTTGTTACTAGTTTTGCAAATGTTTTTGAACATGCTTTACTGATGCTTATTAATCACGATTTTTAATGAAGCGACACGTTAGTTATTAATTTAGAAAAATTTGGTAGATTTCGTAAAAAAATAATCGCTTTTTACACAATTTTTTCTATAGACGTGATAGCATCGAATAGATATATCAAAAGGGCTGCGCGCCCAAAAGTGAGGTGTAATGCATTATGGCTCTGTTAACGCCTAAAGACATTCGCGAGCATACCTTCCAAATCGTTCGATTCAAGGGAGGCTATGATGTTGACGAAGTTGATGACTTTTTGGATCAGGTTACAGAAACAATAGAAGCGCTTGGTCAGCAGGCAGTGCAGGGGCTTGGAGCTTCCACGCAGTCTCTTGGCGCCGATGTTGCTAGCTTGAACAATAAGATTTCTGATTTGACAAAGCAAGTTGAATCTTTAACAAAAGAAAATAATGATTTACGTGAAGCATCCAGCAGCGCGAACAAGAATGACAATGATCTTGCAGCAAAGCTTAAGGAAGCTGAAGAAAATAATCGTGCATTGAGCGAGCAGAATCAGCAGCTTAAAGAGCAGCTGGATGGTTTAGGTGCTCAGGTAGATCAGCTCACAGCACAGGCTGCAAATGCTGATAATGCTAAGGCAGACGCTGATAAGAAAGTTCATGAAGAGCTTGAAAACGTTACTCGCGAACGCGATGACTTTAGAGCAAGTAGCGAGAATTTGGGTCGCGAATTGGAAGAAGTCCGTCAACAGCTTGTTGTAACACAGCAGGAAAATGCAAAGGTTCAGGATTTGTCTCGTCAACTTGAAGAATCTCATAAACGTGAAGAGCAGCTTCGTGAGCAGGTTGCTAAGATGGAGCCAAGCACGGAAACAGGTAGCTTGCAGAAGATTGCAGGTGCCGGTGCAGAAGTGGGCGGTTCTGAGCCAGAACGCGCTACAGCAATGTTGACTCTTGCAATGCAATTGCACGATCAGTATGTAGATAAGGGCAAGGCTAAGGCAACTCAGATAGTCGAAGAAAGCCAAGCTCGATATAACGAGATCGTTACTAAGGCAGACGATTATTCTAATCGTACTCGTAGCGAGGCTGATGAATACAATAAGCAGACTCGTGGAGATGCGGATGATTACTCCGTTCGTACTCGTAGCGATGCAGACGCTTATGCTGCTCGCGCGCACAACGAGGCAGATGCTTATTCTGGTAAGGTTCGTCAGGCTGCAGATGATTATTCTAAGCAAACTCACGATCAGGCTGATCAATATGAGTCTGAAGTTCAGCATAGAGCAGCGGATTACGATTCCACTACTCGTACTGCTGCAGATGCTTACGCTCGCCAGGTGCGTGAGAATCTTGAAAAGCAGACTAAGGTTATTGAAGGAAACATTCAAAGCCTCAAGCAGTTTGAAACTGAGTATCGTACTCGCTTGACTGACTTCCTTGGTCAGCTTGTTGCTCAAGTTTCCGATGAGAACACTTACAGTTCTATGGAAAATCAGGACCAACAGGATCAAAAGTAGTTATACTAAATCCAGTTAGATTGGAAAAATACATTGACGCATTGTGATATGCGTGTAGAACGGCTGCGTAATCGCGCAGCCGTTTTTGCACTGATTGCTTTTATTGGAGTGGTTTTAGACCGCATAACCAAAGTTTGGGCATTAGCAGCGCTTAGTGGAGGAAAAAGCATTGATATTCTTCCACATTTGCTCTCTTTTACTCTTGTTAGGAATCCTGGAGCATCTTTTGGCTTAGGCTCTTCTTTTACTTGGGTTATTAGCGTGTTAGCTTGCGTTGCATGCGCTGCTATGATTGCGGTTATTAAGCACACAAAATCTTTATATTGGACTATTGCGCTTGCTTTAGCTTTTGCTGGAGCTTTTGGAAATCTTATTGATAGAGCGCAATATGCTCAAGGCTTTTTGGACGGAAAAGTCGTAGATTTTATAAACTACGGATGGTCCGTTGGGAATGTTGCAGATATTGAGCTTATGTTTGCAGGAATTGCAGTTATATGCCTTATTTTGATTGGGATTCCTCTTATAGAGCGCGCTGATGAGTGATATTCGTTTTACAGTTACGAGTCAATTTGCTGGATGCAGGTTCGACGTATGTTTGTCGAAACTTATGGGAGTATCGCGTGCAAACGCAATATCGCTAATCGATAGTGGCAAAGCAAAAATCTTAGATAGAAAATCACAAAAATCCTCCACTTTACAAGATGGAGATGTGATTGTTATAAATCAAGAGGAAGTTGATGATCAAAAAGAAAAGTCAACTAGCAAATCCACTATATGCAATATTCCAATAGTTTATAATGATGAAGATATTGTCGTAGTAGATAAGCCTGTTGGAGTTGCAGCGCATTCAGCAAAAGGCTGGGATGGCCCAACAGTGCCAGAATGTCTAGAAGCAAGCGGTGTTGAAATAAAAACAACCGTGTGCGATGAATCACGAAAAGGAATCGTAAGCAGATTAGACGTTGGAACAAGCGGATTAATGTTGGTTTGCAAAACAGATTTTGCGTATGAAGAAATGAAAAAACAGTTCGCAAATCATAGTGTGAAG
Organism: Gardnerella sp. KA00390; assembly: GCF_049244075.1. GTDB lineage: Bacteria > Actinomycetota > Actinomycetes > Actinomycetales > Bifidobacteriaceae > Bifidobacterium > Bifidobacterium vaginale. Next base: position 504,123 of record NZ_CP058372.1, read on the forward strand.
AAAATATATCACGCTTTAGTCCAAGGAAATCTTAAACAAAATAAAGCTACAATTGATGCACCAATTGGGCGAGCAAAAGTTTCAGATTTTCGTTTTACAATAACTAAATCAGGTAAGCCTGCAATTACGCATTGGGATGTTATAGAGCGTTTTAAGGGAGCGACTTTAGTGAAAGTCAATCTGGAAACTGGCAGAACACACCAAATTCGTGTGCATTTTTCGTCAATAGGACATCCGGTAGTGGGCGATCCTATGTATGGCGCAAATCCTCAATTAAGTGAAAAATTAGGGCTTTCTAGACAGTGGCTTCATGCAATGAGTCTAAAATTTAAGCATCCTCGAACGGGAGAACTTATTAAAGTTGAATCGAAGTATCCGTTAGATTTGCAACACGCTTTACACGCCATACAAGAATTGTAAAAGTAGAGTTATTTAGTAAAACAGGTCATATTGCATCTATAGAATAGCCACTATGGCTAGGTTGGAAACAAACTTCGTACACTTACATAATCACACACATTATTCGCTTTTGGATGGTGCTTCGAAGATACCAGACCTAGTTGCACGTGCAAAAGAATTAGGTATGCCAGCTGTGGCTATTACAGATCACGGAAATATGCATGGTGCATACGAAATGTGGAGTACTGCTGTAAAAGCTGGAATTAAGCCGATTATTGGAATCGAAGCTTATGTGACCCCTGAAACAGCCAGACAAGACAAGAGCAGAGTGCATTGGGGAACTGAAGCGCAAAGAAGCGACGATGTTTCTGGCGGCGGTTTGATTACGCACATGACAATGTGGGCTGAAAATGATGAAGGCTTAACAAATCTACTCAAAGCGTCTTCTATAGCTAATTTAGAAGGTCGCGTAATGCGATACCCTCGAATGGATAAAGATGTGTTATCAAGGTATTCTAAAGGGGTTATAGCGTCTTCTGGATGCCCATCTGGTATTATCCAAACGCGTCTTCGTTTAGGTCAATTTGATGAGGCTTTACGCGCTGCAGGCGAGTTTCAGGATATTTTTGGGCGCGATAATTTCTTTATAGAATTAATGAATCATGGGCTTTCTATCGAAACGCGCGTTACTAAAGATTTGCTTGAGATTGCTAAGCGTCTTAATGCGCCTCTTCTTGCTACAAACGATTTGCATTACGTGCACGAAGAAGATCGCGAAGCGCAAGATGCAATGCTATGCATTAATTCAGGATCGCGCTTGGATGATCCAGACCGTTTTAAGTTTGATGGCTCTGGATACTATTTAAAATCTGCTGAGCAGATGCGTGAATTGTTTAAAGAGTTTCCAGAGGCTTGTGACAATACGCTAGAAATTGCCCGTCGTTGTAACGTTATGTTCGACGATGGTGAAGATGGCGCTTTTATGCCGCAATTTGATTGCCCTGAAGGTTGGGATGAGACTTCGCTATTCCTTAAAAAAGTTGAAGAAGGATTAGAGCGTAGATATAACAACAATGTTCCTATGGAAGTCTTAAAACAAGCAGACTACGAGTGTGGTGTTATATGTCAAATGCAGTTCTGCGGATACTTCCTAGTTGTTGCGGACTACATAAATTGGGCAAAAGCACATGGTGTTATGGTTGGTCCTGGACGTGGTTCTGCAGCAGGCGCAATGGTTGCGTATGCTATGGGAATTACTGAGCTTGACCCAATGAAGCATGGTCTGATTTTTGAACGATTCCTAAACCCAGAGAGAGTATCTTTACCAGATATTGATGTTGACTTTGACCCAGATGGTAGAGCCAAAGTTTTGGAATACGTCGGTGAAAAATATGGAAGAGATAAAGTAGCTCAATGCGTGATTTATGGAACGATTAAAACAAAGCAAGCATTGAAGGATTCAGCTCGAATAATGGGCTACGAGTTTTCCGTTGGAGAAAAAATTACAAAAATTCTGCCTCCTCCAAAAAACGGAAAAGATATGAGTTTCCACGATATTTTTGATGAAAAATCAAAGAGATACGCGGAGGCGCGCGAGTTTCGCGAAATGTATGACACTGATCCAGATACGAAGCGAATTACTGAAGAAGCAAAAGGTATTGAAGGTTTGATTCGCCAAACTGGTGTTCACGCTTGCGCAACAATCATGGGTTCGGAGCCGATTACTGATACTTCGCCTCTTTTGGAGCGTACTGATGGAACAATAACAACAACGTTCGAGTATCATACTTGCGAAACGTTGGGCTTAGTGAAAATGGACTTTTTGGGTCTTTCCAACTTAACAGTTATTAGGGATACGCTTAAAAATGTTGAGCATAATGGTAAAGAGCCTATTGACTACACTAAAATTCCGCTTGACGATAAGGAAACATATCAGCTTCTTGCTAGGGGAGACACTTTAGGAGTCTTCCAGCTTGATTCCGACGGTATGCGTGCCCTTCTGCGCACACTTAAGCCAGATAACTTTAACGATATATCGGCTTTGATTGCACTTTATAGACCAGGTCCTATGGATATGGATTCTCACACTAACTACGCCAAGCGTAAGAATGGTTTACAAGAGATAACGCCTATCCATCCTGAAGTTGCTGAGCCGCTAAAAGATGTTCTTGGAGAAACATATGGTTTGATTGTTTACCAGGAGCAGGTGCAGTCAGCTGCGCGTATTTTAGCTGGGTATAGTCTTGGTAAAGCAGATGTTTTGCGTCGAGCAATGGGTAAAAAGAAGCCAGAAGTGTTGGCTAAAGAAAAAATCCCGTTCTTTAAAGGCATGAAAGAACATGGTTATTCAGAAGAAGCTGCACAAGCTGTTTGGGATGTTCTGGTTCCTTTTTCTGGTTACGCGTTTAACAAGGCTCATTCAGCCGCATACGGTTTGATTTCTTATTGGACTGCGTATTTGAAAACGCATTATCCTGTGGAGTTTATGGCTGCATTGCTTCAAAACGAGCGCACGAATAAAGATAAGACAGCGCTCTACTTGGGTGAAGCTAGACGCATGGGTATTCGTGTTTTGCAGCCAGATATTAACGAGTCTGTTCTTGAATATTCCGCAGTTGGAGATGTAGTTCGTTTTGGACTCGGAGCTGTTAGGAATGTTGGTGATAAAGCCGTTAACGATATTATTAGCGAAAGAGAAAGCGATCGCGGAAAGTTTATTGATTTTAAGGATTTTGTAAACCGTGTATCTTTTGCCGCTTTGAATCGTAGACTTGTCGAATCTCTTATTAAATCTGGTGCTTTCGATTCAATTAATCCTTGTAGAAGAGCTATTTTTGAAATTTGTGAACCACTAATTGACTCTGTTATTTCTATTAAGCGCAGACAGGCAGGTGGTCAGTTTGATCTTTTTGCTGATCTTGATGATTCCGATAGTGATCTTGGAGATGCTCAAATCAACATTCCAGATGTTGAAGAATGGGATAAAAAAACGAAGCTAAACTTTGAGCGAGAAATGCTTGGGCTTTACGTTTCGGATCATCCTTTGAGTGGTCTTTCTGCTGTGTTGGCTGGTCTTAGGGAAATGTCGATTGCTCAGCTTTTAAATCGCGCTAAAACTATGGGCGAAAATCAGCAGGTAACTCTTGCAGGCCTTGTGACTAGCGTAGACAGGCGAGTATCTAAAAAAGGTAATGCTTGGGCGATTGTAACTATTGAAGACATGGAAAGTTCAATACAATGCATGTTCTTTGGTAAGGTCTATGAGTCATCTGCTGCAGAACTTGCGATTGATCAAGTTGTGAGAATTAGGGGACAGGTAGAGGTTCGAGACGAAACAGTGTCTTTAAGAGCAACTGAGTTTGAAGTTCCAAGCTTAGAGGCGGAAGATGCTCAGCCTGTTACAATTGTTCTTCCTTTGCAAGCATTAGAAAAGTCACGTATAAAAGAGCTTGAAAATATTGTTACAAGACATCCTGGTTGTTGCGAAATGAATCTTGCTTTGATTGATTCTAGAGGATGCGCAAAAGTGTTATCGTTTGGAGATAGATTTAGAGTTAAGCGAGATACGTCACTTTTTGCAGAGATCAAAATATTGTTTGGTCCTAATTGTTTGCCAAGCGCGTAGATTATGCTTAAAGTGTTTTTAAGTGGCGTTAACTAGCTGTTTAATAAGTTAGGGGTACAAAATGTGTGCAGATCATGAAGGTTTGAGTGAAGATAGTAGCTACAAAAACTTTGCGAATAATGGGAAAAATTCCAATAATTCTTCTAATTCCAAAGAGTCGAAAGAAGTTCGCACATCTTTTACTGATAAAGAGCTTGAAGATGCGTTACTTGGATTTGAAAAAGAATTTAACGATGAACAAAAACATGATTCTGTCGATGATGTTGTAAACAAAATTGAGCAAGCAAACTTTGAAGAAGATTTGGAAGGTTTGCTGGGTAAAAAAGCCAAGTGTGCTCTGTTTCTAACTGTTATGGAACCAGGGGAGCTTCTTGCTGCTTTTTGTAAAATGGCTGGTATTAGAGCTAAATGTTTTAGTGACGAGAACGGTGGAGTCGCCGTTTTATGCGATTTAGACGAGGATAATCCAGAAAAATCTGTTAAACGATTCACAGAGTATTTTCGCGGTATTCCAGCGATTTTAATGGTGAATCGAGCTAATAAAATTGATGCAAAAGTCTACGAATATAAAAAAGAAGTACAGGATGCTATTCCTCCCATGGTTCTTACCATGTCTGCTAGATGTGTGGAAGATCTTATGATTTGTTATGCGACAGTTGAAGATCTTAAAGAGTCTGGGATTGAGGTTACTTATACGGATGATTTAAGTGATGAGCAAGCTAAAGAGATTTTTTATAAATATGGCAAAAAAATGTGAGCCTAATCTTGCAAATACGCTAAATTAAAAGTAAGTAAATTCATTGCTATATTTCTAAATAAAAACTAAATATAAGAGATAATATAGTCATTGCGTTTTGCTCTAAAAACATGTTGAAAAATATAAGACTTGAATACTGATTGGACTGTAGATATGGATAGACAACAAGAGTTCGCTTTGCGTACGGTTGAAGAGCGTGATGTCCGTTTTATTAGACTATGGTTCACGGATGTACTTGGAACTCTTAAATCGGTTGCTATTGCTCCAGCAGAGCTTGAAGCTGCGTTTGAAGAGGGTATTGGCTTTGATGGGTCTGCGATTGAAGGCATGACTCGCGTTTTAGAAGACGACATGATTGTTAAGCCAGATCCTTCGACTTTCCAACTTTTGCCATGGCATGGCGGCCCAGAGGGTACGGCACGCATGTTTTGTGACGTTTTAACGCCAGACGGGGAGCCGTCTCTTGGAGACCCTCGTCATGTTCTTAAGACTGCGCTCGCAAAAGCTAAAGAAAAAGGCTTTACTTTTTACGTTCATCCAGAAATTGAGTTTTACTTATTTGAAACGCAAGACGATTGGTCTAAAGCACCTGTTCCTATTGATGAAGGTGGGTATTTTGACCATGTTCCAAGAAGTTCGGCAATGGACTTTCGTCGTAGTGCTGTGAGCATGCTTGAACAGATGGGTATTTCTGTTGAGTATTCTCACCACGAAGGTGGCCCTGGTCAAAACGAGATTGACTTAAGATATGCAGACGCTCTTACTACTGCAGATAACATTATGACTTTCCGCACTGTTGTTAAGGAGATTTCTCTTGAGCGCGGAATGTATGCGAGCTTTATGCCTAAGCCTTTAACGGATCAGCCTGGTTCTGGTATGCACACGCATTTAAGCTTGTTTGAAGGAGATTCCAACGCTTTCTACGAGGCTGGGCAAGAGTTTAATATGTCGCTTATTGCGCGCCAATTTGCGGCTGGTATTTTGCATCATGCTGCGGAAATTTGCGCTGTTACCGATCAGTATGTGAACTCTTATAAGCGCTTGTGGGGTGGAGCGGAAGCGCCTAGCTATGTTTGCTGGGGTCATAGTAACCGTTCTGCGCTTTTGCGTGTGCCTCAATATAAGCCAGGCAAAGGTAATTCTTGCCGTATGGAGTTTCGCGCGCTCGACCCTGTGGCGAATCCGTATCTTGCATACTCTGTTTTGTTGGCTGCTGGTTTAGATGGTATTGAAAAGCAGATGATTTTATGTGAGCCTACGAGCGATGACGTTTGGGAGCTTACGGATGCTGAACGTCAGGCTATGGGTATTCAGCCACTTCCTGAGTCTTTGGATGAGGCTTTGAAGATTATGGAGAAGTCTGATTTTGTGGCTAGCGTACTTGGTGAGCATGCTTTTGAGTATTTCTTGCGTAATAAGCATCAGGAATGGGAAGAGTATCGTCGTCAGGTCACTCCTTTTGAATTGCAGAAGTATTTGCCTAGACTTTAGTTTTCTTTTGCATTGCTTTCGCGCGTGTCAAATCTAAATTTTTGGATATTTTTCAAATGTTATTATTTGTGATTGTTGACACGCGTTTTAATTTTTTGTATTCATATGTTTAGTTTATGGCTGAGCTCACAGCTATAATCTAAACATATGTTTATATATATTAACGTTTGTTGAAAATTATAACATTTTATAACAAAATTCGTGAATATTAACAATTAAAGCAACATTATGCCTTCTTGCTTCTATTTAAATATGCCATTGCTTTTCGAGATTATAATAATAAAATTTTTAAATTGGTGATACTTAAATATCAAGTTAGATATTCAATTACACCCATGATTTACAACGACTGTAAGCCATGCCTAAATATAAGAAGGAAGGTAACTCAAGTGAAGAAGCTGATTCTTGATCTTGATACTGGTGTTGACGATACTCTCGCTATATCTTATGCTCTTGGAAGTCCTGAAATGGAGCTTATTGGCATAACTGGCACATACGGTAATGTTTTAATGGAGCAAGGTGTTCGTAACGCGCTTGCAATCACAGATTTACTTGGGCATCCAGAAGTAAAAGTTTATAAAGGTCTTTCACACGCAAGCACAAAAGATTCGTTTGAAGTGCTTCCAATATCTGCTTTTATTCATGGTGACAATGGAATTGGCGATGTTGAAATTCCAGATTCTCCTCGCAAAGCAGAAGATGAATCCGCTGTTGATTTCATTATTGATTCCGTAAAGAAATATGGCAAGGACTTAGTGTATGTTCCAACCGGTCCAATGACCAATATTGCTGCTGCATTGAAGAAAGCTCCAGAAATCAAAGACGAAATCGGAAAGATTGTTTTGATGGGTGGCGCGCTCACCATTCATGGAAACGTAAACGCTTGGACTGAGGCGAATATTTCCCAAGATCCAGATGCTGCAGATATTCTATTCCGTTCTGGTGCTCCAGTGACAATGATTGGTTTGGATGTTACCTTACAGACTTTGCTTACTTACAAGGAGACAAAGCAATGGCGTGATCTTAACACCAAGGCTGGCAAGTTCCTTGCAGATATGACTGATTTTTACATCAAAGCTTATGAAACCACTGCTCCGCACCTTGGTGGATGTGGTTTGCATGATCCTTTGGCTGTTGCTGTTGCAGTTGATCCAACGCTTGTTACAACGCTTCCAATTAACATGCAGGTTGATGTGGAAGGTCCAACTCGCGGTCGTACCATCGGTGATGTTACGCGCTTGAATGACCCTGTTAAGACAATGCAAGTTGCTGTTGGTGTAGACGTTCCACGATTCTTGAACGAGTTTATGACGCGTATTTCTGGTTTGGCAAAAATCGCTGGCTGAGATCATATTGTTTGTGTTGCGCAACATTTTGCGACCTTCTACGCTTCTTGTTGCACAACATGCTTTATGCGTAAATGTAAAAATTAAAAATATTTATTGATCGGATTATTATGACTGAAATTGCAAAATCTACTGCGGTAGATCCATACGAGGATCCAAAAACCCGCGACAAAGTGGCGATTTACTCGCTGATTTTGTTGCTTATAACCTTTATTCTTGGAACATTATGTTTGCAGGGATTTAATCTTGTATTCGACCAGATTGGCAAGGCTGTTGGTGCCCCTGATCAAGCTTCGCTTATTACAAGCTTGCCAATTATTGTTCTAGGTATCGTGTGCTTTATATACGGTTCTCTAGGTGACTTTGTTTCTCTTCGCAGACTTATAACAATCGGTCTTGTAACACTGTTTGTTGGTTCCTTGTTTGGTTTTATTGCAAACTTCTTCTTTACTCCAAATTTGTGGACTGTTATTATTGCTCGCATTATGCAAACTGCTGGTGAACAGGTAGCAGGTTCTTCCTTCCTTGTTATTGCAACTAAGTATTTGCGCAATGATTTGAAAGTTATTTTCTTTGGACTCTTTACTGCCGCATATCAGCTTTCTGCTTCTATCGGCGTATTTGCTGCTGGTGCTCTTAGCTCTATTGCTTGGCAATATTTGTTCCTTATTCCTGCGATAACCATTCTGTTCTTGCCAGTACTCGTTAAATGCTTACCGACTAAGAATGGTATTGGTGGAAAGATTGATAAACTCGGCTTTACCATATTCGGTATTGCTGTGACATTGTTGACTTTGTTCTTCTCTTACAAAGTTTGGGGATTGTTACTTGGATCCATCGTCCTGTTTGTTGTGTTCGCTGGATACATTATGAAGGCAAAGAACCCGTTTGTGACTCCTGCATTCTTTAAGAATAAGCGTTGGCTTTCGGGCATTGTTTTGATATTCATCTTCTACTTTACTAACTATTGCATGCCTCCAATTTACAATGTAATTGGCGGTGCTTTATACAAGATGGATACTTCTCAGGTTTCTTCTTACCTTGTATGGGCATTCGTCGTAGCAGCAGTGTTTGGCACTTGCTCTGGAACAATCATCGGTTTCATTGGACGTAAAGCTGGTATTATTACAGCTGCTGTTCTTATGATTCTTGGATGGGTTGGTGCTGCTGTATTCATCAATTCTGGGTTCCTTACATTAACACTGTGCGCATGCGTTTACTACGCTGGGTGCGGACTTATGTATTCGCCAATCGTTTCTACTGTTCTTAGCGCATTGCCTGTTGAAGAGTCTGGTCGTGGCTGCGGTATGAACGATTTGGTTATGAACGTTACAGCTTCTATTGGTATTTCTATTTTCAGCGGATTCTTTGCTGGAAATCTGTTCAAAGGATTCTCCTTTGCGAATATTCAAGGATTAGCTGCAGGATACTCAAACTTGCTTATGATGGGCGCTATTGTAGCCTTCATAGGTTTGGTGGTTTACATAGTTCGTAGCGTTATGGTTAAAGAGTAATTAATCTTTACCCAATATATTAGTGGTCACTATCTTGCAGTCATCTTTGGCTGCGTGGATAGTGACCACTTTTTGTAGTCTTATGCCGCGCATTTTTACGCTAACATAGTTTTTACGCTAACATAGTTTTTTCATACGCTGAATACTAATCGGGTATGCTGTTCCAAGTTCTTGTGCCCAAAGAGAAACATAGAATTCTTCGCACATCCACTTTAGTTTTTGAGCTTTTTCTTGAGCCTCATCTCTATTAGGTCCAGCAGGCAAGCTTTCTGCTCTATTTTGAGCTTCTAGCACAAGCTTATGAGCTTCATCTGCTTGCCAAGCCCATCGTACATCTCTATCCTTATTTGTTTTAGCTTTATCAAGTCTAATTAAATCAGCATGCAAGTAGCGTTCTATTGAACTAAGTGCGCTAGAATCTGCTTTTGCAATAAATCCAGGAAAAACAAGTGAGGCTGCGTGTTCTCTAATCGATTGAAGAACGCTAAGCATTGGCAAGTCGGCTTTGCCGCCAACAGCAGTGCTAACTTTAGCAAAACGCTTCAAAATAGCAATCACATCGTGCGCAATACCATAAACTGTATCTTCGTATACTTCGGCAATATTTCCAACAGCTTCCTTAAGCTCAACATCGTTAGTAATTTTTTGTGTATCTGGTATAAGTCGCTTAATAGCTGCCATTTGCAAATCTTGGGCCAAATCTTTAGAAGACTTATAAGGTGCAGAAGCAAGTATCAGAGCCTCACTTCCGAGCCATCTAGATGTAATACGTTTATCATCTAAAATAAGCATATTGAGCGCGCCCTGCCAAACCATTTGAGATCTAGAAAGATTAGTTGCACCAGACTTGTGTAACAAATCTGCTCTCTCAACAACATTTCCAGCTTGTGCAGCTTTAATCGCTTTGCTATTAACAACATTTAATGCACACTCTTGAGCTGATTTTGCAAAGCGATGCTGAAGACTTATTAGCGATTTATCTGTTCCTAAAACAGTAGGCTTAATGCGCTTTTTGCTTTGATTATGGGAATTGTTTGATTTATTTTGATTAGCTTTCTTTTGCTCAACGCTAAAAGTTATACGCAAATAAGGAGATAGCCGTTGCAACTGTTCATCGCTTAAAACTTCTGGGTGGATTTGTGCTCCAACAACACTAATCGCAGCTTTAGTAAAGACTTCGCTAAAATCTTGCCAAATAAAATCTTCTTGTGGATTTTCGTTTATTCCTGGAAGATAGTCATAATTGTCATCTATCCACTCACGGATTTTACGAGCAGTATCTGGAGCTGGAACGAATTGTACGCGCAAAGTCTTAGGAAGAGACTTAATCATGCCAATAATAAGCTCGTCTAATAAGCCTGGCACATTCCAAGTAAACTCTTGAGGTTTAAGTCGCAAAAGCGCATGAAGTGGAACGTGTACAGTTACACCATCTAAAGGATCATGCGGATCATAAATGTAGCTTAAACGCAAGTTGATTTTCTGACCGTCTGTTCCAATCGTATGCCAAGTATCTGGGTAATCTGCCAAATCAGTGTCATTTGCGTATTGCAAGCGCTCAACACAATCTGGGTTAAAATCAAGAAAATGCGGGTCTTGGAGCCTGTAATTTTTCCACCATTTAGCTAAATCTGCAATAGTCGTAGCTTCTTGAGGAAGTTTATTATCGTAAAAAGTAAACAAATCCTCGTCGTTTACAGTTTCGCTTGCCTGTCTAGTGCGATTTGTTTGATTATCGGCATCGTTTAAAATGTTAATATTTGAGGAGATAAAATCGTTGAATGGAAAACGCTGTTGAACGTTTCCTTCGACTAAGCCTTGACGAATCATTAACATTCGAGATTCGTAAGGGTTGATTTTAGACCATTGAACAGTGCGATTTTGCACAATAGGCAAGCCGTACAAAAGCACCTTCGATTGGGCGATTGCTGCACCTTTGCTTGCGCTCCAATGAGCATCTGAATATGTTACGCGAGTAAGATTCTTAGCTAAAGACTCTGCCCAAGCAGGGTCGATTTGCGCGCAATACCTTGCCCAAAGTCTAGAAGTTTCAACTAATTCCGTACACATAATCCAAGAAGGAGTTGTTTTAGAAACAGATGAAGCTGGAAAGATTGCAAACCTTGTGCTTCTAGCACCCTGATAATCGTTTTTTGCCATTTTTTGAGCGCGCTTAATAGCGCGAATTTTGGCTGTTCCGCGAAGACCTGCAAAATCCGAAGCCTTAGGCTCGCGAATAACTTGCATGCCAATCATAGAAAGCAAGCCAGAAAGCATAGAAGCGTGGATTCCTTGGTAATCCCAAGTGCAGCAAAGACTGTGAGCAGCTTGCTGATTATTTGGTAATTGGCGGATTTGCAAAGGTGCGCGTTTAAGTGGTAATGCTTCGCCAACATTATAATGAAGTTCTTTGCATAAATCTTTAAGCTGATTAACTAAATCTTTCCACTGTTTTAGGCGTAAAAAGTGGAAAAATTCCTCTTTGCAAAGTCGCCTTAGCGCGTTATTGCTTATTTCGCCATCCGCTTGGAATATGCGATCCCAAATATTCAATGCCGTTAAAAAGTCACTTAACTCGTCTGCATAACGATTGTGTAATCTATCTGCTTCATCGCGTTTATCTTCCGGACGTTCGCGCGGATCTTGCAAACTCAAAAACGCCACAATTACCAGCACAGCAGCAAGAGTATTAGGAGTGGTTTTACGCGCAGCTTCAATAATCATGCGTCCTAAACGAATGTCAATCGGTAGTTTAGAAAGCTCGCGTCCAATATGAGTTAAAGTGATGAAGCCTGATTTTCTGCTTATTGCACCAAGTTCACTAAGCTCGTTAAAGCCGTCGCTTACAGCCTTAATATCTGGAGGATCAATGAATCCAAAATTCGTTATATCTTCGCCAGTTTTAGCAACACCAACAGAGAGCATGTGTAAAACAACAGCGCCGAGTGAAGTGCGTAAAATCTCGGGGTCGGTAAAGCGCGGGCGAGTTTCGTAATCTTCCCTAGAATACAAGCGAATAGCAATGCCATCTGCAATTCGCCCACAACGACCAGAGCGCTGATCTGCACTTGCTTGAGAAATAGGTTCTATAGGAAGACGCTGAACTTTAGCAGACTTAGAATATCTAGAAATTCTAGCAAAACCAGGGTCTACAACGTAGCGAATCGAAGGCACTGTAAGAGAAGTTTCTGCAACATTAGTGGCGATTACAATGCGCTGATGTGTGTGGTGTTCAAAAACGCGATGCTGGTCTTTAGAAGAAAGACGTGCAAAAAGTGGAACAATCTCAATGGCGTCACTACGATTCATGTCGCTTGCACGCGCACCGAAATAAGAACGCAACGATGCTTCAAATTCTCGAATATCGCGCTCGCCAGAAGCAAAAACCATAATATCGCGCGCGCCTTGAGTGTGGTTTGAATGAATCACAAGTTGCGCGCATGCGCGAGTTACAGCAGAAGCAATGTCTTCGTCGCAAATATCGCCGCTTTCCGAAAGACTTTGGCTTTGCGCAACGCTTTCATCATCCATAGCAATATCGGCAAAACCTGGAACGTGCCTCATAAGTGAAGGCGCGCTTCCAAGCGGCTCGTAAAGTACGCGCACGGGGTATGTTCGCCCCGAAACCTCTATAACAGGCACCTTAATGTGCAGCGCTTGCTCAAAATGGTCTTTAAATTTTGCAGAATCTATTGTTGCAGAAGTGATAATAAGTTTTAAGTCTTTGCGCTTTGGCAAAAGAGTTGTTAAATATCCAAGCAAAAAATCAATATTTAGGCTACGCTCGTGAGCTTCATCAATGATAATAGTGTCATAGCGCGTAAGAAGTGGATCGCGTTGAATTTGAGCGAGTAGAATACCATCCGTAACTATCCGAAGCTTTGTTTTAGATGAGCTTTCGTCGTTAAAACGTACCTGATAGCCGATTTCTTCGCCAAGCTTAACACCCATTTCGCTTGCGATTCGTTCGGCAACTGTGCGCGCAGCAAGTCGTCGAGGTTGTGTGTGAACAATTTGCTTTCCGCGACCACCTCTGCCAAGTTCCAAAGCCATTTTTGGGATTTGAGTGGTTTTGCCAGAACCAGTTTGACCAGATACGATTATAACCTGCGACTCTTTAATGGCTTCAATAATCTGGTCGTGTGCAGCACAAATCGGCAGTTCACTAGGATAGTCAAAGTTCATATTCAATCCTGTTAAATTTTGCTAAATCTTATTTTCTTAAAACTTCTATAATCCTGTATCCCTTAGAGCTTGCGTATTTTTCAACGCTAAAATCTTCCCCAAGAGTTTTAGAAAGCCAAGTGATTAAGGAATCGGAGCCAAGATTTTTTTGAACAACTAAATAAGCAGCTCCACCAACTTTTAGGCGAGGAAGCCAGGTGATCAAAATATTGTGCAAAACGTCTTTTCCAACGCGGATTGGAGGATTAGACCAAATAAGATCAATGTCTTTTAGCGCATCTTCTTTTAATGCATCTTCTACAAGATAAGTGTGAATGTTGTTTAATCCAGCATTCTTGGCATTAATATCAGTAAGATCTAGAGCACGTTCATTAACATCTACAGCATAAATTTGCGCATTAGGGGATTCAAAACCTAAAGCCAAACTAATAGCACCCCAGCCGCAACCGATGTCGAAAAATCGCCCATTTTCTGGAGGCTGTGGAGCGTGTTTAAGTAGAACTGCAGTGCCTAAATCAAGCTTAGAGGAGCTAAAAACTCCATTAGAAACCTGCACGCTAACCTCGTGACCGCGCAAATCAACATGCAAAGTTCGTCTTAAGTCTAAAGAGTTTGGATTAGCGGAAAAATACTGTTCGCCGCCAGTTTTAGCTTCTTTAGTATTTTTGTTTGTTTTAGTAGCATTAATGCTGCTCGTCTTTTTAGTTTTATTAAAAGTGTTAATAGCCATTTTAGTGTTGCGTTAAAAATTATGTCTTCTAGATTCACAATAATAAAACAAACGTTGTAAATCGTGTATTAACAGGGGATTTAGCGTTAGTAGTTAAAGCAAAATAGCAAAGGGCATAGTTTTGGTAGATACTTTAGCAAACAGCAATTTGGCGAGTGGTGATAATAATATGCCTGAGCATAAAAATGAGCATAAAGACGTTCTTTCAGGACATTCCGAAGTACTACTAGATTCCACAAACACTGGATCAAGCCTAGAAAGTAACGATGAAGCTTGGCAAGAGCGCGAATCAAGAAACGCCTTAAAACGAGTTGCGGGTCTTGGAGAATTACAAGACGTAACCGAAGTAGAATACAGAAAACTAAGACTAGAACGCGTTGTTTTAGTAGGAGTATGGTCTAGCGCTCGCGGAACTTTAAGCCAAGCAGAAGAGTCCCTTAGAGAGTTGGCGGCGCTTGCTAAAACAGCTGGCGCAGTAGTATGCGACGGCATGTTGCAGCAAAGATACAGACCAGATGCAGCAACGTATGTTGGTTCTGGAAAAGCGCGTGAACTTGCAGCGGTTGTGGCGCAAAATGATGCGGATACGATTGTGGTAGACGACGATCTTCCACCAAGCCAAAGAAGAGCTTTGGAAGATGCCACTAAAGTCAAGGTTGTAGACAGAACGGCTGTTATTCTAGACATTTTCGCTCAGCATGCAACAAGTAGGGAAGGAAAGGCACAAGTCGAGCTTGCTCAGCTTCAATACATGCTTCCGCGACTTAGAGGTTGGGGTGCTGCTCTTTCTAGGCAGGCTGGTGGTCGCGCTGCAGGAGATGCAGGAATAGGCTCTAGAGGCCCTGGAGAAACAAAAATCGAAATGGATAGGCGCGCAATTAGGAATCGAATTTCAAAATTGCGTCACGACATTGCACTAATGGCACCAACTCGCGAGACAAAGCGCGGATCTAGGCGTCGTCAAGATATTCCAACTGTTGCAGTAGTAGGGTATACAAATGCTGGAAAATCTTCGATTATAAACAGACTTACAGGATCTAAAGAACTTGTAGAAAACGCGCTTTTTGCAACTTTGGATACTGCTGTTCGAAAATCTTTAACTAAAGATGGTCGCGCTTATACACTTGTAGACACTGTTGGCTTCGTTAGAAGGCTGCCTACTCAGCTAGTAGAAGCGTTTAAATCAACTTTGGAAGAAGTTGGTAATGCAGATGTAATTTTGCACGTAGTTGACGGTTCTCACCCAGACCCTGTTTCTCAAATTGAGGCAGTTAACGAGGTTTTAGCTCAAATTGACGGTGTGGAAGATATAGCGCAAATTATTGCTTTTAATAAGTCGGATGTTATGCAAGAACCAATGCGTTTACGCTTGCAATCGTTGTATCCTGATTCTTTAATTGTGTCTGCTGCAAGTGGAACAAATATTGACCGTTTAAGAACGCGTATAGAAAATTTGTTACCTTCACCACATGTTCATGTTAAAGTTACATTGCCTTATAGCGATTATTCTGGGTCTTTGCTATCTAGAGTTAGGGAAAACGGTATTGTAAAATCCGCGGAATATAAGGATTCTGGTGTAGAATTAGATGCTTTTGTTGGCGATTCTTTGGCTGCAAAACTTATGCAAATTGCACTTTAAACAAAATTCCGGTGGTGTGATTAAAGTAAAAACTGTTTATACACATATAGCTCTTAATGTGAGAGCAGCCCTTGTATTTTTCTATTTATAAGTTATAAGGGTCGACTCGGTTTGTGGAAAAGGGGTTTTTCTAATGGTGAGTTCTCAGGTTAAGCCAACTAAGCTTGCGATTATTGGTGCTGGTGCAGTAGGTTCCACGCTTGCGTTTGCTGCAGCTCAGCGCGGTGTTGCTCGTGAAATTGTGCTTGAGGATATCGCTAAGGAACGTGTTGAGGCAGAAGTGCTCGATATGCAGCATGGTTCTAGCTTCTATCCAGCCGTTTCTATTGATGGCTCAGATGACGTTGAAATCTGCCGTGACGCAGACATGGTTGTTATTACTGCTGGTGCTCGTCAAAAGCCTGGTCAGACTCGCTTGGAGCTTGCAGGTGCAACCATCAACATTATGAAGTCGATTATTCCTAATGTTGTGAAGGTCGCTCCAAACGCTATCTACATGCTTATTACAAATCCTGTGGATGTTGTTACGCATGTTTCTATGAAGCTTTCTGGTCTTCCTGCTAATCAAATGTTTGGATCTGGTACAAACCTTGATTCTGCACGTTTGCGCTTCCTTATTGCGCAGCAAACTGGTGTGAATGTTAAGAATGTTCACGCTTATATTGCTGGCGAGCATGGCGATTCCGAAGTTCCTCTTTGGGCTTCTGCAACTATTGGTGGTGTTCCAATGTGCGAGTGGAATGCTCTTCCAGGTCATGAGCCATTGGATGAAGCTAAGCGCGAAGAGATTCATCAAGAAGTTAAGAACGCAGCTTACAAGATTATTAACGGTAAGGGCGCTACAAACTACGCTATCGCTATGTCTGGTGTTGATATTGTTGAAGCCGTTCTTCGCGATACTAACCGCATTTTGCCAGTATCTTCTCTTCTTGACGATTTCCATGGAATCTCAGACGTCTGCATGTCCGTTCCAACTTTGTTGAACCGTAATGGCGTAAACTCTCGCTTGAACACTCCAGTTTCGGATCGCGAGCTTGCTGCTTTGAAGCGTTCTGCGGAAACTCTTCGTCAGGCTGCTGCAGAGTTTGGATTCTAATTAATATTAGCTGTTCATAAAACGCTAATTATTAAAATTTAAATTTTGAAAGTCGTTCCTTCAATCTTTGTTTTGGGGGAGCGACTTTTAAATTATGAACAAGATTTATAAAATTTGATTGTATAGGTTGTATAAATTTGCTTAAAAGGGGATTTTGAATGTTTAATCATAAAAATCTTGAGACAGATACTGTGTTAATGCACAAGTTTGAAGATTTGAGATCTCAATTTCCAATTTTAAGTCGCAAAGTACATTCAAAACCCTTGATTTACTTAGATTCTGCAGCTACTGCTCAAAAGCCGCAGGTTGTAATCGATGCAGAGAGCGAATTTTATAAGACTATTAATGCTGGCGTGCATAGGGGGGCGCACGAGTTGGCGGCGCTTTCGACAGTTGCCTTTGAAGAAGCGCGTGCAAAAGTTGCAAAACTCGTTGGTGCTTGTAGTGAAGAAGGAAACGAAGAGATTATTGTTACGCCTGGTGCTACGGGCGCTCTAAATCTTCTTGCCACTTCTATTGGGAACGCTACGATTAACGCTAGATTAAATCGCACTGGTTTTGCTGAAGATAACTTAACTTTGCGCAAGCATTTTGTGATTAATGAGGGAGATAATATTGTTGTTTCTCGCTCAGACCATCATTCTGTTTTGTTGCCGTTCCAAGAGCTTGCGATTCGATTGGGTGCAGAGCTTCGCTGGATCGATGTAAGTGAAGATGGTCGAGTGCGGGCGGACGCGGATTATTTGAGCACGATTGTTGACGAGCGCACGAAAATCGTTGCAGTTACGCATATTAGCAATGTTACTGGCGCTATTACGGACGTTTCGCCGATTTGTAAGCGTGCGCATGAGGTTGGTGCAATTTTTGTTCTTGACGCATGCCAGTCTGTTCCGCATATTCCAGTTGATTTTCATGCGCTAGATGTTGATTTTGCAGCTTTTAGCGCGCATAAAATGTACGGCCCTACGGGCGTTGGGTTCTTGTATGGACGCCGCAATCTTTTGAACAGTCTTCCACCAGCCAATTTTGGTGGATCTATGGTGGAGCTTGCGTGGCTTAACAAGCCAGCGCAATATATGCAAGCGCCTTACCGTTTTGAGGCGGGAACTCAGCCAGTTGCACAAATGGTTGCTGCAGGAGTAGCTGCGGATTGGCTGCGCGCATTGGGCATGAACCGAGTTGCAGAGCACGAGCAGGAACTTGCTGCAGAATTGTTGAAATTGCAGGATGTTCCGGGCGTTCGCGTGCTTGGGCCGCTTGATTTAAACAACCGTATTGCAACGGTTTCTTTTGAGGTTGAAGGCGTGCATCCGCATGACGTTGGCCAGTTTTTGGATGCGCAAGGAATTGCGATTCGCGTTGGACATCATTGTGCTCAGCCGATTCATCGCCATTTTGGCGTGTATGCTTCAAATCGCGCGTCTGTTGGAGTTTATAACACAATCGAAGAAGCTCGCGCGCTTGTGGAAGCTGTTTCCCATGTTCGCGCATACTTTGGTGCATAGTATTGTCAAATAAAATTCAAATAGAATTCAAATAAAATACTGTTTAATAACAAATAAGGAGAGCATATGTTTGATATGAGTGTTGACGACGGTAGTGGCTTAGAAAGCATGTATCAAGAAGTGATTTTAGATGCTGCTAGAAATCCGCACGGAAAAACACATTTTTCAAACACAGAAAGTCTTTCTAAAGCAGAAGAGCAGGAAGAGAAAGTTGAGGAGGCTTCGGATAAGTCGCCAGCAACCGATGAGTTAAAAAACAATTCTAATATAACAATTACAAATCATCATGAAAATTGTGCTGTAGAAGCTAATAAAAATTACGCATTAGGAAAATCTCATCAATTTAACCCAACTTGTGGAGATGAGGTTACGATGCATGTGGAACTCGCTAAAAACGTTGACAATTCAAGCAATGCGCTTGTTAAAAGTATTAAGTGGGATGGCCATGGTTGCTCAATTTCGCAAGCTAGTCTTTCGATTATGGTTGATTTGGTTGAGGGAAAAACTGTTGCGGATGCCTTGCGATTAGCCGCGCTTTTCCACAAGCTTATGGAATCTAGGGGAGCGGGATTAGAAAACGAGCAAGACGAAGATGAGTTGGAAGATGCAATGGTTTTTCAAGGCGTTTCTAAATATCCAATGCGAATAAAGTGCGCATTGCTTGCATGGGAAGGCTTAAAAGACGGTATTGCAAAGGCTATTGAGGCTTTATAAAATCGTATGTGGCTTTATAAAATCGCAGTGTAACACTAAAAATAAGGAATATTATGGCAGAAAATCAAGCTCAATCTCAGATCAACGTAAATAGCATCGGTCGCGTAACTGAGGAAGACATTCAGGATGCTTTGCATGATGTTGTAGACCCAGAGCTTGGAATTGACGTAGTTGATTTAGGTTTAGTTTACGGGATTGAAATTGATGAGCTTGGACGCGCGATTATTACGATGACGCTTACAACGCCTGCTTGCCCGCTTACGGATTTGATTGAAGACGAGTGCGCGAGTGCGCTTGTTGGATTAGTTGATGAATTTCGTATTGATTGGACTTGGAAACCGCGTTGGAGTGTTGAAAATATTACGGAAGATGGGCGCGCGCAGCTTGAGGCGCTCGGCTATAATTTGAACAATTTGCCTGCTAGCTTTGGTGCTGGAATTGGTGCTGGTGCTGGAATGTCGTCCTATGCCGGAGGAATTTCGCCAACTGAATAATTTAGGATTTGTAATGATTTGCACAGAAGATGTTTCGCCTAATCGCAATGATTGCAAGAATAGTTGTGATTATTGCGATTTATGCGCGCAAAAAATTATTGAAAACGGCATAACAGATGTTGTTTTTGACTTGCATCTTCTTGTTGATTGGGATGCGCGTCGCACGTTGGAATCGTATTACCCAGATTATATTGGCGAGGTGCTGTTTAGCTATGAGCCAGAATGGGGTTTTGAGTTTCACGAGGCTTTGCGTGAATCAGGATGGAGCATTGAGCGTGCGCTTGAATCGTTTAGTGAGCATCATGGTCCTGCCGTAACTTGGCTTTATCGCTTGTATTTTGAGAATTTTTTACACGGATTTTTAGGGGAGCGAGAGCGTTTTGCGGCTGTTGCTCGCGATTTAATTGCAAAAGATGTGCGCGTTTGGGCGTTTGGAAATGCTTCACAAGAGTGGGTTGATTGCGCGCGCACAACTTGCCCAATACTTGGCGAGATAAATGGCGTTAGCGCATCTTATGAATATCATTTGCGCAAGCCGAATATTATGATTTATCGAGATTTTTTGAGCAAAAATGGTTTGAGCGCATCTTCTACTGTTTTTGTTGAATCGGATTTGCGTAGTTTAAAAACTGCACAAAGAATTGAGTGTGCATCTACAAAATTATTCATGCTGTAATAAAACTATTCACGCTATAGTCGCATCAACATTTGTCGGCTGCTTCGAGTGAATCGTAGCCATACATGCGCACAGTATTTGTAATAATCATTTGCGTTAGATTTATATTTTTCGCTGTTAAATCTTCTATAAAAGACTTATATTTAGCAAAAGTTTCGGCGGAATACGTGCTTAATTCTCCTCGTAAATACGTTTCAAAAGATGTATTTTCTTCTGTATCTTCGCTTGTTTTTAGAACGCGCATTGCAAGACCTAAATGAGGGTATCGATCGCGAAAATCATCCGCCCATCTAACTTGCGTAAAAATAATCTTCTCCTGCTCGCTTTTTCTAGGCTCTAAAATCGGCTTAATATAAGGCTTAATTGTGCGCTCAAAAATTTCTGGCGCAGTAGACTCCATCATTCGTGCATATTTTTCTGTTATCAAATTTCTGCCATTGCTATCAGCGCGCTCAAGATCTTTCTTATAAGACTCTTGCAAATCCAGAGGCCAAGTTAAAAATTGACTCATGCGCATAATGCGGAACGTTTGCCAATCTTCCTGGCAATTCGCGCGTCCGCCTTCGTTTTGCGTAAGCTGGAATTGCTGCCATTCTAGTTTTGTAATTTCTTCTGCAAGATTTTGCGTTTTTGGATTTTGCGTTTTTGGATTTGATAATGAATCGCACATCATAAGCTCCTTAAGCACGTTGCGCGCGAATTAATATGCGCTTCAACATACGGGCGTTGCCATTCTAAAAACGTTTCATTGCAATCGCTCAAACCTTGATATTTAAGCTCTTGCACTACTTCGTTGCACACGTTTTGAATAATCTCGTTTATTTTAGATTCAGCTTCGCTGCTGCCTTTTGTGCCTTCGCCAAATCCGATTCCGCCAAAGCACGCCGCACTACTTAGTCGCATAAGCGATTCAAGTTGATTTGCTACGCCAAAAAGCCTAGACGCCATTCGCTCGCTTAGCTTGCGAAGTGCTGCAAATTGCCACTTATAATATGGCAAATATCCTGCACTTATTGGGTTATTTAGCAAAAATACGATTGAAGCGGTTGCGCGCACAAACTCGTTTATAGAAAGCCACGCTGCAGCTCCGTCTTTTCGCGCTAGCATTCGTTGAACATTGTATTGACCTGCTTGAGCCATCATGCCAAGCCTTCTAGAGATTAGCGAGATTCGCACATCGTCTGGCATAAGCTTAAAACTTTGACGCGCTTTGCTAAATTCTCCAAGTGGGTCTGCAAAAATTTGGCCGTTCGTAGCTGCAGCAAGCGTTGGCTCGCTTAACGAAAGCCATAAATGCGGCTCGTTTTTACTTGGAGCAGTAGCAAATCCCGTTATGTTTTCAAAAAACTTAGCTATGGTAAATACTCCGACTCTCTTGCTTTCTTCGCATGATTTAGCGCGTGGAGTTTCTTCGCGAGAGCCAAAACCAGCGTATTCTTGCGGAAGAGAATCGTAAGCTGCTTGCAAATCATCGCCAATTTTCGCATAGTCTTCATCCGTAAGCCATAAGCAGAATCCTGGGCCAAAATCGTGATCGCGCGAAATCTCGTCGTCAAATCCGTAGCATTCCGATCCGTGACCTACTAATCCTGCAGCTATGCGGTTTTTATAGTCTTTAAATTGTTCAAGTTCAAGCAGTGGTTTTCCGTAAGTTTGCCAATATGATTTTGCAAGTTGCATGCCGTTTTTGATTTTTGGATTATATTCTGTTTTTACAGTTTTGATTGATTTTATGGTTTTATTTGATTGTATAGTTTTATTTGACTCTGGCTTTGGCTCATCGCTTGCTTGCGACTTTTCCGAATTGCATTGAATTGTATTCGCTGCGCTTGTTGTCGTAACGTTTTCTGCCAACTTGCGCGTTTGCTGCAAATTTTCTGCCGTTATAGCGTATGACTCGCTATCTTTTCCGTAACATTGTGCTATTAAATCTAGAGCTTCGCTGTATGCTTTTACAGCGTCGGAATACTCTTTTCGTGCGTATTGAACTTGAGCATATCCAGCTAAAGCAGATGTGTAATGTGGTTGATTTTGGTTATTTCCTGCAATGTACATGCGAATACTAGTTGAAGCGTGTTCAAAAGCAGAGTTAAGGATAGTGGATTTGCTGTTTGTGCTTTCGCTAGGCTGCGAACACTCTTGCAAAATCGCAAGCGCAAGATTTGTGTGAGTTGCTGCTATATCTATGTCTGTTGAAGGATCGATACTCGATTTTTGCAATATTTCAAGCGCAATATTAAGTTCATTAATTGCTTCGCTCATGTTGCCTGTTTCGCTGTAAAGCATTGAAAGATTGTTGTGAAGGGCAGCGAGTTTTCTATCGTTTGGTTTTAGTGTTTTCGATGATTCTTTAATAGCTTGAGAATATATTTCTGCTGCGCGCTCATAGCTGCCCGCGGCTCGTAGGCTAGTAGCAGCGTTAATCAAAGTGGTTGTGCCAGCTTCGCTGCCTACTAAATCCATCTTTTTTGCCAAATCTAGCGCATTGTCAATGATTGGCTTGTTTTTTGCGTATTCTCCTCTAGACCTATAAAATCCCATCAACTCGTTTAACACAGATAGTTGCAATGCTTGAGCGTTTGATTCTTGTGATTTATCGTATGCGCAATTTGCTTTTTCTTTAGATTCTTTATTTTGTGTTTCTTTGAGTGCTTCTTCTTGCGATTGGTTTAGCGCATTTAGCAGGTATTTTTCGATTTCTTGCGCGCTTGTGTGGCTTGCAAACATATTGTCTAATTCTTTATAAAATTGCGAAACGCTTAACATTTAAGCCACCTTGCTTCTTGCGATTAAATTCCGTTTTGCTCACTACTCAATCATAGCGAATTATTTGTTTATACGAGTGTTGTAATATGCGCGATTGTGCAAAAAATCAAAAGTCGGGCTGGTGGGATTTGAACCCGCGGCCTCTTCGTCCCGAACGAAGCGCGCTACCAAACTGCGCTACAGCCCGATGTCGATTGTGCGAACTCAATAGAGATTGCACATCGTGAATCCATCTTATGAATACATGACGCAGCTACATGTTGTAATTGCGCATGCAACACTCCGACAACGTGGTTATAATAGCGTGAACTTGCTACAAATTAACAGTGTGTGTCGTTGTCAAATAAATTCTTTTAAAATTTTATTAAAAATTCACTTGTATTCTTTTGCAGCTGCATGGTCTCCGCAATATTTGCAAAATGATGTAACTTTTCGTAAATAATTTTGTATATCTTAATAAAATAATAAAAAGTTTTACTGTAAATGTATTTTTCTTTCGAAAACAGAAAAATATAAATATTTCTATAAAAATGTATATTTGTTGCAAAAATGATTAGCGCAATCGATCTAGTAACACAATAAAATGCATTTGCGACTCGCTTACCTGTATTCCCTAGTAGCTACAATTGGCGTTTATGACTGACACGAATACTGCAATGTCTGCCGCACAAAACGCCGCAGAAAATGACGTAACAGATAACGCCAATGAAATTGACACCGTTGAGCATGCTGAGATGCTGCTCGCTCAAGATGAGGCTATTGCTAAGCGCGTAAATGATGGTGCTACTCTTGACGAAGCAATTGATCCAAGCAATAAAGAGTTTGGTCCGCTTGCGCACCCAGAGCAGGTGCAGATGCGTGTTGCTAAGCGTGCGATGATGCTTAAGGAGGGTGTGCAGCCATACCCAGTGCATCTTAATGTTACGGATACTATCGAAAAGGTTCGTGCTGATTTTGATGGCAAGCTTGAAGCTGGCGAAGAAACTGATACCGAGGTTGGTATTGCAGGTCGCGTGCTTTTCTTGCGTAATGCTGGTGGCTTGTGCTTCGTTAAGCTTGCTGCTGGTGACGGCACTACGATTCAGGCGATGGTTTCCAAGAAGGAAATTGGCGAAGAATCTATTAAGAGCTTCAAGCAGATGGTTGATTTGGGCGACCATTTGTATGTTCGCGGTCGCGTTATTTCTTCTAAAACTGGCGAGCTTTCCGTATTCGCAACTGAGTGGGCAATTGCAGCTAAGGCTTTGCAGCCACTTCCGGCTTTGCATAAGGAATTAAGCGACGATACTCGTACGCGCAAGCCTTATATTGGCATGATTGCGGACGAGAAGATTCGCGATATGGTTCGCAGTCGTTCTCATGCTGTAGCTTCTCTTCGCCGCACTTTCGACAGCCACGACTTCTTGGAAGTTGAAACACCAATGTTGCAAACGGTTCACGGCGGCGCTGCTGCTCGTCCGTTTACAACTCATATGAACGCGTTCGACATTGATCTTTATTTGCGTATTGCGCCAGAGCTTTTCTTGAAGCGCTGCTTGGTTGGTGGCATTGATCGCGTGTTTGAAATCAACCGTGATTTTAGAAACGAAGGCGTAGATGCAACTCACGCTCCAGAGTTTACAATGCTCGAAGCTTACCAAGCTTATGGCACTTACGATACGATTGGAGCTCTTACTAAAGAGCTGATTCAAAAGGCTGCTGTCGACGCTTTTGGCTCCACTAAGGTGACTTTGCTTAACGGCGAAGAGTACGATTTTGGCGGCGAGTGGAAGCAGATTACCATGTACGGCTCGCTTTCTGAGGCTTTGGGTGAGGAGATTACGCCAGAAACTTCTGTTGAGCATTTGGGTGCGATTGCAGACAAGCTTGGCGTTGAGCGCGACGAAGTGGAGAATCACGGCAAGTTGGTTGAGCACTTGTGGGAGCACTTCTATGAGGATAAGCTTTATGAGCCAACGTTTGTGCGCGACTTCCCAGTGGAAACCAGCCCGCTTGTTAAGGGTCACCGTACTAAGCCAGGAATGGTTGAAAAATGGGATTTGTATGTGCGTGGCTTTGAGCTTGCAACCGGCTACTCCGAGCTTAACGATCCTGTTGTGCAGCGCGAGCGCTTTGTGGCTCAAGCTAAGGATGCTTTGGCTGGAGATGTTGAGGCAATGGATATTGACGAGGACTTCATTGAGGCTCTTGGCGTCGGTATGCCTCCTGCTGGCGGCATGGGAATGGGTATTGACCGCTTGCTGATTGCGCTTACGGGCGCAACCATTCGCGAGACGATTACGTTCCCACTCGTAAAGCCTCTTCGCTAACTGATAGATTTAGTAGATTGTAAAGCCGTTGTATGTTGTTTAAACATTCATCGGCTTTTTCTATTAAATTTTTCGTGTTTGCTTACTTTTATGTAAGTAGTCGTACGAAACGAATAGACTAGGTAATTATGACATATAAATTAGTATTGCTCCGACATGGTCAGAGCGCATGGAATAAGACCAATCAGTTCACCGGTTGGGTTGATGTACCGCTCACTGAGCAGGGTGTCGAGGAAGCTAAGCATGGTGGCGAGCTTCTTAAGGAGAAGAATGTTCTTCCAGACATCGTGTTCACTTCTTTGCTTCGTCGTGCTATCAATACCGCGAATTACGCGCTTGATGCAGCCGACCGCTTGTGGATTCCAGTTCGCCGTAGCTGGCGTTTAAACGAGCGTCATTATGGTGCTTTGCAAGGTAAGAACAAGTCTGAGATTCGTCAGGAATATGGCGATGAGAAGTTCATGATTTGGCGTCGTTCTTACGCAACTCCACCTCCTGAGATTGATCCAAACGATGAGTATTCTCAGACGAATGATCCTCGTTACGCAGGTGATCCAGTTCCAGAAACTGAAGCTTTGGCGAACGTTGTGACTCGCGTAACTCCTTACTGGGAGTCCGATATTATTCCAGAGCTTAAGTCTGGCAAGACTGTGATGATTGCAGCTCACGGCAATAGCTTGCGCGCAATTGTTAAGATGCTCGACAACTTGAGCGAGGAAGAGATTTCCAAGGTGAATATTCCAACCGCTATTCCTCTTCTTTACGAGTTGGACGAGAACTTTAAGCCAATCAAGCCTCGCGGCGAGTATTTGGATCCAGAAGCTGCTGCTGCTGGTGCTGCCGCCGTGGCTGCTCAGGGTCAGAAGTGAGTTTGATTAGCTTAAGTTAGCTTAATTATCTTAAATTAACTTAAATAAAAAGTAGGTTTGCAAAATTAATTGCAAACCTACTTTTGTTTTACAAGCTACTTTTTAGATTTCTATTCAAAAATCGTGTTCTATGCCACAACCGTATTTATGCCACAACCGTGTCTTTATCTGGTTCTGGCTTCTTAGTTGGGTCAAATCCCGAAACAATAAATACAACTTGCCTTGCTGCAGCAACTGAATGATCGCCGATTCTCTCCATGAATCTGCTTAGAAGTACTAAGTCAATCAATTGTTTTCTAGTGCCATTCCAATCTTCGCCTTCTACAAGCGCAAAAATGTGTTCGTGCAACTTATCCATTACATCGTCGCCGTGAATAATTGCATCTGCTACATTAACGTCTCTATTTGAAAGCATGTCTGTTAATTGACCTGCAAGAACATGCAAAAAGTCAACCATTTTTTCAACAGTTTCTTTTGCTTGACTTGGTATTGCGCAATCAGGCCAATTTCTTCTTGCGATTTGCGCAACGTGACTTGTTAAATCTCCCATGCGCTCAAAAGTCGCAGCCAAACGCATGGTTGCTACTACTTCTCGCAAATCTGTTGCTACAGGATTTTGTCTAGCTAGCAATGTTAAGCATTGATCTATAACGCTATCTTCTAGTGAATCTAGTTGAGTGTCATTGTCTATAATTGCTTGTGCAGATTCTAAATCAGCATTTAATAAAGCATTTCCAGCATCGTTCATGGCTTTTGCAACAAGCTCTGCCATGCGTTCAATGTTTAATGCAACTGCCTTCATCTCTTCGTTGAAAATCACTCGCATGGTGCGTCCTTTCTTGCGTTCAATCGCGCTCAATTGCGTTTGGAGCATATTCGCGTTTGTTTAGATTGCCCTAATCAAGTATAGACTACTGTGCGCACGTGCGTTAAATGTATTAGTCGCTGTATTAGTTGCTTAAATGTGAGCGCGTTAGAGTATTCTTTAAGAGTATGCTTCAAGATTCGCCATATTCGCCTTTAATGGTGTTTGTTGTTTTTGCTTTGATTGCGCTTTGTGTTGCAATCGTAATTGTTATGTTTGTTGTTGATTCGCTTTTTCCAATATTTCGTAGTGTTTTTAGACCGTTTTTTAGTTCTGTTGTAAATCCTATAGCAGGTGGTTTGCGTAGGATTTTTCGTAGTAGCTTTAAGAAGATCTTAAAAATTTTAGGTAAACGTAATTTTGGTGATGATGAAGATGATGAAGATTCAGTTGATAATAATTCAGATGATATAAGTTCAGATGCGTGTGCGATTTTATCCATGCTGTCTGCTGCGACTATTGTTATCGATGCTGATAATGATGTTTTACGAGCTAGTTCTGATAGTTATACGCTTGGTGTTGTTGTTGATGATTCTATTGTTCAACCGCGAGTTCTGGATTCTGTAAATCGTGTGCGCGAGTCTGGCGGTTTTGAGAGTTTTGATTTAGTTACTTTTACTCCTGAGCGGTATATAACTATTGGTGAAGATTCTGATTTTAATAGTAATTTTTCTGGTGACAGTGCTGTGTTATTAAAATCAGCTACGGTTGCTGGCGACTTTTCCTCGAATAAAACTGATAAATCGTCTGATGCTTCTACAGTTTCTAGACCTAATTGGCTTAATGTTACTGTTGGAAGTGTTGGAGCAGGCAAGGTTGTTGTTATTTTAAATGATACGAGTGCTGCGCATCGTTTTGAGCAGACTAGAGATGATTTTATAAGTAATGTTTCTCAACAACTTATTAGCTCTACTCGAATGATTTCTAGTCTTATAGAACTTTTGCAGGATAATAATGTTACTCTTAATCGTGTTAAGGAAGTGTCTTTAAAAGCTCAGAGGTCTTCTAAACGCTTGGAACATATGTTGGAAGATCTTCTGCTTCTTATGAGTGCTCAGAAGCCTATAGATGTGTCTAAGGCGAGTGCTGTGAACGTCTTGAGTGTGTTAAAAGATGTTCAGAATCAGGTTTCATATCTTGCTTTGAGCCGAAATGTGCGTCTTTGCGTTAAGTCTGATTCTTCGCTTAGTGTTTTAGGCAGTTTTTCACAAATCAGCGCTGCCGTGCGTAAACTTGTTGAGAATGCTATTATCTATTCTTCAGCAAATAACAGTGTGGCGATTTCAGCGTTAAAGTCTGATGACTCTCAGTTTGCAGTGATTCGTGTTGTTGATTGTGGCTCTGGTATTGCGTTGCGTGATCAGCCTCGTATTTTCGAGCGTTTTTATCGTTCGGATAACCAGAATGACGGCAGTCAGGATGGTGTTGGTTTAGGTCTTGCTATTGCTAAGCACGTGGCTCTTACTCATCACGGTAGCATTACATTGTGGAGTAGACCAGGGAAAGGTACTACGGTTAATTTTGCGATTCCGCTTTCAAGATCGGATGCAAAATAGTTCGCTTAATCGTATTAAGCGTTTTACTTTCCTAGTCTTCTATAATCCCAACGGTCAAAGTGTTCCCAGATTAAAAGCAAAATACCTATTACGAATCCGCTAAGGCAAACTATAGCAAAAAACCATAGTAGAAAGTGCAAGATTGCGAGCACAACAGTGATTATTGATGCTATAAGCCATAGAACTGTTCCAACCATAAATGCTTTGCACAGGTCTACGCGCAATGGCTTTGGTGCCTCTTTGCGCGCATCTGGGTTAATAATCGGTGCTAGCTTCATATGATTAACCATACATCTAGTGATGTCTAATATCAATTTTTGGTTATATTTTTTGATGATATACGTTTATGATATACGTTTAAATTTTACTATTTTCTTTTTCGACACTATTTTTATCACATCCGCACCACGTTGTAATCTTGAGCTTTGTAGGTGCCGTTTTGACGTGATACTTTAACAATTCGGGAGTGGTTTTTTATGAGACATGGTGCACATGGTGCTAAGAAAGCAAAGGGGCGTTTCGTTTCGCCTTTTATGCTTTTTTCCTCTTCTCATATTTCCAGTGCTACTTCTGAGCGTTCTACCGAAGCGGTTTGTGCGAATAATGGTGCAGTTGTGGGCTTGAGCGAATCTGTGGCTCAGAGTTTGCAAATGTCTTCTGCTCCTCGTACTCGTCGCGAGATTCGTTTAGCTCGCGAATCTAGAGAACGTAAGAATTGTATTATTGTTTCTACGTCTTTAGTAGCTATAGTTGGTGCCGCATTGACGTCTATGGCTTTGAGTAAGACTGATAGTTTGGGTTCTTTTGCTTCAAAGCAATATGCTTCTGAGATTAATTTTTCCAATGATTCTAATGATCAAGCTGCTTCTCGTTCTAGTCAGCGTGAAAAGTTAGATCGTGCTGATAAATATTTGAAGTTCAGCAGTGCTGTTGCTGGTCTCGAAGCTGATTTAAACGCTTTCTCTACTAGATCGTCTCATGAGTCTAAGTGGGATTTAGGTTCTAATTCAGATTTTAAAGTTTCTGAAATGTCTAAGTCTTCTGCGAATAATCCGCAGGTTGCTATTTTAATGGATTCAGACGTTAATTCTTTGCCTGCTGGATTTAATCCAAATCATAGTTCTGGTGATTCTGGGAATGCATATGAGTTTAGCCAGTGCACTTGGTGGGTTTATATTCGTAGGCATCAGCTTGGTCTTCCTGTTGGTTCCAATATGGGAGACGGCTGGATGTGGGCTTTGACTGCTCGAAAACTTGGATATTGGGTAGATCGTACGCCTCGTCACGTTGGCGATATTATGGTGTTTGGTCGCGGTCAGGCTGGCGTTAATCGTACTTATGGTCATGTTGCTGTTGTTGAAAAAATTAATCCTGATGGTTCTATTGAAACATCTGAGTCTAGTGCGGAGCTTCACGGTAGGACCTTCTCTAGGGTTGTAAATCCGAATGAAACTTCGGCTTTTGAATTTATCCATTACTAGATTATTTGGAATTTTAATATTTTGACATTTTAATATTGATATCTGTTACTACGTTTTGCGGTTTTCTAGTCTATTTTGGCTGTTATGCGTGTAGGTGTGCATTGTTGTGCTGTAAATAGTGCGTGCAAATTTTGTTTGTGGTCTTAGTTTGTAGTATTAACATGCTAACATCGCTAATGATGATTAAGCGAGATAAGATTTTTTCTTCTGTATTTGCAGGTTTTGTATCTGCAGCGCTGGTTGCTGCTATGATCCCGCTTGCTTGTGCTTCCGCTTCTGCTGAAGAATCAGCAGTTACATCTACACGTTCTTTCCCTAAGATTACTGATGTTAAGCGTGATTTGTTTACAGAATCCACTTCTACCGATGTTGATGCTAATTCTCATTGGGGCAGTATTGAGTCTTTGGATGTTCCGCAGACTAAGAGTGCTGCTGAACTTGCACTTGAACAGGCTCGCCAGCAACAACAGGCACAGAATAATTCTGCTGATGGCTTCGACGCTACTGCAAGTCGTTCTAGAGCGCGTAATGGCGTTGGACCTATGACGTACTTTGTTGCTCCTCCAGATAATCAGTCTGTTTCGGCGATGCTTAATTTTGCGGCTCAGTTTTTAGGTAAAGTGCCTTATCGTTCTGGTGGTACAAGTCCTGCTGGCTGGGATTGCTCTGGTTTTGTGCAGTACGTTTTTGCCAATATGGGTATTTCTTTACCTAGAACTTCTGGAGCTCAGGCCACTGTAGGTACGGCTGTTCCGAGTTTAGCTCAGGCCCAGCCTGGTGACATAATTGCCAATGGTGCTCATGCATCTATTTATGTTGGTAATGGAATGGTTATTAATTCTCAGTACGCTGGAACTCAGTATGATCCTATTAGATACGTTTTTTCGGGATCTTATTCTATTCGTAGAATCTTCTGACAATTTGATTTTGAGTGGTATTCATGATTTTATGGATACCACTTTTAGTTTTGTTAGTAGTTTTGATACGTTTTTAGGTTATTTTTAATTAATTTTGCCATTAATCCTTAGGTTTGTTGTGTCGCGATAGACGCGACTACCTTAAACGCGCTATTCTAGTATTTAAAGTATTTAAGAAAATAAAAAATCGCGCGATGCTAGGAGGATCTAGATGGCACAAGGTGTTATTACACAAGAAAAAGCTGTTCTTGTAGGTGTTGATGGTTCTCATGCGAGCTATAAGGCTGTATGGTGGGCATCTAATTATGCTAAGCATGCTGGATTACAGCTTCAAATAGTTTGTGCATATTCTTTACCTAGTTATGCAGCTGTATCTTTTGATGCGACTTATACTGCGATTGGTGATGATAATGTTGCTCATCAAGACGCTCAGGAAATTCTTTCTAAAGCAAAAGCTGTAGCTTTAGAACAGGGTGTGGATGCAACAACGTTAATCGTTACTGGCGATCCTTCTTCTGTGTTTGTAGAGCTTTCTAGGAACTATCAGCTTATTGTTATTGGTAACCGAGGTAAAGGTGGATTGGCTGAGCGTTTGCTTGGCACGACAAGTTCTTCGCTTCCAGCCTACGCTTATTGCCCAATTGTTGTTGTTCCATATACAGATGATGATGGTCAACGAATCCACTTGAATAATAAGATTTCTAAGATTGCTGTTGGCTCCGACGAGTCTAAGTGGGGATTAAAAGCTCTTGAGATTGCTGCAGATTTGGCTGATAGTTGGAACGCACAATTAGATGTGATTTCTGCTGTTCCTAGCGTTCAGGGTGCAGAAGGTGACACTGCTGTTATGGGATCTTATATGGAAGATCTTGATGAGAGAGTAAAGCCTATTTTGCAGCGTTTGCCAAATCTAAAGATTCATCGTTCTGTAGTTCCAGGCTCTGCTGTAAACGCTTTGACTCAAGCGAGCTTAAACAATGATTTGGTTGTTGTGGGTTCACGAGGACGTGGTGGTTTTACAGGATTGCTTCTTGGTTCTATTAGCCAAGGTTTGTTGCAGCATTCTTCTAGACCGGTGTATGTGGTTCCACGTAAGTATGTGGAGTTAAGCGCTGCTCAAGTAGCACAGCAGTCTAAGGTAAGTAATGATACTAGTGCTATTGATTCTATAAGTGGCGTTCATACAGTTGATGTTCCAAAAGCTGGTGTGGAAGCTGCTAAAGAAATCGAGCAAACTATTGATCCGCTTCACTAGTAGTTTGTAGTAGAGAAGTAGCTTGTAGTAGAAAATAGCGTCCAAAGCACTAAAACAGTGTTTTGGACGCTATTTTGTTGCAAAGCTAGCCCAGGCATGTACTATGTGCTTTTTATTTGTTTAAGTTTGATTTTTACTTGTTTTTAAGTAAAAAGCGTGCGCGTCTTGCTTCGCGAGCAGCGCGTTTTTTAGCAAGTTCGTTATTGTTCATTTCAATAGCAAGTTTATAAATTTTAATTAGCTCTTGAGCTTGCTTTTTAAAGTCATTGTTCTTTGAGTATTCGAGAACATTTGCTTTTAGTTGTGCTTGCTCTTCTTCACTCATGTTAAGAACGTGACTAAACACTTGCTTAAAGTCTTCTTTAGAATCCCACTGATAACCATTTTTGCCACTAATAATCTGATTCTCATTAGGGATATCGTGCTTTACGAGAGCAAATAATCCAGATGCCATGGCTTCAAGCATAGAAAGTGAATGCATTTCCGATAGGGAAGCGGTAGTGTAGTAGTCCATAGCGTGCAAATACTTAGGGATCTGCGTGTGTTCAATAGGGCCAAGTAGGTAGATTCTATCTTCAAATCCTTTGTTAGCTACTTTCTCACGCAAGTCTTCTAAATCAGGTCCTCCGCCAATAACAACGAGTCTAGCTAATTCGCGTGGAAAATCGCAATACATAAAGTTGTCAATAAGCTCAGAGATATTCTTTTCTGCTCCGATTCTTCCAACAAAAACGAAGAGTTTCGTGGAATCAGCAATACCGTATTTTTTACGGAATTCTTTTCTAAAAGCAATTCGCTCTGGTGTAGGCAAGAACTTTTTATATTCAACTGCATTGCTAAGAACAACAACTTTTTTATCGACTTTTTGACGATCAATATAAGCTTGAGCCTTAGCGGACATACTAGTAATAATTGTTGCATTTTTAGAAAATCGCGTAAAATATTTTGCTGAAATATTCCTAGAAAACTCTGTAAAATGCTTTAGACCAATATAAAACAGGAACTTATCGTATTCTGTATGAAGAGTATAAATAACAGGAACATGTTCTTTTTTAGCAACTTCTAGACCTATTTCACCAATACCAAACTCATTTTGTATATGAATAACATCTGGTTTAAAGTTGATAGGGAATTTTTTGCGCATGTTTCCAATCGGAATTGCAACTCTATACTTGTATAGCTTTTTAAGAAGTATTCCTGGAACGTATACAACTCCGTCTACAAGCTTAGTTTTTCGCTGTTTTTCGGATCCAACCGTAACAACAAGAACCTCGTGTCCAAGTTCCTCGTACATTTTTTTAAGCATGTATGATTGCGTTGCTACGCCATTTATGTATGGTGGATATGTTTCTGTAAAAATCGCGATTTTCAAAGTTTCCTCCAGTTACATAAATAGCTCTAACAACGTTAAAAGTGTAGCATTGTGTAAGTTATTGCGCCACAAATTGTGATTTTTAGCGTTTTTAGTGTCTTACATTTACTGTTACACGCACTTGCGCACCGCGTTCAAGAGTGTGCTTAACTGTGCAACCCTTGTTGATATGTCTTTCCATGCGTTCTTTTAGTTCTTTTGCATTTTCATCGTTTAAAGCAGGTTTTGCGCTTGTAGCATCAACTGTTACATCCTCTTGGAATCTTAAGTAAGTTCCTTCTTCTGGATCATAAGTTCCATTTACAAGAACTCGAGCGCCTTTTCCTTCTCCGAGCGCATGTTCAACAGCGTATTGGCTGCTTAAAGCTGTGCAACCAGCTAGAGCTATTTGCATTAGTTCCACAGGTGAAAATTGTCCTTCTCCTTTACCAAATTTTAGTGTTGCACCATCATCACTTTGTGCTTGCCAAGACCCGTCTTCTAAACGTTCAACCCATATTCTTCTAGTCATTTTTGCTCCTTTGCATTTTTATACATTAACACATTGTGATTATGTTTGTGCTTATGTCTATTTGTTTTTAACTTTTATTTTTTAAGACAAACCTATTATAACTAGCATGCTTTGATTTCAGTTTGATTCTTGTTCTTATATTTCTTATATTTACTTTTGGTGGTGTTGAATTTAGCTAATGATAAAATAATCTCATGGCTTTAACTCAAGAAGAACTTGCGGATATCCGCTCTCGCGTACCACAGAAACCTACTTCCGATATTCCTACACCTTATGAGGATTTGGTTAGAAAAATACTTATGGAAGGTACTTTAAAATCGGATCGCACTGGTACAGGAACAATATCTCTTTTTGGTCAACAAATTCGATTTGACTTAAGCAAGAGTTTTCCGCTTATAACCACAAAAACAGTGTTCTTTAAGGGACTTGCATATGAGCTTCTTTGGTTCCTTAAAGGTTCTAGTAATGTGCGCTGGTTGCAAGAAAACGGTGTGCATATTTGGGATGAGTGGGCAGATGAAAATGGCGATTTAGGTCCTGTTTACGGCGTTCAGTGGCGTAGTTGGCCAGCGCCTACGCAAGAAAATCCTAATCGAACAATCGACCAGATTGCAAACGTTATGGAGCTTATTAAAAATCATCCAGATTCTCGTCGAATGATTGTCAGTGCTTGGAATCCTGCAGAAGTAGAGAATATGGCTTTGCCGCCTTGTCACTCGCTTTTCCAGTTCTATGTTGCTGACGGCAAGCTTTCTTGCCAGCTTTACCAGCGTTCTTGCGATATGTTCCTTGGCGTGCCATTCAACATTGCTTCTTACTCGCTTTTAACAATGATGATGGCTCAGCAAGCAGGATTGGAACCAGGAGAGTTCGTGTGGACAGGTGGCGATTGCCATATTTACGATAATCACGTAGAGCAAGTGCTTGAGCAGCTTTCGCGTGAGCCGTACCCGTATCCGCAGCTTGAGATTCGTAAAGCTGATTCAATTTTTAGCTACGACTATAGTGATTTTAAGGTTGTTGATTATAAGCATCATCCTACGATTAAAGCTCCTGTAGCTGTGTGATCTTATTTATTAGTTGCTTATTAGTTTGAGTTTTTGACTAGGAGTTTTATGGCAAACGATATTCCTGTGCGTTTAATTTGGGGGCAAGCATACGATTTGGAAGGCCGCGTAGGCGCAATGGGTGTAAATGGTGGTATGCCATGGAGACTTTCCACAGATTTGCGCTATTTTAAAGCCATGACAATTTCTTGCCCAGTAATAATGGGTAGGGGAACTTGGGATTCTATGCCAGAAAAGTTCCGTCCTCTTCCTGGGCGAGAAAATATCGTTGTTTCTAGGAATCCAGATTTTAATTCAGATGGTGCAAAAAGTTTTACAAGCATTGAAGAAGCAATATGTTACGCAAAAAAATGGATTGAAGATAATCCTATTGAGCATGTAGATTCTTCAGATTTGCCTAAAGATGGTAGCGCAGTTTGGATTATTGGTGGCGGAGCAATTTTTAGAGAAGTGATTGAGTCGCAAATTGTTGACGCTGCCTATGTAACTCAAATTGACACTAGAGTAGAAGCTGATACGTTTGCTCCTAACATTCAGAAACTTGTAGATGATGGATTGTGGAAAGTTGCACGTGATTGTGATTGGCAGGAATCGACTATAAAAGTTGGCGCAAATCAATTCAATACAAAATATAAGTTTATGGTTTATGAGCCAGTTAAATCTAAAAATAAGCTAGATTAAGGATATGTATGGAATCTTTAAACAAAATTCACGTAGATGCTAAGCATCCGTATGTTGTTATGACGGTTTGTACAGGGAATATTTGCAGATCGCCAATGGCAGAAATTGTTTTGCGTAACGAGTTTAAGCTTAGAGGATTAAGTGATGTTGTTGCTGTAAAATCATGTGGCGTAAGTGACGAAGAATACGGAAATCCGATTGATAGACGTGCGCAAAGAGAGCTTAAAAGTAGGGGTTATTCTTTGCCGTTAAGCCATTTTGCGCATAGGATTGAGCGAGATGAAATAGAAGAGACGAATCTTTTTCTTCCAATGACTGCTTCGCATATGCAATCTTTGCTCAGGATTATTCCGCCACAAAAGCGTAGTCTTGTTCACATGTATAGGTCTTTTGATCCGTCTTTAGAAAAGCCACAAGTTGGTCGCGAAGCTGTTTTGGATTTGGCGGACCCATGGTACGGAGGTCCTAAAGAGTTTGAGATTGCAATGGATCAAGTGGAGGAGTGTGCTCCTTACATTGTGGATTGGGTAGAGTCGCAGATAACGCGCGAATAATAATTGCGTAAAGTCATATAAAGTCGCTTAAAATATATTAAAACCAGACGAACCAATTGGAACGTCTGGTTTATTTTTATGCCTTTTATTTAAATAAAACCTACGATTTATTTTCCTCTTAAAGCTCTGCGACTTACTCGAGGAGCATGAGTTGGGTCAATTCCTTTTGGAATACCGAACCCAGATTTGCCCTGTAGCGTACGCAAACGATCATTCAAAATTGCAAGCTCAGTTTTAGTGAGGAAGAAGCGACGATTAGGGTGAATCATCTTAAACAAAGCAAACTTGTGATTTGTAGGCATTAAAGTTTTAGATTTTAAAACCTTACTTCTTAGATCCCTAAGTTTAACTTGATTTTCACCATTACCGACGCAAATGCGGTAAACAGGAATATTAGATCCTGCTGTAACACTTTTAATCGCGTGCTCTTGGCGATTCATAGCTTGGCTTAAACGCTCATAGTTACCTTCGCCAACAAGGAAGATTCCGTTAAAACCAGTTCCTCTCCAAATAGCATCTTTTGTGCGAGGATCAACCCACACAGGTTGTTGAGGGAAAGTAAATCCGCCTTTGTTAATAGCAGATACAATGCCAGCCGCAGCTCCAGGCTTTCCTTCTAGTCTTGCATAGCCAACCTTATCTGCGCGTTTAGTGAGAACAACAGTAAACAGTAAAAGACCCAGCATAAGTGCTGTTATTACCATCATAATCCAAGTCAAAATGGACCATCTAAGAATAACACCAGCTACAATGCACAGCACAACAGGAGCTACAAAAGCTAAGCCAAGCCAAAGTGGAAGCTGCTTATCGTCTGTATGCGTGTACTTGTAGATACGCATAATTTGTGAAATCATGCCTGGCTTCTTAATGCCTTTTGGTTTATCGTTTGCCATTTGCGTTTATCCCCTAATACATAATATTAGCGTTTTATTGCTTTGTATTTTGTTGCTTTATTGCTTAGTAATCATACCCTAAACACGCTTATGCTATAAATCATAGCTTTGTTAGTATACTAGCGATTTATTTAGGCCAATTACCGCGCTTTGGTGTACTTGGCTTTGGGAGTCTCCATCTGCGCATTTGTATTGCTCGACTGCAAGCATACATAGCAGATCTAGAGCTTTTGCCAACAGAAACTTCGCCGTATCGCTTAACAAGCTCTTTACGAAGCTTGCGCCACATTATTATAACGTCAATAATTGCAGCAAAAAGATATGCGTAAAGAACAATCGCAAGAGCAAAATATAGAGCAATATACTTAGTGGATAAGAAGTTTTGAGTTAAGAATATGCAGAGCATAATAACGATTGCAAACGGCACAAAAAATTCGCCAATATTGAAACGCGCATCTACATAATCTCTAATATAAACTCTCCATGGAAGCTGCTCTGACTTTGGCATATGAGCTAAGTCTCCATTTTTCATCGCATCGTATTGAGCATTTTCTTTTTCGCGCAATCTGGCTCGCGCAGCCTTTGCGCTTGCTTTTCTATCCGTTGGAACTAACGGTCTAAGATTCTGCGCTGTAGCTTCGCTTTGCTTCGGCGTTGGAGCGTTTTTTGTGCGAGTCTTTGCCTTATCTTCTATTTTATTTTCACTATTTTCATTAGTCGCTGATTGATTGCCATTTTGTGCACCATTATCAGCAGATTTTTTTACGAATGGATTCCATGTCATGTTTGCAGATTACCCAACAGACTAGACGCGTTATGAGCAATTTCGTTGGTTATGAATAGTCTGATAGTAGTAATTCAACTAATGTTTTTACTAATCTACTGTTTTTTGGAGGACTTATGGCTAGTTTAGAGGTTGCTGATGTGCGTTCGCGCGTGCAAAACGCTTGGGAAGACGTTATTAGCGTATTAAATAAGAAGATCTCTTTAGGAGCTGTTTCTGCTAAAGGCATTACTGGAGATCATATGCGTGCTTCGGCTGAGTATGTGGCTGAAGTTTTGCGCGAAGTGGGTGTAGATGCTCGCGTTGAGCAGTCTCAGAATCCGGATGGTACTCCTGGAGCTTTTGAAGTAGTTGGATCTCGTATTGTGGATCCTAGCGCTCCAACTGTTTTGCTTTACGCTCATCACGATGTTCAGCCTGTTCCAGATGCAAGCGAATGGAATACTGATCCTTTCAAAGGAACTGAAGTAGATGGTCGCTTGTATGGCCGCGGTAGTGCTGATGATGGCGGCGGAATTGCAATTCACTACGGTGCTTTGCGCGCTTTAAGCGAAGATTTAGGCGTAAATATTAAGGTATTTATTGAAGGTGAAGAGGAAATGGGCTCTCCAAGTTTCATTCCATTCATCGAAGCTCATAAAGATGAGTTTGAATCAGACGTTATTATTGTTGCCGACTCTGGAAATTGGTCTGCGGATGTTCCAAGTCTTACGACTAGTTTGCGCGGAAACACTACTGTAGACGTTAAAGTGAAAGTTCTTGGACATCAGGTTCATTCTGGACAGTTTGGCGGACCAATTTTAGACGCATACACGCTTGCTTCAATGCTTATTGCTTCTCTTTATAACAAGGAAGGTGATTTGGCCGTTCCTGGAATTGAATCGCAAGAGCCTGTTGGCGGTTTGCAACGTGATTTGGATGAGGCTCAAGTTCGCGCAGATTCTTCAGTAGTGGATTCTTACAAGCTTGCTGGTACTGGTTCCCTTGCTGCTCGTATGTGGACTAAGCCTAGCTTGACTGTTATTGGTATGGATGCTCATCCAGTAGAGGAAAGCTTTAATGTGATTGCTCACGAAACGCGTTTGCGACTTTCGCTTAGAACTGCGCCTTGCCAGCGTCCAGAAGAAGCGCAAAAAGCTTTGAGCGACTTTTTGGCCGCAAACGCCCCATTCGGTGCGCAAGTTACTGTAGAGCCAGTTGACAATGGTATGGGTTGGGCTATGGATCCTGATGCTGTAGCAACTAAGGACGCTTTAGCTTCTATGAAGGATGCTTTTGGCGTGGATCCTATTAACAAGGGCGAAGGTGGTTCGATTCCATTTATTCCAGAATTGCAACGAATTTTCCCTAAAGCTCAGGTTTTGGTGACTGGACCTGAAGATCCAAAGTCTAATGCGCATAGTCCTAACGAGTCGATTTCTCTTTCTGGCTTGAAATCGAATATCGTAACTGAAGCTTTGCTTTTAGATCGTCTAACTAAGTAAACTTAACAACTCGTATACAATCGCTATATAAAATTTTAGCGTTTGTATACGAGTCTACGCAATGACGTAAAATCTTCACACGACACGGGTGCTTTGCATTAATTTGTAAAGCTGAGAGAAACCGCTTGAACGTGAATCCAGGTAATGCTGGCGCACGGAGATCTGTTTTTCCCGTGCCTTAATGGTGACCTACGATTTAAGCCAACGCATAAGTCGTAGTGAAAGAACAGTAAGGCACATATCTATGTCGAAAGAAAATGTCTTATTGCAATGCAATCAGCGATGTAAATCACTGATATGACGTTTTGTTATTAGGATAAGTCAAAAACGTGTTTGTAATAAAGACATTTTAGGATTTTTAGGTCGTTAAAAAGTCCGTAGCAGATCTAAATGATTCTAAAAGAAAAAATTAAAAAATAGATAGAAAATAATTAAATAAAATCATTGCCATAAAGGATTTTTCTATGCCCGATGCATTTGAAACGCCAGTTTTGAACAAAACTAATACGCAGGATGCCGAAACATTCCTTCCATCGGCTAGCTGCAATGCTCAGCTACGTTTTGATAATTGGGGTTATCGTCATGCTTCTCGCAAACATTTTGCTGTACGCGGGTTGAACCTAACAATTGAAGCAGGGCAAAGAGTTTTGTTGCTTGGTGCATCGGGCATAGGCAAATCCACAATTCTTGAAGGTGCTGCTGGGCTGATTGGTAGTGATATTGTTAAATCTAGCTCAAATAATTCAAAGCCTGATTCGAAGAAGAATGTTTTAGTAGAAGATGAAGATGGCGGTGTAAGCGAAGGCTCAGTATTCGTAGATGATTTACCAGTTCATAAAGCGCGTGGGCGAGTAGGATTAGTGTTACAAGATCCAGAGGCTCAAGCTATTTTTCAACGTTTAGGAGATAACGTCGCCTTCGGTCCTGAAAATATGAATGTTCCTCGTAAAGAAATATGGGATCTTGTTAATAAAAGTCTTGAAGAAGTAGGTTTAGAAGGATTACAGTTACACCGTTCTACCGCCCATTTAAGTGGTGGTCAAATGCAGCGTCTGGCATTGGCTGGAGCATTGGCTATGAAGCCAAGTGTGCTTCTTTTAGATGAGCCTACTGCGAATCTAGATCCAGATGGTGTTAATCAGATTGTAAAAGCTGTTGGTAAAGTTTTAGACGATACCAATGCAACAATGGTTCTTGTAGAACATCATGCGCAGCCTTGGATTGATTTGATTGATAGAGTAGTGGTTCTTGGTCTTGATAATTCTGTGAACAATACTGAAGAGAATAATTATGTTCACGATGATGATATTGCGCGAGACGAGTTTGCGCAAACAGTTATTGTTGCAGATGGAACTCCAGACGAAGTGTTCAGTAGAAGCGATCTTGATTTTGAAAACCTTGGGATTTGGATTCCTGACAAGTATAAAGATC
Source organism: Gardnerella sp. KA00390 (assembly GCF_049244075.1). Lineage (GTDB taxonomy): Bacteria > Actinomycetota > Actinomycetes > Actinomycetales > Bifidobacteriaceae > Bifidobacterium > Bifidobacterium vaginale. The sequence goes on from NZ_CP058372.1 coordinate 545,089, forward strand.
CGCAAGATCGCAGAATTGGTAGGATTTATGTTGAATGTGAACCAGATTGCGATCCAGCAAAAGGTGATGGAAGAGTAGTTCTATCAACAGAAAACCTTGCGATTAGTCATACGAGTACTCCAATAGCAAAAAATATAAATTTGAAATTTAATTCTGGACAAATCACAGCATTAGTTGGAGCAAACGGTGCTGGAAAATCCACTTTATCTCTAACTTTGGCAGGATTAATTCCAGCTTTAGAAGGTCAGGTTGTAGCTAGTGAGGATCTTTGCGAAGGCGCTGGTGGCACCGATCCTATGAAATGGAAGTCTACTGATCTTGCTAAAAGAATTTCATACGTTTTCCAGAATCCAGAACATCAGTTTGCGTGTGGAACTGTTCTTGAAGAAGTTATGCTAGGTCCTATTAGAACTGGAATGAGTGAAGAAGACGCTAAAACTAAAGCAGAGTCTTTATTAGATAGATTCCGCCTATCTAGATATGCTAACGCAAACCCATACACTTTATCTGGAGGTGAAAAGCGTAGACTTACTGTTGCCGCATCTTTGGCTGCAGCTCCAAGAGTTTTAATTTTAGATGAACCGACTTTTGGACAGGATCGTAAAACTTGGTTACAAATTATAAAACTCATTGCAAGCCTTCGCGCAGATGGCGTTAGTGTTATTGTTGTTACTCATGATAGAGAGTTAGTAGATGCGCTTGGAGCGCGTTTAGTGGAACTTAAAACTAATGTGGATTCCACTAATGACGAATCTTATGAGTCTGAAAATGTAGATAATTCACAAGAATCTTTAGCATTATCTTCGTCAACAGATGCAACGAATATATCTCGAATAGAAGTTAGCGATGTGAACCATCGTGATGAGGCAGCTCGCGCATCAAGTTATTCTCCATTCTTGGCATCTTTGAATCCTGTGTATAGGATGCTTGGAGCTTTCCTACTTTCGGTTCCGCTTTTGTTTACTCTCGACTGGCTTTCTGCAACAATAGCTCTGGTTTTGGAGTTTGTGATTCTTTGGGTTGTTAAAATGAACCCTTTGCGAGTTATTAAACTTTCTTGGCCTGTATGGGTTGGTGCTCCTGGATCTGCATTAGCAGTGTGGTTGTATGGTAAATCAGGTGGAGCAACATGGTTTGATTGGGGAATTATTCATGTAAGTGATCATTCCACAACTCTTGCAATTGCAACATTCATCAGAATTTTAGCTATCGGTGTTCCAGCTATTGTTACTGTTATTGGCATTGATGCAACTGATTTAGCTGATGCCTTTAGTCAAGTTATGAAATTGCCAGATAGGTTTGTTTACGGTGGATTAGCTGGTATGCGATTGTTTAGCGTCCTTCAAGATGATTGGGCTGCTCTCAGTGCATCTAGGCGTTCTCGCGGACTTGGCGATGATAGTAAGATTAAGGCTTTTATGCCTCAAGCTTTTGCTCTTTTGGTGCTGTCTATTCGAAGATCTACAACTTTGGCTACGGCTATGGAAGCTCGTGGATTTGGCGGAGAAAACCCAAGATCTCATGCACGTATAAGCCATGTGAATAAACGCGATTATGTGTTTATGATTGGGTGCTTAATTATTCCTGCTATCGCTTTAATCGCTGCTGTATATTACGGTACTTTTGCTCTTCTTGGAGGAAATTAATACTAACATACAATGTGGGCTTAATGGGATTCGAACCCACGACCTTCTGCTCCGGAGGCAGACGCTCTATCCACTGAGCTACAAGCCCGCAACTTGTGAAAGTATACACGTTGCTAGGGATTGAAAGTATACGCTATTAGCCAATCTTTGTGACTTTAATGCATACTTTAGCGAGTTATTACGCTTTTAAGATCGCTTGCTACTTTTTTAGGATCTTCAGCGCACATGAGAGCAGATACAGTGCATACTCCATCAATGCTTAGGTCTTTGATTGGAAAAACGGTGTTTTCGTGTATTCCACCAATCGCTAGAGTTTTTACACCCATGCTGTGTGCTACTTTTGCTACTTCATTTACGCCTTCAACTCCAAGAGGAGGAACATCATGCGCCTTAGTATTTGTGGCAAATGCAGCTCCGATTCCTATAACATCAGGAAGTGGAGTATCGTTCTCTTTGCACTCTTTATATGCTTTTTCCATTAGGTCTACTCTTGCGCAAGAAAGTCCAATCATCCATTCGGCTGGCATGGATTTACGTGCTGTAACGAAAGGCGTATCTTTTTGACCAATATGCAGGTTGAATCCCAGTTTTGCTGCGGTGTCAACGTGATCGTCTATGAAAATCGGTATATCTCCATGTTTTGCTTTTATAAGTGTTTTGCGTAACTTTATGGCTTTTTCTGATATTTCAGTATCGTTGGAGTATTTATCTCGCAATTGAACTACTGTCACTCCGCCATCTATGGATTCTACTGCAACTTGTTCTTCGCTACGGTTTCCCATTCGTGGATCTGTGACTAGGTAAAGCGTCCAATCTGTTGGTTCTATGCTAAATTCAATGTTTGTTAGTTCAAACATGTTGTTTACACTTAATGTTTGCAATGCGTCGATCCACAGTGTTTTGAATGTTCCTGGTGCGGTTGTTTGTCTTGCTGCAAACGTTCCAGCTGCTGCAGCGTGCACGTGTGCAGCCACTGTTGCTGCCACTGGGCGCTCTGGGTTTGCACCCACATATGCCGCCACTAATGATCCAAGAGCGCACCCAGTTCCTACAACTTTTGTCATAGCCTTGTGTCCGCCAGTTATTCGCACTAGGCATCCGTGACCGTATACCGCGTCTTTTTCTCCAGATATTGATATTACAGATCCGTATTCTTTTGCCAGTTTTTTGGCTGCTTCTAGCGCGGAGTTTACTGGATCTTGCGCATCTACGCCTTTCATCTGACTGTTTTGCCCAACTAAAGCTAATATTTCGCTTGCGTTCGCTCGTATTACTGTTGGGTTTCGTTTTACTATTTCTCTTACAAATTTTATTCTAGTGGTTAATTCGTCTACTCCAACTCCAACTGGATCTAGTACCCAAGGAGTTTGTGTTTCTTCGCAAGTTTCTATTGCTTTGCGTATGGCTTTGCCTTTTATCTCTTCGAATGTTCCAACATTTACTAGAACGCCTGACGCTATTTTTGCAATGCCTGCTGCTTCATCTGGGTCGCATACCATTATTGGCGTAGCTCCTGCGGAAAGTAGTACATTTGCTGTTATTTCTTGAACAATATTGTTTGTTATGCAATGAGTTAGTGGCTTCTTTGCTCTCACTCTTTCTATGCATGATCTAACGTCATTTAGAAACATTCGTCTTCTTGCGCGAACGCTAAAACTTGTATCTATATTTGTATCTATATTTGCATTTAATTCGTTTAATTCTTCCATGATTTTCCCTTCGCTAGCACTACCTAGATCAGGTTTAACGGGTGTAATCTCAGCGTTTTTACGCACCCCGAACCGACTTTGACTATATCGTTTGTGTATGACGTTTGGCTATGTAATATTTTATTTCGCGCGTTTTGCGTTGTTTTGCTTGAAATTTCGGGGATGATTGAAGATTATTGTTTTGGATTTTATAAAATTTTTCCATTAATTTTTTATTTTTGTTTGCATTTGTACTTTTATAGTGTTAGCATCAAACACAACACAAACGGATATCGTAAATTTTACGATTTACGATTTTGGATTTGTGATTGACCACATTAAGCGTTTAGCTTTGCAGCTAAGTATTAAGGAGGCGGCTATCATGCGTAACATGAATGCTCAAGCTCGCGGTACTTTTGATGCTGCTCGTATGTGGTGGTGGCAGACTTCTCTTTGGCGTAGTTTACTCTAAAGCTTTAGAAGCTGCTTGTTTAGGCTTGTAAAAGACCTCTAGGGTAAACCTGGAGGTCTTTTTTATATCTCCAGAAAGCCAAATCTATTTGGATTAATTTTACGTCTAAAACAAATCTATAAACATAAAAAACAATTAAAAAATTGTTTAAAACAATCAACATAAAAATCTACATAAAAGGAGAAAATCATGGCTCAGGAAATTAATGAAACTAAGCAGGAAACCTCATTTACTTCTGCTGAATCTAGTGTTAATCAGGCTTCGGATTTACTTAAAGGTGTAAATGTTAAAAAGCATGCTTTAGATATTACGTCTTTGGTGTTGGTGGCTGTTCTTTTTGCAGCAGGATGTATTCTTGACTTTACAGTTGCAAAAGCGCTTTCGATTGGAAATATTCAGCCAGAGTTTGTAATTGCATCGTTCTGCCTTGCGATTTTGTTGGTTCGTCCAAATGTTATTCAGGGTGCGATTATTGGTGCTTTGGCTGCGACTTTAATTCAATTTAACACTTCAATTCCTGGTCTTGAATACGCTTGCGATATTCCAGCAGCAATTATTATGACTTTGATGTTGATGGGTTATTTAAAGGCTTTTCCTAAGGATGCTGCTAGAAAGTTCAGTGTTTTCCCATTAATTTCTTCCTTTATTGCAACTGTTATTTCTGGAATGATTTTTGCAACAATCGCATCTTTCTTTATTCTTCACTCTCCAAACACTGTTCTTGTTATGCTTCCAATCATTTTGGGTACTGCTGTGTTTAATGCTGTTGTTGTTGAAGTTCTTTACACTCCAATTCGACTCGTTCTACACAAGTAAATCAGAATTGAAAAATAATTAAACAAATTAATTTAAATCAATATAAATAAATATCAAAACATATATAAATAACAAAAGTCGATAATTAAAACTTGATTATCGCAACTTAAAGGAGAAGATTATGAATCAGGAAATTAACGAACATGAAGGTAATATGCTTAATGCTGTAAGTATTAAAAAGCACGCTTTAGATATTACGTCTTTGGTGTTGGTGGCTGTTCTTTTTGCAGCAGGATGTATTCTTGACTTTACAGTTGCAAAAGCGCTTTCGATTGGAAATATTAAACCAAACTTCTTAATCGCATCATTCTGCCTTGCGATTTTGCTGGTTCGTCCAAATGTTATTCAGGGTGCGATTATTGGTGCTTTGGCTGCAACTTTAATGCAATTTAACGCATCTATTCCTGGTCTTAATTATGTTTGCGATATTCCAGCAGCAATTGTTATGACTTTGATGATTATGGCTTATGTCCGCGTTTTCCCTAAGGATGCTGCTAGAAAGTTCAGTATTTTCCCACTTATAGCAACTTTTATAACTACAGTTGTTTCTGGTTTAATATTTGCATCTACTGCATCTTTCTTTGTTCTTCATTCTCCTAAGACGATTCTTGTTATGCTTCCAATCATTTTGGGAACTGCTGTGTTTAATGCTGTTGTTGTTGAAGTTCTTTACACTCCAATTCGACTCGTTCTACACAAGTAAGTATTTGAATTTATTTTAGATGATATTCAGTAAGTCATATAATCGTCAGAGAGTAATCAATAAGTAATGTTTATAGTATTGTTGGGTTTTTAAGAGTTAGGAATTGTTGTGTCTTTGCTTGAGCTTAGGGAAGTATCTTTTAAATATTTGAATCATAATAAGGATGATTCTTTAGACTCTGCAAAGGCACAAGATTCCACTTTTGCCTTGAACAATATAAGCCTTAGTATTGAAGCTGGCGAATTTGTTGGAATTATTGGACCATCTGGATCTGGTAAAACAACTCTTGCCTCTATTTTCTCTGGTGCTATTCCTCATCATTATTCTGGAGAACTTTCTGGAATCGTTAAGATTGCAGGTCAAGAAACTAAAAATCTTGCTTTAACTAATATAGCCTGCTTAATTGGATCAGTTATCCAAGATATTGATGCGCAAATGGTGGCTGCAAACGTAGAAGATGAGATTCTTTTTGGTCTAGAAAACTTTGGTGTTGCACACAATGAAATACCGAATCGAATCGATGAAGCTTTACAAATTGTTGGCATTAGTGATTTGCGCAACCGCGATTTAGACACTCTTTCTGGAGGTCAAAAGCAGAAAGTTGCGATTGCTGCTATTCTTGCGCTAAAACCTAAAGTTATGGTGTTAGATGAGCCTACGTGCGCTTTAGACCCTGTTTCTTCTAAAATGATTTTTTCGATTCTTAAAGATTTGAATAAGAATTTTGGAATAACGGTTGTTGTAATTGAGCAGAAAGTGGCGCTTTTAAGCGAGTATTGCAAGCGTTTGGTTGTGCTTTCTAATGGCACTTTATCACTGGATTTGCCTGTTGGACAAGCGCTAAAAAATATGGATTTGCTTTATTCTATTGGAATAAATTATCCGCGCACTACACATTTGGTTAATGATTTACAGCGTGAGAGTGTTTGCTCTAAAAGCGATTTGCCTGTGTCTGTAGAAGATACAGTAAATACTATTCTTAATACGATTAATAGTGGAAATTCTTTAGTTTCACATGATGATTCACATAGTGAATGCGATGAAGATAAATGTGCGGCTGCTTTCGACTTTTCCAATGCATCGCAAAACTTAGCACAAAATTCTTCACCATGTCTTTCTTTGCAAAATGTTAGTTTTTCATATCCGAGTGGTGTTAGTGCTTTAGAAAACGTGTCTTTTGACGCTTATCCTGGGGAGCTTGTAACTCTTGTTGGAAGAAATGGTGCTGGAAAAACAACTGTTACTAAGATAATAAACGGTTTGCTTAAGCCAAATAGTGGAAGTATTTTTATTGATGGCAAAAATACTAGCAACATGAAAATAAGCCAAATTGCCCACTATGTTTCGACTCTTTTCCAGAATCCAGATCGTCAGCTTTGTAAAGATACTATTTTAGAAGAAGTAGCGTTTAGTTGTATTCTTTTAGGTGAGTCTGTTAAAGAAGCTAATGATCATGCTATGCAAGTGATTGAAAAGCTTAATTTAGATCCTAATGCTAGCCCTTTTATGCTTTCTAGAGGTCAGCGTCAGATGGTTGCTTTGGCTGCAACTGTTGTAACTAAACCTAAGATTCTTGTGTTAGATGAGCCTACTTGCGGACTGGATTACATGGAATGCTTGAGAATCATGCAAGTTGTAGAAGACCTTAGAGACCATGGTTGTTGCGTGATAATGGTTTGCCACGATATGGAAGTGGTTCTTGATTTTGCAACGCGTTTAATCGTAGTAAATGATGGACATATTCTTGAAGACGGAAGCATAAGCCATGTGTTTGAGAATAAGAGTATTTGCGATGAAGCTGCTTTATGTGCTCCTCTTTTGTGCGCTGTATCTCAGGGCTTAGTTAAAAATGGTTTTGCTAAGTGTAAAGGATTGTATAAGAGAGATATGTTGGTTAATGCTCTTAAAAAGAGTTGCAATTTGTAAAACAAATGGGTGATTTTTATGCAAACTAAGATTCTTACTTATAATGCTGGTTCAACTTTCTTGCACAAGGCAAATCCTATTGCAAAACTTATATTAGCTATAAGCGTTGTTGTGTCTGCTTTTATAGCTCAACAATTTAGCGTTCTTGTAACTATTGCAGTATTGATTCTTGTTGCTATGGCTATGGCTGGGATTCTTAAAACTCTGTTTCCTCTTGTGCGCGCAATGCTTATTCTCGGCGTTGTAATGTTCTTTTTGCAAACGATTATTGCTCAGGGTGGAAATTATATGTTCTTGTGGTTTACATCAAGAGGAATTTCTGTTGCTGCAAGAGCATCTTTGAGACTATTCTGTTTTGCTTTGCCTCTTGTTAGCGTTCTTAGCATTACAAAATTGAACGATTTAGCTAATGCTGTTGTTCAATATCTACATGTTCCTTACTGTTATGTTTTTACTATTACTACAGCTGTGCGTTTTGTTCCTATTTTTGCGTACGAAATGTCTCAGATTACGGAAGCTCAAATGGCAAGAGGAGTTGAGTTCGATACTAAGAATCCTTTTAAAAAGATTAAGCTGATGATGCCTTTGATTGTGCCTCTTTTGGTTTTGTCTGTTCGTAAAGCCGATAGTTGTGCTTTGGCTGCGGAAGAACGTGGATTCTATTTGCGCACTCGTAAGTCATCTTATAAAAAGTACACTTTTGGATGGCGTGGGCTTGTTCTTATTGTAATATCTGCGATTATGATTGCTTTGCCTATAGTTGTGTCTATATTAGCTCCACAAATTATTTAAAATAGTTTAAACTAATCTAGAATAAGTTAAAAAATTCTAGAATCTAGGCGATTTTTGATGAATAATTTAAAGGTTTGGCTTAAAGGTGCAAGACTTTATACTCTTCCAATCGGAATAGTGCCAGTTATTATGGCGATTTCGATTTTTGCAAGATATTTATTCAGTGGTCAAATACTTGTAAAATCTTATAATATTGAAAATTTTGTTATTCAATCACTATTGTGTATAGGTGTTGCTGCTTTTATGCAGATTTCAGTGAACTATGCGAATGATTATTGTGATGGTTTGCGCGGATTAGATGATCAAAGATCTAATAGAGATTTAGGCGATAAAACATTGTGTGATGTGTCTTGGAGACTTGCAGACGCTGGTATTAAACCAAAATCAGTTTTGTATGCTGTTTGCATATCTGCCTTAGTATCATGTGTTTTTGGGTTAATCATTACTGTTAGAAGTGGAATTTGGATATTTATTCTTCTTGGACTAGTTTGTCTTATGGGAGCGTGGTTTTATGCGGGAGGATCGCATCCTTACGGTTACCGTGGTTGGGGAGAATTTAGTGCGTTTTTGTTCTTTGGACCTGTTGCTTTTCTAGGAACATTGTGTGCTCTTAGTTTTGGAAGTGGTTTTCCTAAAGAATCAATAACAACGGCAAGCGTTCCACAAATTGTGTTTTGTGTGTTATTGTCCATCATTCCAGGCGGGTTCTCTGCTTGTCTTATGATGATTAACAATTTAAGGGATATAGAAAGTGATACAAAACACGCAAAATTTACAGCAATGTCAATTGTTGGGGAGAATATAGGGCGAATTATATTCGTTTCTGTTGTAATTATGTTTACGCTTCTGCAGTGTGTTTATGTTTTTCTTAATATATTTTTTGCTAAGTTTATGACAATAATTTGGAATGTAGCCAGATTGAATAAAAATGCTTTCAGAATAAATTGCTTCTTGTTTAATCAGGGTGTGTTTATTGTTTGCTGCATTTTGTTATTATTGCTTACCTACATGTTTATTAAAAAAGCGTATTCGCTAGCATATGCGGTTATATGTGGGAATTATGCTAATGCTTTTCCAATATGCGTATCTTTAGCAATGCTTGGTGCTTTGACTTTTGTATTGTCAATATTTGCATGCTAGCTTTACCGCATTAAAAAGCGGTTTATAATGTATTTTATACATGCGTACTAGTAAAATCGTATGGCAACGCGCACGGTGTGCTTTTAGTGTTTGTGCAATGAATATGCATGATGCTGGTTCACGCAATGACCGCAAAGCTGGCGTGTATTAGAGTGTGCAAAATGTGTGTTGGTGGAATACATAGCGCTGTTGCCTTGTGTTTTAGGATAAGGAAATGAGGTTGTAAAATGTCTGCTGTAACCAGCGATGAAGAGATGGGGAAGTCGCCAGTTGTGCTTACCGATGATGAGTTGCGAGATGCGGCTGAGTTGTCTACTCCTAAAAAAGACGATGATAACAGTGAAAGCAAAAAAGAAAATGCTGAAAAAACTGTTGTAGTTGCAGAAGACGAGGCAGTGAACCGTATGGATCTTGTAGCAATGTTGGAAGATAATGGCTACAAGGTTGTAGGACAAGCAGCTAATGGAGAAGAAGCGGTTAATCTTACTCGTCAATTCCATCCAGATGTTGTTTGCATGGACGTTAAGATGCCAGTAGTAGATGGTATTCAAGCGGCTGCCACTATTTGTGACGAGAATATTGCTCCAGTTGTTATGCTCACTGCTTTTTCTCAATCTGATTTAGTTAAGAGAGCTACTGGCGCTGGTGCTATGGCTTATGTTACAAAGCCGTATGAGGAGTCAAAACTTTTACCTGCTCTAGAAGTAGCTATGGGTAGGTTTAGTGAAATTAACGATTTATTAGATAGTGTTGAGCGTACTGAAAATAAGCTACAGGATGCGCAAGATCAGCTTCGTAAAGCAGAAGAGAAGCTTAGGAAGGCTGAAGATACTCTTGAAGAGCGTAAGCTTGTAGACAGGGCAAAAGGTTTGCTTATGGACAAGGCTGGATTCTCGGAACAGGGTGCTTTCCGCTGGATTCAAAAAACTTCTATGGATCAGCGTATTCCAAAGAAGCGTCTTGCTTTGGCTATTATTGCTAAGTATGGTGAAGAAAAACCATCTGCAGAAGCGTAAACAGTATTTCAAAGCATTATTTAAAAACAATATTTTGTAGTTGTTACAATTAATGGTTGTGACAGCTATGGTAAATAATTTCATAAAAGATTTATTTTACGAGAACGCAGGTGGGTAGTTAAGTGAATGCCAGCATCGTTGCAAACGAGGATTCTTTGAATAATGAGGATGAAAATGGAACGTTGTTGGTGGTAGATGGCCACTCACTTGCGTTTCGTGCTTTTTACGCAATATCTGCGGATAATTTTTCAACAAAATCTGGTTTTGCAACCAATGCAATATGGGGTTTTTCAACAATGCTTTCTCAGGTTATTGAAAAAGAAAAACCAGATAAGCTTGCTGTTGCTTTTGATGTTAAAGGCGGAACTTTTAGGAATAAACTTTTGCCGCAATATAAAGGAACTCGAGAAGCTGCACCAGAAGAGCTTCTAGCTCAACTTCCTGTTATACAAGAATTGCTCAATGCATTAGGTGTTAAATATATTACAAAACAGGGTTATGAAGGCGACGATATTATTGCAACCTTAGCTACAATGGGCGCTAAAGCTAAATATAAGACTCTTGTTCTTTCTGGAGATCGTGATGCGTTCCAACTTATTGATGAATATATAAATGTTTTGTATCCAGGCAGGCATTTTAAAGATTTAAAACAAATGGATACTGATGCGATTATTGAAAAATATAATGTTACGCCTAAGCAATATTCAGATTTAGCAGCGCTTAGAGGAGAAACTTCCGATAATATTCCAGGTGTTCCTGGCGTAGGCGATGGTTATGCAGCAAAGTGGATTAATCAATTCGGTGGATTAGAAGGCATTATAGAACACGCGGATCAGGTGACTGGCAAAAAAGGTGAGTCTTTGCGAGAAAGCATAGATCAGATTCGTCTGAATAAGAAAGTAAATACTCTTGTTAAAGATTTAGATCTTGGTGTTAGTATTAATGATCTTGAATTTGGAAATGTTGATGCCGCGTCAGTTGGCGAATTGTTTGAAAGACTCGAATTTGGTACTCGCAGTAGAAGGAAGATTTTAAAAGAATTTACGCGTGGAAGCAAAGAGCTTTTAGAAGAGAACATTAAGATGATGATTTCTGCTGGAAGCACTCATGCTGGCAGTGATGTTAGTTCTACAGAGTCTGATAATTCAGATGATTTAGAGGATTTCAAAACTATAGTAGATAAAATAAATATTCATAAAATTTATTCAGAATCTGATTTAGATAATTGGATTAATCTCGTGTCACCATGTATTGAGAAAAGTGAGTCAAATGGATCGTCAGAATTAGTTAAAGAGAATACGGAATATAAATCTAAAGCAACCGTAGATTTGTTTAAATTACTTGAGTCTCAAGAAAAACCTTCTTTAAATCTTATAAGAAATGATTTAGAGTGTGCAAAAACTATTAAAGATCACAAAGAACTAGTTATATATGCATTGCAAAAACCAAATAATAGCAGTCAGTTTGGTATTTATGCAGATGTGCTAGTAATGCTATCGCAAAATAATGCTGCAATTGTATATTCTGATGTTCTTAATGGGGATTCTAGCGAAGATTGTAATAAAATCTGCCACAAGCTAAAAGATTTCATAAAAATGTATGAATCTTCAATTGTTTTGCATGACTACAAAAAACATATAGCTCTTCTTAAATCGCTGAAAATTGTAGATAATAATTACTCTTTTAATCCATTACTTGACACTCGTTTAGCATCTTATTTGATAGAACCAGATTTTCGCAATGAAAATATTGAAGATATGGCGGAACATGTTCTAAATATTCATGTAGAAAATGAAAAATCTAATGAAGAGCCTGCACAAGGAGAGCTTGATTTTGTTTTAGAAGATAGTGATAATCCTGAAGAGTTAAATCAAGAAGAGGATAAGCGTAAAAATCAAGAAAAGCGTATTTTGGAAACTGCTATAACAATAAGATTGTTGGCAAAGCAATATGCTATAAAACTAGATGAACGTAAACAAACAGGATTAATGGTCGATGTCGAAATGCCTGTTTCTAGGGTCTTAAGAGGCATGGAAGATGCAGGTGCTGCCGTAGATATGAACAGGCTCGTATCTATGAGAGATAATTTTGCGGCAGAAGCTCAATTTGCACAAAAAATGGCTTTGGACGTAGCAAACAAGCCGATAAATTTGCAAAGTCCTAAGCAGCTTCAACAATTGCTATTTGAGGATATGGGTTTAAAGCCTACAAGAAGAACGAAAAGTGGATCTTATACTACTAATGCAGAAGCATTGCAAGAATTATATGCAAAAATTGATCCGGATGAAAAAGCTAGTCAATTCTTAGGGGCTTTGCTAAAACATCGTGAGACAAACAAGTTAAAGCAGATTGTACAGAGTCTTATTGATTCTGCAAGATATGAAGATGGCAGGATTCATACCACTTTTGAACAAACTATTGCAGCTACTGGGCGTTTAAGTTCTTCGGACCCAAATTTGCAAAATATACCTAATAGGAATGTGGTCGGTAGGGAAATTAGAGCTGCTTTTATTCCAGGAAATCAATACGATCAGCTTATGAGTTGTGATTATTCTCAAGTAGAGCTTAGAATTATGGCTCATGCTTCTGCAGATGAAACACTTATTAAAGCTTTTAAGTCTGGTGTTGATTTTCATAAGTTTGTAGCAAGCTTGGTTTATAAGATTCCAGTTGAACAAGTTAGCCCAGATCAGAGATCGCATGTTAAAGCAATGAGCTACGGATTGGCATATGGGCTTAGTACTTATGGTTTAGCAAAACAGCTTTCTATTAGTCCTGCTGCTGCAGAAGTTCTTAAAGAAAAGTATTTTGATACCTTTGGTGGCGTGCATGACTATTTGGAGTCTTTAGTAGATAAAGCTAGAAAGCTTGGATATACTCAAACGATGTTTGGTCGTAGAAGGTATTTTCCTAAGCTAAATTCCACGAATAGAGCATCTCGTGAATCTGCAGAGCGAGCAGCTTTAAATGCTCCTATTCAAGGAAGTGCTGCAGATATTATGAAGCTTGCAATGATTCAAGTAGATAAGGATTTGCGAGAAGCTAAAGTAAAAAGTCGTGTGATTTTGCAAATTCACGATGAACTTGTTCTCGAAATAGCACATGGCGAAGCAGATATCGTAGAAAATATTGTTAAAAACGCTATGGAACATACTGTTGAGCTAGACGTTCCGCTTAACGTGTCTACTGGATTGGGAGCTGACTGGCAGCTTGCTGCTCACTGATTTTATTTGTGAGAATTATTGTAAAGTCCGCTGTAGGTTTATTGTAGGTTTATTATAAAGGTGTAGAATATGACAACTTTAGTTGATGTTGTTAATGTTTTAGAAGACTTGTATCCTCTAAATCTTGCTGAATCTTGGGATAATCCTGGACTAATTGTTGGAAATCCTACGGATAAGGTGAATAAGATAGTTTGTTTATCTGATCCAACTTTAGAAGCTGTTGAAGAATCATGCAAAATGGGTGCTAATTTGATTGTTTCTCATCATCCTTTATTCTTTAGGTCAGTTCATGAAGTTTCTGGTTTTTCTGTTCGCGGAAAAATAGTTCAGACACTTATTGAAAATCATTGTGGCTTGTGGGTCGGTCACACTAATGCGGACGCGGCTTTTAGGGGAGTGGCGGATGCTGCAGCTAATGCTTTTGGTCTTAAAGATTTGCATCCTCTTGTTCCAGCAAGTAATAATGACCTTTCTCTTGGTCTTGGCAGAGTTGGAGTGCTTGAACAAAAAATCACGCTTAAAGAGTTTGCTATGCGCGTTTTTAACGCTTTGCCTACTACTAATCTAGGCATTCAAGTGTGTGGAGATATTAATGCAATGGTTAGTAAAATAGCTGTTCTTCCAGGTTCAGGTGATTCTTTATTTGATGAAGTTCGCGCTTGCGGAGCAGATGTGTATGTAACAAGTGATTTAAGGCATCATCCTGCAACGGACGCGTACGAGCAGGCTGTGTATGAAGCAAAATTAGAAAATTCTAATATTATTAAGCCCATGCTTATAAACACTCCTCATAGTGCCATTGAGTCGTTGTGGTTTAAGTATGCTGTGCAAGATGTTCATGATTCTATATACAAGAATTTTGGTGAATCGTTGGATGTTTCTTGGATTGGTAGAGCTTTTGACCCTTGGAATTATGTGATTAATTAGAGTGATTGATCAGCGCGATTAGCGGATATGAATATGAAAAAACAGAAAAGTCTTGCTGATTTCTCAGCAAGACTTCATTCCGTGTCCGGAGCGGGACTTGAACCCGCACGCCTGTACAAATAGGCACTAGCACCTCAAGCTAGCGCGTCTACCATTCCGCCACCCGGACGGGTGTTTTAGACAACAGATAGAACTATAACATCTTTTTTAACTCTTTGCTTCGGCGTGTTGAAAATTAATCTATTTTTGTCATAATTTTGTTAATTTCATCCTTATTTTGATGATTAATAGGCTTGTTTGGGTCAAAATCGACAATTATTACTGGAATATTTTGCACTTCGCCGCTTGAATCCACTATAGAATGTTGTGGATTTTGATTGTTATTACGTTTTGGATAGTCCAATCTTGTGAATGCTCCACGAGATTCATGTCTTGCAAGTGATGCTTGCAGAACCGATTTTGCAAGCGTAATCATGTTTTGTAATTCCCAAATAGCAATTAGCTCTTGATTAAAAACAAGATTTTGTGAATGTAAAACAAGAATTTTAGCTTGCGGAATAATAATCGTATCGATTTTTTGCAAAGCATCTTTAAGGGTATTTTCGCTGCATCTAACCGCTGCAGCATTTTCCATAATATTTTCTAGTTTTTCTAGTAGATTATATGGGTTTGTTGTGTTGCTAGATGTGCTTGTATTTTGAATAAGACCGATTATCTCTTGTACACGATTTTCTGATAATTTGTCTAGATTTTCAAAAGTATTAGGAGTGCTATCGTACACATTTTTTGATGTATCTACTATATGCTCTTCGTGTTTTTCCTGACTTTTTTCCTGACTTTGTTCTTTTAATTCTTTTGCAATAGACTTACCAGATAGTTTTCCGAACAGGCATGCATCAAGAAGAGAGTTTCCGCCAAGGCGATTGGCTCCATGTACTCCCGAGCATGCGCATTCTCCTGCGGCATATAATCCTATTATTCTCTGTTTTTTATTATTAACCAGTTTATAAACTTGCCCGTTAAGCGATATGGGTATTCCCCCCATCGTGTAATGCGCTGTAGGTCTAATAGGTATAAGATCTTTTGATGGATCAAGATGAGCGTATTTTTCAATAGTTTCTACAACCTGTGGAAGAGCACTCAGCATATGTTGCTTTTCTATACGAGTCATATCTAGCCATACGCAATCTTTTCTATCAATGCTGCTAGTAGTATCTTCAACGCCTCTTAAAGCATCTATTTCTGATACAATCGACCTGCTTACTACATCTCTTGGAGCTAAATCCGCATGCGTGTCGTCGTAGTTTTTCATAAATGCTTCATTCTTGCAATTCCTAAGAACTCCGCCTTCTCCTCGAGCTGCTTCCGAAAGCAATATTCCAGTATGAGCTAGACCAGTCGGATGGAATTGTATGAACTCTATGTCTTCTAGTTGCAATCCTGCGTTTAGTGCTAAAGACATTCCGTCCCCAGTTAAATCCCAGGAATTAGATGTTGTTGAAAATAGTCTTCCAGCTCCACCAGTTGCTATAAGAACATTTCTTGCACATATTTTTTCTACTTTTCCACTTTTTTCGTTTAGCGCGATTATGCCCTCTACGCTATTAGATTTGTGGTTTATAGCAAGGTCTGTTACATAAATATCTTCTTCGATTTTAATATTTTCCTCTATGCATTTTTGCCATAGGCTGTATAGAATTTGGTGTCCAATTCTGTCTGCAGCGTACGCAGCTCGTCTAATTGGCTGCTGACCGAAGTCGGCAGTATGCCCACCAAAAAATCTTTGATTAATATGACCATCTTCTGTTCTAGAAAAGGCAACTCCAAAGTGTTCTAGTTCAATAACTGTATCTCTAGCTTCTTTTGCTAGCATTTTTGCTGCGTCTTGATCGCTTAACCAGTCTCCACCGTGAACGGTGTCGTAATAGTGCCATTGCCAGAAATCTTTTTCTATGTTTCCTAATGATGCTGCGATTCCACCTTCGGCAGAACCTGTATGAGACCTTAACGCTTGAAGCTTGCAAATCACTAATATTTTAGGCTGTTTTCCTTGAGATTTTAGCGTTTTATATTCTTCAGATTTCACTAATCCCAGTGCTGCAGAAAGTCCTGCTGCTCCTGCGCCGATAATCACAACATCGTATGATGATTGCTCTACTTGTATTTGCACAGTTTTTTCTTTAACTGTAGTAGTATTTTCTTTTTGCTGACTCAAGTTTGACTGCATAACATTTATTTTCTCATATTTTCTGCTTTTTATTTAAGATTTTTCCTATTTAAACTAAAAACACCATTTTGGTTTTTGACTATTCCATTTAATTCAAGAATTGCTATTTCTCCAGAAATCTTAGATATTGAAAAATCATTATTTGAGTTTGTATGAAGCATGATTGCGTGTATATTGTCAATGTTTGCGCATATTTTTTTGCTCTTACACTCTTGAATTGCTTTCAATACAATTTTTTGAAAATCATTACACGTATCTGGAATAATATTGTTATTGCTTAAAGAGTGTGGCAAATAATGGTGGGAATTAGGATAGATACTATCTATATCATTTTGTGAACATATCATCATAGCTTTTCCATCGTGAATAAGCATATTGCATCCAGCATTACTCGGTGATGTTACATCTCCTGGAACAGAATAAATCTCGCGATTTAAGCTATTCGCCCAGTTTGCTGTGTTTAAAGCTCCAGATCGTAATCGTGCTTGAGATACTATTACCTTGCTAGCAATAGCCGCAATAAGGCGATTTCTGAGTAAGAATCTACGTGCAACAGGAGTAGTGTCTGGACATAGTTCACTAATACATGCTCCGCCGCTAGAAAGAATCGCATCAAAAAGTTGAGCATTGCTTGAAGGTCCCATTTTGTTCAAACCTCCAGCAAAAACAACAATTGTTTTGCCAACAGGATTAACATTTGCTACATGAGAGTCTAAAGCATCCAAGGTTCCCCAATGAGCTGCAGCGTCAATACCATAAGCTCCGCCAGAAATAACTGTGTGCCCCTTTTTAGCGCACGATTTAGCGAATGTAAAGCTAAGCTCGTATCCGTAGTCATTGCAACCTCTAGAGCCAACAATCGCAAGTGGCTGATTACATTGAATAAGCGCGTTGGGATCTCCAATTCCCCACAAACACAATGGGGGAGCTACTTGGCATTGGGTTGCTAAATCTTGTAGCTGTTTTGGCCAATATTTACTGTTTGGTGAAATAATCCATTGCGTTCCGTTAGAACTAAACCATCTTTTAAGTTGATTTGAATCCCAAGAAGGCAATTGTTTTAGTCTTAAACACCATTTTTTAATGGATCTGTGTAATATATCAAAATTGTTAATAGCAATTTTATTGTCAGCATTATTGCTTCCCCATATTTTAAGACCTTTCAGAAAATATTCTTCTAAAACAGAAACTTTTGAGTGATTTTTTATAATGTTAAGAATTTTTCCATTATTTTCTAAATCATCTAAATTCGATTTAGTCTGGTTTTCTAAAGATCCGTCTATGTAAAAATCATCTTGACAGCAGCCATTTTGCAGATTTAATTCTAGCTGCTTGTTTTTTGTTTTACCAATAGATTCACTTATAGATTCGCAAATAAGGTGAAGTGCTTCCACAATACTGCCAGTGTTTACTGACCCTATTACAAGTGTGTACATTATTGCATCTGCGCCATCAATACAAAATGTGAGTATTGCGCGCGATAAAGTATCGTTATCTATTCTGTAAGTATTGTTGTTGCCATTTATGCTACTAATATTGTTCATATTCTGGTCCTTAAACTAATTGCCTGAGCCATGTCAGTTAAATCTGGAGAAGTGTGCCCATAAAGATCAGCTAAAGTCCATGCAAGCCTTAAAGCTCGATCTGCTCCGCGTAAACTCAACTTGTGGTTTTCAAGTGATTTATTAATCAACTCAATAGCGTATTTAGATGTGTATTTTCTAAGCCATGTTCCAGACGCTTGAGCGTTACAACTCCATCCGAGTTTTCTAAAACGATTTTGAGCAACCAGCCTTGCGTTTTTTACGTTTTCTCGCATCATTGCACTAGTTAGAATTTTTTCTGACATTTGACTAGATCCATGTTCTGATTGCGCTTTTGAAGTAATAATTTTTTCTACAGGTGGAACATCCATTTGAATATCAATCCTGTCTAGAATTGGTCCAGAAAGTCTAGAAAAATAACGTATTCGTTCCTTCTCTTTGCATGTGCATCGTTCGCCATTGCCATAGGCGTATCCGCATGGGCATGGATTTGCTGCGATAACAAGTTGGAATTTAGCAGGATATAATGTTGTTCCTTTAGATCTTGAAACAGCTATATGACCAGATTCCAATGGTTCTCTAAGAGTTTGCAAAACTCTTGGTGAGAATTCTGGAGCTTCATCCATAAACAAAACTCCACAATGTGCACGAGTTATTATTCCAGGCTTGGCTAGACCTGCGCCTCCTCCTATAAGAGATGCTGCAGAAGATGTATGATGAGGTGCCTCAAAAGGCGGAACATCTGTTATTCCATAGTATGGTAGTGTTCCGCAAAGTGACCTAATAGATGCCACTTCAAGCTGTTCTTGTTCGTTTAGTGGGCACATGATGCTTGGCATTCTAGATGCCAGCATAGTTTTACCAGATCCTGGAGGTCCAATCATCATAACGTGGTGTCCGCCAGCTGCAGCTACTTGCAATGCCCACTTTGTGTGTTCTTGCCCTAATACTTCCGACATATCACCGATTTCTCCTAGCGGATTGGCGCTTTTTATTGGATCAACATTATCCGTATTATTCATGTTTGAAGTCGTATTATCGTTAAGCGCTGATTTGGAATAGAGTCTTGTATTATCGATTTCTTTAATATGAAGATGATCATAAGGGTTAATTGCTTTTAATGCTCGTTCTCTGTTCTTTTCGGCAATCGGTCTAGCCTTGTTTTCTAATTTCCCGTTTAGTTCGTCTACCAAATCTAAAATGTGTTTAATCCCAATTACTTCAATTCCATTTATCAGCTTGGCTTCTGAAAGATTTTCGTAGGGAATAATCATTTTTGTAATATTTTTTTGCTTGGCATATAAACAAATTGGTAGCATGCCTTGAATTGGTAGAACTGACCCATCTAAGTTAAGTTCTCCTAAAATAATCGTATTTTCTAGCTCGTTAAGTGGAATAATTCCTCTAGCACTAAGTATGCTTGCTGCAATTGCAAGATCGTAAGATGCTCCACTTTTTGGCATAGACGCAGGTGAAAGATTCACTGTTAACCTTGTTTCTGGCCATTCGCAGCGTAAAGATGTATATGCTGATTTAACTCGTTCTCTCGCCTCGCTTAAAGAGGTGTCAGGAAGACCAATAATAGAGAATCCTGGCAATCCACTAGATATGAATGCCTGCAATTGTATTGTAAAGGCTTTCAAGCCCAGTAATCCTACAGATAATGCGTTTCCAATAACCATTAGAATGCTCCTAAAATGTGACGTAGTTGAATATTTTTATCTTTTGAAATTAGTATTGATACAACGTCGAATCGTATTTTTCTGTGTTTAAAAAAGTTGTGCTCGTCTAACCACTTAAATCCAGCTTTATGTGTTTTTAAGCATTTTTCGTTTGTTACTGCTTCTAGTGGAGTTCCAAATCTTACGCTTCGTCTCGTTTTTACTTCTATGAATACAATTCTTCCAAACGGATCCATCATCACAACATCAAGCTCTCCAAAACGACTATGCCAATTTCTGTCTAATAGAATCCAATTTTTAAGAATTAGTTTTAGAGATGCGTATTCTTCTCCAAGATTTCCTATTGTTTTATTAGGGATTGAAAAATCGCATAGTTCTACTTCAATTTCTGCTATGCGATTTAAAATTTCTTCTTTTAATCCCACGCCATCCGTGCAATATTCGTTTTGCTTATATGTCATATTGCTATTTCATCAACACTAAAAACGAATTACCAGATTTTTCAATCAATGTGGTTAAAGGATGTTTTTGGCGTGTTGCGTTGGTTTTAAAGGGAAATTAGCACATAAATATAATTCATATTTTTTTTTTATTATGCGTTAATTGTGATTATTTTTAAATCTTTTTCATCTTTTATAAAGAATCGCCTACAGTATTAATGAAAACTATATAAATATATGCAATACTTGAATTATGCAAATTAGACCAGGTTCTATGTATCCGCTTGGAGCTACCTACGACGGTGCAGGCGTGAACTTCGCATTGTTCTCTGAGGTGGCAAAGCATGTTGAGCTATGCTTGTTCGATGAGCAAGACAATGAGACTCGCATCGATATGACCGAGCAGAATTCTTACGTTTGGCATACTTACATATCTGGAATACAGCCAGGGCAGAGATACGGTTATCGTGTGCATGGACCGTATGATCCAAATCATGGATTATGGTGTAATCCAAACAAACTTCTTTTGGACCCTTATGCAAAGGCAATAGAAGGCAATATTGACGGTGACGAAAGCCTATTTTCGTATTGGTTTGCTAATCCAGATGATTTAGCCGCAATGAACACTTTGGATTCTGCAGATCACACTATGAAAGCAGCTGTTATTAACCCATATTTTGATTGGGGTAACGACCAGCATCCAATGATTCCGTACCACGATAGCGTGATTTACGAGGCTCATGTTAGAGGAATGACGAATTTAAATCGTAATGTTCCTCCAGAAATTCGTGGAACATACGCAGGTTTAGCTCATCCAAGTGTAATATCTTACTTAAAAAAGCTTGGTATTACTGCTATTGAGCTTATGCCTATCCACCAGTTTGTAAATGATTCTTTCTTGCAAAATAAGGGATTAAGCAATTATTGGGGGTATAACACCATTGGATTCTTTGCTCCTCAGAATTCGTACTCGAGTTCTGGACAACGCGGCGAGCAAGTTAACGAATTCAAGGCAATGGTTAAGGCGTACCATGCTGCAGGAATGGAAGTTATTCTAGACGTTGTTTACAACCATACCGCTGAAGGAAACGATAGAGGTCCAACCTTAAGCTTCCGCGGAATCGACAATCGCGCATACTATCGTCTTGTAGATAACGATCAGAGACATTACTTCGATACTACTGGTACTGGAAATTCGCTTCTTATGCGTTCTCCTAAAGCATTGCGACTAATCACAGACAGCTTGCGCTATTGGGTAACTGAAATGCACGTAGACGGATTCCGATTTGACTTGGCAGCAACGCTTGCTCGTCAATTCCAAGAAGTAGATAAGCTTTCTGCATTCTTTGACATTATTGAGCAGGATCCTATTATTTCTAGCGTAAAACTTATTGCAGAGCCTTGGGATATTGGCGTAGGAGGATATCAAGTTGGAGGATTCCCTCCAAGCTGGTCCGAGTGGAATGGTCGCTACCGCGATTGCGTACGCGATTTTTGGCGCTCGCAGCCTTCAACTTTGCCTGAATTTGCAAGCCGACTTATGGGAAGCTCGGATTTGTATGAGCAAAATGGACGTAAGCCTGTAGCTTCTGTGAACTTTATTACCGCTCACGATGGTTTTACTATGAACGATTTGGTGAGCTATAACGAAAAGCATAATGAAGCGAATAAAGAAGGCAATAACGACGGTGCTAACGATAATCGTTCGTGGAATTGTGGAGTAGAAGGTCCTACTAATATTCACGATGTTAACGAACTTCGTCAACGTCAAATGCGAAACCTGTTCTCAACTTTGTTGATGAGCCAGGGCATTCCTATGATTTGCGCTGGTGACGAGATTATGCGTACTCAAAATGGAAACAACAACGCATATTGCCAAGATAATACTATTTCTTGGATTAATTGGGATTTTAATTCCACACAAAAAGATATGTTTGATTTTGTTTCTAAGCTTATTCATTTAAGACTAGATCATCCTGTTCTTCACAGGCGTAGATTCTTTACTGGTCGAGAACCAGGGGATGATGTTTCAGAGATTCCACAAGTAGAATGGTTTGATCATACTGGTTCTGTTATGGATATGGAGGCATGGAGTAATACTCATGCTCTTTCGGTAATGATTTATTTGAATGGTTCAGATATTCCAGAAACCGATTGGTATGGAAGCAGAATGGTAGATAATGACTTCCTTCTTATTTTCAATGCGCATTATGAGCCTATAACATTTACTTTGCCAGATAAGAATTATGGTGAAAAGTGGACTCTTGTTGTGGACACTCATAATCCAAAAGGACCGCAATTGCATTATGAATCAGGATTCAATATTGTTGCTCAATCGCGAAGTTTCCTTCTGCTTATGAGTGAAAATCAAGAAGAAAATAATCTAGCATAAAAATATTCATATATAAAACTAATTGAGGCTTAGATTCTAAAAACTAGATTCTAAGCCTCAACTTTTTTATTGATTAACCTATATCATATTGAATATTGTTTTTAGAATGTTCATTTATTTTAATTTGCAAACGGTCGCTTTGCATTGCAGCGACCTGTCTTGAAAATACTATTATCCATCCTAAAAAGAGTAAACAAGATAATGCTTCTACATTAGTTAATGTGTTATGACCCTGCACCCATTGATTTCCAACCCATGCGGTAAGGACTACTGCTAAATCTGAAGCTACGTAGAATGTTTTAGAAAGTCTAGGAGCAAGCCAAGGAAGGCAAATAAGCATAGTGCAAATAAGACCAGTAACACCTCTTGCACATAAATCATGTATAACTGGGTGAGGAGTGTATCTAAATGTTCCTATGCCAATAAACGCAATTCCCCCCAAAATTAGTAATGTAGCCATAATGGTGGTTCTAGTTTTAAAGTGTTTTGTAATATTAGTGTCTTTATGTTGCAAAATTTCTTTCTGAGTGGCAACGAACTCTGTTATAGCAAAGTAGCTTGTAATAATAATGCATATTCCAGATAAAATCAGCGTAGCATTAAACATGCTTGCAGCAAATGTTGTTTTATCTCCTAGTTGAGAGAAGTTATTGTTGTACCAATACGGGTCGTCGGATGTCAATCCAGCTGTTGCTGCACCAGAAATCACAAATAGTGGTAGCAGTGATGCAACGGTTTTCGCCTCTAAGAGTTCCGCTTGAACCAGAGTTGCGTATCCAACAATTCCACTTAAAGCACAACAAAGTACAGGAAGATAACTGTTTACTGCGCTTCTTCCAATAATGCTATTGATTATAGAAAGCAGAGCGAAAGACATAAGCAGCATTGTTGCGCCATAAATCGTAGATAATGCGATTATTTCAAAAGCATGTTTTGCAATTTGTAGCCAATTCTTTTTAAGTATTTCTTTGTGTGTTCTTAAATATCCGACTACAAAAGTACACATGCTGCAAATAGCCACTATTCCAGATGCTACCGTAAATAATCGTTGCGTAACTTGCCAAATCGCTGGCATAGTTTTCATGTATACAGACATTACGACTATGCTGAATATTGCACAAGCTAAAAAAGCTATTAATCCAGCCGCTTCTGCACGCTGAAAACGCCCCATGCTAACCTCTAAAATCTATCGCCTATTTTCAATGCTATTTATATTCTATCGCGCGTGTTGCAAATTTGCGTTTGTCTGCGATGTGCGCTATTGTAGTTGATTGTGCTTGGAGCTGGTAGTCAGCTTGGAAGCCTCGGGGTGTAGCGCAGTTTGGTAGCGCGCCTGCTTTGGGAGCAGGATGTCGCAGGTTCGAATCCTGTCACCCCGACTTTTTTGTATTCGCTTGTATTTGCTTGTTTTTGTGTAATTTTTAATCAAACTGTGTACGTAGTTGTGTACTTATATAAATGTGCTTATACAAAATTGCGTATTTGCATTTTCAACACTTACTATACAAAAAAGTACTCTATGTGTATTCTTGAAAAGGTGAGTTTTTGATGCATTATTTGCGTTGGATTCTTACATTGTGATTATAAATATTTGACTCGGGAGCCGTTTCTGGCTGAGAGGAAGCGAAAGCTTCGACCGATTGAACGTGTGCTAAGTAATGTTAGCAACGGATGTCGCTCTTTTCCCGTGCCCAAATCTTTCAATATTGAAGAAAGGCACTTATTATGACTAATGTTTCAATTGAACATTCTAATCGCTGGCGTATTCTTGATATCGTCATAGCTGCTATTATCGCTGTTGCATCTGGCGTATTATTCTGGGCTTGGGATATTGTGTGCGCAGCTCCTACTAATCTTTTTGCAAGCCTATTGCCTGGTGCTGAAGGTTTATCTAATGGTTTTTGGCTTTTTGCTGGACCTTTAGCTGCAATAATCGTGCGTAAGCCTGGTGCTGCATTGTTTGCTGAAACTCTTGCTGCTTTTGTGGAACTTATGTTAGGAAATCAATGGGGTGTTGGCGGATCGTTAATCGTCGGCATTATTCAAGGTGTTGGCGCTGAACTTGCATTCATTTTCTTTATGTATAAAACATGGAATTTGCTTTCCACTGCAATATCTGGATCGTTAGCAGGCGTAGCTTGCTTTATTTATAATTGGGTTAGCGGCGGTCAAGGCTGGAGTACTCAGTATATTGTTGCAAATCTAATTACTTCTATTATTTCTGGTTTTATTGTTGCAGGCGTTGTAGTGTGGTTTGTTCAAAAAGCATTAGCTGCAACGGGCGTGCTTGATCGTTTTGAATCAGGACGTCCTCAAGCATTAGTGTGAGTTATATCTAAATACTCATTGCAGCTTGTAAACTATCGTGTTTTGTGTAAAAAG
Source organism: Gardnerella sp. KA00390 (assembly GCF_049244075.1). GTDB lineage: Bacteria > Actinomycetota > Actinomycetes > Actinomycetales > Bifidobacteriaceae > Bifidobacterium > Bifidobacterium vaginale. The sequence continues at coordinate 570,106 of NZ_CP058372.1, forward strand.
TACAAAACACGGTAGTTTACTCGTATGATGCTTATATTTTATATTTGTTTTACTTTATATTTTTTGAGATTGTGTTATGCAATTTTTATATTTTAGATTTTGCTATGCAATGAAAATTTTGCTATGCAATGAAAGTTTGTTTGTATGCAATTTGTGAATAAAACTGAATGGACTCCAGCTAGCGTAGTTGCTAAAAACTGGGGTTGGAGACACGCTACTCGCAAAGATTTTGTGTTGAGGAATGTAAATATTGATATTAATCCTGGTGAGCATGTGTTGCTTTTAGGTGCTTCTGGCGCTGGAAAAAGCACATTTATGGCTGGTTTAGCAGGTGTTTTAGGCGATGAAACAGAAGGCATGGAAGAAGGTAGCCTTCTAGTCGGTGGTGTTCATGCTAGGGATGCTCGCGGAAAAGTTGGACTTGTTATGCAAGATCCAGATTCTCAAATCATTCTTGAAAGAGTAGGTGACGATGTAGCTTTTGGAAGTGAGAATCTTGGAGTTAACAGCGAAGAGACTTGGAATCGCGTAAAGCTTTCGCTAAAAGCTGTTGGTTTAGACAATATTACTCAAGGAAGTCAGGGTCTTAGACGCTCAACACAATCTTTATCTGGAGGCCAAAGGCAACGTCTTGCTTTAGCAGGAGTGCTTGCAATGCATCCTGGATTGCTGCTTTTAGATGAGCCTACAGCTAATCTTGATCCTGAAGGTGTTCAGCAAGTGCATGATGCTGTAGCGAATATTCTTAAAAAAACAGGTTCTACAATGATTGTAGTTGAACATCATATTGATGTGTGGCTGGATTTGATTGATAGAGTTATTGTTATTGGAAAAGATGAAAATAATAATGATGCAAATGTAGGATGCGTTATTGCAGACGGTAAGCCTGAGGATGTTTTTGAAAAATATGGCGATATGCTTGCAAAAGGTGGTGCTTGGGTTCCAGGAAGAACAGTTAAATCTTTTGCTCCTAAACATTGCGATGATGAGATCAAAGACGAGATCAAAGATACGGAAGAATCTGTAGCGCTCTATACTAATGATTGCTCTTTTGGAAGAACTTTGCCACTAGCGGAACATGTTAATGTAGCTTTTCGTTTTGGTGAAGTAACGGCTTTAATGGGGCCTAATGGTGCTGGTAAAACTACGCTAGCGTTAACGCTTGCAGGCTTGTTAAAACCAATTGCTGGCAGTGTGTGCATGATGGAAAAGTATGTGCCAAAACGACGTAAAAATAATCTTTTTACTTGGAAAAGTCAAGAATTATTAGGGCGAGTTGGCATGGTGTTTCAGGAGCCAGAACATCAATTCATAACATCTTCTGTAAGAGATGAAGTTGCTGTAGGACCTAAAAAGCAAGGAAAAAGCGAAAAGGAATCTTACGATATTGCCGATAGCATGCTTGAACGTATGGATTTGAAGCGTTTTGCTCTTGCTAATCCTTACACATTATCTGGAGGAGAAAAACGTAGACTTTCTGTAGCTACGCTTTTAGCTGCTGCTCCGCGTGTTGTTATTATGGATGAGCCTACTTTTGGACAAGATTTTAAAACTTGGACAGCAATGGTAAAACTTATTGCGCAAATCCGCGATAGTGGCTCAGCGGTGATTATGGTTACTCACGATGATGAGCTTGTAAAGTCTTTAGATGCCAGAGTAATAAGAGTTGAGTACGAAAAAATCGTAGAGTCCGCTCATAACTATAGCGAAGGGAATGAGTAGAAGTGAATAAAACTAGTAGTGCAGAAGAATCGTCTAGTATTAAAGTTAAAGACTTTGAAAGTTTATTAAAAGTTTCGCATATTGATGTAACAGCGTCTTCTAAACGTTTAGAAAGTGAACGACTAGTTTCGCCTTCTTGGTTTATTCGTAAGCTTAATCCAATAAGTCGTTTTATTGGAGCGTTATTACTTTGCTTGCCTATGTTCGTTACATTAGATATTGTTTCTGCTTCTATTGCATTTGGTTTAGATATACTGTTATTTGCAATTGCTGGAGTAAATCCTTGGTATGTTTTACGCCATACTTGGCCAGTTTGGATTGCTGCTTCTGGTAGCTTTATATCTGTGCTTTTATATGGCCAAAGTTCTGGAGATGATATATTTAAGTTTGGCTGGATGCATATAAGCCAAGGATCATTGTATTTGGCAATTTGTACGTTTGTTCGTGTTGCATCTGTAGCAGTTCCAGGCGTTATATTAGCCATTGGATTAGATCCAACTGATTTAGCAGACGGCTTAGTGCAGATTTTGCATTTTTCTCCACGATTTGTGTACGGAGCATTAGCTGGATTGAGAATGTTTAGTCTATTGCAAAATGATTGGCGTGCTTTTGGTTTAGCTCGCAGGTCTCGTGGTATATCGGATGGTAAAGCGTTACAGCGCATGCTTTCGCAATCTTTTGGTTTGCTCGTGTTATCTATTCGCAGAGGTACGAAACTTGCTACAGCTATGGAAGCTAGGGCTTTTGGAAGTAGTATTAAACGTGTTCCAGCACGAAAATCGAAGTTAACAGCATACGATTGGATATTTTATGTAATTTGCATTGCTGTTCCTGCTATTGCTTTATATGCTTCAATACAAACAGGATATTGGCATAATGCGTTTATTCATATGTAAAGCATTGTGAAAATTACAATGCGTACATATTTATAGATAGTATTCATAATATGAGCGAAATAATGAATCCTTATAATCATGATGATGTTTGGCAAGCTCCATCGTGCAATATGCCTTTGAATGCAACAGTGAATATTCCTGGAAGCAAATCATTGTCTAATCGTTATTTGATTTTAGCAGCTCTTGGTAAAAAACCAGTTGTTCTAAAGGGATTGTTGCGGTCAAGAGATACGGAACTTATGATTAACGCGCTAAGCGTATTTGGAGTTAAATGCGATTCGCTAAGCTGCGATGGTACAACAATTTGCGTTATTCCGCCCAAAAATGGCGTTTTTAGTGTAGATGATTGTGCGGTTGTTAATTGCGGCTTAGCTGGAACGGTTATGCGTTTTGTAACGGCTTTAGCGCTGTTTGCAAATAATTGTGTGAAATTTGATGGAGATGAGCAAGCATATGCTCGTCCAATGAAGCCTGTTCTAGATGGATTGGAACAATTGGGCGCAAAAATCGTATATCACGGAAAAGTCGGATTCTTACCATTTAGCGTTATTCCGCCTAAAAATCTTGAATCATATGGTATAAATGACGCGCAAAATTCTTGCAATAATCGCGTTATTCGTATCGACTCTTCGTCATCGTCTCAATTTATATCTGCACTTCTGCTAATTGCATCTCGTGTTCCAGGAGGGCTACAAATCGAGCATATTGGAAGCAAATTGCCTAGTATGCCGCATATTCAAATGACAATGGAAGATGTGCGCAAAGCTGGCGGAGTGGTAGATATGCCAGAAAGTGGAGCATGGCGTGTTAAAGAGCATGATTTGACTTTGCCGCATGAAGTTGTTGTAGAGCCAGATCTTTCTAACGCGGCGCCTTTTATTGGAGCAGCGTTGATTGCTGGCGGATGCGTTAAAATCCCTAATTGGCCGCTTAAAACAACTCAGCCTGGGGGGTTGTTGCCTGGGATTCTTGAGCAAATGGGCGCAAAAATTGTTTTTGAGCATTCTAGATCAGATTCTTCAACATTGTGCGTAACTGGTAGCGGAAAAATTCGTGCTATTAAGTCGCTTGATTTGGCTGCTGCTGGCGAGGTTGCGCCAAGTATTGCTGCGATTCTTGCGTTTGCAGACAGTGTAAGCGAGTTGCACGGTATTGCTCATCTAAGAGGCCACGAAACAAACCGCTTGAGTGCAATAGTTACGGAACTAAAACGCGTTGGAATAGGCGCAGAAGAGCTAGAAGATGGAATTCGTATTATTCCTAGCAAAAATATGCATGGGGAAGTGATGGAGACTTATGCGGATCATCGCATGGCAACTTTTGCATCAATGTTAGGGCTTCGTATATCTAATATAAGCGTAAAAAATATTGCCACTACGCGCAAAACGCTTCCTGATTTTCCAACAATGTGGAATAACATGCTTAAAGAGTGAGCCTAAATAGTGAGCTTAAATAATATGCTTAAATAACAAATAATCCCGAGTTTTTTTAACCCGGGATTATTTATGTGTTACGTTTTTACGTTACGTTGTTTTACACTACGATTTAGCGTTCAAACTTGTTGCCGTAAGAATCGACTCCATCTTCTGCAATTTGTGCAGACTTTCGAGCGATTGCCAACTCTTCGTTAGTTGGGATTACAGCAATAATCACAGAGCTATCTGGAGTGGAAATAATGCGTGGCTCCTTAGAACGAACCAAGTTCTTCTCTTCATCGAGCTTAACGCCGAATGGAGCAAGCTTTTCGCACACAAGAGCGCGAACAATCTCGTCGTTTTCGCCAACGCCAGCGGTGAATGTGATTACGTCCACGCCGCCCATTTGAGCAGTGTAGTTGCCAATATAGCCAACAATGCGGTGAACGTACACGCCGAGAGCAAGCTTAGCGTCTTCGTCGCCTTCTGCAATTAGCTTGTGAATGTCTCGCAAATCGCCGTGGCCAGTCATACCCATCATGCCAGAACGCTTGTTGAAGAGCGTATCAAGCTCGTCTACGTTCATGTGAGCGTTGCGAATAAGGTGGAACACTACAGCTGGGTCAATATCTCCAGTGCGGCCGCCCATCATTAAACCTTCGAGAGGCGTTAAGCCCATAGAAGTTTCAACTGGCTTGCCAGAAATCTGAGCGGAAGCAGAAGCGCCATTGCCAATGTGCAAAACAATCTGCTTTAAGCCTTCTGCAGGCTTTCCAACAACGCTTGGAACTACAGAGCCAATGTATTCGTGGGAAGTGCCGTGAGCGCCATAGCGACGAATGTGGTACTGGTTTGCAATATCTTTGTTTAATGCGTAAGTTGCAGCAACTTGTGGCAAATCGTGGAAGAACGAAGAATCGAACACCATAATTTGTGGAACATCTGGCAAAAGTTCAGTCATGACTTCAGCGCCAACAGCCTCAGGACCGTTGTGAAGTGGAGCCAAAACAGCCAAATCCTTCACCTTATTAATGGTCTTTTTGTTTACTAATGCAGGCTTAGGGAATGTTAAGCCACCCTGAACAACGCGGTGTCCAACAGCTACGATTCCAGACTTGGAAAGATTTGGACCATATTCCTCGAAGAAGCCGAGTACGCGCTTTAAGCCTTGCTCGTGATCATGCACTGGCTCGTCAAACTCATGCTTTTCGCCATTGAATACGTGCTTGTAGTGTCCGTCAACTGGCTCGCCAATTTTTTCTACAATACCAGATGCAATACCTTCGCCGCTTTCCAAATCGACGAGCTGGTATTTAATCGAACTAGAACCAGAATTGATAACAAGAACGGTTTTTGCCATGAGGGAATCCTCCATAAAGTGTTGATAAGGCTAGTAAATTGCCACGTTTAAGTGTACAGGTAAGTTCCTACAATGAGTAGGTTTTATTAGTCAGAATCTCTGCAGGAACTTACCTATTTATTAAATTTGTTATTTATTGTTAGAATTGTGCTTCCAATGCTGTAAGAGCAACAGTGTTAATAATATCTTGAACCAACGCTCCTCTAGACAAGTCGTTAACAGGCTTGTTTAATCCTTGTAGGATTGGTCCAACAGCTAAAGCGCCGCTAGAACGCTGAACAGCCTTATATCCAATGTTTCCAGCGCATAAATCTGGGAACACAAACACATTTACGTGACCTGCTACATCATTTCCTTTAGCTTTGGACGCAGCAACAGTTTCAGACCATGCAGCGTCAAATTGAATAGATCCAACAACTTTCAAATCTGGGTCTTTTTCTTTTACAAGCCTTGTAGCTTCCTCAACTAAATCAACGTCTGGGCCTTTTCCAGATCCAAGAGTGGAATAAGATAGCATTCCAACTTTAGGATCTAATCCGAAAGCTTTAGCGGTTTGTGCAGATTGAAGAGCAATGTCAGCCAATTGTTCAGCGTCTGGGTTCAGATTAATAGCACAATCAGCAAATACTGCTACATGATCCTTAAAGCACATAATGAATGCGCCAGAAACAAGCTTAGATCCAGGCTTAGTTTTAATAACTTGAAGAGCAGGGCGCACAGTATTTGCTGTTGAGTTAACAGAGCCAGAAACAAGTCCGTCTGCTAATCCAAGTACTACTAGCATTGTGCCAAAGTAGCTTGCGTCTTTAAGCTGTTCTCTAGCTTGCTCTTCGGTCATGCCTTTCTTTGCGCGCAATTCGCAAAGCTTGCTAATCATTTTGCTAAGAACCTCTTCGTCGCTCATAGACTGGAAGCTTGCTTTGCTAAGAGACTTTAATCCAAGCTCTTGTCCTCTTGCAAGAATAGATTCGCGTTCTCCAACAATAATAAGGTTTACAATGTCTCGTTCTAGCAAATAGTCAGCTGCTTTTAGAATGCGGTCTTCTTCGCCTTCTGGAAGCACAATTGTTTTCTTATTTGCTTTAGCTTTTCCAAGCAAGCTGTATTGGAAGGCGTACGGGGTAGTAGGTGCATTAAATGGCTGTTTCAAAGCGCTAATAATCTCTTCATCTGCTACATAGTCGTTGAATTTATCTGATTCTGATTCGCTTATAGAAGGCAAAGTCCAAAGTGGAGTGCCATTATTGTTTTGAGCGTAGTTTTCTTTTACTTCTTTTGCTAAGTCTTCTTTGCAATCAGTTACAAATACGCCGAATACTTTTGTGTATTCTTTGCTAACGCTTGCACATTGTGCTTCGATTGTTTGCAAGATTTGCTTGCTATCTCTGCCTTCTGCGCAAATGCTTAGGAACACTGGAGAAGCTAAGTCGGCTGCCACACTTGCATCAAATCGGAATAAATCTGGATCAAATACAGAAGTAGAATCGCTTGCTACAATAACGCATCCTTGAGCGTTCGTCACGCTAATCAGCTCGTTGAAGTGAGCTACAATGTCTCCTCTTAGTGTGTCTTTGTTTTTACGAACTGCGCATGGGCATGCTGCGATTACTTGTTCTAGAGTCGGTTTTGTATTGCTTGATGCTATTAATTCGCTTGTAAACGCGTCGTCATGCTTTGCGGATGGTCTAAAAACAGTTGTTGGATAATGACTTGAAAGAGCTTTTGTAACTCCTAGTGCTACGACATTACGACTTTGTGCGCAATCTGCGCTGATAATAGTTACGTTAACTAACGACACGACTTTTCTCCTTTGATGCGTCTGTGTTTATTATATTTTGCATTGCATTTTCGTTTTGCATTGCATTTTCGTTTTACTATTCTTCGTATTTCAACGTTGAAAAATTTACATATCAAACGAAGAATCCTCTAGTTATTTTAGAGCTATTTGCGGAACAACAAGCTGATTTTTTAATTTTTTGCATATTTTTTATTAATTTTTTAGGGAGCCAACCTTTCGATTGACTCCCTAAAAATCAGCTAAGCAATTTTAGCATTGATAGCTTAAAACTACTCGTTATCGCCAGCAGTTGCAGCGGTAGCGGTGACAGCGCCTGGCTTGTCGGTCTTAACGCCTGGCCATACCCAATCGGTGTAGTCTGGGTGATCAAGACCCTTGTCGACTGCATACTGGAAGGCTTCGAGACGGAAGTCCTCGAGCTTCTTGATTTCGTCGGCATACTTAGCGGCGTCAACCATGCGCAATGCTTCAGCAGTAAGCTCGTAACGATCCATGTCGTTCACGCGAACCATATCGTATGGCGTGGTGGTGGAGCCCTGCTCCTTGTAGCCATGAACGTTGAAGTTGTCGTGGTTTGGACGATCGTAAATCAAGCCGCGAACGTCATGTGCGTAGGAGTGATAAGCGAAGAGGACTGGCTTGTCAGCAGTGAAGAGATCAGTGAACTCTTCGTCAGTCAAAGCTTCGTTGTTTTCCTTAGCGGACTGCAACTTGAGCAAGTCAACAACGTTAACAACCTTGAACTTAACGCCAAGCTTGTTCAACTTGTCGGCAGCTGCCATCAATTCCTGCTGTGGAACATCACCAACACCAGCGAGAACAACCTGAACTTCGTCATTGTTCTTAGCGTTGGAAGCCCACTTCCACTCAGCAGCACCCTTCTCGAGCTCTTCGCGAGCTTCGTCGAGAGTCAACCAAGTAGCAGCTGGCTGCTTACCAGCGAAGATGGCGTTAATCATGTTGGTGGACTTGTAAGCCTTTTCAGCAACAGCAAGCAACATGTTGGAATCTACTGGGAAGTAGATTCCAATTACGTGATCGTTGTTGAAGGTCTTGTTCAAGAGCACGGAAGTTACGCCTGGATCCTGATGTGAGAAGCCGTTGTGATCCTGACGCCACACGTGAGAGGATACCAACAAGTTCACAGAGGAGATTGGCTTACGCCATGGAATCTCACGAACGGTAGCTTCAAGCCACTTTGCGTGCTGGTTCAACATGGAATCGATGACGTGTACGAAGGACTCATAAGAGCTCCAGATGCCGTGACGACCAGTGAGCAAGTAGCCCTCGAGGAAGCCTTCCATCTGGTGCTCGGAAAGCTGTTCGGTGACCTGGCCGGTAACAGCCATGTGCTCATCGACTAAGCCAGAAAGGTAGCCAGCATCCCACTGCTTGTTGGTTACTTCGTAAGCAGCCTGCAAACGGTTGGAAGCGGTCTCATCTGGGCCGAAGATACGGAAGGAATCTGGGTTGTTCTTGATGATGTCGCGAGTGTAAACGCCAAGACGACGGGTAGCTTCGAGCTGACCCCAGCCGTGACCGAATTCCTTAACTTCCTTGACTTCGTAATCCTCAAGCTTTGGAAGCTTCAAATCTTCACGAATACGACCACCGTTGGCGTTTGGATTTTCACCAATACGGAGTTCGCCCTTTGGCATGAAGGAAAGAACGTCTTCCTTAACAGCACCCTTTTCGTCGAAGAGCTCTTCAGGCTTGTAGGACTTCATCCAGTTCTTCAAAACCTCGAAGTGAGCTTCGGTATCGCGAGCAGATGCCAGTGGCACCTGGTGTGCACGCCAAGAGCCTTCGGTCTTCTTGCCGTCGATGAACTTCGGGCAGGTCCAACCCTTTGGAGTGCGGAAGATGATCATTGGGTAGTAAGGACGAGTTACATCGTTAGTCTGAGCTTCAGCCTTAATATCGCAAATCTCATCGAAGATGGTTTCGAACATGTCAGCGAAACGACGGTGGATGGAAAGATGATCCTCATCGTCGAAGCCAGCAACGAACTCGTATGGTTCGTAACCCATGCCGTGGAAGAACTCATGAAGCTCTTCGTCAGAAATACGGGAAAGAATAGTTGGGTTAGCAATCTTATAACCGTTCAAGTGCAAGATTGGAAGCACGATACCGTCGGTACGTGGGTTCACAAGCTTGTTGGACTGCCAACCAGTGGCCAAAGGACCAGTTTCAGCTTCGCCATCGCCGACGATTGCTGGAACGAACAAGCTTGGGTTGTTCATAACAGCGCCGTAAGCGTGAGAAAGTGCATAACCAAGCTCACCACCTTCGTGGATGGAACCTGGTGTTTCAGGAGCGAAGTGAGAAGGAATACCGCCTGGGTAAGAGAACTGACGGAAGAACTTCTGTAAGCCAGCTTCGTCCTTAGTGATCTTTGGATAATATTCAGTGTATGTGCCGTCGAGGTAGGACTGAGCAGTACCAGCTGGGCCGCCGTGGCCTGGACCCATGATGATTACAGTATTCTGCTGGTGATCAGCGATAAAGCGGTTGATGTGTCCAATAAGGAAGTTAAGGCCTGGAGTAGTGCCCCAGTGACCTACCAGACGATGCTTAACATCTTCGCGAGTAAATGGCTCCTTCATTAGAGGGTTGCTGCGAAGATAAATCTGACCGATTGCGAGATAGTTTGCTACGCGCCAATACTTGTCTACGCCTTCGATGGCCGCCTCAGAAACTGGAGCATTTAGCTTCTTCCAAGGGGTGCCAATAACAGGACTCGTCATGTGTACTCCTGTACTCAAGCACTTTTCAGTGCAATTTTAATCATTACCATTTGGTTATAGAGGCTGAAAAACGAATGTATTAGCCTCTTTTTCCATCATTCTCAGTATAGTAACAGCTTTTGACTTTTGTGCGTTTGATTACTCACTACGTGCGATTTTGTTGAAAAAATGTGTTAAAGTGTTCGCAAAAATTTTCTTAAAATTATCATTTATGTTATGTTTTATGTTCACTTTATTGCTATATAAAGCTTGATTGGTTTTAAAACTAGATAAGTCACGGCGTTTCGAAGCGCTGCAACGTCGCAAAGCGCCATTAGTATAAATTGAATCAGCCTTAAATATCACCTTTAAAACATTTGCAAAAAATAAAGTGATAAATAAGGAATATATAAGAAGCGTGTAAATAAGGAGAATCATGGCAAAAGGTCCGGTACTTGTAGTTGACTTCGGTGCCCAATATGCCCAGCTAATCGCTAGAAGAGTGAGGGAAGCAAACGTTTATTCGGAGCTTGTTCCACACTCTATGCCAGTAGAAGAAATGCTGGCAAAAGATCCAAAAGCCATAATTCTCTCTGGCGGTCCTGCTTCCGTTTATGAGCCAGGAGCGCCAAAAATTGACACAAAGATTTTTGAAGCAGGAGTTCCAGTGCTCGGAATTTGCTACGGATTCCAAGTTATGGCTCATGAGCTTGGCGGAGTTGTAGACAAAGCTGCACTGGGTGAGTATGGAAAAACGCATGCAACTATTGATGAAGCAGAAGGATTGCTTGCTAATTCTCCATTAGATCAAAATACTTGGATGAGTCACGGAGTGGCAGTTAAGAGCGCGCCAGAAGGATTTGAGGTGCTTGCTCACACTCAAGGTGCTCCAGTTGCAGCTATGCAAGATAAAAGTCGCAAGCTTTACGGAGTGCAATGGCATCCAGAAGTCAAGCATACGCCTTTAGGTCAAAAGCTTATTTCCACATTTTTGCACGAGTGCGCAGGATTGGAAAATGATTGGAATCCTTCGAATATTATAGAAGATCAGGTTGCAAAGATTCGCGCTGAAGTTGGAGATGCACAAGTTATTTGCGGACTTTCTGGAGGAGTCGATTCCGCCGTTGCAGCAGCACTGGTACATAAAGCAATCGGAGATCAGCTCACTTGCGTTTTTGTAGACCATGGACTTCTCCGTAAAGGCGAAGTTGAGCAAGTTAAGCACGATTTCGTTGAGGCAACTGGAATCAAGCTTATTGCAGTAGATGCAGAAGATGACTTTTTAGATGCGCTTAAAGGCGTGAGTGAGCCAGAGCGCAAGCGCAAGATTATTGGCGAAAAGTTTATTCGCACATTTGAAAAAGCACAACGTCAAGTTATTGAAGAAGCTGGAAAATCTGGAGCAGAAGTTAAGTTCCTTGTACAAGGCACACTTTACCCAGATGTTGTGGAATCTGGTGGCGGAGACGGTGCTGCAAACATTAAGTCGCATCACAATGTTGGCGGCTTGCCAAAGGACTTAAAGTTTAAGCTTATTGAGCCTTTACGCACTTTGTTTAAGGATGAAGTTCGCGCAATTGGTACGGAGCTTGGGCTTCCAGACGCTATTGTGTGGCGCCAGCCGTTCCCAGGCCCAGGATTGGGAATTCGCATTGTTGGCGAGATTACTCGCGAGCGTTTAGCTGTTCTCAGAGAAGCAGATGCGATTGCGCGCGAAGAGCTTTCGGCAGCTGGATTAGATCGCGATATTTGGCAATGCCCAGTTGTTCTTTTGGCAGATGTTCACTCTGTTGGAGTTCAAGGAGACGAGCGCACATATGGATCTCCAATTGTGCTTCGACCAGTAAGTTCTGAGGATGCTATGACTGCTGATTGGTCGCGAGTTCCTTACGATGTATTGGCAAAGATTTCTACTCGAATCACAAACGAATGTCGCCAGATTAATCGCGTTGTGTTAGACGTTACATCTAAGCCGCCTGCCACAATCGAGTGGGAATAGATGGTTCTAATATAGTGAGGTAGAATCTAGCTCTAAAAAGAATAAAGTAAGAACAAAGCAAAGCCGCAATTCTTGCAGGAAGGAACAATGATGATCCACGGCATAGAAGTATTTACGAGCTTCAATAAAAAGGCGCTTGTAAAATTAAAGTTTGTGTTGGCAAGAGTTGCGGCTATAACATCTTGCGTCGCTATGATTTTGGCGGGAGCAGTAGTCGCAAGCAGCCCAGCGATTGCAGATGAGGGTGCAAAATCATCTCAAAAAACTACACAAAAAGGTGTAATCGTAACAGCGTTCCAACAAAATTGGAGAAGTATAGCTAAGGAATGCAAAAAAACGTACGGCCCAGAAGGCGTAAAATATGTACAAGTATCACCTCCGCAAGATCATATTAAAGGTGACCAATGGTGGACAAGCTATCAACCTGTAAGCTATAAGCTAAATTCAAAACTTGGCACCGAAGACGAGTTTAAAAAGATGATTACAACGTGCAAAGCTTCGGGTGTTGGAATTATTGCAGATGCGGTAATAAACCACACAACTGGTTTTGCAAACAAAGACACTGTTGGTGTTGGTGGAAGCAAGTATGATGCTGCAAATCAGTCGTTCCCAGATGCAGGATATACAAAAGACGATTTTCATAAGTCAACAGAAAATATCAACACGTATCGAAAAGCAGAAATCGTTTGGACGCATCGACTTGTTGGACTATTGGATTTAGACACTTCTAATCCTCATGTGCAAAAAACTTTGGGAGAGTACTTTGCGCATATGTTAAAGCTTGGAGTGGCTGGGTTTAGAGTTGATGCTGCAAAACACATGTCTCCGCAAGATGTAAAGGGCATAAAAGATGCAGCTGCAGAGGCTGCTGGAACAACGCCAGATAAGATTTGGTGGATGCAAGAAACAATAGGGTTTTCTGAGCAAGACCCTAGAATTCAGCCAGACCAATATTTGCAAACTGGTGAAGTGAATGAATTTGAGTACTCTTATAGGCTTAGAAACTATTTTTATGGGTCTATTGAGAATCTTAAACATATCACAGATAAGTTAATTCCAAGCAAAAAAGCTGCGATTTTCGTTACAAATTGGGATACTGAGCGAGATAATGCAAGCAGAGTTTTGACGTATAAAGATGGTAAAAAATACGAGCTTGCAAACGCGTTTATGTTGGCGTATCCATATGGAACTCCAAATGTGTTTTCTGGTTATGAGTTTACAAAACGAGATGAGGGAGCACCTGGAGCTACGCAAACTTCAATTCCTGATGTGAGTTGTGCAAAGGATTCTAAGTGGCAATGCACGCAAAGGCTAACTTCGATTCGCGGAATGATTGGGTTCTACAACGCCGTTAGGGGCACTAAGGTTACTAATTGGCAAGATGATGACGATAATAACGTTGCATTTAGCCGAGGAAACAAGGGTTTTCTTGCGATTAATAATACGGAAGAGCCGCAAAAAGTGAGTTATAAGACTGACTTGCCAGATGGTGAATATTGCAATGTTTATGAGTCTAAAGATTGTACTAAAACTGTGAGCGTTAGTGGCGGAAAAGTAAAGACCACTGTTGATGCGGAATCTGCTGTTGCTCTTCATGTTAATGCTGTAAAAAGTCTTGGAAATGCTAGAGCTAGAAACGTTACAATATTTATTTGCGTGTTTGTTGCGTCAATTTGTACGTTTGTTGTTAATAGAAGATTTGTTGAAAAATCGAAGAAGCTTGCCAAAGGCAATAGTGATGGTGTTAAAACAGGTGAGACTAAAGGTAAGTGATTCTGGAATAAATCTTTAGGTGAGCTTTAGTTGAGCTTTAAGTGATTCTGAAATAAATCAATATTCTAAAACAGGTTGACTCTGTTAAAACGTTTATTTATAATGATTATTCTGGCTTTATGCCAGTATCTAATTGATAGTTTGATAAATCAAAAGGGGTCGATCGGTTTCGACGGTGATCTGTTCGCCGCGGGGAAGCGTGCCGAGAATGCGAAAGTCCACTCGTAAACGTCCTTTCGCAAAAGAATAAGTGCTAAATCTAATCGCACTGAGTTCGCTCTTGCTGCCTGAGCTTCGCGCCAGGATTAACCAGTGAGCAGCTGCTCCGTTTACCCACTCACGTCTTCGGAGTGGTGCTAAACGTCATTAGAAGACTTGCTTGAATTGCCGAGCTGCAGGGTAGTTCAGGGACTTTTACTGTAGATATGCTCGCCATGAATTGTCTGCGATAACATGGGGGCAGAAAAACTGCCGTACGGCCAGCAGACTACGCACGTAGAAGACCGAGGGTACGGTTTCCGGACCGGGGTTCAATTCCCCGCGACTCCACAAACGCAAAAACGCCACTGCTCAAACAGTGGCGTTATTTGTAGCAAAACCCAATGTTTACAACGCCTTTAGCATAGAACAGTGGGCGTTGTTTACCGCTTGCACACAAGTATGTACGATATGTGATATAGCACATACAACAGACGGAAATAATCAGAGCAAAAGCTCTAGGTATAAGATCTAGAGCTTTTTGATTTTCCTATGCATACTTATTTGCGCCGTATGTTTTGACCTATACCACTTATTTATTTTTATTTTTATCATTAATATCATTGTTTATGTAGTCAACAAAATGTCGTGCTGTAATACGAACAATGTTTTCATCAAAATAAATTTTATTATTTTTAAGCCCATTCAATATGCTTAATTTTTCTCTTAAAATTTTTTCAGCCCGTCTTATTCTTCTAACTTTTTCATCTTGATTATATTGATTAAATTTTTCAATTTGTTCAGAAATTATATCTTGTATGTCTTTTTGTAGTCCTTCATCATCTTTTCTAAATTCTTTGCTTCGTGTTGTTCGTGAATTCGTATTAATTACTGGATGTTTTACGTAATAATCATGAATAATTTTCTTAGATATTTCTACTTCATTAGCCTTATTTGGTAATATCCCTCTGCGTGCATCAATCCATGGCATCTCACTGCGGGCGCGATTTTCTAGTTCTTCAATACTAAAATCAATTAAAGCGTCGCAAACGTTATAGATAGTGAGTAAATTAGAATAAGTAAGATGATTTTTAAGTTCATAAGGTCCTAGAACAATATCTTTACATTCTATAAAAACATCATTAATTCTGTGCATCTTAAATAAATCTAGGCATACTGGACCGTTGCGCCAAGCCTGAAAATTGTTATAGAACAAAGGAGAATTAGTGGATGCTAGGTTATAAGCTTGGCAATAGTAAGAAAGTAATTGTAAGCGATTAATATTCATTTTCCCATAACGTTTTAAAATCGCATATGCTACATGAGAAATAGTAATCATATCTATTCTCCATCGGTGCAGAAAAGACAACAAAATGATTAACGTAAAACCAAATAGAATCCTTTTATAAATCACGTTGAACGAATAATTTTAGTTGTAAAATGCACGAACACGTGTAAACAATAAAAATCATTCGGTTTTAAGTTAGCGAAAACGGTACCATATAAAATAAAACACATCAACAATAGCGCGTGTCGTCCTCAATGGGGATTGTAATACAGTGTGGTAATCAACTACTGCTTTGGTGTCGAAGCAAAATCTCCTACTACTTTTATTGACTTTTATGTATGTTTGATTGTGTAAATTTGTAGAAAAGATTCTTCTTTAAGGTTGATTTTAGTTCGTTTAATATGATTATTAGGAGCGCATTGTGTGCAAACCGCCGAAAGTGATTTCGATTGTAGGTCCAACAGCATCTGGCAAAACGAGTCTTGGTATTGCAATTGCAAAGAAATTTGCTGAACGTGGTGTAAAAGCGGAGATTATAAACGCAGACGCATATCAAATGTACCGTTATATGGATATTGGTACAGCAAAAGCCACTAAAGAAGAGCAAAGCGAGATTAAGCATCATTTAATAGATATTATTGATCCAGAAGAATCCATGAGCGTTGCAA
The DNA here is from genome assembly GCF_049244075.1 of Gardnerella sp. KA00390. Lineage (GTDB taxonomy): Bacteria > Actinomycetota > Actinomycetes > Actinomycetales > Bifidobacteriaceae > Bifidobacterium > Bifidobacterium vaginale. Next base: position 585,949 of record NZ_CP058372.1, read on the forward strand.
AATTTCAAACGCTTGCTAGGCAATGCATACGCGATTTGCAAGAAAAAGGTATTCGCCCAATTCTTGTTGGAGGCTCTGGTCTATATGCACGTGCGGCTGTAGATGATATAACTTTTCCAGGTACAGATCCTAATATTCGCAAAGCTTTGGAAGATCGTGAAAAGTCGCAAGGAGCAATGGCTCTTTTTGAAGAGTTACAAAAACTGGACCCTGTGGCGGCTAAAAATATGGATCCAAGAAATTCGCGCAGAACAATTCGCGCTCTAGAAGTTATTGAGTTAACAGGAAAGCCGTATTCTGCTACTCTGCCAAAATACAAGTATTTGATTGATTGTGTGCAAATAGGATTGGACTTAAACAGAGAAGATTTGGATGCGCGAGTGGAGCTTCGCACAAAAATGATGCGCGAGCAGGGTTTTGTAAACGAAGTTAAAGAGATTCGCTCAAGGCTTGGTGTTACTGCGAGTAGAGCTTTGGGATACAAGCAAATAATGGACTATTTAGATGGCTTATGCAGCGAAGATGATGCTTTTGCTGATATTGCTCAGAAAACTAAACGTCTTGCTAGAAAACAAATGGGTTGGTTTGGAAGAGATTCGCGTATTCATTGGGTTAATGCTTTGCAGCCAGATGTGGTTGATGTCTCAATGAAGATAATTAATGCTGCTGATAATGGCGATTTTAAAGATGATTTGATTGCCGAATCAACTTCCCATCATCTCGGCGCGTTAATTGACGAATAGTAATAATAGAATAAGTTTTTAGATAATTAATCTTTAGATGTTTATGCGTGAACCCTAGCTTAGGCTGGGGTTCATTGCGTATAAGGCATATTGGGAATGATATTGAGAAACGATATCGAGATACTTATTTGTATGAACATAGGAGATTTGTGTGAATAATCATCATTTGTCAAACTCTTCCAGTGAAATCTTAGAGAAGAATGATTTAAGTACTTCTGGAACTAATGCCGCTTCTTTGCAAGATGCTATTAAAGCAAGTCATGCGCATCAGCATAAGCTAACTATCACTTTGGCTTTAACGTCTATTGTATTCTTGGCAGAAGTGATTGGATCTGTTTTAACAAATTCACTTTCTTTGTTAATTGACGCAGGACATATGTTAACAGATATTTCTGTTTTAGCTGCATCTACGGTTACTGCGATTTTGATGCGCAAAAGACCTAATGCAAAGCGCACTTGGGGTTGGGCTAGGCTAGAGGTAATTACTGCTGCTGCTGGTGCTCTTGTTCTACTTTTTGTTGGCATTTATGCGATTGTGGAATCTTGTATGCGTCTTTTTGGTGTAAATCATAATGGAATACATGATGTAAATCAGCTTCTTTTCTTTGGTATTCTTGGTTTGCTTGCAAATCTTGCTTCTCTTGTAATTCTTGTTTCTCAATCTAAAGACAACATGAATATGCGAGCAGCCTTTTTAGAAGTAATGAACGATGCTTTGGGATCTGTTGCTGTTGTAGTGTCTGCTGTAGTAATGATGAGTACTAGTTGGAATGGATTTGATGCTTTAGCTGGCGGGATTATTGCAATTTTGATGATTCCTAGAGCGTTACATTTGCTTAAAAATGCTGTAAAAGTTTTGCTTGAGCAAACGCCAGAAGGATTGGATATAGAAAAAGTTCGCGATCATCTTGAACACGTTCCTCATGTTCTTGCTGTTCACGATTTGCATGCAAGTACTGTTTCTACAGGAATGCCTATTTTTATGGCACATGTTGTTGTAGAGCGCGATTTAACAATGGATCAGTGTGCTGATATTTTAAGCCAGCTTCAAGATTGTTTGCGTGAGCATTTTCCAGTTTCTGTTTCGCACACCACATTCCAACTAGAACCTGAAGGATATACCACTCAAAGTTCGTCGGAACATCATGAGTAGTTTCGTTGAGTAGTTTTGTATTGCAACATTTACGCGTGTTGTAACTATATGTAAAGTAGAGTGATATTATGCCGTTAAAAGAGTTAATAGACAACGCGCATAGCGATCGCGTTAAGCGTATTTGTGCAATAAGTCGTGCAAAATCGCGAGTGGATGGGCGCTTTTTAGTAGAAGGTCCGCAAAGCGTTAGGGAAGCGGTAAGGTACGCGCATAAATCGATTCTAGACATTTACGTTTTGCAAGATGCTGTTAATAGTGACTACATTGATGTCAATTCTTTTAAAAATCTTAAAAATGGCATTTTGCAAAATGGATCTTTAGAAACAATAAGCAAAATTGTTGACGAATCCTTAAAAAATCAGTGCTATGTGCACCCTGCAACAGCAGAAGTTATGCATAAGATCAGTACGGATTGTCAAGGGATTGTTGCCGTTTGTGATTCTACTATTTTAGATAAAGAATTTATAAAAGAATTTAATAGTATTGGGGTAGAAAGCAAATATAAGTCTGGTTTTGCTTATGATCCTATATTGATTGCAGCCTGCTGGCAGGTAAGAGACCCTGGCAACGCTGGTGCGATTATTCGCGTTGCAGATGTAGCTGGTTGTAGTGCCGTTGTTTTTGTTGACGATTGCGTGAATCGTTTTAATTCAAAGCTTGTTCGTTCTACTGCAGGCTCATTATTCCATTTGCCAGTAGTGACAATGAGTGAGGATGATTGGTTTGATTGGACAAAGTCATTAAAAATAAGGGTTATTGCAGCTGATATTTATGGAACGGAAAATAAAAAACCAAAGTCTTTTGCAAATCTTCTAAAACCACTAAGTGATGATTTAAATAAAGGATATAACGAAGGATCTAATGCAATATTATTTGGAAACGAAGCCAGAGGATTGCCAGAAGAAATATTAAATAAAGTAGACGAAATATCGGTAATACCTATTTACGGAAAAGCAGAATCAATGAACTTGGCAACCAGCGCTGCAGTAATGCTAATGGGCTTGGCTATGTCTAGTCATGAGCGAAAAATGTAGATTTGAGACGTTTTTTGAATGCTTCACAAAAGTACACATAACACGGATAGGAAGGGTGCTGTGGCAAGTAGTAAGCCGTTCGACTCGAAGGCAATTACAAAGGTAGTAAAAGAGGGTATAGCTTGTGTTCAAGCCGCTAAAACAATGGAAGAGTTGAAAGCGGCAAAAACTAAGTATGCAGGAGCTCAGTCTGCAATGACCCTTGCCAGCAAGTCTATTGGAAGTCTTCAAGTAGAAGAAAAGAAAGAAGCTGGCAAGATAATGTCGGCTTTACGCGCTGATTTTGGTCGTGAATTTGCAGCAGCCCAAGAGCGTATTAAGGCTATTGAAGAAGCTAATATGCTTCAAAAAGAAACAGTCGATATGACCTTGCCAATAAATCGTAAGCCGCTTGGCGCTCGCCATCCGATTGCGCGTATTATTGAAGACTTTGAAGACTTCTTTGTGTCTATGGGTTGGCAGATTTCTGCAGGACCAGAGGTAGAAACAGAGTGGTTCGATTTTGACGCGTTGAATTTTGGTCCAGATCATCCTGCTCGTCAAATGCAAGATACTTTTTATGTGCAAGGTAATCAAGCAAAGGATGCTGCAGGATTTGTTGGATCTAACATGGTTTTGCGTACGCAAACTTCTTCCGATCAGGTTCGTGCGTTAATTGAGCGAGGAGTACCTCTGTATATTGCGTCCCCAGGCCGAGTATTCCGCACGGATGAGCTTGATGCAACGCATACTCCAGTCTTCCACCAGTGCGAAGCTTTGGCAGTAGATAAACATTTGAGCATGGCTGATTTAAAGGGTGTTCTTGATCGACTTGCTGTTGCAATGTTTGGTCCAGATGCAAAAAGCCGTTTGCGCCCAAGCTACTTCCCGTTCACGGAGCCTAGTGCGGAGTTGGATCTTTGGTTCCCAGATAAGAAGGGTGGCCCAGGTTGGATTGAATGGGGCGGATGCGGAATGGTGAATCCGAATGTTCTTAAGTCTGCAGGCTTAGACCCAGATGTTTATACGGGATTTGCTTTCGGTGTTGGCTTGGAGCGCACTTTGCTGCTTCGTCACGATATTAACGATATGCACGATTTGGTTGAAGGCGATAAGCGCTTCAGTGAACAGTTTGTGATGGGAGAGTAGTACTCATGCCAATGGTAGATATTGACTGGCTTAAAGATCATGTTGAAGTGCCAGAAGGTTTGACTTACGAGCAGCTTGCTAAAGATTTGGTGCAAGTTGGCTTAGAAGAAGAAGAGATTCACGACTCTCAAGTTACAGGTCCTATTGTTGTAGGATACGTTGTTGATGCTATTCCTGAGCCGCAAAAAAATGGCAAAATTATTAATTGGTGCCATGTTGATGTTGGAGATAAATACAACGAGATAGACGAAAATGGCAATAAAGTTCCTCGTGGAATTATTTGTGGCGCTCCAAATATGGCTGCTGGAGAAAAAGTTGTTGTAACTCTTCCTGGGGCAGTTTTGCCTAGCGATTTTAAGATTGAGCCTCGCAAAACTTACGGCCACATTTCTAATGGAATGTGCGCATCCGAGCGCGAGCTTGGTTTGGGAGATAGCCACGATGGCATTATTTTGCTTCGCGAATACGGTTTCTCTAAAGCTGAATATGATGCTTTTAAACCTGGAGACGACGCAATGTCGCTTCTGCACTTAAACAAGCCTTTGCTGGAAATTAACATCACTCCTGATCGTGGATACGCGTTTTCTTATAGGGGTGTTGCGCGCGAATATCACCATTCAACTGGTGCAACTTACACTGATCCAGTAATTGAACTTAATAATAAAGCTGATCAAGTAGTTTCTATGTCTGATGGAGCTTCTAAAGATATAGAAGTTAGTATTGAAGATAATAATCCTATTCATGGTGTTGTTGGATGCGACCGTTACTACGCTCGCGTTGTTAGAAACTTTAATCCAGATTCTTCTAGCCCTAATTGGATGCGTAGGCGTTTAACTCGTGCTGGAATGCGTGGTATATCTCTTGCAGTAGACGTTACAAATTACGTAATGCTCGACTTAGGTCAGCCTCTTCACGCTTATGATTTAGATAAGATTGAAGGTCCTATTGTTGTTCGCCGCGCTAAAGCTGGAGAGCGTTTAACAACTTTAGATGGCAAAGACAGAGAGCTTAACGTTGAGGACTTGCTTATTTGCGATTCTCCAAAGGGAAATCACGGTTCGCGTGTTCTTGGACTTGCTGGCGTAATGGGCGGAATGTATGGAGAAGTAACGAGCGAAACGAAGAATATTCTTGTTGAAGCTGCACACTTTGACCCCGTTTCTATTGCACGTACAGCTCGTAGACATAAGCTTCCAACTGAGGCATCTCGCAGGTTTGAGCGTGGCGTTGATACTGCTTTGCAGCCAGCAGCTGCGCAAATGGCTGTTACAATGCTCAGCGATTTTGGTTCTGGAGAGCCTTCTAATACGCCTACAGACGTAAACAATACTGTTGATAGAAGTGTTATTGTTTTCAAAGCTAGCGAAGTAGAGCGTGTTTCTGGCTTAAGCATTGATTTGAATCGTATTAGCGATATTCTTACGGATATTGGTTGCTCTGTTGCTGGCGGCGGAAACGGATCCTTCTCTGTTTTGCCTCCAACTTGGCGCCCAGACTTAAATGAGCCATGCGATTTGGTCGAAGAAATCGCGCGCTTGGTTGGCTACGATGAGATTCCTGTTAAGGTTCCAGCTGTTCCTGTTACTGGCAAAACTGGTTTAACGCAAGATCAAGCAACTCGTAGAGCTATTGCATATGAACTTGCTGAAATGGGCTTGATTGAATCTTTGAGCTACCCGTTTGTTGGTCAGGAAGATTTTAAAGCTTTCCGTGAAGACGTTGATTCTGTTGCTAAAGTCAGCGTAAAAATCGCAAATCCTTTGGCTGGCGATCGTCCTTGGCTTCGAAGGAATGTTCTTACCACTTTAGCTGGAACGGTTCGCAGAAATATTCGTCGTGGCTTAAGTGATGTTTCTCTTTATGAGCTTGGTCACGTGTATTTTGCGGATCCTAATGCTCCAGCTATTCCTGCTTTGCCTGGTTCGGTTCGTCCTACGGATGCTCAGCTTGCTGCGTTGGATGCAGGTTTGCCTGAGCAGCCTTTGCATGTTTCAGCTCTTTTAACTGGTAATGCTGAAGAAACAGGTTGGCTTGGAACTCATAGAGAAGTTGATTGGACTGATGCTGTAGAAGCTGTTAATCGTTTAGGAAAGCGAATCGGCGTTGCTTTTGACGTTCGTCAGATTAATTCTGATGATGTTCCTGCTTCTTGGCATCCAGGTCGTACCGCGAAGGTGTATATTCCTGTTGATGGTGCCGACGATGTTGAAATTGGTATTGTTGGAGAGCTTCATCCTCAGGTTGATGAGAATTTGGGTTTGCCAAAGCACTCTGCAGCATTCGAGCTTGATTTGAGCGCATTGTTTGATGCTATGCAAGTTAAGCCTGTTCAGGCAAAACCTGTTTCTACATTCCCTCCTGTTAAGCAGGACTTCGCGTTTGTTGCTCCTTCTTCTTTGACTGCTCACGATTTAAAGGAAGCTATTGTTAAAGCTTCTGGTGATTTGCTTGAGTCTGTAGAGTTGTTCGATGTTTATGAAGGCGAACAACTTGGAGAAGGGCTAAGATCTCTTGCTTATTCTGTAACATTTAGGGCTGCTGATAGAACGCTTTCTAGCGATGATATGGAAGCGGTTCGAGAGGCTATTACAAAGTCTGCTCAAAAATTGCATGCAACATTGCGAGTATAAGTTCGAGTATAAGTTACAGAGTCGCGTTTTTTAAATTAATACGGCTGAATGATTAGTATTATCTGGTTGTTCAGCCGTATTTTTTAGTAAATAAAATAGTATTTATGGCTTTGTTAAAATGTATATATTCATGAATATATTTATGTATTCATGTATATTAGATTGGAGTGCTCTTTAGAAAGGTATTGCCAATTATGGTTGAGTCTAATAGGAAGTCAAATAATTTTAGTAGCGATGATGCGCTTAATCATAGTTATGTGAATGAAGATAATAATTTTGACGATGCTTTTGATGATAATGACGATTTTGGTTCTATTGAATCCGCTGGAAAGCAGCGTCCTACGACTAAAGCTGCACGTTTAAATGCGATTGAACAGGCGCTTTTAAGTGAGGTTATTACTTCACAGTCTCAGCTTGCTAAAGTTTTGGCTCGTCATGGTTTTGAGGTTACTCAAGCAACTTTGAGTAGAGATTTGGATGAAATAAATGCGGTTAAAATTCGTCTTACAGACGGCAGAATTGCTTATGTTCTAGGAGATGGAACTGGTAATCGTCACGCAATGGATACCGTTAGGATTGATCAACAGGTTGCTAGGACTCTTTCTGGTCTTATTACAGAAGTTGGATTTGCTAATAATATTGTTGTGATTCACACTCCTTCGGGCGCTGCTCAATATGTTGCAAGTGTTATTGATAGGCAGCCTTTAAAAGGTATTTTAGGTTCGGTTGCTGGCGATGATACAGTGCTTATGGTTTGTGTTTCTAACGAAGAAGCAGAAGATAGAGCTAATTGGATGCTTTCAGTTGCATCTAGGTGATTTTGTATTAGTTTATTCATTTTATAGTTATATTTGTGTCTAATATGCATCGATGGATGTTGAATTTATAATACTTGCTGCAAAGACCACAGTGTTGTGGTTTTGCACTTTGTTATAGTGTAATCAATTGCATAAGTATTATTTTTATTGTCTTATTTTTTTAAATATTATTTTTCGGAATGTAATAAAAACGTTGTATTTCTAAGCGTGTTGAGATTTTATCTATGGTTGTATAATATACTATATATCGTTTATTTATTCAATATATGACCTTGGGAGGTCACTATGACTAGTAAGAAACGTATTGTATTGGCGTATTCGGGTGGCCTCGATACATCTGTAGCTATTCCGTACCTTAAAGAGCAAACAGGTCAAGACGTTGTAGCTGTGTCACTAAACGTTGGTCAAGGTGGAGAAGCGCTCGAAGTCATTGAAAATCGCGCTTTGGCTTGTGGTGCTGTTGAATCGTATGTAGTTGATGCTCGTGAAGAATTTGCGGATAACTATTGCATGCTCGCATTAAAAGCAAATGCAATGTACGAAGACGTGTATCCTTTAGTTTCCGCGCTTTCTAGGCCGCTTATCACTCGTCACTTAGTTCACGCAGCGCACGAATTTGATGCTGATACAATCGCACACGGTTGCACTGGCAAAGGAAACGATCAGGTTCGTTTTGAAGTTGCAATCCAGTCTTTGGATCCAGATTTAAAGGCAATTAGCCCAATTCGCGATTTGTCGCTTACTCGCGATGTGGAAATCGCTTTTGCAAACGAGCACAAGCTTCCGATTACTCAAAGCAAGAAAAGCCCATATTCTATAGACCAAAATGTTTGGGGAAGGGCTATTGAAACAGGCTTCTTGGAAGATCCGTGGAATGCTCCAACCGAAGAATGCTACTCTTACACAAAGAATCCTTTGGAAGCTACAACTCCAGACGAAGTTACAATCACGTTTGAAAAAGGTATTCCAGTTGCAATTGACGGTCATAGCGTAACTCCATTGCAAGCAATCGAAGAAATGAACAAAAGAGCTGGGGCACAAGGAATCGGCAGAATCGACATTATTGAAGATCGTCTAGTTGGCATTAAGTCTCGCGAATTGTACGAAGTTCCAGGCGCGCAAGCTTTGATTACGGCTCATCAAGAGCTTGAGAATTGCTGCTTGGAGCGCGAACAGCATAGGCTTAAGCGTGCTCTTGATAAAAAGTGGGCGGAATTTGTGTATGACGGCCAGTGGTTCTCGCCAGTTGTGCGTTCTTTGAACGCGTTCATAAACGAAACGCAAGAGCATGTTTCTGGCGATATTCGCATGACTTTATACGCTGGAAAGGCTGTTGTAACAGGCAGAAAGTCGGATGAGTCTTTGTATGACTTTAACTTGGCTACTTACGATTCTTCCGATACTTTCGACCAGCGCGCTTCCAACGGATTTATTGAAATCTACGGATTGTCTAGCAAGGTTGCAGCGGCTCGAGATATGCGCGTTGCAAAGAACAACTAACAAGAGGAAAGCAGAAAGAAGAATATAACTATGCACGATGCAAATGCCAATGCAAATGCCAACGCAAACCATCCAATAGCCTTGTGGGGCGGACGTTTTAGCTCAGGACCTTCCGCAGAGCTTGCAAAGCTTAGCAAGTCAACTCAATTTGACTGGCGATTAGCGGATGATGATATTGCAGGATCTCGCGCTCATGCGCATGCGTTGCATCGTGCAGGTTTATTGACAAATCAAGAATACGAGGATCTTCAAAAAGCTCTAGACGAGTTGCAAAATCGCGTGGATAATGGCACTTTTACGCCAATTGAAGAAGACGAGGATGAGGCAACTGCATTAGAGCGCGGTTTGCTTGAGATTGCAGGAAACGAACTTGGAGGAAAGCTTAGAGCCGGACGCTCTAGAAACGACCAAATCGCAGCTTTAATACGCATGTTTTTGCGCAGACACTCGCGCGTTTTGGCTGCTCTCGTGTTAGATGTTTGTAATGCTTTAGTTGCTCAATCTTTAGAAGCAAAAGACGCTGTAATGCCTGGTCGTACTCACATGCAGCATGCTCAACCTATTTTGCTTGCACACCAGCTAATGGCTCATGTTTGGCCGCTTTTGCGAGACGTAAATCGCCTTGCGGACTGGGATTTGCGCGCAAACGAAAGCCCATACGGAGCAGGGGCATTGGCTGGCAACACTCTTGGGCTAGATCCCGAAGAAGTTTCTAAAGAACTTGGTTTTTCTGCTGTCTGCGCGAATTCTATTGATGCTACAGCAAGTAGAGATATTGTTGCGGAGTTTTCATTTATTGCAGCCATGATTGGCGTTGATATTTCTCGTTTAAGCGAAGAGATTATTATATGGAATACTCAAGAATTTGCGTTCGTAACTTTAGACGATGCTTATTCTACTGGATCTTCTATTATGCCTCAAAAGAAGAATCCAGATATTGCGGAGCTTGCTAGAGGTAAAGCAGGACGATTAATCGGAGATTTAACTGGATTAATGGCCACTCTTAAAGGTCTTCCTACTGCTTATGCAAGAGATTTGCAAGAAGATAAAGAGGCAGTTTTTGACCAAATTGACACTCTAGAAGTTCTGCTTCCAGCATTCGCAGGGATGGTTAGAACAATGCAATTTAATATTGCTAGGTTGCGTGAACAGTCTGCTACTGGTTTTGCCTTAGCTACAGATATTGCAGAATGGCTTGTAAAACAAGGTGTTCCATTTAGAAATGCGCATAAGTTATCAGGATTATGCGTAAAACGTGCTGAAGAACTTGGTGGGGATTTAGACGTTTTAAGTGATGATGATTTTGATAATATTCTGAATGATTTTGTAGATCGAGCCGATATTGAGAATCTTAAACTTGTTCTTTCTAGTGATGGATCAGTAGCTTCTAGATGTGGAAAAGGTGGAACGGCTTTTGTTCGCGTAAAAGAACAAATTACTCAAGCTCAGCTTGCGATTGATGAGTATAAGAAATTTTCTGAATCTGTAAGTGATGGAACTGCTTATAAGAGTGTCGCCCTGTGCTGCCAAAATTGAAAGGCTTGGATTGCGCTTTTAGCGCCCGATGCCTAGGTAAGTTTTGGCAATAATAAGGAGATACGAATGGCTCAGGTCAGGAATTACAAGGAAGCTGGATTTGCTTCCTTGTTTGAAGAGCTAAAGTGGCGTGGATTAATTTCACAATCTACTGATGAGCAGCAGCTTGCTCAAGCGCTTGACGGAGAACCATTAACGTATTATTGCGGTTACGATCCTACTGCTGCTTCATTGCATATTGGTAATCTTGTTCAGCTTATTAATATGCGTCATTTGCAAGCTGCAGGTCATCATCCTATTGCGTTAGTTGGTGGTGCTACTGGTTTGATTGGTGATCCTCGTCAAAGTGGAGAACGCACGCTTAATTCTAAAGATATTGTGGCTGGTTGGGCAGAGCGCTTACGCAAGCAGATTGGCAGAATTTTGCCTCTTGATGGTGAAAATCCTGTTCGTTTTGTTAGCAATTACGACTGGGTTTCTAAGATGTCTGCTATTGACTTTTTGCGTGATGTTGGTAAGAATTTCCGTGTTGGCACAATGCTTTCTAAGGATATTGTGGCTCGCCGCTTAAACTCCGACGAAGGAATTTCTTTTGCTGAGTTCAGCTATCAGGTTTTGCAAGGAAACGACTTCTTGTACTTGTTTGATAATTACAATGTTACTTTGCAACTTGGCGGATCTGATCAGTGGGGTAATTTGACTTCTGGCATGGACTTGATTCGTAAGGTTCGCGGAGCTTCTGTGCACGTGTTTACAAGCCCGATTATTACGGATAATCAAGGTCGTAAGTTTGGCAAGTCGGAGGGTAACGCAATGTGGCTTGATCCTACAATGCTTAGCCCTTATCGCTTCTATCAGTTCTGGTTTAATCAGCCAGACGATGAAGTTGTTAAGCTTCTTAAAGCTTTTACGTTCTTGCCTAAGAGCGAGATTGAGCGTTTGAACAAGCAAATTCAAGAAGACCCAGGAAGTCGTGAAGCTCAGCGTGTTCTCGCTTGGGAAGTTACAAGCTTTGTTCATGGTGAAGATGTTACGAATCAGGCTATTGCTGCTTCTTCGGCATTGTTTGGTAAGGGTGATTTAGACGCTATTGATGAGCAAACTCTTGAAGCTGCCTTGGATGGTGTTAAGGTTAAGGCGCAGGATGGTAGTTTAGAATTTGCTAAAGCAAATAGTGGTAATCGCGTTGTTGAAGCTGCTGTTGCTGCTGGATTGTTCCGCACAATTTCTGAAGCTCGTCGTGCTATTGAAGCCGGTGGTTTGTACGTTAACAATAATCGAGTAGACAGTGTCGATGACATTTTGAATGATAATTCATTCTTACATGGTCGTTTTGCTTTGATTCGTAGGGGCAAGAAGGCTATTGGCGCTGTTGAGCGTGCTTAGTTTTTTAAGCGTGTTTGATTTGTTTTTAATATTAGATTTTTAGTATAATTTTATATTTTTAGAATTTGAAAGGTATGCCAATAATGGGCGAAGAACGCGGATCGCGTAGTGGTAAGTCGTTTGGTAATCGTGGCCATTTTAGCCGTCAAAATGGCGGTAAAAATGGTGGAAACGGCGAGCATCGTGGCGGATTCCATAAGGGTGGATTCCACAAAGATGGTGGCAGAAAGTTTAATCACCGTGATGGCGAACGTAGATTTGAGCACAATGATCGCAGATATGATGATCATAAGAACGGTCGTCGTGACGATTTTGAGCGTGATTCTGGTAGTTCAGAAGGTTTAAGACGCAATGGATTCCACAAAGGTGGATTCAATAAGAGCGGTTTTAAGAAGGATAACGATCGTAGGTTTAACCATCGTGATAATGATCATAGGTTCAACCGTGATGATCGTGATAACCGCAGTGATCGCAGATTCGATAGAAAAGATAATCACGAAACTCGCAGAAATCGTGGTTTTGATGCCAAGTCGGAAGAAAATGGCAATCCAAGGTACAAGAAGTTTGATCGTGATAATCGTGGCGAGCGCAATGATCGCCGCTTTGAAGATAATCGCGGTGGCTTCCACAAGGGTGATTTTAAGAAGAATGATTCTAGAAAGCGCGATTCAAAGTCGTCTTTCCGCTTTGAAAATGGTCCTCGTAGAAACTCGGATGGAACTGTTTCTTACCCATCTCAAAACCCTTATACTGATAGGCGTCCAGGCGAACCTAAGATGCCTAAGGGCTTAGAATATTCCATGCTTTCTAAAGAATCTCGTGAGCGTTTGCGCGGTCTTTCTAAGGAACATTCTGAAAATATTGGTTTGCATATTCTCGCAGCTTATGCTTTGCAAGAAGAAGATCCAGAGCTTGCATTGGAACATGCAAAGTGGGCTGCAAAGCAGGCATCGCGTATTGATTTTTCGCGCGAAACATTAGGATTTATTGCATACCGTCAGGGTGATTACAAGCTTGCTGCGCGCGAGTTTAGAACAGCTATGCGAATGAATGGCTACATGGATTATCTTCCATTTATTGCCGATTGTGAGCGCGGTATGGGCAACCTTGATAAGGCTTTGGAAATCTGCATGTCGGATGAAGCTAGAAGGGTTACTGGCGAAGTCAAGGCAGAAATGTTCCTTGTGTACGCAGGTGTTTTGGCAGATACAAACCATTCGGATAAGGCTATTGAGCTTGTTCACGCAATGGGTAGGTCTAAGGGTTTGCCTGGCGAGTATAGAATGCGTGCAGTTCAAGCGGAACAGTACTTCCTAGAGGAGGCTGGGCGAAGTGATGAGGCTATTGAGCTTGACTCTTTGCTTGATCGCTTAGAAGAGCAATACGCAGATATTGAAGACGAAGAAAATCCAGAAGATGTTGTGATTGACTACGATTTGGAACATCTTAATGATGCGATTATGGACGAAGTTGGCATTAGTGAAGATGATGCGCAATTTGCTCCAGATGATGACTCGGATGATTCAGACGATTCGGATGATTCAGACGATGATTCGGGCGAAGATTCAGACGATTCAGACGATGATTCACAAATCGCAGACAATACTGAAACTATAGAGATGAGTGCAGTTAAGTCTGAAGAGGAATAGTACAACCATATTTTCTAAGCCCGGCTTCTGTATTATGAGAGTATAGTAAGCCGGGCGTTTGCTACTTTGATATTTTTAAAATCATGTGGGGATATTCTATGCAACTTGATGAACGAACGAATTTTTCAAATAGTAAATCTGCGTTAAGCAAGAATTTTCGCTTAGCTTTGCTTGACTTAGACGGCGTAGTGTATAGAGGCGGAAAATCCGTTGAATATGCTGCTGAATCAATTGAAAATGCTCAAAAAAATGGCATGTTTATTGAATATACGACTAATAATTCTTCTCGTTTTCAAGAAGTTGTAGCAAGTCAACTAGAAAGTTTCGGCTTAAAAGTAGAGCCGTGGCAGATTATAACTTCTTCTGTTGTTGCAGCAAGAATGGTTGCTCGCTACGTTCCGAGAAATTCTAATGTTTTAGTGCTTGGAGCCGATCATCTCATACAAGAGGTTCGTAGTGCTGGTCTTAATCCAGT